>NZ_JBYOJO010000001.1:238532-592586 GCF_057798955.1 Cupriavidus sp. 207A1 | reverse complement strand
ATTACTCACCCGTTCGCCACTCGCCGCCAGGCCGAAGCCCGCGCTGCCGTTCGACTTGCATGTGTAAGGCATGCCGCCAGCGTTCAATCTGAGCCAGGATCAAACTCTTCAGTTCAATCTCTGTGTGGACCCGAAGGTCCTCGCTCTTTCGAGCGGTCGCTCACTCTCAGAAAACTGACTGACCAGATCCGAAGATCCAGTCACGTTTTGCTGTGCGAGCACTGTATAACTTGAAGCATCACTGTCCGTAGACAGCGGCGTCCGCTACCCAGCGCCCACACTTATCGGTTGTTTGTTTGTTAAAGAACTTCGCCACCCGGCTTTGCCGTTCAGCGCGCTGCGTTGTCTGCAGCAGAGAAACGAGATTATGCAGAGCTTTCTTCGTTTCGTCAACCGTTTGCCGCAATCTTTTTTGCTGCCGTCAGCGCTGCAAACTTCGCCGCGCCAACCTCCCGGTCGACCCCGCATCCCTTGCTGCGCCTGCCTTGCAGGTGCCGCGTCGTGTTGCGAGGGGGCGAATAGTAAGCGAGCGCAGCGGGGTTGGCAAGGGGTATTTGAAAACTTCTTCGTGCCGCCATCAGGGGCCCCTTAAAATCGGCAAATGCCCGACCTGCCTACCTATCAACCGTCGCGCCTGCCAGCGGACGGTACCCGCCTGCTGGAGGCCCAGTCGCTGGCCGCCGCACTGTCGCGTCCTATAGTCTTTGTCGACCTGGAGACCACTGGCGCGGACGCCCAGCGTGACCGCATCACCGAGATCGGCGTGGTCGAAGTTGGCCCGGACGGTATTGTCGAATGGGAAACCTTGCTGGACCCCGGCATGTCGATCCCGCCGTTTATCCAGCGCATGACCGGCATCAGCGACGACATGGTGCGCGGTCAGCCGACCTTTGAGTCGCTGGCCGAGTCGCTCGCCGAGCGCCTGCAGGGCCGCCTGTTCGTGGCCCATAACGCACGCTTCGACTATGGCTTCCTGAAGAACGCGTTCCGGCGCGCCGGTGTGACGTTCCGGGCCGACGTGCTGTGCACCGTCAGGCTCTCGCGCTCGCTGTACCCGTCGGTCGAGCGCCATGGCCTGGACGCGCTGATCGCCCGCTTTGGCCTGACGCCCAAGGGCCGGCACCGCGCGCTGGCCGATGCCGAGCTGCTGTGGCAGTTCTGGCAGAAGATCCATGCCACCTATTCGGTCGACCTGGTGGAAGCGGCGGTGCGTACGCTGGTGCGGCGCGCCAGCCTGCCGGCCGGACTCGAAGAGACCGCGCTCGAAGACGTGCCCGCAACCCCGGGCGTCTATATCTTCTATGGCGACCAGGACGTGCCACTCTATATCGGCAAGAGCGTGCACCTGCGCCAGCGCATCGGAGCGCATTTTTCCGGCGACTACCGCTACGGCAAGGATATGCGGCTGGCGCGGCTGGTGCGCCGGGTCGAATGGCGGGAAACCGGCGGCGAAACCGGCGCGCTGTTACTGGAAGCCCGGCTGGTCAAGGCCATGCAACCGGTGCACAACCAGATGCTGCGCCGGAATACGCGCCTCTACGCCTGGGAGCTGCCGCAGCAGTTGCCGGTGCCGCGCCTGCGCTCCGATCGCGACACGGACTTTTGCCGGCATCGCGACCTGTTCGGCGTCTTCGGCAGCCGTGGCGCGGCCGAGGCACGGTTGCGCGCGCTGGCCGAGGAGCATGGCCTGTGCATGGCCACACTGTCGCTGGAAAAGACCACGCGCCGTGGCAGCCCGTGCTTTGCGCGACAAGTCCACCGCTGCGCCGGCGTCTGCGTCGGCGTGGAGTCGTCGCGCGACCATCGTGCCCGTGTGGCCGCCGCGCTGGGGCCGATCGCCCTGGTGCCATGGCCGTTCGACGGCCCGGTGGCCTGGCGCGAGCAGCACGGCGCACGCGCCTGGTGGCACGTGGTGGACGAGTGGTGCTACCTGGGCTGCGCGGACACGCTGGAGGAAGCCGGCGCACTGGCCGCCGCGCCCGCGCATTTCGACCTCGACACCTACCAGATCCTGGCGCCGCGCCGGGAGCAATGGATGCCGGACGCGGTGCCGCTGTCGGTGCGGCGGGATTTCATGCTGACCGCGCCAGTGACGCTCACTGAAGCCCCGCGTCCCGCACGCGCGGTGCCGACGCATGCTGCACGCAAGTCCTCCGCCACGGTAGGGCAGCAAACCCTGGGCTTGTTTGCCGAGTAAGCCTGCGTGGCCGCGGGCCCCGGTAATCTGTACGCCAAGCCCCAAAAGCCCCTTGCAAACGATGTGACGGCTCCACTAGTCTCCACAGACCGGCTCTTGCCGCCGGCCGCGCCGATGTGGAGACCCCATGCCCGTCGATCCAGCCCGAGTTGCGCATGCCGCCCGAACCGTGGCGCGCAGGCATGCGCGCGTCGCGGTCCTGTGCGCGGCGACCTTGGGGGCCACTTTGGCGGCGGCCTGCGCAGGAATCGGGACGGGAGCGATGCAAGACGTCATCGATTCCTGGAAGAGCATTCCGGTCGATGAAGCAAAGCGGCAGTGGGGCCCGCCGCAGGCCGTGCAGACCCTTCCCGCCGGCACCGCCTATGTCTGGACCGATTCCGTGCCGGCCGCGCGGCCGCCGGGCAGCGGTCCGCGCGATGCCGGCATGGAGCGCACCCCCGTGCCGGGGCAGTGCCAGCGCAAGCTGGTAGCGGACCCCCAGGGCATCGTGACCGGCGGCGAGTGGCGCGGCGATGCCTGCTGCCTCACCGCACTGGCCGGGCGCTGCGCAGCGCTCAAATATCGGGCGCGCGGCTGAACGCAGCCGTCGCCCGGCACCCACCATACCTCGGTCAGCGTTCCGGCCACGCGCCGGTATCGGCCAGCACCGGCGAGAATTCCCGAAATGCGAAGCGCAGCGGCAGCACGCGCTCGCGCCGCACCACGCGCTCCACATGCATCCGCACCAGCCGCTCGGCGCCGGCATAGGACGCCAGTTCCCCGCCCTCCCAGATCACTTCGGCGCGCCCGGCCACATGCAACAGCGAGCCGTCGGCAAAATCCGGCACGACGATCCCCGCACGCGGCTCGGCCATCAGGTTGCCGATGGTGTTGAAGAAGTTGTTGCCGTTGAAATCCGGGAACGTCAGGGTATGGGCGTCGTCCACGCGGATAAAGCCGGGCTTGCCGCCGCGATGCGAGACGTCGACACCGCCGGTGTGCTCGCCCTCGTCTTGCGGCGTCACGCTATGGCTGGAGGCAATGAACAACGTATCCGCTCCGCTCAGCCGGGAACTGGCTTGCGCGTCGAGCGCGTCGCCGTGCCACACCGCAGGCGCGGCGGCCGGCTCGGCAGCGGCTACCTCGCGCAGCTGGATGTAGCGCGGGCAATTGCCAAAGCTCTGCTCGACCTCGACCGTCAGCCCTGCCTGATCGCGCGCCACGATGATCCCGTTCATGCGGTTGCGCCGGCGCGTGGGCAGCTCGATGCCAAGCAACCCGATGCGCGCGCCCTGCTCCAGCGCCGCGGCCAGCGGATCGCCGGGCAAGGGCACGGCGTCGATGCGCAGATGCGTGGCGTCAGGCGTGTGCGCAAACCCCGGCGGCCCGACCAGCAGCGTCGCCCAGGGCATGCCACCGCCATCGACCGCGCCGGCCAGCAGGAACGGCAGTTGCGCGAAGAACGTGCGGTGCTGTTCCGGCATCTCGCCGCGGATCACGCGCGGACCCGCCGCGGCCATGCGCTCGCGCTTGCCGGCGCGCTGCTGTGCCGCGAGTTCGCCGGCGTGGAATGGCAGGCCGGCATGCGGCCAGGTGGGCAGGTCCATGATTGGCTCCTTCGCAACGTGAATGGCTTGACGCTCGCCGGACGCAATGGCTAGGCGGCCACGCTGGCCTTCGATACCACCATCGGCACGAAGCCGGGCAATGCCTCGACGCGGCGCAGCCAGGCATTGAGCGCCGGGTACGGCGCCAGCGGCACGTTGCCTTCCTCGGCGCGCGCGATATAGCTGTAGGCGGCCACATCGGCAATGGTGGCGTGATCGGCGGCGAGGAACGCGCCCCCGGCCAGCACGGACTCCATCAGTGTGAACAGCCGCTGCGCGCGGGCGACGGCATCCTCCATCGGCACCGGCCGTCCGAACAGCACGCCCAGGCGCGCGGCAGCCGGGCCGAACGCAATCTCGCCGGCGGCCACGGACAACCAGCGCTGCACGCGCGCGGCGCCGACCGGATCGCGCGGCAGCCAGCGGCCATCGTCGTAGCGCGTGGCCAGGTAGACCAGGATCGCGTTGGAATCGCCCAGCACCACGCCGTCGTCGTCCAGCACCGGCACCTGGCCGAACGGATTCAGCCGCAGGAAGGCCTCGCTGTGCTGCTCGCCGCCGCGCAGGTCGACGTCCACCAGCCGGTAGGGCAAGCCCAGCAACCCCAGCATCAATTCGGCGCGATGGGCGTGGCCGGACACCGGCGAACGGTACAGCACCAGCGGCCTGGCGGGCACTGCGGGGGGATTCGTCTGTTGCATGGCACTCTCCTGAGCGGTTGGTATGGACAGATTCTCGGCGTCGGCGAGACTGGAATAAATGGGGCCATCGTTATTTGACTACTCCAGAAAATGGAGTAATGTTTGGCGCCATGGACAAGCTACGTGCGATGCAGACCTTTGTGCGGATCGTCGACGAAGGCAGCCTGACGGCCGCCGCGGCGTCGCTGCATACCTCGTTGCCGGCGGTGGTACGCACCCTGGCGGCGCTCGAATCCGAACTGCAGGTGCGGCTGCTCAACCGCACCACGCGGCGGCTGTCGCTGACCGCCGAGGGGCGCAGCTACCTGGACGGCTGCCGGCGCATCCTGGCCAATATCGACGAAGTCGAAGCCGGCCTGACCGAGAGCCATGTCGAGCCCAGCGGCCAGCTCACCCTGACCGCCTCGGTCCTGTTCGGCCAGATGTACGTGGCGCCGGCGGTGACGCGCTTCGTGCAGCGCTATCCGCGCGTGCGCTGTCGCATGGAATTCACCGACCGCGTGGTGAACCTGCTCGAGGAAGACCTGGACGTGGGCGTGCGCATCGGCCCGCTGGCCGACTCCACGCTGGTGGCGCAATCCGTCGGCAGCATCCGCCGCGTGGTGGTCGCCACGCCGGCCTATCTCCGCAAGCACGGCGTGCCGCGCCACCCGGACCAGCTGGCCGGCGCCAACTGCTTGCGCTTCACCGGCAACCATGCGCACTGGTGGTCGTTCCGCGATGGCGAACGCGAGTTCCATGTGCCGGTGTCGGGCAACCTGGAATTCAACCAGACCGCGCCCGCCGTGGCCGCCTGTGCGGCGGGTGCCGGCTTCGGTCATTTCCTGTCGTACCAGGTCGCGCAGCTGGTGGAGGAGCGCAAGCTGCGCATCGTGCTGGAAGACTTCGAGCTGCCGGCGTGGCCGCTGTCGCTGATCTATCCCCACGCGCGGCTGCTGCCGGCGCGTACCCGCGCCTTCATCGACTGGATGCGCGACGAGCTGAGCCCGCGGTTCAACTGAGCCCTGATCTCAGGCGCCCCGCATTCAGATTGTTCTGATTGATAGCCACCGCAAGGCGCAAGGCACGCGGCTCGCACCGTCGTGCACCGCACGGCATCCGTGCGGAACATTTGCAGGGCCAACCGACAAAACTTCTTGACGCGTTGCCGTGCGCACCGGTATTTTCAAATTCGAATCCGAATTCGAATACGGAAATTTGACCATGTCAGCGACGCCTTCCAGCTTCCCCGCCAACGCTTCCTTCCCCCGTATCGACACCCCCTCGATCCTGCAGCCACCCCGCCAGCGGCGTGCGCGCGAGACCGAACAGGCCTTGCTGGGCGCGGGCCGCGAACTGCTGGCGACGCGCGACTTCGCCGCGGTCTCGGTGGCGCAGATCGCAGCCTCGTGCCAGGTATCGGTGGGTGCCTTCTACGGGCGCTTCCGCGACAAGATGGCCTATTTCGAGGCGCTGCGCGCGCTGGTGATGGAAGAGACCTCGGCATCGATCGACCGCTACCTGGCGCAGGAACGCTGGGAAGATGTCACCACACCGGTGCTGCTTGAAAAGACCGCCAGGTTCATGGTGCTCGGCACGCTGGCCAACCGTGGCGTGATGCGCGCGTCGCTGCGCCATGCCTCCACGCGTCCCGAGGAATGGCTGCCCCACCGCCAGAACGGTGAAGCGATCGTCGAGCGCATGGTGCAGCTGCTGGTGCCGCGCCTGCCGCTGCCCGCCGATACGGCCGAACTGCGGGTGCGCTTTGCCATGCAGGCCGTATTCAGCGTGCTGGTCAATGCCGTGCTCAATGATTCCGGCCCGCTGCACCTCGACGACGAACGGCTGATCACCGAGCTGAGCCGCCTGATGGCTGGCTACCTCGACGTCAAGCCGGCCGAGACCGCCTGAGCCTGCCTGGGTAATGCAGCCGGGCCATGGCTGCTATGAATTGCGCAGCGCTTGCTTGGCGGTGGCGCCGGCGCTCCCTAGAATGTGCCCACGCCCGGCCCCGCGCCGAGGCAGCCTATCCGCCTCACTGCTTACCGGGACCGCTCATGGCCACGCTTTTCCTCGTCCGTCACGGACAAGCCTCGTTTGGCGCCGCCAACTACGACTGCCTGTCGGCCACCGGCCGGCAGCAGGCGCGCTGGCTTGGCGAATACTTCGCTGAGCGCGGCGTCAGCTTCACGCGGGTAGTGGCCGGCACGCTGGTGCGCCAGCAGGACACCGCCACGGAAATCCTGGCCGGCATGGGGCATCCGCAGGCCGCGGTGATCTCGCATCCCGGCCTGAACGAATACGACGGCGAGGCGCTGTACCGCTGCCACACCGGCGGCGCCGACCACCGCGCCCACCAGAACTCCGACTACAACGACTACTGGCGCACCTTCCGCGCGGCCTACGCGGCCTGGACTCAGGACGGGCTGGCGGAAATGCCCGAGAGCTGGACCGACTTCGGCACGCGCATTGCCGGCGCGCTGGCGCAGGCCAGCGAGGGCACCACGCGCGAGGATGCGATCCTGGTGGTCAGCTCGGGCGGCGCCATCGGCCGCGCCACCGCCGACCTGCTCGGCGCGCCGGCGCAGGCCGCGATCGAGATGAACCTGCAGTTCCGCAATACCGCGTTCTGCGAAATCATTGTCGGCCGCGGCGTGCAGCGTCTGCTGAGCTTCAACAACGTGCCCCACCTCGAGCGTGCCGACCGGCGCAGCGCCGTGACCTTCGCCTGACGCGGATGGCGCGTTCGGCGCTATCCGCCCCTCGAATGACAATGGCCGCGATTTCGCGGCCATTCTTTATCTTTCTCCGGCTGCTGGCGCGGGCACTTTGACATGCCCGCGCCGCCGGTCCTTCTCCCTTTACTGCTCTTTGTCGTGCTCTGCGCGGCTGCGTCTCTGCTTTACAGGCGCTCGACGATGGTCACGTTGGCCAGCCCGCCGCCTTCGCACATGGTCTGCAGGCCGTAGCGCTTGCCATGCGTATGCAGCGCATGGACCAGCGTGGTCATCAGCTTGGCGCCGGAGCCGCCGAGCGGATGACCCAGCGCGATTGCGCCGCCATGCACGTTGAGGCGTTCCGGATCGGCGCCAGTGGCCTTGAGCCAGGCCAGCGGCACCGGCGCGAAGGCTTCGTTGACTTCGAACAGGTCGATATCGCCGATGCGCAGGCCGGCGCGCTTGAGCGCCACTTCGGTGGCCGGCAGCGGCGCTTCCAGCATCACCACCGGGTCATGGCCGATCACGGTCATGCTGTGCACGCGCGCCAGCGGCTTCACGCCCAGCTTCTTCAGTCCGGCCTCGTTGACCACCATCAGGCCCGCGGCGCCGTCGCAGATCTGGCTGGCGGTGGCGGCAGTGACACGGCCGCCTTCGGCAATCAGCTTGACGCTGCCGATGCTTTCCAGCGTGGCGTCGTAGCGAATGCCTTCGTCGGTGGTGTGCATCTCGCCGTTGGCGCCGTCGGCGGTGCGCACCTCCACCGGCAGGATCTCGGCGCTGAAGCGGCCGGCCTTGGTGGCGGCGATGGCGCGCTGGTGGCTTTGCAGCGCGTAGGCGTCGAGCTGTTCGCGCGACAGCTCGTACTTGCGCGCGATCATCTCGGCGCCGGTGAACTGGCTGAACTGCACGCCGGGGTAGCGCGCCTCGACGCCAGGGCTCTTGGGCACGCCGAAGCCGTTCTTGGCCGGCAGCTGCGACGACAGGCCCATCGGCACGCGCGTCATGCTTTCCACGCCGGCGGCGATGACGATATCCATCGCACCCGACATCACCGCCTGCGCGGCAAAGTGCAGTGCCTGCTGGGATGAGCCGCACTGGCGGTCGACCGAGGTGCCCGGCACGCTTTCCGGCAGGCGCGAGGCCAGGATGGCATTGCGCGCGACGTTGCCGGCCTGCTCGCCGACCTGGCTCACGCAGCCCATGATGACGTCTTCGACCAGCGCCGGATCGGCACCGGTGCGCTCCACCAGCGCGTCGAGCACCTGCGCGGCGAGGTCGGCCGGATGCCAGCCCGACAGCTTGCCGCCCTTGCGGCCGCCGGCGGTGCGGACCGCCGCGACGATATATGCCTCAGCCATGTGATCTCCTTGGTTCGGTGCAGGCCGCCGGGGCAGCCCGAGTGTTGTGCAACATGCCGGCGGGCGTGCCGGCAGCTTCGACGGCTATTGTTGCGCCGCCGGGAGTGGCCAGCGTCGTCGGAAGCGACGAAGTTGCCGGCCCGCTCAGGCGCGCGGCGCCAGCACCGCGAAGATCGCCGTGGCGCGCAGCAGGCAGCGCTCGCCGCTGAGCAGCCGGCAGGTGCCGTAGCGCAGCCGCGAGCCGAGCTTGTCGAACTCCACGCGGGCCTCGACCCAGTCGCCCAGGCGCGCCGAATCGAGATAGTCGAGGCTCAGGTTCACCGTCACCGCGCTTTTGGCGCGGCCGGTTTCCAGCGACATCATCATGCCGATTGCGGTATCGGCCAGGGTCGCCAGCATGCCGCCGTGCGGGATGCCCAGGTTGTTCAGGTGGCTCTCGTCGATGCGCACCGCCAGCGTGCGGCGGGCCGCGTGCAGATAGAGCTGGCCGAAGCCAGCCATGTAGCCGTTCATCCGGCGCAGTGGGACAAAGCCTTCGGGCACGTCGGTGCCGGCTTCGGCCGGCGCGGCGATGGCGCGGGTCAGCGCCGCCTCGATTTCCGCCTCGGCCATGGCGTCAGGCAAAGTAGCGCGAGGCCACGCTGAGGTGTTCGCGGCAATCGGCCACCATGCGCGCGATCAGTTCTTCGCAGCTGGGCACGTCGTCGATCAGGCCCACGCACTGTCCGGCGCTGATGATGCCGCCGTCGGTCTCGCCCGCCTTGAGCGCGGCCTTGCCGCGCACGCCGGCGACCAGGTGCTTGACGTCCTCGAACTGCGCGCCGCCCGGACGGCGTTCGATGCTCACCACTTCGTCCGACACGGCGTTCTTGAGCACGCGCGCGGTGTTGTGCAGGGTGCGGAAAATCAGGTTGGTGTCGCGCTCGCTGGCCTGCACCAGCGCCTGCTTGACGTTGTCGTGGATCGGCGCCTCGCGCGTGGCGCAGAAGCGCGTGCCCATGTTGACACCCTCGGCACCCAGCACCAGCGCCGCCGCCATGCCGCGCCCGTCGGCGATGCCGCCCGAGGCGATTACCGGGATCGACAGTTTGCGTACCGCCTGCGGAATCAGCACCATGCCGGGCACGTCGTCCTCGCCCGGATGGCCGGCGCACTCGAAGCCGTCGATCGAAACCGCATCCACGCCCAGGCGCTCGGCCGACAGCGCATGGCGCACCGCCACGCACTTGTGGATCACCTTGATGCCCGCGGCCTTGGCCCGCGCGATATGTTCCCTGGGGTTGTTGCCGGCAGTCTCCAGCACCTTGACGCCGCTCTCGATGATGACGTCGAGGTAGCGCGCGTACGGCGGCGGGTTGATCGACGGCAGCAGGGTCAGGTTCACGCCAAACGGCTTGTCGGTCATCTCGCGGCAGCGGCGGATCTCGGCGGCCAGATCCTCGGGCGTCGGCTGGGTCAGCGCCGTCAGGATGCCCAGGCCGCCCGCGTTGGAAACGGCGGATGCCATTTCGGCGTAGCCAACCCATTGCATGCCGCCCTGGATGATGGGGTAGCGGATGCCAAGCAGTTCGGTGATGCGTGTCTTCATGGTGGTCCTTTTGCGGTCTGCGCCGGCAGAAGGCTACGGCGGAATGTCGTGAGGTGCCGGCCCTGCCGCCTGATCGCATCAGTCTACGGCGCCGCGCGCCGTCCCAGCCTCGTCGGAAGCGACGATTGCGGGCGGCGCAATCTGCACTAGTGTTGGGCGAGCCCCCGCCCCGCGCTGCCGGCGCTACCACCGGCACCTCCGGCATCCCTTCCTACCTCCCAGCAGGAGCCCGCATGACGCCAGCCACGCCTTCGTTCGAAACCCTGCGTTACGCCGTTGCCGACGGCGTCGCCACCATCACCCTGCACCGCCCGGACCAGCTCAATGCCTTCACCGCGCAGATGATGCACGAGCTGATCGCCGCGTTCGACGCCACCGATGCCGACGACAACGTGCGCGCGGTGATCGTCACCGGCTCCGGCCGCGCGTTCTGCGCCGGCGCCGACCTGTCCGGCGGCAGCTCCACCTTCGATTTCGAGAAGCGCTATGGCGCCAGCCCGGATACCGCCCATCGCGATGGCGGCGGGCGCGTGTCGCTGCGCATCTTCCGCAGCCTCAAGCCGGTGATCGCCGCGGTCAACGGCGCCGCGGTCGGCGTGGGCGTGACCATGCAGCTGCCGATGGATATCCGGCTGGCGTCGACCGACGCCAAGTTCGGCTTTGTCTTCGCACGCCGCGGCATCACGCCGGAAGCGGCGTCGTCGTGGTTCCTGTCGCGCGTGGTCGGGATCTCGACTGCGCTGGAGTGGTGCTATACCGGTCGTGTGTTCTCGGCGCAGGAGGCGCACGAACGCGGCCTGGTGCGCTCGCTGCACGCCCCCGAAGACCTGTTGCCGGCGGCGCAGGCGATTGCGCGCGAGATCGCCGCCAATGCCGCGCCGGTGTCGGTGGCGATCTCGCGCCAGCTGATCTGGCGCATGGCCGGCGCCAGCCACCCGATGGAAGCGCACAAGCTCGACAGCCGCGCGATCCAGTCGCGCGGACGCTCCGCCGACGTGAAGGAAGGCGTCAGCGCGTTCCTGGAAAAGCGCCCCGCCGCGTTCCCGGAAACCGTGTCGCACGACATGCCGGATTTCTTCGACTGGACCAGCGAGCCGCCCTTCGCCTGATGCGCCCGCTTCCATCCCTGTTTCCGGAGTCCCGATGAAAGTCAGCCAAGCCGTCGCCAGCCGCAAGTCCGTCCGCGGCTTCCTGCCCCGGGCGGTTGCACCCGACACCATCCGCCGCGTGCTCGACGCCGCCGCGCGCGCCCCGTCCGGCGGCAACCTGCAGCCGTGGCATATCCATGTGGTCGGCGGCGAGGCGCTGCAGCGGCTGCTCGGCATCATGCGCACGCGCATCGCCGAGGCCCCGACCGGCGAAGCGCGCGAGTATGACATCTATCCGCGCGAGCTGGTCTCGCCCTACCGCGAGCGCCGCTTCCAGGTGGGAGAAGCGCTCTACCACCACCTCGGCATCCCGCGCGAGGACAAGGCCCGGCGGCTGGCGCAGTTCGCCAGCAACTTCACCTTCTTCGGCGCGCCGCTGGCGCTGTTCTGCACCGTGGACCGGCGCATGGGCCCGCCGCAATGGTCGGACCTGGGCATGTACCTGCAGACGGTGATGCTGCTGCTGCGCGAAGAAGGCCTGGACAGCTGCGCGCAGGAGTGCTGGGCGATGTATCCGCAAACCATCGCCGAATTTCTGTCGCTGCCGGCCGAACGGATGCTGTTCAGCGGCATGGCGATCGGCTACGAGGATCCCGAGGCGCCCGCCAACCGGCTGCGCGCCGGGCGCGCGCCGCTGGGGGAATTCACCGAGTTCATCGGTATCTGAATCAATATCTGAGCCGCAGGGTCAGAGCAGGCCGAGCTGGCGTGCGATCGCGACCGCCTGGGTGCGGTTGCTGGCGTGCAGCTTGGCGCTGATATTGCGCAGGTGCGTGCGCACCGTGGTCTCGGACACGAACAGGCGCTCGGCCATGGCGACGTTGGAATAGCCCTCGGCCAGCAGGTGCAGCACCTTCTGCTCCTTGGGCGTCAGCGGCTCGACCAGCGCGGGCGGCGCGGGACGGCCGGCACCGGGCGGCTCGGCGGCGGCCTGGCCGCAAGCCTGCAGCAGCTTTTCGACATAAGGGGCCGGCAGGCCGGCAGCCTGGCGCGCGCAGGCGTCGGCCACCAGCCGGCGCACATCGTCGCCCTCGTCGGCAAAGATGCGCACGAAACCTTCGGCGGCGCCAAAGCGCAACGCCTCGCCCATCACCACCAATGCATGCGCGCCGTCGCCGCAGCGCTGCCACGCCTGCGCCAGCAGGATGCGCAGCTTGAGGGCGCGGCGCATCAGCTGGTTGCCGGCGGCGGCCGCAAGTTCGCGTTCGATGGCCTCGCGCACCGGCGCGCCGGGGCGCGCGTACAGGTCCAGCCGCAGCCGGCCCAGCGTGATGTCCTCGACATCGCTGGCAAAGGAGCTGACGCCGGGACGCGTGCGCCACAGCGCCGGATCGGCGGCGCGCTCGATCGCCTCCTGCGCGGCATGCACATTGCCCTGCCGCAGCGCCAGGCGGGCGCGCTCCAGCATCGCCGCCATCACCAGCCGCGTCAGGCCGCGGTGGTGGCCCAGCGCTTCGAGCTGCGCCAGCCACTCGTGGGCCTGGTCAATCTCGCGGCGCTCGAAGGCGATGCGGGCCAGCACCGCGTGGCCGGTGATGATCTGGTCGGGCAGGCCGAGGTCGCGCGAGAGCGGCAGGTAGACGTTGAGCAGCCGGCTGGCACGCTCGGAATCGCCGCTCTCGTACAGGCCCTCGGCCAGCAGGATGCCGGCCATGGCGTTGCCGTTGGTGGGCCCGAAGCGGTTCGGCAGCATGGTGCTGGCGGCGATGCGGAAGCGCGCCAGCGCCTGCTGCAGCCGCCCCTGGCGCAGATCGATCAGCCCTTCGACCGATTCCGAGAAGATCTTGTTGAAATTGCTGTCCGATCCGCGCACCGCGTGCCGCGCCACCTGCAGCAGCCGGCGCGCCTCGGGGTAGTCCCCCGCCACCGCGGCCAGCCGCGCCATCGAGGTGGCCAGGATCGCGTCGGGGAAGGCATAGCCCATCGGCAACGACGGCAGCTCGTTGCGGGCGAAGGCGCGCGCGTCGTCGAAGCGGTCCATCATGTTCAGCAGCATGTGGCGCAGCGCGCGGATATGCGCCAGCAGGTCGCCGGCCGCGCCCTCGGTGGGGATCTGCTGCAGCAGCGCGATGGCTTCGGCCGGCCCGCGCGTGAACGACACCGCCCACACCCGGGCGATCTGCAGCTTGGGCAGCCGCGCCAGGTCCTCGGCGGGCACCGCCTCCAGCCAGCGCGTCAGCAGCCGCATGCGGCCCTGCGCCAGCAGGTCGTCGGCGGCGCTGTCGAGCAACTGCAGCGCGTGCGCCAGCGCACCGGCGGCGAAGGCATGCTCGATGGCGGGCACCAGGCGCCCCTGCGATTCATACCAGCGCGACGCCGACAGGTGCAGCTGCGGCACGAACCCGGGCATGGCCTGCGCCAGCTGCGCGCGCAGGAAGCCGGAGAACAGGCTGTGATAGCGATACCACTGCTCGGGCGCGGCGCCGGAGCCGCGTTCGCCATAGCGTTCGCTCTCCAGCGGCAGCAGGAACAGGTTGGCGCGTTCCAGCCAGGCGAGGATCTCTTCGCTGCTGCCGGCGGCGGGCTGGCACACCGCATCGCACAGCGGCCCGCATAGCTGGTCCAGGATCGAGGTGCGCAGCAGGAAATCGCGCACCGGCTCGGGCAAGTGCAGGAAGACGTCTTCGACCAGGTAATCGGCAATGGCTGCGTTCGAGCCCGAGAAGCCGGCAATGAAGCCCTCCGGCTGGGTACGCCGCTCCAGCGCCACCGACGCCAGCCACAGCGCCGTGGCCCAGCCCTCGGTGCGCCGGTGCAGCACGCTGATGGCGGACTGCTCCAGCTTCAGCCCGCGCGCCTGGCGCAGGAAGGACGCGGTCTCGTCGGCCGAGAAGCGCAGCTGCGCGGGCTCGATCTCGAGCAGTTCGCCGCGCGCGCGCAAGCGGGCCAGGCCGGTTTCGGGCACCCAGCGCGTGCCGATCACGACGCGGCAGCCTGGCGGCAGGCTTTCCACCAGTTGCCAGACCAGCCCCGCCACCGCGGCGTTCTGCACGGCCTCGAAATCGTCGAGGAACAGCGTGAAGTCGCCGTGATGGCTGGCGAGGCGGTCGATCAGCGCCAGCGCCTGTTCGCCCGGATCCTGTGCCAGCGGCTGGCGCGTGGACCGGTCCGGCCCGCCGCTGCCCAGGCCATGCGCGATGGCCGCCTCGATCGAGCCGAGGAAGCGCGAAGGGTCATTGTCCGAGCGGTCCAGCGTCAGCCACGCGGTGCGGCCGCCGGCGGCCTCCAGCCGCGCGCGGCACTGGAGCATGGCGGTGGTCTTGCCGAAGCCGGCGGGTGCGCGCACCAGCACCAGCTTGACGAAGCCCGCCGCGCACACGGCATCGCAGATCGCCGCGCGCTGGACCTGGAACGGGGTCAGCAGCGGCGGGCGCAGCTTGGCGGCCAGCGACGCCGCGCCGGCGGGTGGCGGCGTGCGCCGTCCGGTCTCCTCGATACTTGCCATTGGCTGTCAGTGGTCTCCCGCACATCGCGGCCCTTGCCGGGCGCGCCATGCGCCCCCGGCGCTGCAGGATGCAGGCGGGTGGCCGTGGCTGTGGTGTAGCGAGGCATTATGACGTAAACCGCTGCGCTCGCGAAAACGCAGGCAGTGGCCAGGCACCGCTTGCCGATGCCTCACACCAGTTTGCTGGCGTGACCGGTCCAGTAGCGGTCGCGCAGCAGCCGCTTGAGCAGCTTGCCGGTTGGCAGCCGCGGCAACTCGGGCTCGAAGTCCACCGAGCGCGGGCACTTGATGGCCGAGAGGTTGGCGCGGCAGAAGGCAATCAGCTCGGCCGCCAGTTCGGGCCCCGCCTGGCCAATGTCGGCAGGCTGCACCACGGCCTTGACCTCTTCGCCGAAGTCCTCGTTGGGCACGCCGATCACGGCCACATCCATCACCTTCGGATGCGTCATCAGCAGGTTCTCGGCCTCTTGCGGGTAGATGTTGACGCCGCCGGAGATGATCATGTTGGCCTTGCGGTCGGTCAGGTACAGATAGCCATCCGCGTCCACGTAACCGACATCGCCGATGGTGCTCCAGTCCGGATGTTGCGGATGGCGCGTCTCCGCGGTCTTGGCCTCGTCGTTGTGGTATGTGAACGGGCGGCCCTCGGCAAAGTAGATCGTGCCCGGCTCCCCCGGCGGCAGCAAGGCGCCGTCCGGCCCGCAGATGCGCAGCTTGCCCACCATGGCCCGCCCCACCGTGCCCTTGCGCGCCAGCCATTGCGGCGTGTCGACCACGGTCACGCCGTTGCCCTCGGTGCCGGCGTAGTATTCCCAGATCACCGGTCCCCACCACGCGATCATCGCTTCCTTCACCTGCACCGGGCACGGCGCGGCCGCGTGGATCGCCACGCGCAGCGACGACACGTCATAGCCCTGCCGCTGCGCCTCGGGCAGCTTGAGCATGCGCGAGAACATGGTCGGCACCAGTTGCGTATGCGTGATGCGGTGTTCCTGCACCAGCCGCAGGAACTGCGCGGCGTCGAAATGCTCCATCACCACCGCGGTGCCGCCCAGTGCCTGCACCGACATGGTGTAGCGCAGCGGCGCCGCATGGTACAGCGGCGCGGGCGACAGGTAGCGCGTGTCGGCATCGAAGCCGTAGAGCCGCTGGCACAGCGCGGTCAGCGTCGTCGGCGCGTCGATGTCGGGACTCGACGGGGGCGCGTACACGCCTTTGGGCCGGCCCGTGGTGCCCGACGAATACAGCATGTCGCCGCCGGTCACCTCGTCGTCGATGCGCGTCGCCGTGCAATCGGCCAGTGCGGTCTCATAGGCCTCATAGCCGGGCACCGTGCCGTCCAGCATCAGGCGCGCCTGCAGGGCCGGCGTCTGCCCGATCAGCACCGTGGCGATCTCCGCCTGCGCATGCGTGGTGACCAGCATGCGCGCGCCGCTGTCGTTGACGATATAGGCCGCGTCGGCCGCGTTCAGGCGCGTGCTCAGGCAGATATAGACAATGCCGCTGCGCTGGGCACCCCAGCACAGCTCGAACAGCCGCGGATGGTTTTCCACCATGAAAGCCACGCGGTCGCCGCGCTGCAGGCCGAGCTTGCGGAACAGGTGGGCGACCTGGTTCGAGCGCTGGTCCAGCTCGCGGTAGGTGACGACGGCGCCGCTGCCGCCCATGATGACGGCGGGCTTGTCGGGCGTGCGCTGCGCGTGGATGTGCGGATGCATGGCGTGGAGCTCCTCGACGGGGATGGTGGGTGGGCGAATGCCGCTTGCGCATTCTCGGAACCCTGGCCGGTTCGACCATCGTCGGAAGCGACGAAGCGGCACGGCCTGGTTTTGTCGCAGCGCCGCATAAAGACCGCGCCTGCGGCCCGCGCCTCAGCTTCGTCCGATGCGACGATGCGCCGCCGGCCAGCCTCGCCGGAAGATGCCCGCCAGACTACCGCCCTCACGCCTCACCCTTATCCGAAGGAGCCAAGGTGGATTTCCAGTTCAGCGAAGAACAGTCGATGCTGCGCGACACGCTCGCGCGTTACCTCGCCGACCACTACGATTTCGAAGCCCGCCGCGCGGCGGTGCAGTCCGCGGCGGGATGGCGCCCGGACTGCTGGCGCGCGCTTGCACGTGACCTGGGCATCCTGGGCGCCGCGTTTCCCGAGCACCTCGGCGGCCTGGGTGGCGGCGCCGTCGAGCACATGGTGGTGATGGAACAGCTGGGCCGGCACCTGGTGCTGGAGCCGTATCTGGGCACCGTGGTGATGGGGGGCGGCGCGTTGCTGCATGGCAGCCCCGAGCTGGCCGCGCAGTGGATTCCGGCCATTATCGGCGGCGAGGCCACCGTGGCGTGGGCCCATGCCGAGCCCGCCAGCCGCTACTGCCGGCACGACGTGCAGGCAAGCGCCACGCGCCAGGGCGACGGCTACCGGCTCAGCGGCCACAAGCACGCCGTGGCGGGCGCGCCGTTCGCCTCGCACCTGCTGGTCAGCGCGCGCAGCGGCGGCGCGCGCCGGGACCAGGGCGGCATCAGCCTGTTCTGGATCGCGCGCGACACGCCGGGCGTAACGCTGCGCGAATATCCCACCTTCGACGGCCAGCGCGCCGCCGAGGTGCTGCTCGACGACGTGCAGGTACCGGCCAGCCAGCGCATCGGCGACGAAGGCCAAGCGCTGCCGCTGATCGAACAGCTGTGCGACCACGCCATGATCGCGCTGGCCGCCGAAGCCAATGGCGCGATGGCGCGCATGCTGGCGGACACCATCGACTACGCGCGGCAGCGCAAGCAATTCGGCGTGCCGATCGGCACCTTCCAGGTGCTGCAGCACCGCATGGCCGACATGTACATGCAGCTGGAGCAATCCGTGGCCCTGACCCAGGTGGCCGCCATGCAGGCCGCCGCCGCGCCGGAGACGCGCGCGCAGGCCGCGTGCGCGGCGAAGATCCAGGCCGGCCAGGCGGGCGCCTTCGTCGGCCAGGGCGCGGTGCAGATCCACGGCGGCATGGGCGTGACCGAGGAGCTGGCCGTGGGCCACTACTTCAAGCGCGTCACGGCGATCGACCTGCAGATGGGCTCGGCCGAGCACCACCTGCGCCGCTATGCCGATCTGCTCTATCCCGCCCGGGCCGCGGCCTGAAGCCGCCCCTATCCACGATCGAATACCAGAGAGGCCCGCCGATGCATCTCGATTTCTCTCCCCAAGACCAGCAGTTCCGCGAAGAAGTGCGCGCCTGGATTGCCCAGGCCTATGACGCCGACCTGCGCGCGATGATGGCGCAGTCCAAGAACGGCTACCTCGACAAGGCCGGACAGGTGCGCTGGCAGAAGGCGCTGCACGCGCGCGGCTGGGCCGCGCCGAACTGGCCCAAGGAATACGGCGGGCCGGGCTGGGGCGCAACCGAGCGCTTTATCTTCCAGTCCGAACTGGCCGCCGCGGGATGCCCGCCGGTGTCGCCGATGGGCCTGAAGATGGTGGCGCCGGTGATCATGAAGTACGGCACGCCCGAGCAGAAGCAGCGCTTCCTCCCGCCGATCCTGAGCTCCGACGTGTGGTGGTGCCAGGGCTATTCCGAGCCCAACTCCGGCTCCGACCTGGCGTCGCTGCAGCTGCGCGCCGACCACGGCACCGACAGCGACGGCGAGCACTACGTCCTGAACGGCTCCAAGATCTGGACCACGCACGCGCAATGGGCCGACTGGATGTTCTGCCTGGTGCGCACCAGCCGCGAATCGAAGCGCCAGGAAGGGATCTCGTTCCTGCTGCTCGACATGCACACGCCGGGCATCACGGTGTCGGCGCTACCGACGCTGGATGGCCCCATGCCCGGCCAGCAGGAGGTGAACCAGGTCTTCTTCGAGAACGTGCGGGTGCCGGTGGCCAACCGCATCGGCGAGGAAGGCAAGGGCTGGACCTACGCCAAGTACCTGCTGGAATTCGAGCGCGGCGGCACGTATAGCCCGATGCTGCGCAAGCAGCTTTCCAAGATCGCGGAGATCGCCGCGGAGCAGCCTGGCGATGACGGTGGCCCGCTGCTGGACGACCCGCTGTTCCGGCGCAAGCTGGCCGCGCTGCACCTGCGTGCGGCGGCGCTGGAAGCGGTTGAGTTGCGGGTGTTTTCCGGGGTGGAATCGGGCACCTCGATCGGCGCGGCTTCCAGCATGCTCAAGCTAACGGGCACCGAGACGCTGCAGGCGGCGAGCGAACTTGCGGTGGAGGCGGCGGGGCCTGCGGCGCTGCCGTTCGTGCAGGACACCTGGGCGGAACTGCAGGGGCGCGATGCGCCGGCGCGGGTCGGGGCTGACTATGCTGCGGTGCTGGCGCCGCGCTATTTCAACTATCGGAAGGCGTCGATCTATGGGGGGTCTAATGAGATTCAGCGGAAC
Source organism: Cupriavidus sp. 207A1 (assembly GCF_057798955.1). Classification (NCBI taxonomy): domain Bacteria; kingdom Pseudomonadati; phylum Pseudomonadota; class Betaproteobacteria; order Burkholderiales; family Burkholderiaceae; genus Cupriavidus; species Cupriavidus sp. 207A1. Next base: position 573,490 of record NZ_JBYOJO010000001.1, on the reverse strand, counting down.
ATTATTGCGAAGCTTGTGTTGGGGCTTTGAGGGGGTGGGGGGGCGGGGTTTCGACTCGTTTTTTGGGGTGGGCGCTGTTGGTGACATGCTGTCGGCTGTTGGGCCGCCTGGTTCCGCCCTGCTGGGCGGGTCACTTTTTGGCCGAGCGCCAAAAAGTAACCAAAAAGCGCGTTTACTGCCCTGCGGGCGGCATGTCTTATCGTAGTGGGCCCGGGGTTGTCGTACGGGGCTTTGCTTCCTCGCATAGCGGGACTGCCTGCCGCAGGGGTGCACCACGGTGGTAGGGGCGTTGAAGTGTTGGTTGAACGAGCCCAGAGCGCGGAGTGGTCCCTGCTGCCGGCCTTACCGTAGGAACGCCTACGGCTGCGCTGCGCGCCGGCCCTATCGCGCGGCGTGGGCCCTGGCACGGGACGCATCGCTGCGCTCGCTTGGCGCTGCGGTCTGTGGCCTATCGTACAGCGGCGCCTTTGGCTGCGTTGGCGCCAAATACCCCCGCCAGCGCAATCGAGCCTGCGCAGCAGCCGCAGGCGTCCCCGCGATACGGCCGGCAGCAGGCTGCCTACACCCTCATTGGGATTGTCCAATAGTGGGTGATCGCAGGCACCGCCCCTGACTCACATAGCGTAGCAGGGCCGAACGGGCACCCACGCCCAAACGGAAAGCACCGCCGCCCGAGCGACCAACACCGTGAAATTGATTGCCAGCCGCACAGGCGACGCGTTTTTTGGTTACTTTTTGGCGCTCGGCCAAAAAGTGACTCGCCGGCTACGCCGGCGAAACAGCCGCGCCCGCCAAGAACGATAACGGCGGCAATTCCCCCTAGGGTTCCCCCTTAATTGACGCTCACCCCACTCCCCCCATATATTTTTATGAACATTCAGTTCATTTTTGAACATATCTCAACGGTCAGCTGGAAAAAATGCCTCTCAAAATCGGAATCAACGGCGCCGGCATCGGCGGCCTCGCCGCGGCCATCGCGCTGCGCAAGCTCGGCATGGAGGCCGTGGTCTACGAACAAGCTCCCCGCTTTGCCCGCGTCGGCGCCGACATCAACCTGACCCCCAACGCCGTGCGCGCCCTGGACGGGCTGGGCGTGGGCGAGGCCCTGCGTGAAACCGCCGCGCGTCCCAGCCACCGCATCAGCCGCATGTGGGATTCCGGCGCCGAAACCTCGCGCCTGCCGATGCAGGACGAAGCCGAGCGGCGCTATGGCGCACCGCAGCTGACCATGCACCGCGCCGACCTCATGACGGCGCTGGAAGCCGCCGTGCCGGGCGCCTGCGTGCGGCTGGATCACAAGGCCGTGGCGATCGAGACCCGCGCCGATGGCGCGACGCTGCGTTTTGCCAACGGCGCGCAGGAGCAGGTCGACGTGCTGGTCGGTGCCGACGGCATCCACTCCACCGTGCGCACCGCGCTGTTCGGCCAGGAAAGCCCGATCTTCACCGGCGTGGTCGCGTATCGGGCCGTGGTGCCGGCCGCGCGGCTGGCCGGCGTGCCCAACCTGGGCGCCTTCACCAAATGGTGGGGTCCGGACGCGGCCACGCAGATCGTCACCTTTCCGCTCAACCGCGGCCGCGACATCTTTATCTTCGCCACCGTCGCGCAGGAAGCCTGGCGCCATGAGTCGTGGACCACGCCGGGCCGCGTGGAAGACCTGCGCAGCGCCTATGCCGGCTTCCACCCCGAGGCACGCGCGCTGCTCGACGCCTGTGACGACGTGCTGATCTCCGCGCTGTACGTGCGCGATCCGCTGCCGGCGTGGTCGGCTGGGCCGGTCACGCTGATGGGCGACGCCTGCCATCCGATGATGCCGTTCATGGCGCAGGGTGCGGGCATGGCGATCGAAGACGGCGTGGTGCTGGCGCGCTGCCTGGCCGATGCCGCGGGCGACGGCGCCGCCGGCGTGCCGGCCGCGCTGGCGCGCTACCAGGCCGCGCGCCACGCGCGCACCAGCCGCATCCAGATCGGCTCGCGCAGCAATGCCTGGCTCAAGGAAGGCGGCAATGCCGACTGGGTGTACGATTACGACGCCTGGAACGTCGCCCTCGGCTGAAGCCGCGGCCCCGCGTTCCCTGCCAGCACGGCCGCCAGCGCGGCCGTTTTCCATGGATAGTCAACGCCAACATGCCCAAATCCCGCCTGCCGACCGAACCCGACGACGACGACGCAGCATCGGAAGACGCCCGCGAGGCGCAACTGGTGTCGCCGGTCATCCGCGGCCTGCGCCTGCTGCGCTTTATCGCCGAAGGCGGCGCCACCGCCAACCTGAGCGAGGTCGGCCGCCGTATCGACGTGAACCGGGTCACCGTGATGCGCCTGCTCGATACGCTCGAGCATGAAGGCATGGTCGAGCGGCTGCCCCAGGGCGGCCACCAGGTCGGCTTCAATTTCCTGAAGCTGGCCTCGCGCGTGCTGGCCTCCAACGATCTGACCAGCTTTGCCGGGCGCGTACTGGCGCGGCTCAGTGCGTCGCTGCAGCTGTCGGCCTACCTGGCGGTGCGCGATGGCGGCGATGCACTCTACCTGCTGCGGCAGATGCCGGCCGCCGCGCTGGTCAGCAATATCCAGGTGGGCAGCCGCGTTGCCGCGCACCTGACCACGCCGGGCCGGATGCTGATTGCCGAACTGCCGCCCGAGACGCTGCGCGAATTGCTGGGGCCCGATCCGCTGCCGGCGGTCACCGGGCAGAGCCCGGCAACCCATGCGCGCCTGGCCGAGATCCTGGCCGCGGACCGCGAACGCGGCTGCGCCTGGAGTTTCTCGGCATACGAGCCGGGTATCGACGCCTGCGCGGCACCGGTGCGCGGGGCCGACGGCGCGGTGCTCGCCGCCATCAGCGTGGCCGGGCCGCAGCAGCGTTTCGAGGCCGACGGCACGCTGCGCGAGCGCGTGGCGAAGGAAGTCCGGCAAGCCGCGCGCGACCTGTCGGGCCTGATGGGCTACCGGGGCGACGCTGCGTCGCGGTGACGCCGTACTGGCAGCCCCGGTTCAGGCAAACGGCCTGGGCACCTCGGGCCGGTAATCGAGCAACCGCGACAGCTCCGCCGCGGCCCGCCGCACCTGTTCCACCATGTTGTCGAGCTGGTCCGGGTCGATGCGTGCGGCCGGGATGGTGGCGCCCAGCGCGGCCGTCACCTTGCCGCTGCGGTCACGCACCGGCGCCGCGATGGTGGAGATGCTGGCCTCGAAGAACCCTTCGTGCAGCACATAGCCGCGCTGGCGGTCGCGCTGGACCATCTCGTACAGCTCTTCGACCGTGCGCGGCGTGCTTTCGGAATAGACCTCCAGCCGCTCTTCCGGATAGAGCGCGCGCAGTTCGGCCAGCGACAGGTCTTCCAGCAGCACGCGTCCCAGCACCGTGGCATGCGCGGGCAGCCGGGTGCCGACATTGACCGTGCTGGCGAACGGACGCGATGCCACCGACTTCGCCACATAAACGATGGAGCGCCCGTCGCGCACCACCAGGTTGCACGGGTAATGGATCTCGTCGCGCAGCCGGTCGAGCAGCGGACGGCCCAGCTCGGTCAGCTCCAGCGAGGCCAGGTAGTCAAAACCGAGGCGCAGCACCGCCATGCCCAGCCGGAACTCGCGCCCGCCGTCGGTGCGCTCGACGAAGCCCATCATTTCCAGCGTCGCCAGCAGGCGGAACACCGTCGAGCGCGGCACCTTGAGGCGGCGCGCCAGCTCGGCGGCCGACAGCGTGCGCTCGCGGCTGCTGAACTCGCCCAGCAGGCGCAGGCCGCGCTCCAGCCCCGGCACGATGTACCTGTCCTGCGCGCTGTCGGGCGCACCCTCCTGGCCGCCTTCCTGCGTATCGTCCTGCGGCGAATCGGTCGTCATGGTCTGTCTCTGCAATATTCGGTCTTGGCGCAACGTTCTCATATATCACGCCCGCACCCGATAGGGTACCCGTATTGCGGACAATCCCCTGCCGGCCAGGCCGCTATGCGCCGGGGCGCAGGTAGTCGCGCAGCCATGCCGCGCACTGCTCGCCGTGCGCCGCGGGCCAGCGCACCACGATGGTTTCGTCATGGCGGCGCAGTTCGATGCAGATGTCGGCAAGCGATCCGCGCCCGGCGTCCCGGCGCCCCAGCAGCCGCGCGAGCAGTCCGGCCGGTGCTGGCGGCGCGGGCTCCGGCGGCGCCCCCCCGCACCGGGTGGCCGTTGGCGGCCGGGCGCGGCGCGACGGCAGCCGCCTGCGCCGCCGTGGCCGCTTGCCGGGCCGGCCCGGGTCCGGGCTGCGCGGCCTGCGGCGACAGCCGCGCCAGCAGGTTGGCACCAAACTCGTCCCACATGCGGTCGGCCTTGGTCTTCATCACGCTCAGGCCGAAGGTGCCCAGCCGGCCCAGCACATCGACCTGCACCCGGATGCGCAGCTGTGTGCCGCCATGGTCCAGCGGCGTCAGGAACAGCTCGCTCGACTGCCGCAGCGAGCTGGCCACCGAAGCGTCCTCGCCGGTGCCCTCGGTGCGCAGGTAATGGGGCGCGCGGGTCTCGACGATCTTCGTATGCAGCCGGAAGCGCGCGTTGATGAAGGCGATCTTTACCGCCATGTGCGCGACGTACTCGACCTCGCTGAGCACTTCGATCGATTCCATGCCGGGCACGCACGCGCCCATCACGTTGGGGTCGAGCAGCAGCTCCCACACGCGCGCCGGCGGCGCCGCGGTGACCAGGGTCTTTTCAATTTCCACGCATTGCCTCCGCGGCGGACAGGACCGATTCGACGATGCCGACATAGCCGGTGCAACGGCACAGGTTGCCGTTCAGGCCATGGCGGACCTCCTCTTCAGTCGGGTTGGGGTTGTTGGCGAGCAGTGCGCACGCCGCCATCAGGAAGCCCGGCGTGCAATAGCCGCACTGTAGTCCGCCGTGCTCCATGAAGCTTTGCTGCAGCGGATGCAGCTGGCCGTCGGCGGCCAGGCCCTCCACGGTCATCACATGGCGGCCGCGCGCCTGCACCGCGAGCATCAGGCAGGACTTGACCACCTCGCCGTCGACCAGCACGGAGCAGGCGCCGCAGATGCCGGTCTCGCAGCCGCGCTTGGTGCCGGTCAGGTTCAGGTCGTCGCGCAGCAGGTCGGCAAGCAGGCGCCGCGCCGGCACCTGCACCTGGTGTTCTTCACCGTTGACGGTGACTTCGATGGTGACTGGGTTCATGGGTAGGCTCCTTAGTCCGATGCCACGCCGAACAATGCGGCAATGGTGCGGCGCGCGACCACGCGCACCATCTCGCGGCGGTAGGCTTCGGCCCCGCGCGCGTCCGATACCGCGTTGATGTCCTCGGCGACGATGGCCGCGGCCTGCGCGGCAAGTTCCGCCGTTACCGCCTTGCCCGCCAGCAGCGCCTCGGCGCGCCGCAGCCGGCATGGCACCGGCGTGGAGGCGCCCACCGCCAGGCGGGCCTCGATGCAGAACGCGCCCTCGCGCCGCACCGACAGCGCCACGCTGGCCAGCGGGCGATGCTCGGCGGCCGTGCGCAGGAAGCGCGCATAGCGGCCATCGGCGCCGGCACCCGGCGCGGGCACGCGGATCTGCGTGACGATCTCGTCCGGCGCCAGGGCCGTGACGTAGTAGTCGACCAGGAAGTCTTCGATGTCGATCACGCGCTCGCCGCCGCGGCCGCTGACCACCACCTGCGCGCCCAGCGCCATCAGGCAACCGGGAGGATCGGTGGCCGGGTCGGCATAGCACAGGTTGCCGCCCAGCGTGCCCTGGTTGCGCACCTGCGGATTGGCCACGCGCGCGGCCATGCTGGCCAGCATCGGATAGTGCGCCTGCACCAGCGGCGAGCGCGCGAGCTCGGCATGCAAGGTCAGCGCGCCGATGCGCAGGCCTTCGCGCGCGTCGAAGGCGATGCCGCGCAGCGCATCGAGCCGGCCCAGCGAGACCAGGTGGCTGGGCGCCAGCATGCGCTGGCGCATGCCCAGCATCAGCGCCGTGCCGCCGGCAAAGAGGCGGCAGCTCTCGCCCAGGTCGGCCAGCATGGCGCTGGCTTCGGCCACGGTGGCCGGCTCCAGGAACGCAAAGTCACGCATGGGCGGCCTCCGTTTCGCGCAGCGCACGCAGGCCCGCCAGCACCTTCTCCGGCGTGATCGGCAGCGACTGGATGCGCACGCCGACCGCGTCGAACACGGCATTGGCGATTGCCGCCGCGCCCGGCAGGATCGCGGTCTCGCTGGCGCCCTTGGCGCCGTAGGGGCCGTTGGGGTCGTTCGATTCCACCACGTCGGTGCGCAGCATCGGCACCGCGTCGGCGGTGGGCATGGTGTAGTCGGCAAAGTTGCCGTTCATCAGGCGGCCGTCCTCGTATTGCAGGTGCTCGTACAGGGTCCAGCCGATCGCCTGCACGGTGGCGCCATGGGTCTGGCCGTGCACCGCGAGCGGGTTGATGGCCTTGCCGCAGTCGTCGGCGACAAAGCTGTCGATCACGGTGACCTGGCCGGTGCGGATGTCGACCTCCACTTCCACCGCCTGCGCCGCGAACGAATGCGCGGGGGCGACGTTGCCGTAATAGTCGGCGTCGTGCATCACCGTGGGCGCGTCGTAGCTGGCGCGCACGTGGATGCCCTCGCCGCCGTGGCGGAAGATATGCAGCCGCGCGATCTCGGCCAGCGTGGCGGACTTGTCAGGCTGGTCGGGCACCGCGATGCGGCCATCGGCGATCACCAGTTGCCGCGCATCGACGCCGAGCTTTTCCGCCGCCAGCGCCAGCAGCTTCTGCCGCGCCTCGCGCGCCGCGCGCAGCACCGCGTTGCCCGAGATGATGGTCACGCGCGACGCCAGCGAGCCCAGGCAGAACGGCGCGGTATCGGTATCCGGCGCCATCACGGTGACGTGCGACAGCGGAATGCCCAGTTCCTGCGCGCAGATCTGGCTGAGCATGGTGTTGGCGCCCTGCCCCATGTCGCATTCGCTGGTCTGCAGCATCACGCGCCCGTCCTCGTTCATCTTGAGCAGGATGGTCGAGCCGTCCCAGTTGCCCAGCGTGCGGTTGCCGCTGACATGCATCGCCGCGGCAATGCCGACGCCGCGCCGTCGCGTGCCGGTGCCGCGCGGGGCGGCGCGCTTGTCGTCCCAGCCGATGGCGCGGCGGGTCATGTCCAGGCATTCGGCCATGCCGGTGCTGCTGATCTTCCAGCCATGCACGCTGGTCTCGCCGGCGCCGATGGCATTGCGCTTGTGCAATTCGATCGGGTCGATGCCGAGCATGCCGGCCAGCACCGTCAGGTGGCAGTTCAGCGGAAACTGCATCTGCTGCCCGCCAAAGCCGCGGAAAGCGCCGCGCGGCGGGTTGTTGGTATAGGCCAGCACCGCGTGCGAACGCACGTTGTGCAAGCGGTGCATGTTGTCGCTGCGCATGGCAGTGACGTGCATCACATCGCCGGCAAGGCCGGAATAGGCGCCGCACTCGGCCGTGATGCGCACGTCCTTGGCCAGGATCACGCCGTCGGCGTCAACGCCCAGGCGCAGCCAGACCTGCATCGGCACGCTGGCGCGCGCGCCCTGGAAGTCTTCGAGCCGGTTGTTGACCAGCCGCACCGGGCGCTCCAGCCGGCTGGCCAGGAAGGCGCAGATCAGGCTGTTGTTCTCTTCGACGATCTTGGCGCCGAAGCCGCCGCCGGTGGTGGCCTGCACCACGCGGATGGTCGAGACCGGCCGGTCCAGCGCCTCGGCCAGCCGCGCGCGCGCCAGGAACACCGACTGCGTCGACGCCCACACCGTAAGCCGCCCGTTGCCGTCCTGCGCCGCGACCGAGGCCATCGGCTCGAGGTAGCCGGGGTACTGCGAGTGCATGTCGTAGGTCGCCTCGTATACCGCGGCGCACGCCGCGAAGGCGGCCTCGACGTCGCCGCGCTCGATGCGCATTTCATGGCCGATATTGCCCGTACCGGCGTGGATCTCCGGCGCGCCCGCGGCCAGCGCCGCGGCCGGCGTCAGCAGCGCGGGCAGCGCCTCGTACTCGACCTGGATCAGGTCCAGCGCATCGCGCGCGATCTCCTCGCTGACCGCCACCACCGCCGCCACTTCCTCGCCGACATGGCGCACCACGCCGCAGGCCAGGATGCGCTGTTCCTTGCGGTGCGGCCCCCAGTGGCGGGCGGGCACGTCGTACCCCGTTACCACCAGCTTCACCCCGGGCAGCGCCCTGGCAGCGGCGGTGTCGATGCGCACGATGCGCGCGTGCGGGTGCGGGCTGCGCAGCACCTTGGCGTGCAGCATGCCGGGCAGCTTGAGGTCGCCGGCATACTGCGCGCGCCCCATGACCTTTTCCCGCGCGGTCACCTGCGGCGTGGACGTTCCCACGATGGCCCTGCTCATGCCGGCCTCCTGTCTGTCGTTATCCATGGCGTGGCGCTGGACTGCGATGCGCTGGCGCCGGTCATTCCGCGGTGATCGCCAGTTCGCGGATCACTTTGCCCAGGCGCTCGTAGTCGGCCGCGTTGATCTTCTCCAGCGCGGCCGGCGCGCCGCCGACGGGGATGGCGCCGAAGGTGGCCATCTTGTCGGCCACCTCGGGCAGGCGCAGCACCTCGTTGAGTTGCTGGTTCAGTGTCCTGACCACCTCGGGTGGCGTGCCTTTGGGCGCCATGACACCGTGCCACGCGCCGACCACCACGTCCTTGTAGCCCAGCTCGGCCAGCGTCGGCACGTTGGGCAGCAGCGGCGAGCGGCGGGCATCGGTGATCGCCAGCGGGATCAGCCGGCCGGTGTTGATGTATTGCGCCACCGGGCCCAGCGTGACGTAGGCAAACGGCACGTGCCCCGCCACCACATCGTTGACCGCGGGGGCCACGCCCTTGTAGGGGACGTGCTGGATCCTCACGCCGGCCGCGCGGTTCAGCATCTCGCCGGCGATATGCATCGGCGACCCCGCGCCCGGGCTGCCATAGGTCAGCGCCTTGCCGCCCCGGGCCGCGGCCACCATCTCGCCCACGGTCTTTACGCCCGCCTGCGGGTTGGCCACCAGCAGCACCGCCTGCACGGCGGTCTGGATCACCGGCGTAAAGCCGTGCAGCGGGTCATAGCTGGCCGACGGCGCCAGCTTCAGCACCATCGGCGCCAGCGTGAACGGATTCGGCGTGTACAGCAGCGTGTAGCCGTCCGCCGGCGCACGGCTGACAAACGCGGCACCTACCACGCCGCCGGCGCCCGGACGGTTTTCGACGATGACCGGCTGCTTCAGGCGGGCCGACAGCTTGTCGGCGTAGAGCCGGGCCATGGCGTCGGTATCGCCGCCTGGCGGGTAGGCCACCACCATGGTCACGGCCTTGGCCGGATAGGTCGCGGCAGCCAGTGCGCTGCCCGTGCTCAGGGCGAGCACGGCCATGGCGGCAATTGCTACGGCAGCGGCGCGTCGGGGACGTTGTTGTCTCATCTACAGCTCCTGTGGGGGCGCATTCGCGACGACGGAGTCAGCGGTTGTGCTCATCGCGAAAACAGGGGTGGCTTGGGAACAACTCTCTTCGGTTGTTTTATTAATGAAACGCAAGTTCAATAAAGGAACGCAACCATCGTAGGCGCCGTAAGTTGACAACTCAACTTACGTTAACCACTAATTGACGGATTGTGCTTTTTGCGGATTTATTCGCGCTCATCCGGATCGCCACACGGTGGCGGCAATGGCAAGCGCCTGTGAGACAATCTGCCCCGCCCACCGGCCACGCATCCTGGCCGGCAGACCAGACCAAGAGGAACGCATGCCCCGTGATGCCGCGCCCGCCCATGGCACGCCCGCGCCCACCCCTGCCCCCGCCGCCAACGCCAGCCCGTGGACGGACCTCGACGAGGCCGGCAGCGGCCTGACCGTCGACAACTTCCTGACCACGATGCTGAGCCAGCTGGTCACCGCGCTGCGCAGTACGGTCACCAAGCCCTATGCGGAACAGTTCGGCCTGACCGTGCCCGAATGGCGCATCCTGGCGTTGCTGGCCCATGCGCGCACGCTGCCGTTTGCCGAGCTGGTGACGCAGTCCACCTCGGACAAGGCGCTGGTCAGCCGCACCCTGCGGCTGCTGGAAGACCGCGGGCTGGTGCAGCTGACCTCCGCCGGCAATACCCCACGCAAGAAGCTGCTGTGCGCCATCACCGAGGCCGGCATCGCGCTGCACGACCAGGTGATGCCGCTGGCGCGGCGCGGCCAGGCCGAGGTGATCCGGCAACTGTCGCCGCAGGAGCGCGAGGCGGTGTACCAGGGACTGCGCAAGTTGTTGCGCGCCCAGGCATAAGGCCACCGGCCCGCCGCCGTCGCGGCATCCGCCGGATACCCGCCGCAGGGTTTCATCCGGCAAAACTTCTCCACGCCTGGGCATGGCAGCACCAGCCAGATAGCCTATAACGTCTGCTACCGGTTTCACTTAACGAAAACCGGACAAAGGAGACGAACGGCGTGACCATCCCGAGCACCTCGCTGCAGAAGGCCTGCCGCCTGTTGCGCGCGCTGACCGATGCCCGCAACAGCCGCCTGACCGACCTGGCCCTGGCAGCTGGTGTCGACAAGGCCTCGGCGCTGCGGCTCCTCGACACCCTGGCGGCCGAGGGGATGGTGCAGCGCGATCCGTCGACCAAGGCGTTTGCGCCGGGGCGGGAATGGCTGGCATTGCATGCCGCCGCCCTGCAGCGCACGGACCTGCGCCCGCTGGTGCGCCCGGCGCTGATCCGGCTGGCCAACGCCTTCGAGGACAGCGCCATCCTGTCGGTGCCGAGCGGCTGCGAATCCATTTGCACCGAGCTGCGCCTGGGCACCTTTCCCATCCGCGCCAATTACCTGGATATCGGCAGCCGCCGGCCGCTGGGCGTCGGCGCCGGCAGCCTGGCGCTGCTGGCCGCGCTGCCCGATGCCGAGGTCGACGCGACGCTCGACGGGATCGCACCGGCGCTGCGCCGCTATCCCCGCTTCAGCCGGCCGATGTTGCTGGAGCACGTGCGTGCGACGCGCGAGCGCGGCTACGCGGTCCTGCTCGACGTGGTGATCGACCGCATGGGCGGCATCGCCATCGCCCTGCCCGGCCCCGACGGCTATCCGCTGGGCGCCCTCAGCATCGCCGCGCTCAATGACCGTATCACCAGTCGCGAGGCCGCCATGGCCCGCGCATTGAAACGCGAGGCAGACGCCGTCTGCCAGAACTGGCGCCGGCACGCCGGGGCACACCCCGATACCGGGCGGCCCGCGCCCCGCCCACGCGTGCCACACCGGCAAAAGGCTGCCGGCGACGCCGATCGCCCCGGCCCGGCCGGAGCCAGACACCACAACAGACCGGAGGAGACACCATGACGCTTTGCCATTCGATCCGACGCCGGACCGCCGGCGTCCTCGCGCTTGCCGCGGCGCTGGCCTGCGGCGCCGCCCAGGCTCAGCCCAGGGCCGCGCTTTCCGACGACGTGGTCAAGCTCGGCATGCTGCTCGACATGAGCGGCCTGTACGCCGACGTCACCGGCCGCGGCAGCGCCACCGCGGCGCAGATGGCCATCGACGATTTCGGCGGCAAGGTGCTCGGCAAGAAGATCGAGCTGGTGGTGGTCGATCACCAGAACAAGGCCGATATCGCCGCCAACAAGGCACGCGAGTGGTACGACACCGGCAATGTCGACGCCATCCTCGACGTGGCCGCGTCGGCGCCCGCGCTGGCGGTGCTGGAGGTGGCGAAGCAGAAGAACCGCATCGTGGTGTTCTCGGGGCCTGGCACCGAGCGCATCACCAACGACCTGTGCACGCCGGTGTCGGTGCACTACGCCTACGACACCTACGCGCTCGCCAACACCACCGCGCGCGCCACCGTGGAGCGCGGCGGCAAGAGCTGGTTCTTCCTGACCGCCGACTACGCCTTCGGGCACACGCTGCAGGACTCCGCCACCGCGGTCATCAGCGAGACCGGCGGCAAGGTGGTGGGCGCCGCGCGCCACCCGATCGGCGCCAGCGACTTTGCCTCGTACCTGCTTCAGGCGCAGGCCAGCAAGGCGCAGATCGTCGGGCTGGCCAACGCCGGCGGCGACACCATCAACGCGATCAAGGCGGCGTCGGAGTTCGGCCTCACGCGCAACAACGCCCAGCGCATGGCGGGCCTGCTGCTGTACGTCAACGACATCCATGCCATCGGGCTGAAGACCGCGGCCGGCCTGCTGCTGACCGAAGGCTTCTACTGGGACATGAACGACGCCACCCGCGCGTGGTCGCGCCGCTATTTCGAGAAGCTGAAGAAGATGCCCAACATGAGCCAGGCCGGCGCTTATTCGTCGGTGACGCACTACCTGAAGGCAGTGCAGGCGGCGGGCACCGACGAGACCGCGGCGGTGATGAAGAAGATGAAGTCGATGCCTATCAACGACTTCTTCGCGAAGAACGGCCGCATCCGCGAGGACGGCCGCATGATCCACGACATGTACCTGTTCGAAGTCAAGACGCCGGCCGAATCGAAGTACCCGTGGGACTACTACAAGGTGGTGGCGACGGTGCCCGGCGAGCAGGCCTTCATGCCGGCATCGAAGTCGAGATGCCCGCTGCTGCGGCACTGACATGAACGTCACCTATGTACGCGGCACCGGCAACACGCGCTTTGGCCGCATCGACGGCAGCACGCCGCTGACGCTGATGGCGCAGGCCGCCGACGCGGCGCTCGCCGATGCCGGACTGGCGCGGACCGATGTCGACGGCGTGCTGTGCGGCTACGCCACCACGCTGCCGCATCTGATGCTGGCCGACCGCTTCTGCGAATACGCGTCGCTCAGGCCCGCCTACGCCCACGGCGTGGCCGCGGGCGGCGCCACCGGCGGGGTGATGGCGATGCTGGCGCACGAACTGGTGCGCGTCGGCCGCTGCCGCCATGTGCTGGTGGTCGCGGGCGAGAACCGCCTGAGCGGCCAAAGCCGCGACCAGTCCATCCAGACGCTGGCGCAGGTGGGGGAGCCGCATGCAGAAGTGCCCAACGGCGCCTCGGTGCCGGCCTACTACGCGCTGCTGGCGTCGCGCTACCTGCACCAGACTGGCATGGACACCGATGCGCTGTCCGGCTTCGCGGTGCTGATGCGCGAGCACGCCGCCGGCCATCCGGATGCGCACCTGCGCGAGCCGCTGTCGCTCGCGCAGGCCCGCGCCGCGCGCCCGATCGCCACGCCGCTGCGGCTGTCCGACTGCTGCCCGATTTCTGACGGCGCGGTCGCGGTGATCGTCTCCGCCGTTCCTGGCGCGGGCACGCCGGTGCGCATCGCCGGCGCCGGCCAGGCTCACCGGCATCAGCACCTCGGCGCACTCGACGACGTGATGCAGACCGGCGCCGCCGACGCCGCGCGGCGCGCCTTCGCCGAGGCCGGAGGCGACGTGGACAGCATCGACTGCCTGGCGATCTACGATTCGTTCACCATCACCCTGGTCATGCTTCTGGAAGAACTGGGGCTGGCGCCGCGCGGGCAGGCTCAGGCGCGCTTGCTTGCGGGCGATTTCGGCCGCGAGGGCGCGCTGCCGCTCAATCCGCATGGTGGGCTGCTGGCCTTTGGCCATTCCGGCGTGGCGGGCGGCCTGATGCATCTCGCCGAGGCTGCGCGCCAGCTTGCGGGCCGTGCCGGCGAACGCCAGCTCGGCAAGCGCCGCCGGGCGCTGTTTCATGCCGACGGCGGGGTGCTGTCGTCGCATGTCAGCCTGGTGCTGGAGGCCGCGCCATGAGCAATCCCACCCGCCATCCCTATACCGACGGACTCGATGCCGGCGTGGTGCGGTACCAGTGCTGCAACGACTGCGGAGCCTGGCAAGCGCTGGCGCGCCACGCCTGCCGCACCTGCGGCAGCCGGCAATTGCACTGGCGCGATGCCGGCGGCCTGGCCACGATCTATGCCGTCACCGAGATCAGCCGCGCCCCGACCGACGCCTTCCGCGCCCTGGCGCCCTACACGCTGGTGCTGGCCACGCTGGACGAAGGTCCGCGCGTGATGGGTCATGCCGAGCCCGGCGTGGCGATCGGCGAGCGCGTGCGTGCCGGCTTCGTGCGCTTCGGCGAAGGAACGCTGCTGCGATTCCTGCGCGAGTAGCTGGCGAGTAGCTGGCTATAGGCGCCAGCCACCATCCCCTGCCGGCACCACGCCTTCGCTCCAGCCGGCATTCACAACCGGAGAACTCCCTTGGCACCGAATCCATCCCGGCGGCACGCGCTCGCCCTGTTTTCCTGCCTCGCCCTGTCCGCGGCGGCCACGCCGCCCGTGCTGGCGCAATCCTTCCCCGCCAGGCCGATCCGGCTGGTGGTGCCTTACCCGCCCGGCGGCCCCACCGACATCGTCGCGCGCGTGGTCGGCCAGAAGCTCTCGGACCGGCTCGGCCAGCCGCTGGTGGTGGAGAACCGCCCGGGCGCCGGCGGCAATATCGGCGCCGAGACGGTGGCCCGCGCCGCGCCCGACGGCTACACGCTGCTGGTCGCCACCACCGCGCATGCGATCAACATGACGCTGTTCCGCAAGCCCGGCTACGACACGCGCAAGGACTTCACCCCGGTGAGCCTGCTCACACGTGGCCCGCTGGTGCTGGTGACGGCGCCCGCCACGCCCGCGGGCAATGTCGCGGAGCTGATCGCACTCGCCCGGGCCAGGCCGGGGCAAGTCACCTTTGCTAGTTCCGGCAACGGCCAGTCCACTCATCTGGCCGCGGAGCTGTTCAACAGCATGGCCGGCGTGCGCATGACGCACGTGCCGTACAAAGGCAGCGCGCCCGCCCTCACCGACGTCATGGGCGGCCAGGCCACGGTGATGTTCGACACCATGCTGTCGGCGATGCCATTCGTGCGCGACGGCAAGCTCAGGGCGCTGGCCGTCACGGGCGCGGCACGCTCGCCGGCCGCGCCCGACACGCCGACCATCGCCCAGTCGGGCCTGCCCGGCTACGAGGCCACCGCCTGGAACGCGCTGCTGGCCCCCGCCGGCACGCCGCCCGCCGTGCTGGATACGCTGGGCACGGCGCTGAAATCCGTGCTCGACGATGCGGACGTGCGCGCGCGCTTTGCCACGCAGGGCTTTGCCGCGGAATGGACCGCACCGGCGGCGACCGCGACGTTCCTCGACCGGGAAATCGACAAATGGGCGCGGGTCATCAAGGCCTCCGGCGCCACCGTTGACTAACCCCGACGCAACACTCACGCCTCCCAACATGACGACGCCTCTCCAGCCCCTGCTCGCCCCCCGCTCCATCGCCGTGATCGGCGCCTCCGACAACATCCACAAGATCGGCGGCCGGCCCATCCATTACATGCAGACGCACGGCTACGCCGGCACTCTCTACCCCATCAATCCGCAGCGCGACACCATCCAGGGCCTGCGCGCCTTTGCCTCGCTCGATGCGCTGCCGGAAGTCCCCGAGCTGGCCATCGTCATCGTCGCGGGCGACGCCGCCGTGCAGGCCGTGCGCGACTGCGCGCGACTGGGCGTGGCGGCGGCCATCGTGATCGCGTCGGGCTTCGGCGAGGCCGGTGCCGAAGGCCGGCGCCAGCAGGACGAGATGATGCGCGCCGCGCGCACCAGCGGCCTGCGGCTGGTCGGCCCCAACAGCCAGGGGCTGGCCAACTTCGGCAGCGGCGCCATCGCCAGCTTCTCGACCATGTTCATCGAAGTGCCGCCGCAGGACGGGCCGGTCGCCGTGGTCAGCCAGAGCGGCGGCGTGGCGGCAATGGTCTACGGGCTGCTGCGCGGCCAGGGCATCGGCGTGCGCCACATGCATGCCACCGGCAACCAGGCCGACATCACCGTCAGCGAGCTGGCGCTGGCCGTGGCCCACGATCCTGGCGTGCGGCTGGTGCTGCTGTACCTGGAAAGCCTGTCCGACCCCGAGGTGCTGGCCGCAGCGGCGCGCGTGGCGCGGGCGCGCAACGTGCCGGTAGTGGCGGTCAAGGCCGGGCGCTCGCAGGACGGGCAGCGCGCCGCCGCGTCGCATACCGGCGCCATCGCCAACGAGGACCGCGCGGTCGATGCCTTCCTGCAGGGCCACGGCATCTGGCGCGTCGACGATGCGCACGCATTGGCGCGCTGCGCGCCGATGTACCTGCGCGGCTGGCAACCCGAGGGAAGGCGACTGGTGGTGGTCAGCAATTCCGGCGCGAGCTGCGTGATGGCGGCCGATGCCGCACCCTCGTGCGGGCTGACGCTGGCGCCGCTATCCGGACACACGCAGGCCGCGCTGGCGCAGCGCCTGCCCGGCTTCGCCGCCACCGCCAATCCGGTCGATGTCACCGCCGCGCTGCTGAACAACAGCGCGCTGTTCGGCGAGGTCCTGCCGGTGGTGGCACGCGATCCGGCCGCGGACCTGTTCCTGCTCGACATCCCCGTGTCCGGCATGGGCTATGACGTACCGCGCTTTGCCCGCGACGCCGCCGTGTTTGCCGACACCGCGGGCAAACCGATCGCCGTCGCGGTATGGCAGGCACCGGTGGCCGAGGCCTTTCGCCAAGCCGGCGTGCCCACCTTCGCCAGTGCCGCCGAAGCGCTGGCGGCGCTGGGGCAGCTGGTGTCGCACCGGCAGCGCCTGCGGCAGATCGCGCAGGAAGGCGAGCCGCCGCTGCCCGCAGCCCCTGCGTCGCCGGCAGATAACTCCGCGAGCGTGACGCTCAGCGAGGCCGCCAGCCTGGCCCGCCTTGCCGCCGCCGGCATGCCGGTCGTCGAGCACTACCTGTGCCAGGATGTCGATGCCGCGGTGACCGCATGGCGGCGCATCGGCGCGCCGGTCGCGGTCAAGGCCAGCTCGCCGCAGGTTCCCCACAAGAGCGAGCATGGGCTGGTTGCCCTGCACTGTAACGACCCCCAAGCCGTCGCCAGCGCCTTCACCTTGCAGAACCGCACACTCAGCGCCATGGGCGCCACTTGCGAGGGCGTCGTGGTGGCGCGCATGGCGCGCGGCCAGCGCGAATGCATGATCGGCGCACACTGGGATCCGGTGCTCGGCGCGGTGCTGGTGGCCGGCGATGGCGGCAAGTATGTGGAAGCGCTGCGCGATACCGCGGTGCTGCTGGCGCCGTGCCGGGAGGCCGACGTGGCGCGGGCGCTGGAGCGGCTGCGTATCGCGCCGCTGCTGCACGGGGTGCGCGACGAACCCGCGGTCGACATCGGCGCGCTGTGCCGGCTGGCGGTCCAGGTGGGCGACCTGGTCCATGCCGCCGGCGGCGCGATCCGCTCGGTCGATCTCAACCCGGTGATGGCAAGCCCGCAGGGCGTGGTGGTGGTCGATGCGTTGATCGAGGTGCCAGAGACGTCGCTGCCGTGCGCGGCTGAGGAACGCGCACGGGCACGTTGACCGGTCAGACCTCCAGCTCCTCCAGCACCCGTCCCTTGGTCTCGATGCCCAGGCAATGCACGGTGACGGCCGCCAGCGCCGGCACCACCGACAGCGCAAAGAAGGCGAAGCTCAGGTCGCCGCTGCCGATGGTGCTGGCGATCAGCCCCGGCGCGAAGATCGCGGCCAGCTTCAGCCAAGCCCCGCCGAGGCCGCAGCCCATGGCTCGCACGCTGGTCGGGTACAGCTCCGGCGTATAGACGTAGGCGGTGATGAAGCCGCTGGCGAGGAAGCCCATCGCCAGCGCGCAGAAGGTCGCCACCACGTACACGCTGGCGGCGTGGAACACGCCCGCCAGCACCAGCGACAGCGCGCACAGCAGGAACGAGACGTTGATCACCGGCTTGCGCCCGACCTTGTCGACAATCATGGCGCAGACCAGCGACCCCACCACGCCCAGCACCGATGCCGCGGCTGCCAGGTTCAGCGCCAGCTGCAGCGGCGCATGGTAGACGGTCTTGTAGACCGTGGGCAGCCAGGTCGACAGCCCGTACTGGATGAAGCCGCAGGTGGCCCACAGCATCCACACCGCCATGGTGCGCCCTACGTAGGCCTTGCTGACCAGGTCCCGCACGCGGCGGCGCGGGTGCTGGGTCATGCGGTCGTAGGCGCTGGCATTCTGCGGCGGCGGCAGCGGTCCTTTGGCGCGCGCCTCGAACGCGCGCAGCGCGACGTCGGCTTCTTCCAGGCGGCCCTTCTCGGCCAGCCAGCGTGGCGATTCGGGGATCACGCGCTTCAGGAGGAAGAACAGCACCAGCGGGACGCCGCCGATGAAGTACATGACCTCCCAGCCATAGTGCGGCACCAGCCAGGCACCTACGCCGTTGGATACCATCAGGCCGATCGGGAACACCACCTCGTACAGCAGCACGAAGCGCCCGCGGCCGTGCGCGCGCGTGACTTCGTTGATATAGGTGGCGGCCACCGGCAGTTCGCCGCCAAGGCCCAGGCCCTGCACGATGCGCAGCAGCAGGAAGATCTCGAACGACGGCGCGAAGCCACAGGCAATGCTCATCAGGCCGATGATGCCCGCGCTCCAGCCGATCGAGCGCAAGCGGCCGAAGCGCTCGGCCAACCCGGGGAACAGCAGCGCACCGACCAGCTGGCCGACCGAGGGCGCCGCGATCAGCACGCCGATCTGCGCCGGCGTCAGCGACCACTGCGCGATCAGCAGCGGCAGCGTGGCGGCGATGGCGATGACATCGAAGCCATCGAAGAAGGTGGCCAGGCCGATCAGCAGCCGGGCGCGGACATGCATGGCGTTGCCCGGCATGCGCTCGATGCGGGCGACGATGTTGCCGCGCGTGACCGGGCCGCTGCGGGCGGTGGCTGCGGCGCCCTGGCCGGCACTGTCGGCCGTGGTCACGATACCTGCGGTGGCGGCCACCGGTGCGCCGGGGGACGCTGCGTCTTGTCTCTGGGTTAGCACGGGAACTTCTCGGTAGATTCTGGGGGCTGCCCGCAAGCGGGAGGTTTGCTCCCCTCTCCCGCTTGCGGGAGAGGGGACGGGGGTGAGGGGCGGCGGTTCTGGTGGCGTGGCGACTTGTTAAACCACCCCTCACCCTGCCCTCTCCCCGTGAGGGGAGAGGGGAACACCGTCGGTGTTCTGGCGATGTTCGGCGGGATTACAAATCCAGCACCAGCTTGCTGCCCTTGCAACCGGACACGCACACCATCATGGTCTTGTTGCTGGCGCGCTCGCTGTTGCTCAGCACGCTGTCGCGGTGGTCGGGGCAGCCTTCCAGCACGGCGGTCTCGCACGAGCCGCACACGCCTTCGCGGCAGCTGTATTCGACCTCGACGCCGGAGTCGAGCAGCGCGTCGAGCAGCGACTTGCCCGAAGGCACCTTCACCAGCGAGCCGGTGCGCGACAGCTGCACCACGTATTCGCCTTCCTGCACCGCCTCGGTCGACGGGTCGGCGGCGAAGCGCTCGATATGGACATTGGGGTAGGCATGCGCCTCGCACGCACCCTCGAACGCATTCAGCATCGGGCCCGGGCCGCAGCAATAGAAGTGCGTCTGCGCATCCTGTCCGCCCAGCATTGCCTCCAGGTCCGGCGGCGCGCCCGCTTCGTCGTCGAAGTGGAAGCGCACCGCGTCGCCATAGGCCGACAGCGGTTCGACGAACGCCGCCTCGGCGCGCGAACGCGCGCAGTAGATCAGCGTGAACGACTTGCCCAGCTCGGCCAGCCGGCGCGCCATGCAGACGATCGGCGTGACGCCGATGCCGCCGGCGACCAGCACGGTATGCGCTGCGCTTTCGTCCAGCTCGAAGTTGTTGCGCGGTGCGCCCACCGTCAGCGTGGTGCCCACGCGCAGCTGCTCGTGCACGTAGCGCGAGCCGCCGCGGCTGCCGCGGTCCAGCAGCACGCCCACGGTGTAGCGGTTGCGCGCTTCCGGCGCGCCGCACAGCGAGTAGCTGCGCACCAGGCCGTTGCCCAGGTGCAGGTCGATATGGGCGCCCGGGCTGTACTCGGGCAGGGTCTTCCCTTCGGGATCTTGCAGTTCGATGCTGACCACGCCGCGCGCTTCAAAACGCATGGCCTGGACGCGCAGGGTAAGGGACTGGTGGGCACTCATTGCTGCTTCCTTCTGTTGCGCTTCTCTCTCTTACCGCTTCTCGGTCAGGAACTTGCCTGCCGGGCCGCCGGCGTTCTTCTGGCGGCGGGTGTTGCCGTCGATGCCGCCCTCGATCGCCCATTCGGCGAACATGGTCGGGCCCGGCTCGAAGGCGCGCGCCTCCCAGTGTTCGTCGAGCTGGTCTTCATCGGCGTAGTACTCGATCAGGCCGCCGGCCGGGTTCTTGAAATACCAGAAGTAGGCCGAGGAAATCGGGTGCCGGCCCGGGCCGAGCTGCGTGTCCCAGCCCTTGCGCGAGACGTGCATACCGCCGCCAAACACTTCGTGGATATCGCGCACGGTGAACGCGACGTGGTTCAGCCCGCTCTTCGGTTCCGGCAGCTGCAGCAGGAACAGGTCGTGGTGGCCGCCGTCCGCGGTGCAGCGCAGGAACGCGCCGCGGTCCGGGTAGCGGTCGGACGGCACGAAGCCGAACTTCTCCACATAGAACTGCTCGGTGGCCTTGACGTCCTTCACGAAAAACACCACGTGGCCGACTTCGATCGGCGTGGCGTGGTCGTAGATCGGGCTGCGCTGGTTCATGCGCGGCTTGTCGTTCCACGTATTCATCAGCGCGCATTCGACCTGCACGTCATGCTTGCGCGTAACCTGGAAACGCACCGCCAGGCCATTCGGGTCGGTGCAGCCGATGCGCAGCGCGGCGCCTTCGCCTTGCTTCACAAAGCCCGGCTCATCGGCGATCGCGTCAGCCAGATGATCGAGCGATGCCTGCGACTCGACCCCCCACACCACTTCGCGCAGCGTCGGGCCGGCCTCGATCGCGGGCGGCAGCGAAGCATCGTCGATGCGGCGCACCAGCACGCGGCAGCCGTTCAGCGTTTCGAAGTCCAGGCCCTGCGCGTCGTCGCGCTTGATGGCCAGGCCCCAGTCCGAGAAAAAGCCACGGCAGGCGTCAAAGTCATCCGCGCCGTAGACGATCTCGTCGATTCCCAATACCTTGATCATTGCTTCTCTCCTGCGTGCCGGGTTCAGTGGCTGGCCCACGGCAGCGGTTGTTCGTTCAGGCCCCAGTACACGCTTTTCTGCTCCATGTACTGCAGGATGCCCAGCCGTCCCTTCTCGCGGCCCAGGCCGCTGTCGCGCCAGCCGCCGAAGGGCGTCGAGATCGAGAACTGCTTGTAGGTGTTGATCCACACATTACCCGCCTGCACCGCACGTGCCACGCGCCACGCGCGTTTGTAGTCGCGCGTCCAGATGCCGGCGGCAAGCGCGTAGACGCTGTCGTTGGCCTGTTCGATCAGGTCGTCCTCGTCGTCGAACGGGATCGCCACCAGCACCGGCCCGAAGATCTCTTCCTGGCAGATGCGGGCGTTGTTATCCAGGCCTTCGATGATGGTGGGCGTGTAGAAGTAGCCGTTGGGCAGGCCGGCCACGTCGGGACGCACGCCGCCGGTGCGCAGTTGGCCGCCTTCGTGCACGCCGGTCGCGACGTAGGACTCGATGCTGTCGCGGTGGCGGTCGGTGATCAGCGGCCCCATCTGGGTGCGTTCGTCCGCGGGATCGCCAACGCGCAGGTGCGAAGCGGCGGCCGCCAGGCGGTCGATGAACGGCTCGTACTGCGAGCGCGCGACGAACAGGCGCGAGCCGGCGATGCACGACTCGCCCGACGAGCTGAAGATGCCGTACAGCACGCCATTGACCGCGTGGTCGAGGTCGGCGTCGTCGAACACCATGGTCGGCGACTTGCCGCCCAGCTCCAGCGACACCGGCATCATCTTGTCGGCGGCGATATGGGCGATGTGCTTGCCGGTGGTGGTGCCGCCGGTGAACGACACGCGGCGCACCAGCGGATGCTTGGTGATGGCGTCGCCGATCACCGAGCCCTTGCCCGGCAGCACGCTGATCAGGCCCTTGGGCACGCCGGCTTCTTCGCAGATGCGCGCCAGTTCCAGTGCCATCAGTGGCGTGACTTCGGCCGGCTTGACCACCACGGCATTGCCGGCGGCGAGCGCGGGCGCCATCTTCTGCGCTTCGCTGGCGATCGGCGAATTCCACGGCGTGATCGCCGCGACCACGCCCATCGGCTCGTAGACGCTCATGGTCAGGCAGTCGCCGCGCTGCGGCGTGATGGTTTCTTCCAGCGTCTCGCAGGCGGCGGCAAAGAACTGGAAGGTGCCGGCGGCGCTGGCCACCAGCGCGCGCGTTTCGCTGATGGGCTTGCCGTTATCGAGGCGCTGGCGTTGTGCCAGCGGTTCGGCTTGTGCGCGAATCAGTTCGGCCACGCGGTACAGCACGGCGGCGCGCTCGTGCGGCTTGCGCCGGGCCCAGCCGCTGGTGAGGAAGGCATGGTGGGCGCCCTGCACTGCCTCTTCCACGTCAGCCAGGCTGGCGGCGTTGAGTTCGGCCACCACCTCGCCGGTAGCCGGGTAGCGGGTGCCGTAGCGGTCGCCGGTCCCCAGGCGCCATTCGCCGGCGATGCAGATGGGGAGTACTTCTTGCGTCTTCATTGTCGTTGCCTGCTAAGTCTGTGGGGCGTGGCTGCCGGGGCTAGATCGATACCGCGTGCGCGCGGTTGCCCAGTGCGCGCACCACGCTGAACACCGTCAGCGCGGAAGTCTTGGGATTCGCCGCGAGCGGCTTGCCCCGCATCGTCAGTTCAAACCCGCCGAACGCTCCGCGCGCTTCCACGTGGTGCACGTTCTCCACCGCATGCGGGTCGGCCAGCAGCTTGACCGAGGTGCGGTCCAGGCCGAGGCCTGCCAGCGACACCGTGGCGGCGACATTGGCGTTCTTCGGATACAGGCGCGCCGCATCGCGCGCCGTGCCTTCGAAGATCACCGTGGCTTCGGTCAGCGCATCCAGATCGAAGAGCTGCTCGGCCGGGGTGCCAGTCCAGGCGCGCGCCGGCTTGCGGCCGGTGTAGATCACTTCATCCAGCCCGCCGACGCGCGCCGCTGCCAGCGCGTCGATGGCGCCGATCGCGCCGGACAGCAGCTGCACCTGGGTGCCGCCGCGGCGCGCCGCCGCTTCCAGCCGCTCGGCCATGCCGGGTTCGGACAGCGCGCCCACCGACACCACCATGCACGGGATGCCGCGCTCCAGCGCCGGCACGATGTGCTCTTCCAGCGCATGGTGGCCGGCGCACTCGACCAGCAGGTCGGGCCGCTGGTCGTCCAGGTGGGTAGCGACGCGGGCACGCGGTGCCAGCGCGGAGACCGCGCCACGGGCCTCATCCATCGTGTGCTCCGGCACGATCACCACGTCAAACACCACGTCCGGATCGCTCTTGAGCAATTCCAGCACGCCGCGGCCGATCGCGCCGCAGCCAACCATGGACACATGCAGCATTGCGGCTCTCCCTCAGGCGGTGACAGTGGTTTGTTCGCGGGCCGGCTCTTCGTTGTCCTTGTTCACCGGGGGGCCGGCGAAGATGGTCTTGAAGGAACCGATCGACAGCATGTCGATTTCCAGCAGGAACGGGCCGGATTCGGCCTTGGCCGCCTCGAGCGCGGCACCGACCTCGGCCAGGTTGCTGACGCGCGCGTGGCGCAGCGACAGCGACTTCGCCAGCGTGGCGTAGTCCGGCGTATGCAGGTCCACATAGTGGCGGCGGCCGCCGTATTGCGCGTCCTGGATGTTCTTGATGACGCCGTAGCCCTTGTCGTTCATCAGCACGATGACCATGTCGGCGCGCTCCTGCACCGCCGTGGCCAGTTCGCCCAGGTTCAGGATGAAGCCACCGTCGCCGGCCAGCGTGAAGGTCTTCTTGCCCGAAGCCGTGGCCGCGGCGCCGATCGCGGCGCCGATGCCCATCGCCAGGCCCTGGCCGATGCCGCCGCCCAGCGCATGCACGCCGGCGCGGGAGTCGAAGATGCGCAGCTGGCGGTTGCCCCAGGTGCTGTTCGACACGGTCACGTCGCGCACCCAGTTGAAGTTGCGGCCGACCGCGCCCTGCAGCGCCTGCACCAGCGCCGAGTACGGACCCAGGCCTTCGACCAGGCTGTTGACCGCGGTGTCGTGCGCGCGGCGCAGGTCGGCGGCGAAGGCCGGGTCGATCTGCATGCGCTTTTCGAGCCGATCCGCCAGGGCGTCAAGCGCCAGCGCGGCGTCGCCGCTGACAAAGTAGTCGCTCATATAGCAGCGGCCTTCGGCGGCGGGATCGGCGTCGATGCGCAGCAGCGGGCGCGGCAGCTTCAGTTCGTACTTCAGGGTTTCATTGCCGCGCAGGCGCGAGCCCACCACCAGCATCGCGTCGCAGCTCTGGTAAAAGGCCTCGACCGGCTTGTGCAGGTTGAATGCACCCAGCGAGCGCGGATCGTCTTCCGGCACGATGCCGCGGCCCTGGGTGCTGGTGACCACGCCGAAGCCCAGGTCCAGCAGGCGCTGCACCTGCTTGCTGGCATGGCGCGCGCCGCCGCCCAGCCACAGCAGCGGGCGCTTCGCCTTCACCAGGCGCTCGGCCAGCGCGTCCAGCGCATGCGCCGACGGCACGTGCTGCGGCACCGGCAGCGGCTGCAGGTCGGCCGGCAGGTCGATCAGCGCGGCCTGGATGTCGATGGGGATCTCCACGCTGACCGGGCCGGTCGGTGCCGTCAGCGCGGTCTGCACCGCCAGCTTGATGGTGCTGATCGCGGTGTCGGCGCTGCGGATGCGGAACGCGGCCTTCGACACGGCCTTCAGCATGCTGAGCTGGTCCGGCGCCTCGTGGATGTAGGCCAGGCTCTGGTCCAGGTACGGGGTCTCGATCTGGCCGGTGATATGGAGCATCGGCGTGCCGGCGGTCAGCGCTTCGACCATGGCGCCGGCGGCGTTGCCCGCGGCGGTGCCGGTGCTGGTCAGGCACACGCCCAGGCCGCCGGTGGTGCGGGCGTAGGCGTCGGCCATATTGGTGCCGCCCGCTTCGCCGCGTGCCGGCACGAAGCGGATCTTGCCGCGCTCGCCCATGGCGTCGAGGATCGGCATGTTGTGGATCGAGATCACGCCGAACGCGGCCTTGACCCCGCACTGCTCGAGAAACGCCGTGATGGCGCAGCCGACGGTGACCTGCGGTTGTTCGTACTGGTGTTGATTAGGCATGACGGGAGTGTCCTCCGGAGATATCGATATGGCTGCCCGTGGTGTACGAAGACAACGGCGAGGCAAGGAACAGGATGGCGCGGGCTGCCTCGACGGGCAGGCCCAGGCGGCCAAGGGGAATATGTTTCTGCTGGGCCAGGCGCGCGGTCCACGCGGCCCAGTCCAGGTGGCGGTCTGCTTCGGGGCGCGCCTCGAAGCGGCGGCGCCACTGGCCCGATTCGACCAGCCCGATCAGGATGCCGTTGACGCGGACACCCCTGGGCGCGAATTCGGTGGCCATCGAGCGCACCAGGTTCAGCACGCCGGCGCGCGCGGCGGAGGTGGCCACCATGTGCGGCTCCGGCTGCTGCGCCAGCAGCGAGTTGACGCAGACGATCGCGCCCTGGCCGGACTTCTCCAGTTGCGGCAGGAACGCGCGCGTCGGGTGGATCACGGAGAAGAACTTGAGCTGCAGTTCGTCCATCCAGGCCGCGTCTTCGGTATTGGCGAAGGTGGACACACGGCCCTGGCCGGCGTTGTTGACCAGCATGTCGACGTTGCCCAGCTTCTGCTGCACGTCGGCCGCGAAGGCGGCAACCTGCTCCGGCTTGAGCACGTCGCAGGTGGCGGCATAAAGCCGGCAGCCGGCGAATTTCTCTCGCAGCTGCGCTTCGGCGCTGCGCAGGCGCGCTTCGTCGCGGCCGCACATGGCGACGCCGGCGCCCGCTTCGAGCAGCAGCTCGACGGTCGCCAGCCCGATGCCGGAGGACCCGCCGGTGACGACGGCAACCTTGCCGCCGAGTTCAATCATGGACATTGTCCTCACTCCCGATACAGATTCACGACCTTGCCGGCGCTGTGCAGCGACGGCCGGTAGTCGAGCAGGCGCGACAGCTCGCCCGCGGTGTTCCTCACCTTCTCCACCATCGCGTCCAGCTGTTCCGGATCGATATGCGCGGCGGGGATGGTGGCGCCCAGCGCCGCCACCACCTTGCCGGTGCGGTCGCGCACCGGCGCGGCAATGGTCGAGATGCTCGATTCGAAAAAGCCTTCCTGCAGCACGTAGCCGCGCTCGCGGTCGCGCTGGACGATGGCGAAGAGCGCATCGACCGTGCGCGGCGTGCTGTCGGAGAACACTTCCAGCTGCGGCTCCGGGTAAAGTGCGCGCAGGTCCGCCAGCGACAGGTCTTCCAGCAGCACCCGGCCCAGCACCGTGGCATGCGCGGGCAAGCGCGTGCCGACGTTGACCGAGCTGGCGAAGGGCCGCGGCGACACCGCCTTGGCCACGTAGACGATCGAACGGCCGTCGCGCACCACCAGGTTGGTCGGGTAGCCGATCTCGTCGCGAAGCCGCTCCAGCAGCGGTCGGCCCAGCTCGGTCAGCTCCAGCGACGCCAGGTACTCGAACCCGAGCCGCAGCACCGCCATGCCCAGCCGGAAATCCCGCCCGCCATCGGCGCGCTCGACAAAGCCCAGCATTTCCAGCGTGGCCAGCAGGCGGAACACGGTGGAGCGCGGCACCTTCAGGCGGCGCGCCAGTTCCGCGGCCGACATGGTGCGGTCCTTGCTGCTGAACTCGCCGAGCAGGCGCAGGCCGCGTTCCAGGCCCGGAACGATGTACTTGTCCGGGGTCTCGTTGGCGGCTGGCGTCGTCGGGATGGCGTTGGTGCTCATGGTCGGGGCATGCGGTCGGGCCGATGGGCGCGTCAGCGCTTGACCTTGGTCAGCGGATGCTCGGGCGGGTAGGTCGGCGTGATCGGCTTCTTGGCGCCGAGCATCACGCACATCAGCGCGTCTTCCTCGCCGATATTGATTTCCTCGCGGTACACGCCCGGCGGCACCGAGACCAGGTCGCGGTCGGTCAGGATGGTCTCGAAGCGCTCGCCATCCTTTTCCAGGATCAGCTTGATCTTGCCGCGCAGGATGAAGAACACCTCCTCCACGTCGGTGTGCAGGTGCGACGGGCCTTCATGGCCGGCCGGGATGATCATCGTCGAGAAGGTGAAGTGCTCCGACGGCACGGTGTTGGTGTCCGCGGCCACGCCGGTGCCGCCGGTGCCCAGGTAGCGCATCTGCGCGCGGCGGTACTTGGGGTCGTAATCGGCCTGGAACTTCAGCGCGTCCCAGTCGTACTTGCGCGTGGAGAAGCGCGCCACGCGGCTTTCCATCCACTGGTCGAACGAGGCGCCGTCCGGCTGGTCCCAGGAACGTTTGATGTTTTGCTGTTGGGAAAGATCGCTCATTTGGATTCCTTCGGTTTTCTTCAGTGGATTTCGGATCAATGCATGACAAAGCCGCCGTTGACCGCCAGCGTCTGGCCGGTCACGAACCGGGCGAGGTCGGACAATGCAAACAGCACCGCGCCGCAGACATCGTCGGGCAGTTGCTCGCGCGAGATCGCGCGTTGCTCGCGGTACAGGTCGTGCCGGTGCTGGGGCACGTACTCGGTGGCTTCGACCAGCGTCAGGCCCGGCGCCACGGCGTTGACCGTGATCTGGTCGCGGCCCAGTTCGCGTGCCAGCGAACGGGTCATGCCGATGATGGCGCTCTTGCTGGCCACGTAGGCGAGCAGGTTGGGCGCGCCCCACAGCGGCGTGTCAGAGGCCAGGTTGACCACCGCGCCACGTCCGCTGGCGCGCAGCGCCGGCAGGCAGGCGGCAGTCATCAGCCAGGTGCCGCGCACGTTGACGTTCATCACGCGGTCCCAGGTGGCAATGTCGATGGCGCTGGCGTCGCGGCCGCCGGAGTCGGTCACGGCGGCGTTGTTGACCAGGCCGTCGAGGCCGCCCAGTGCCTTCACCGCGGCGTCGGCGCAAGCCTGCACCGAGGCGGGATCCGACAGGTCCAGCGTGACCGGCACCACCTTCAGGCCGCGGGCGCGCAGTGCGTCGGCTTCCTGCTGCAGGCGTTCGGCCAGGATATCGGCCATGGCCACGCTGGCGCCGGCTTCGGCCAGCGACCTGGCGAAGGCAAGGCCCAGGCCGCGCGCGGCACCGGTGACCAGCACCTTGCGGCCGGCCAGCAGCGTGTTGTTGGCGATGGACTCAGGCATGGCTGGCGGCTCCGGCGGGCTTCAGCATGGCAACCGGCTCGTCGGCGACTTCCTGCTCGGCGCGGCGCTTGAGCAGACGGCGCACGCGGGTGATGCCGGCGTCGTGCTGGTACAGCATCTCGTGGTCGCGGGCGTTCGGCGCCATCATTTCCAGCACCACGCGGTCCTGCTCCAGCACGTCCCAGTGCAGCTGCTCCAGGCGGTTGCGATACAGGAAGCGCCACACGTCGCGTTCCCAGCCCTGCACGTGGCGGGTACGCCAGAAGAACACCATGCAGTGGTCTTCATCCACCGGCGTGGCCATGCCGACGATGCCGAACGGACCGCCGGGGCCGACCTTGGCGCGGTACGGGATCGCCAGGCGCAGCCACAGCGTGCCGGTCTCGCCGAATTCCACCCAGTCGAAGTTGACGCCGCGCTGGCCGGTCTTCTCGAACACCAGGCCGTGCTCGGTCTCGCGGATCTGCATCACCGCGGACTTCTCGCCGGAGGCCATCGAGTGCGACACCGCATGCAGGTAGGCGCCGTGCATCGGGTCCATCACGTTGTCGATGGCGTAGCGGTAGTTGCAGTCCCAGTGCGCCACGCACAGGAAGTTGCTGTGTTCGTCGCTGACCAGCTCTTCCGGCAGGCGCAGCTCGTCCGGGCTGCCTTCGCCCTGCGGGGCCTGGTCGCCGAACCACAGGAAGATCGCGCCGGCCTTCTCCTGCACCGGATAGGTGCGCACGCAGGTGCGGCCTTCCAGCGGGCAGCTTTCCACCGCCGGCACGCTCTTGACCTGGCCGTCGCCGCCGACCTCGACGCCGTGGTACCAGCAGGCAACGCGGTCGCCCAGGTTCCAGCCCATCGACAGGCGCGCGCCGCGGTGCGGGCAGCGGTCTTCCAGCGCGTGGACCTGGCCGGCGCCATCGCGCCAAAGCACGATGTTCTGGCTCAGGCGGGTGATGCCGATCGGGGCGTGGGACACGGCCCACGAGGCGGCGACGGGGTACCAGTAGTTGCGCAGGCCGGTGTTGAGGCGGGCTTCGGCGCGGGCTTGCTTGTTCGATTCCATGTGGTTCTCGCTTAGACGCTGTGCTGGGGCGGCGGGGGCTCAGGCGCCCAGGCGGCGCATTTCCGACAGGAAGCGCTCTTCGGTCCAGGGCTGGCTGTCGACGGTCAGGAAGCCGGCGGCGTTGAACGCGCGCACGATGTCCTGCGGGTTCTGCGCGCCGCCCTCGAAGGCAGCTTCGAGCGCGTCGCCCAGCGCGTTCTCATAAGCGCTCGGGGCGCTGGCGCGGGTCTGCCAGACGATGTTGGCGACCTTGCCGGGTCGCTCGATATGGCCCTTGCCTGCCACGTTGTTCGGCGCCGGACGCTCCCAGGGCACCAGGTTCGGGTTGTACGAGAGGCTTTCCATTGCGCTTGGCTCCATGTCTTGCAGCTGGGGGACCGTGTTCCGCGTGCGTGGTCGGCCGGTCTGCTGGCTGCCGCGCTACGTTTTACTAATGAAACACTGGTTTAGATATTGAACACAGGTACGACTATAGACAACGACGGCCTAAAAATTGACTGGGGTTAACCCGCGACTGGGCAGATTGCCCGGCGGCGCGGCACATGTCGGCGCCGCCTTTGCGGGACTGCGGCGGCAGACGCCGCCGCGGGGATCACTGCCCGGCCGACAGGGCCGAACGGATCAGACGCGCCGTGGCAGCGGCCTGGTCGATATAGCAGGCGTGCCCGGCATCCGGGATCAGCGAGAACGGCAGGCCGAAGCGTTCTGCCAGCGCCGCGCAGGCCGGCGGCGTGGTGACGATATCGCGGCCGCCGCAGGCGATCTGCGTTGGCAGCCGGTCGGGGCGCCGCGCCAGGTAGGCATCGATGTCGTCGCCGCACAGCATCGCCACCGCCTGGCGATAGCCGTCCGGGTTCAGCCGCCGCATGTTCCAGCGCACCCAGGCCTGCGCGCCCGCATCGGCCGCTTCGCTGAGCAGCCGGGCCGGGCCGCGCTGCGCCAGCCCGTCGACGCCCAGCGAAGCCAGCGCCTCCAGGCGCTGGCTTGCCACCGCGCTGGCCTGCGCCTCCTTGCCAGGCGCGCCGTAGCCTTGCGCCACGCTCAGCAGCAGCAGGCGATCTGGTAGCTCGCGCGCGGTGGCGGCATAGGCGGCCGCCATCAGCGCGCCCAGCGAATGCCCGATCACCAGCGTCGGCTGCACGCCGAGCGCCGCCAGCAGGCCCTCGAGTCGCCGCGCATAGTCCACGGCCAGCGGCCGGGCCTGCGCCAGCGGCGAGGAATCGCCGTAGCCCGGCGCGTCCCAGGCGATCACGCGCGCATGCGCGGCGAGCAGGCTGGCGCAGGGCAGCCACGACGCCGCCCCGGAGCTGATGCCATGCAGCAGCACCACCACCGGCCCGGAGCCGCCGCCGCAGCGGTAGGCCACGCGCTCGCCATCCACCTGCGCCACGCGCTGGGCAAAGCCGCTGTCCAGGGCGTCCAGCACGCCACGGTCCGGTTCGACAAGCGTCTGACGCTGATTTTGTTCCATATATAAAACTGTAGTTGGCAAATAAAACCCTTTAAGCATAGGCGCTGCACAAGGGCTACCGGGATCAGGGTTAACGATAGGCCTGCCTCCAAACGGCGTCGCCACGCCAACCGGCGCCGTCCGGGCCCGCCGCTTTAGGGATAACCCTCCTCACATGTTCCGGAAAGTCACGGCTATATTTTGCCAAGCGTTTCTTATGTTGTTTGATGTTCCATATATAAAACACAAAAGAGACGAAGACGACATCCGGTGCCGCCATCCGCAGGGGTACCGGAGCACAAGAGCAAAACACCACAAGACGGAAAACGGAAGGAAACTGGTAGATGAAACTTGCACGAACCGCCGCGGCGCTGCTTGCGGCCTCCCCCCTGCTGGCCTCGGCGCAATCGGCGCAATCGTCGGTGACGCTGTACGGCGTGATCGACAGCGGCGTCGAATACGTCAGCAATGTCGGCGCCAACGGCGACGGCCTGGTGCGCATGCCCAACAACACCGCCACGGTGCCGTCGCGCTGGGGTATCCGCGGCACGGAAGACCTGGGCGGCGGGCTGAAGGGCCTGTTCGTGCTGGAATCGGGCTTCTCGCCGGACACCGGCAGCGCCAACCAGGGCGGCCGCCTGTTCGGGCGCCAGGCGCTGGTGGGCCTGAGCAACCCCTACGGCCAGCTGTCGTTCGGTCGCCAGTACACCATGCTGTTCTGGGCCATCCTGGACAGCGATATCCTGGGGCCCAACGTCTACGGCTCCGGCTCGCTGGACAGCTACCTGCCCAATACGCGCGCCGACAATGCGGTCGCGTACAAGGCCAACTTCAACGGTTTCGTCGTCGGCGCCACCTACAGCTTCGGGCGCGACGCGGTCAACGCCGGGCCCAGCCCCGCCGGCACCAACTGCGCGGGCGAGAACCCCGCCGACAAGAAGGCGTGCCGCGAATGGTCGGCCATGGTCGGCTACGACAACAAGACCTGGGGCGTGATCGCGGCGTACGACTCGCAGCGCGGTGGCCCCGGCGCTTTCGGCGGCCTGACCAGCAGCAACCTGACCGACGATCGCCTGTCGCTGGGCGGCTACATGCTGCTGAAGAACACCAAGCTCGGCGCCGGCTGGATCCGCCGCGACAACGAGGGCAGCCCGACGCCGGTCAGCGACCTGTACTACGCCGGCGTCTCGCACGACATCACGCCCGCGGTCAACCTGGCCGGGCAGGTGTACTTCCTGAACTATCACGGCAGCGACAACCAGGCCATGCTGTACGCGCTGCGCGCGACCTACAGTTTCAGCAAGCGCACCTCGGTCTATGCCACCGCGGGCTTTATCAACAACGGTGGCCAGCTTGCCATGTCGGTCAGCGGCGGCTCGCCCGGTTCGGCCCCGCGTCCGGGCGAGAACCAGTGGGGCTCGATGCTCGGCATCAAGCACATTTTCTGAGTCCGTCGATCCATCGTCGCCGCCGGCGCCGCGCGCCGGATTCCACTCCACGCGGCACCGCCCCCGGGCCGGTGCCCGGTTTTACCGAGGTCTGAAGATCATGAAGTCCGCACGACGCCACCTCCTGGCCACCCTGGCCGCCGCCACGCTCGCTCCCGCCGCCTTGCTGGGCGCCAACGGCGCGCTGGCCCAGGGTTCGTACCCGAGCAAGCCCGTCACCATCGTCGTCGCCTACCCCGCCGGCGGCGACGTCGACGTGCTGGCACGCATGCTGGCCGAGAAGCTCGCCCCGCGCCTGAAGCAATCCGTGGTGGTGGAAAACCGCACCGGCGCCGCAGGCACCATCGGCAGCGCCTACGTGGCGCGCGCCAACCCGGACGGCCACACGCTGCTGCTGGCGCCCAACACCGTCGCCATCGCGCCGCTGGTGCTGCGCGCCGGCACCGGCGCCAGCTACGACGTGCAGCAAGACTTCACGCCGATCAGCCAGATCGGCACGCAGTCGCTGTTCGTGGTGGTCAACAAGGGCACCGGCATCACCAAGGTCAGCGACCTGGTGGCGCGCGCCAAGGCCGGCAAGGTCGAGACCTATGCCACCCCGGGCAACGGCTCGCCGATGCACATCATGGGCGAGCTGTTCAACAAGTCTGCCGGCATCAAGATCAGCCAGGTGCCATACCGCGGCCTGGCGCCCGCCATCGTCGACGTGATCGGCGGCCAGGTGCCGGTCACCTACATCACCTACGGCGCGATTTCGCAGTACGTCGGCAACGGCAGCCTGGTGCCGCTGGCGGTGGCCGACCAGAAACGCTCGCCGTTCGCGCCCAACGTGCCGACGCTGGCCGAACTGGGCTACAAGGATGTCGAGATCGGCGCCTGGCAGGCGCTGCTGGGGCCGAAGAACATGCCGCCCGAGGTGGTGCGCACGCTCAACGCGCACGTCAACGAGATCCTGAAAATGCCCGACGTGGTGGCGCGCATGGCCACCATCGCCGTCACGCCATCCGGCGGCGAGCCGGCCGTTCTGTCCAGGCTGATCGCCAGCGATACCTCGCGCTACACCAAGGTCGTGAAGGAGTTCGGCATCCAGGCCGACTGACCGTGGTTCGCAGGCACGGCCAGCGAGGCCGCTGCGTGCCTGTAAGAACTACCATTCGATACCTGCGATATAGCGGCGCCGGCGCCACGGCGCGGCCGCTCCAGGCTGTCCGCCGGCTGGCAAGAATGTTGCACCGGTGCCGGCATGGACTTTTCTATCGACTGGCGTGAAGCGCTCTTCTTCACCGTCTCGCCGCTCGAAACCATCGTGCGCGGCACGGTCATGTACTGGTCGCTGTTCCTGCTGTTCCGCTTCGTGGTGCGGCGCGATATCGGCTCGATGGGCATCGCCGACCTGCTGCTGATTGTCATCGTCGCCGACGCGGCGCAGAACGGCATGGCGGGCAAGGGCGAAGGCGTGGCCGACGCCGTGCTGCTGGTAATCACGCTGATCGCCTGGAACCGGCTGATCGACTTCCTCGCCTACAAATACCCGGGCTTCCAGCGCTTTGCCGAAGCCAAGAAGGTGCTGCTGGTGCGCGACGGCGTCAAACTGCACGAGAACATGCGGCGCGAGAACATCACCGACGAGGAACTCGAGGCCAAGTACCGCCAGCATGGCGTCGATTCCATCGAAGGCGTCAAGGCGCTCTACCTCGAAGCCGATGGCAAGGTCAGCGTGATCAAGAAGGAGTAGGCCTCCGGGCCCGCCACAAGCAAAAGCCCGCCGGGTCGCGGCGGGCTTTTGTCGTGCGGGGCGGGCTTCAGTTCACCTGCCGGTTCATGCCTTCCCAGAAAGGCTCGCGCAGCTTGCGGCGCAGCAGCTTGCCCGACGGGTTGCGCGGCAGCGCATCGACGAACTCGATGCTCTTCGGCACCTTGAACCCGGCCACACGCTGGCGCGTCCAGGCGAGGATGGCATCGCGGTCGGCCGCCTGCCCCGGCTTGAGCACGACGATGGCCTTGACCGCCTCGCCCCACTTCTCGTCCGGCACGCCGATCACGGCCACGTCGGCCACCTGCGGATGGCCGTAGATGGCGCTTTCGACCTCGGCCGGATAGACGTTCTCGCCGCCGCTGATGATCATGTCCTTGACGCGGTCGTGGATGTACAGGTAGCCCTCGGCATCCATGTAGCCGGCGTCACCGGTGCGCAGCCAGCCGTCGGCATCGATGGTGCGCGCGGTCTCTTCGGGCTGCTTCCAGTAGCCGGCCATGTTGTGCTGCGAGCGCACCACCACCTCGCCGACCTCACCCGGCGCCAGCTTGCGCCCTTCGTAATCCACCACCCTCAGCTCGACCCCCGGCAGCGCCTTGCCCGCGGCGCGCATGCGGGGCACCTCGTCGGTGGTGTGGTCCTCGGGCGGCAGCGCGACGATGGTGCCGGTGGTCTCGGTCATGCCGTACTGCTGCACGAAGCCGCAGCCGAACACCTCGATGCCCTCGCGCAGCAGCGCCGCGGGAATCGGCGCGGCGCCGTACAGCAGGTACTTCAGGCGCGAATAGTCGACCTGGCGCGCGCGCGGGTCGCGCAGCACGATCTGCATCGCGGCCGGCACCAGGAACAGCTTGCTGACGCGCTCGTGCTCGATAAAGTCGAGCACCGCGCGCGGATCGAACTCGCGCGCGACCACGCCCTTGGCGCCCGACAGCAGGTTGCGCAGGCCCCAGCCGGAGCCGCCGATATGCGCCACCGGCATCGCCACCAGCGAAATATCGTCGGCCACCCAATGCGACCACGCCAGGTGTTCGCGCTCGCTGACCTCGGTGCCGATGGTCAGGTTGCGGTGCGTCAGCATCGCCCCCTTGGGCCGCCCGGTGGTGCCGGACGTGTACAGTTGCAGCACCACGTCGTGCGCGGCCGGCTCATGGGCGGGCGGCGTGGCCGGATGCGCGTCGCGCCAGCCGGTGTAGCACGGCGAGTCGCCCTGCCCGGCGCACGGCTCCATCACCACCACCTTGCGCACCAGCGGCAGCCCCGGCAGCAAGTTGCGCACCATCGCCGCCGACTCGGCACCGACAAACAGCACCACCGCATCGCAATGCGCGAGGATGAACTCGACCTCGGGCGGCGCCAGGCGCCAGCTGGCCGGCGCCATCACCGCGCCGGTCTTGCCCGCACCCAGCAGCAGTTCGAAATAGTGGTCGCTGTTCTTGCCGACATAGGCGATGCGATCGCCCGCGCGCACGCCTTCGGCCAGCAGGGCCTGCGCCACGCGGTCCGTGTTGCGCTCGAATTCGGCGTAGGTGGTCTGCCGGCCTTCGAACGAATACGCCACCGCCTCCGGCCGCAGGCGCGCGAAATGGCGCACCGCGTGAGGCAGCGTCGTCAGATAGCTGAAATCCATCCGCGTCTCCCAAAGATTTCATGCCATGGGCGGACTCGCGCGACGCGGGTCGCCCATGGCGACAGGCAAGAGGGGGTTTAGCGCGGCGCCATGCGGATGGCGCCATCCAGGCGCACCGACTCGCCGTTGAAATAGCCGTTGCGGCACATCTCGACGGCCAGCGACGCAAACTCTTCCGGCTGCCCCAGGCGCTTGGGGAATGGCACCGAGGCGGCCAGCGCGGCCTTGACGTTATCGGCCGCGCCCTGCAGCAGCGGCGTATTGAAGATGCCCGGCAGGATGGTGTTGACGCGGATGCCCTCGCCCGCCAGGTCGCGCGCGATCGGCAGCGTCATGCCGACCACGCCGGCCTTCGACGCCGAGTACGCCGCCTGCCCCATCTGGCCGTCCTGCGCCGCCACCGACGCGGTGTTGATGATCACGCCGCGCTCGCCGCCCGCGGTGTCCAGCGTCAGCATGCCGGCGGCCGAACGCGCGATGCAGCGGAACGTGCCGATCAGGTTGATCTGGATGATGCGCTCGAAGGCATCGGACGGGAAATGCTTGATCTGGTCCGGCGCCTCCTTGGAGCGCGAGGCGGTCTTGATCGCATTGCCGGTGCCGGCGCAGTTGACCAGGATGCGCTCCTGGCCGATGGCGGCGCGTGCCTTGGCAAAGCCGGCCTCGACCTCGGCCTCGGAGGTCACGTTGACCTGGCAGAACACGCCGCCGAGTTCACGCGCCAGCGCCTCGCCCTTCTCGGCGTTCAGGTCGAACAGTGCCACGCGCACGCCCTGTGCCGCCAGCGCCCGCGCGGTTGCCGCGCCCAGTCCCGAAGCGCCGCCCGTCACTACTGCCGATACCGATGCATTGAGTTCCATGCCGTCTTTCCTTTGTCTCTTGTTGCCGTGCGGCCGGCGCTGCCCGACCGCGTTCTGGTTGAAGCCGGCAGGCGCGAAAAACGCCTGTACCGGAGTGGGTTCGAGATTCGGGGATCGGGGCCGCCGATGCATCGTCTGAAGCGACGAATGCGACGAATGCGCCCGATGCGCGCGCCAGAACGCCGCCCGGCACACCACGCGACCGATGCGTTACAGTGGCGCGATCGATGGCCATTCCGGCGCCGGTGCAAGCCGGCAGACGATCACCCGCCATGCGCAAACCCGAACCTCACGCCTTTGCCCGGCGCCGCCGGCATGCCGCCCTGGCCTGGCTGGCCGGCCTGCTGGCGCTGCTGTGCGCCATGCCCGCGGCTCCGGCCGGCCCGCTCGCCGCCTTGCTGGCGCCGGCGGAAAAACCCGCGGCCGCCGCCAGCGCCCCCGCCGCCAGCATGCCGCTGGCGCAGTCGCTGGACCAGGTCATCGCCACGCTGCAGGACGACGGCGCGCGGCGCGCGCTGGTAGGCCAGCTGCAAACCCTGCGGCAGGGCCTGGCGGCGTCAGCCGCAATGGCGCCGCCGGCCGCGGCCTCGGCCCCCGGGCTGATCGGTGCCATGGCGCAGGTGCTGGACGAAGTCGACTCGCACCTGCGCGAAGACCGCGGCCCGTGGCAATACTGGGGCTGGCGCTCGCGCTTCGCGGCCGAGGAATGGCGCGCCGCGCTGACGCAGGGCGGCACGCGCACCGGCCTGGACTCGCTGCGCGAATTCGCGCTGGTGCTGGCGGCATGGGCGGTGTGCGGCTGGCTGCTGTACGAGGCCGGCCACCGGCTGCGGCGGCGGCGCACCGCGGGCACCGCGCGCGCGCCGCGCGGCAAGCTGCCGGAACTGCCCTCGTGGGTCGACGTCGGCCTCTACATGCTGCGCCATATCGGGCCCTGGGTGGTGGCATTCGGGCTGACGCTGTTGCTGGCCCGGCACCTGTTCGCGCAGTCGCCGGCCAGCGTCGCCGCGGTGCTGGTGGCCTACGCGATCGTGGCCGGCGCGATCGCCGCGGCGGTGTGCCAGGTCATCTTCGCGCTGTTCCGCAGCGCACACCGGCAGCTGGCGGTGCGGCAACTGCTGGCGCGTTCGCCGTGGCTGCTGTTCTGCACCGGCGCGCTGGCGGCACTGGGCAACGGCGCCGCCGACGGCCGCATGGTCGCGTTGCTGGGCAGCAACCTGTCGGCGCTGGTCTCCACCCTGGCCAATATCGCCGCGGCGCTCGGCATCGGTGCGTTCGCGCTGTGTTTTCGGCGCCAGATCGGCCAGCTGATCAGCCAGCGGCCGTTGCCCTTCCGCCAGGCCCATCCCGCCGTGACCGACCTGCTGCGCCTGGCCGGCCACGCCTGGCACCTGCCGGTGCTGGCCGTGGTGGTGGCGTCAGTGATCGGCACGGTGCTGGCCACGGGGCATGCCGACGTGTTCCTGCGCCGCACGGTGGCATCGGTGGCACTGTTTGTCGCCGCGCTGCTGATGACGATGGTGCTGGGGCGCTCGCCCAAGGCCGACGCGCGCGCGCCGCGCATCCGCGACCGGCGCCGCTCGGCCTACCTGCAGCGCTTCGGGCGCTTTGCGCTGGCGCTGGCGCGTGTGGTGGTGTGGGCAGGGTTCGTGGAAATGGTCATGCGCGTGTGGGGCTCTTCGCTGGTGCGGCTGGCCGAGTCGTCGGCCGCCGGACGCCACCTGACCGAGGCCGCGTTGCGCGTCACCGGTACGGTGCTGCTGGCCTGGCTGGTCTGGCTGCTGATCGATACCGCCATCACGCAGTCCTTGTCGCCCGCGCACGCGCGCGCGGCACAGCCCAGCCTGCGCGCCAGGACCATCCTGCCGCTGGTGCGCAATGCCTCGTTCATCGGCCTGCTGGTGCTCACCGTGATCGTGGTGCTCGCCAACCTGGGGGTCAACGTGACGCCGCTGCTGGCCGGCGCGGGAGTGGTCGGCCTGGCCATCGGCTTCGGCGCGCAAAGCCTGGTGCAGGACCTGATCACCGGCCTGTTTATCGTGGTCGAGGATTCCATCGCCATCGGCGACTCGATCGAGCTGCCCGACCACGCCGGCGTGGTCGAGGCCATGACCATCCGCACCGTCAAGCTGCGCGACGGCCGCGGCGCGCTGCATACGCTGCCATACAGCCAGATCAAGGCCGTCAAGAATCTCTCGCGCGGCTACGGCTATGCCGTGCTCAGTATCGGCATCAGCTACCAGAGCGACCTGGACCGGGCGCTGGAACTGATCCGCGCCACCGGCGCCGAGCTGGCGCGCGACCTCCGCTTCGGCCACAAGCTGATGTCCGGGCTCGAGATCCTCGGCCTGGATCGCTTCGACCCGAGCGGCCCGGTGGTGCTGGCACAGATCAAGACCCGGCCGCTGATGCAGGCGGAAATCACGCGTGCCTTCAATGCCAGGCTCAAGCGCAACTTCGACGCCAGCGGCATCCGCATGGCATCACCGAACCTGACCATCCAGGTGGACGGCGGGACGGCGGAGCTGCCCGTCGGGGAACTGGCGCCGAAAGGCGCGCCGCCGTGACCGCTGGCCCATGCCGGCGGCTCATCCGTACCCGGGGGCTATGCGCCCGGGAACCCCGACCGGGTGGGGACTTAATAGAAATCTTGCGCCGCACAATCGGGGTTTCCCCCCCCAAGCACGGGGTATAAAACATACAACATTGTTTGGCATGATTGCGGCACGGCAAGCGCGACCTACTTGGCGCTGCCGGCAGCAGCCGTATCGGCGCCACTACAGAACGCCAGAACGGAACCGATAGTACGTAGGGATGTGGCCACTTGCCGTGGCGCAGAGCAAGAGGCGTTTGCCACCGGGGGGATCTGAACATGGGCGAACACCCGACAACAGACGAGGACTTCCATCGTCTGGTCGACTCCATCTATGAGTCCGCGCTGGATGTCGCGGCCATGCCCGCCGCCCTCGATCTCTTTTCACGATACACCTGCACCGTCAGCCCCCGCTACCTGATCTGGGACAAGCTGGCCGGCCATGCCCGGCTGGGCGTGACCCCGCACGGCTGCTTCACCACAGGGGCCACCCTGCCGGACTGCCTGCCCGGACCGCTCGACTGGTCTGGCCACGGCGCCGGCCACGCCCCGCTGGACGCCGCCCCGCTGTGCTGCGGCGGTGCCGCCGCAGCGGCGCCGCCGCTGGCCTGCCGCGAGCTGGAACAGGGCATCCGGCTGGTCGAGAACGCCGAAGTCTGCGTGCTGATGAGCGGCACCAACGCCGGCAGCATCAGCGCGGGCCAGCGCGAGCGGCGCCTGTCCCACGTCATGCCGCACTGGGTGCGCGCCGCGCGCATGCAGCAGCGCAACTTTGAACTGAGCGGGCTGGCCAGCCTGGGCCTGGCCGGGCTCGACACCCTGGATTTCGGCGTGATGGTGCTGCAGGCCGACCTGCGCGTGCGCTATGCCAACAGCTGGGCCGAAGCGCTGGTGCAGGCCGACAGCCATCTGTCGCTGCAGGACGGCGTGCTGCGCGCCCACAGCGACACGCTGCAGGCGGTGCTGCGCAAGCTGCTCGACGGCGCCATGCGCGGCCGCGGCGCCGACGCCGCGTCCGGCTCCTGGATGCATATCACCTCGGGCGGGCAGCCGGTGCCCATCATCGTCACCCCGCTGGTGTCGCGCCAGCCGGTGGAGGGCCCGTGGCAGCTGCCGGCGGCAATGCTGCTGCTGGGCAACTCCGAATCGCGCTCGGTGCTGGATGCCGGCGTGCTGACCTCGCTGTTCGGGCTGTCGCGCAAGGAAAGCATCATTGCCATCCGGCTGGCCGCCGGCGAAACCCTCAATGAAATCGCCGAGCGCGAGTTCCTCTCGCCCCATACCGTGCGCGTGCATATCCGCGACACGCTGCGCAAGACCGGCACGCACCGCCAGTCCGAGCTGGTGCGGCTGCTGCACCTGCTGCCCGGCGTGAACCTGGAGCGCGCCGGCGTGACTTCCGCGGTGCGGCCGCGCGCCCCGCGCCCACGCGCCGCCTGAGGCGGCGCACCGCTGCACTACCTCACCGCGGCCTGCGCCGCCGCCAGGAAGCGCTGGACCTGGCGGTCGCCGTCATCGGGCCGCGCCGCCAGCGCAATGCCGATGCGGCCCGCCGGGCGCGGGCTCGACAACGGCAGGAAGCGCACGCGCTGGTTGGCGTAGCGCGCCGCCACGCTCGGCACCAGTGCCACCCCCAGCCCGCTTTCCACCAGGCTCACCTGGGTCTGCACCTGCACCGCCTCCTGCGTGACGCGCGGCACGAAGCCCGCCTGCTGGCACAGCATCATCGCCACCGCATGCAGGTTCGGCACCTGCGCCGCCGGGTACATGATGAAGGGCTGGTCGGCCAGCGCGCGCAGCGCGATCGCGTCGGCGCGCGCCATCGGGCTGTCAGCCGGCACGGCGGCTACGAAGACATCGTTCTCCAGCGGCGTGAGCACATAGCCGCCGCTGCTCAGGATCGGGAAGCGCACCAGCCCTGCATCGATCTGGTGCTTTTCCAGCCGGTCGAGGATCGCGGCGGTGGTCGATTCATGCAGGATCAGCTCGATGCCGGGATGCGCGGCGCGGAATGCCGGGATCAGCTTGGGCAGCAGCGCATAGGTGGCCGAGCCGATAAAGCCGATGCGCAATGCGCCGCGCTCGCCCTGCCCCGCCGCCATCGCCGCGGCGCGCGCCTGCTGCGCGTGGAACAGCGCCCGGCGCGCGTCATGCAGCGCGGCTTCGCCCGCCTGCGTCAGCCGCACCCCGCGCGAGGTGCGCACGAACAGCGCCGTGCCGAGCTGTTCCTCGAGCTTGCGGATCGAAATCGAAAGGGGCGGCTGCGCCATGTGCAGCCGCTCGGCGGCGCGGTGGAAATTGCCGGTCTCGGCCAGGGCGACGAACTGCTGCAGTTGGCGCAGGTCCATGGTCTCCAATATCCAGAGGATATCGATTGCTAAAAAACTAATATTAGACCAGCCGGTCCGCGCTGATCTACCCTGTGGCCCACAGTACAAAAGACCGGAGACACTATGCTGCCGCTTGCAGGCATCCGCGTGGTCGACCTGTCCACGGTGGTGATGGGGCCGTATGCCAGCCAGTGGCTGGCCGACCTGGGCGCCGACGTGATCAAGGTCGAGCCGCCCGAGGGCGATTCGACGCGCCGCACCGGGCCCGCCGCCGAACCCGGCATGGCGGCGATCTTCCTGGGGGTCAATCGCGGCAAGCGCAGCGTAGTGCTGGACCTGAAGCAGCCGGCGGCACAGGCGGCGCTGGCGCGCGTGCTGGAACGCGCCGACGTGCTGATGCACAGCATGCGCCCGCAGAAGCTGGCGGCGCTTGGGCTGGATCCCGACACGGTGCGGGCGCGGCATCCGGACCTGGTCTTCGTCAGCCTGCTCGGCTTTGCCGAGGACGGCCCCTATGGCGGCCGGCCGGCCTACGACGACATCATCCAGGGCCTGTCCGGCAATGCCGCGCTGATGGCGGCGCAGACCGGCGACAGCCGCTACTTCCCGACCATTGCCGCGGACAAGACCAGCGGGCTGGTGGCGGCGCTGTCGGTGTGCGCGGCGCTGGCCGGCCGCGCCCGGCGCCAGGCCGGCGGCGGCAGCGGGCATGGCACGCTGGTCGAGGTGCCGATGTTCGAATCGATGGTGGCGTTCAACCTGGTCGAGCACTTCTACGGCCGGCATTTCGACCCGCCGCGCGGCCCGAGCGGTTATCCGCGCGTGCTGGCGCCGTTGCGCCGCCCGTACCGCAGCGCCGACGGCCATGTCTGCATGATGCCGTACACCGATGCGCACTGGCGCGACTTCTTCCACGCCGCCGGCCGTCCGGAGCTGGCCGCCGATGCGCGCTTTGCCGACATCGCCGCCCGCACCGAGCATATCGAGACCCTGTACGAACTGACCGGCGAGATCGTGCAGGCGCACAGCACCGCGCACTGGGTGGGCTTGTGCGAACGCCTGCAGATCCCGGTGGCGCGCATCAATACGCTCGACGACCTGCCCCAGGATCCGCACCTGGCCGCCACCGGCTTTTTCGAGACCGCCGACGATCCGGCCATGGGCAAGCTCCGCTTTCCCGGCGCGCCGGTGCGTTTCGA
The DNA here is from genome assembly GCF_057798955.1 of Cupriavidus sp. 207A1. Classification (NCBI taxonomy): domain Bacteria; kingdom Pseudomonadati; phylum Pseudomonadota; class Betaproteobacteria; order Burkholderiales; family Burkholderiaceae; genus Cupriavidus; species Cupriavidus sp. 207A1. The sequence continues at coordinate 531,182 of NZ_JBYOJO010000001.1, read as the reverse complement.
CGGCCAGCGCGCACCGCTGGCGGTGCCGCCGCGGCTGGGCGAACACACCCACGCGGTGCTGACCGAAGCCGGGCTCGGTACCGAGCAGATCGCGCAACTGCAACAGAGCGGCGCGGCGCGCTGCGCCCCCGCCACGGAGACACCATGACGCATGCAGAACTGCCCCGCCTGGGCCAGGGCTTCTACTGGCAAGACCTGCACGAGGGCCAGGCCTTCCGCACCTTCTCCCGCACCGTGACCGAGACCGACCTGGTCAACTTCATCTCGGTCACCGGCATGGTCGAGGCCATCTTTATCGAAGCCGGCTACGACGGCGGCGCGATCCAGGGCCGGCCGGTGCCGGCGGCGCTGACCTATACGCTGATCGAAGGCTTCATCCTGCAGACCATGATCCAGGGCACCGGGCTGGCGATGCTGGAGCTGACGCAGCAGATCCACGGCCCGGTGCTGGTCGGCGACACCATCCACGCCACCGTGACCGTGACCGGCATCCGCCCGACCTCGCGCAGCGGCCGCGCCGTGGTGGATTCGCGCATCGAGGTGTTCAACCAGCGCGGCGAACAGGTGATGACCTATACCGCGCGCCGGCTGCTGGCGGGCCGGTGACGCTGCGCGGAATCCAAAGCACGCCTCTGCCATATCAAGCGACAGGACTCAAACGTGACCGCATTGCTCTCCACCTTCAGCCTTACCACCTTGCCGCCCCACGCCGCGGCATTCCGCGCCGAGGTGCGGGCCTTCCTGGACCAGCACCTGCCGGCACTGCCGCCGGAAACGCGGGCGCGCTCGTGGATGGGCTTCGATGCCGGCTTCAGCCGGGCGCTGGCCGCGCGCGGCTGGGTCGGCATCACGCTGCCGGCGCAGTACGGCGGCGCGGGGCTGGACCCGTTCTCGCGCTTCGTGCTGGTGGAGGAACTGCTGGCCTGCGGCGCGCCGGTGTCGGCGCACTGGATCGCCGACCGCCAGAGCGGCCCCCTGATCCTGCGCTACGGCGACGACGCGCAGAAGGCCCGCTACCTGCCGGCGATCAGCCGCGGCGAGGCCTTTTTCTGCATCGGCATGAGCGAGCCCAATTCCGGCTCGGACCTGGCCAGCGTGGCCACGCGCGCGGTGCGCCAGCCTGATGGCGGCTGGCGCCTGAACGGGCGCAAGATCTGGACCACCAACGCCGACCGCTGCCACTTCATGATCGCGCTGGTGCGCACCTCGGGCACGCCGCAGGACCGGCAGGCCGGGCTGTCGCAGTTCATCGTCGACCTGCACGCGCCGGGCGTCACGGTGCGGCCGATCCGCGACCTGACCGGCGATGCGCACTTCTCGGAAGTGAGCTTCGACGACGTGGCGCTGGCGCCGGATGCGCTGGTCGGCAACGAGGGCAGCGGCTGGGAGCAGGTCAACGCCGAGCTGGCGTTCGAGCGCAGCGGCCCGGAGCGGCTGTACTCCAGCGTGGTGCTGCTCGACACCTGGCTCGACGCCCTGCGCCGGCTGCCGCCCGCGCGGCGCGACACCGTTACCGCGGGCCGCCTTGCCGGCCACCTGGCGGTGCTGCGCGCAATGTCGCTGGCAGTCACGGCGCGGCTCGCCGCGGGTGAAAGCCCGGTGGTGGAGGCGGCGCTGGTGAAGGACCTGGGCACCACCTTCGAGCAGTCGGTGCCGGCCCTGGTCGAGGCCGCGCTTGGCGACGAACCGGCACTCGCTGCCGATGGAGCGCTGTACCGCACCCTGGCCTATGTGACGCAGATCGCGCCGTCGTATTCGCTGCGCGGCGGCACCCGCGAAATCCTGCGCGGCATGATTGCGCGCGGGCTGGGCCTGCGCTGATCCGGCCGCGCCGACCGCCATCCTGAACGAGATTGCCCATGCATAACGCCTACTCCGATGCCCTCGACGCGCTGCTGCGCGACTGCTGCGCTCCCGCCACGGTGCGCGCGCTGGAACAGCACGCCGACCCGCAGCCGCTATGGCAAGCGCTGCAAGACAGCGGCTTCGCCGACTGCCTGTTGCCCGAATCCGCCGGCGGCGCCGCGCTGGCGCTGCGCGAACTGGCACCGGTGCTGTTCGTCACCGGCCGCCACGCGCTGCCGCTGCCGCTGGCGCAGACCATCTTTGGGCGGGCGCTGCTGCATGCCGGCGGCGTCGCGCTGCCCGACGGCCCGATCGCGCTGGCAAGCTTCGACGACGGCGCCGCCGCGGCCACGCTGGTGGCGGACGCACGCCATGCGCAGTGGTTGCTGCTGCAGGACGGCGAGCGCTGCCTGCTGCTGCCGGCCACGGCGGCGCGCGCCGAGGCCACCGGCGCCCACGGCGACCTGGCGCTGCGCGTGCCGCGCCCCGACACCGCCGCGCCCGCGGCATTCCAGTTGCCGGCCGGCACCGTGCGCACGCTGGGCGCCTGCCTGCATGCGGCGCAGCTGGCCGGCGCGCTGTCGCAAGTGCTCGACCTGACGCTGCAGTACGCCAACGACCGCCAGCAGTTCGGCCGCGCCATCGGCAAGTTCCAGGCGATCCAGCATCAGGTCAGCGAGATGGCCGAGCATGTCGCCGCGGCGCGCGTGGCGGCGCAACTGGCCTGCGACAGCGACGGCGCCACGCCCGACCCGCTGCGCGCGGCAATCGGCAAGCTGCGCGCCAGCGACGCGGTCACGCCGGTGGCCGCGATCGCGCATGCCGTGCACGGCGCGATCGGCATTACCGAGGAATATGACCTGCAGCTCTATACGCGCCGGTTGCATGCGTGGCGCGTGGCGGACGGGTCGGAACGCTGGTGGAGCCGCGTGCTGGGCGAAGTAGTCTGTGCCAGCGATGGCCGCAAGGCGGTGGAACTGGTGCGCGACTGGTGCGAGCCGGCGCCCGCCGGCTGAAGCGGCGGGGCCAGGGGCGCCGCCTGCCGCTCAGGCGGCCAGGCTCAGCCCGCTGCCATGCGGGCGGCGGTGGCGGCGCTCAGGCTTGCATTCGTACTTGAGCTCGGTGCGGCCGTCTTCATAGGCCACCTCCAGCCGCACGGTAAAGCCCCACAGCCGGGTCACGTGCCGCACCACTTCATCGAAGTTGTGCGCCAGCGGACGCCGGTCGTTCTGCAGGTGGCGCAATGTCAGCGAGCGGTCGCCGCCGACATCGACGTTGGTGACCTGGATATTGGGTTCCATGCTGGACAGGTCGTACTGCGCCGCCATCAGCTGGCGGATCGCGCGGTAGCCCTCGTCGTCGTGGATCGCGGTAACGCGCAGCTTGCCCTCGCGGTCATCGTCCAGCACCGAGAACAGCTTCAGCTCGCGGATCACGCGCGGCGACAGGAACTGCAGCAGGAAGCTCTCGTCCTTGAAGTTGCGCATGGCAAAGTCCAGCGTCTTGCGCCAGTCGGTGCCGGCGATCTCTGGCGCCCAGCGGTAGTCCTCGTCGGTCGGGTTCTCGCACATGCGGCGCAAATCCTGGAACATCAGGAAGCCCACCGTGTAGGGGTTCATGCCGCTGTAGTACGGGCTGTGGTACGGCGGCTGGTAGATGACGTTGGTGTGCGCCTGCAGCAGCTCCATCATGAAGGCGTCGTTGACCAGCTTTTCCTCGTACAGCTGGTTGATGATGGTGTAGTGCCAGAACGTGGCCCAGCCTTCGTTCATCACCTTGGTCTGGCGCTGCGGGTAGAAATACTGCGCGATCTTGCGCACGATGCGCACGATCTCGCGCTGCCACGGCGCCAGCTTGGGGGCATTCTTTTCGATGAAATACAGCAGGTTCTCCTGCGGCTCGGGCGGAAACGGGACATCCGGCTCGGCCGTGTCGTCCTCGGACGCCAGCGCGTGCGGCCGGTGCTTGGGCAGCGTGCGCCACAGGTCGTTGACCTGCATCTGCAGGTAGTTCTCGCGGTCGGCCTGGCGCGCCTTTTCCTCGGTGATCGACAGCTTCTTGGGCCGCTTGTAGCGGTCCACGCCGTAGTTCTGCAGCGCGTGGCAGGAGTCCAGCAGCAGTTCCACCTCCTGCTCGCCGTAGCGCTGCTCGCACTCGGCCACGTAGTTCTTGGCGAACAGCAGGTAGTCGACGATGGCGTCGGCGTTGGTCCAGGTGCGGAACAGGTAGTTGCCCTTGAAGAAGGAGTTGTGGCCGTAGCAGGCATGCGCGATGGTCAGCGCCTGCATCGGCATGGTGTTCTCCTCCATCAGGTAGGCGATGCAGGGATTGGAATTGATGACGATCTCGTAGGCCAGCCCCATGTGCCCGCGCTGGTAGCTGCGCTCCGACGCCAGGAAGTGCTTGCCGTAGGACCAGTGGCTGTAGCCCACGGGCAGCCCCGCCGACGCGTAGGCGTCGAGCATCTGCTCCGCGGTGATGATCTCGATCTGGTTGGGATAGGTATCCAGGCCGAATTCGCCGGCGATGCGGGAAATCTCGCGGTCATACCGGTTGATCAGCTCGAAGGTCCATTCCGAACCCGTGGACAGATAAGCCATCTTCGCCCCTTTCGTCCGCGCAAGACAGGCAGGCCGGTTCATGCGGCACGGGCGCGCCGCCAGGTCCCCTGTCTTGCCAATATTGCCTTCTTCACCGCGGCTTGCCGGTCATTGCCGCCAATGGCCGGCCCAGCACTGATTATGCCGCGCGTTTCTGGAACAGGTCGTGCAGCACCGGGTAGATCTCGTCCGCGCCGATGATGCGCTGCATCGCAAAGTGATCGAACTGGCTCTTCACCGTCAGATACTCTTCCCAGAGGTTCTGCGGCTCTTCCGACGCTACCTCCACATAGGCGTAATACTGCACCAGCGGCAGGATCGACTCGCGCAGCAGCCGCCCGCACAGCTCGGAATCGCCGGCCCAGTTATCCCCGTCCGAGGCCTGCGCGCAATAGATGTTCCACTGACTGGGCGGATAGCGGTCGTGGATGACCTCCACCATCAGCTTGAGCGCGCTCGATACCACGGTGCCGCCGGACTCGCGCGAGTGGAAGAAATCTTCCTCTTCGACTTCCTTCGCCACGGTGTGATGGCGGATAAACACCACGTCGATGCGCTCGTAGTTGCGCTTCAGGAACAGGTACAGCAGCATGAAGAAGCGCTTGGCCAGGTCCTTGCGGCTCTCGTCCATCGAGCCGGACACGTCCATCAGGCAGAACATCACCGCCTGGGCCTGCGGGCGCTTCTTGAGCACGCGGTTGTTGTAGCGCAGGTCGAGCTTCTCGATAAAGGGAACGCGATCGATGCAGGCGCGCAGGTGCCGCATCTTCTCCATCAGCTCGAGCGTGCCTTCGGCATACGGTCCGTCCTGCTCCAGTGCCTCGGCATAGGCCAGCTCCAGCTGGCGCAGGCGCTTCTGGTAAGGGCTGGACAAGGCGATGCGCCGCCCCAGCGAACTGCGCATGGTGCGCAGGATCGACAGGTTGGACGGGGTGCCGTCGATGGAATAGCCGGCGCGCACCTTGCGCACCTCGGCAATCTTGGCGAGGTGGCGCTTGGCCAGGTCCGGCAGCGCCATGTCCTCGAAGAAGAAATTGAGGAAGTCCTCGCGCGACAGCGTGAAGACGAAATCGTCCTCGCCCTCGCCGCTGTCGCTGGCCCGCGAACCGGTCCCGCCGCCGCCCTGCTGCTGGCGGTCGAAGGAATCGCCCTTGACGAACTTCTTGTTGCCAGGGTGAATCCACTCGCGCCGCCCGCCCGGGCCGTGGTGGAAGATCGGTTCGCTGATGTCCTTGACCGGAATGGACACCTGCCCGCTCTGCTCGATGTCCATGATCTTCCGGCCGGACACCGCCTTTGCCACCGCTTGCCGGATCTGCTCGCGGTAGCGCTTGATGAAGCGTTGCTGGTTGACGGCACTCTTGTTGCCGCCGTTTTCGCGCCGATCGATGACCGTAGCCATATGTTGCCCTCGTTGAGAGACCTGTTCCGCGGCGCCGTTACGATGACTTTCTTACGCGCAGATACCACTCCACCAACAGTCTCACTTGCTTGGGCGTGTACCCCTTCTCGACCATGCGGTTGACGAAGTTCTCGTGCTTGTCCTGGTCTTCGCGCGAAGACTTGGCGTTGAACGAGATCACCGGAAGCAGGTCCTCCGTGGTGGAGAACATGCGCTTCTCGATCACCATCCGCAGCTTTTCATAGCTGGTCCAGACCGGGTTCTTGCCACCGTTGTTGGCCCGCGCCCGCAGCACGAAGTTGACGATCTCGTTGCGGAAGTCCTTCGGGTTGGAGATCCCCGCGGGCTTTTCCACTTTCTCCAGCTCGTCGTTCAGCGCGTTGCGGTCGAGGATTTCGCCGGTGTTGGGATCGCGGTACTCCTGGTCCTGGATCCACAGGTCGGCGAACACCACATAGCGGTCGAAGATGTTCTGCCCGTACTCAGAATACGACTCCAGGTAAGCGGTCTGGATCTCCTTGCCGATGAACTCAACGAACGGCGTGGTCAGGTACTCCTTGATATACGACAGCAGCTTGGCTTCCTGCTCCGGCGGGAACTGCTCGCGCTCGATCTGCTGCTCGAGCACGTACAGCAGGTGCACCGGGTTGGCCGCCACTTCGGTGTTGTCGAAGTTGAAGACCTTGGACAGGACCTTGAACGCGAAGCGCGTCGACAGCCCGTTCATGCCTTCGTCGATGCCGGCGTAGTCGCGGTATTCCTGGTACGACTTTGCCTTCGGGTCCACGTCCTTCAGGCTCTCGCCGTCGTAGACGCGCATCTTGGAGAAGATGTTGGAGTTCTCGGGCTCCTTGATGCGCGTGAGCACCGCGAACTGCGCCATCATCTTCAGCGTGTTGGGCGCGCACGGGGCGGCCGACAGCGAACTGCTGCGCAACAGCTTGTCGTAGATCTTGACCTCGTCGGACACGCGCAGGCAGTACGGCACCTTGACGATATAGATCCGGTCGAGGAAAGCCTCGTTGTTCTTGTCCGCCTTGAAGGTCTGCCACTCGGCCTCGTTCGAGTGCGCCAGGATGACGCCGTCGAACGGGATCGCGCCGAAGCCTTCCGTGCCCTTGTAGTTGCCTTCCTGGGTCGCGGTCAGCAGCGGGTGCAGCACCTTGATCGGCGCCTTGAACATTTCGACGAACTCTAGCAGGCCGCGGTTGGCCAGGCACAGGCCGCCTGAATACGAGTACGCGTCCGGATCGTCCTGCGGGAAGTCCTCGAGCTTGCGGATGTCGACCTTGCCCACCAGCGACGAGATGTCCTGGTTGTTCTCGTCGCCCGGCTCGGTCTTCGAGATCGCGATCTGCGACAGCACCGACGGGCGCAGCTTCACCACCTTGAACTTGGTGATGTCGCCGTTGAACTCGTGCAGGCGTTTCACTGCCCATGGCGAGGCAATGGTATTGAGATAGCGCAGCGGGATGCCGTAGTCCTCTTCCAGGATCTTGCCGTCTTCTTCCGGCGAGAACAGACCCAGGGGCGACTCGTGGATGGGCGACCCCTTCAGCGCGTAGATGGGGATCTGTTCCATCAACGCCTTCAGCTTCTCCGCGAGCGAGGACTTGCCGCCGCCGGGAGGCCCGAGCAGATACAGGATCTGCTTGCGTTCTTCCAGGCCCTGCGCCGCGTGCTTGAAGAACGAGACGATCTGCTCGATCGTGTCCTCCATGCCGTAGAAGTCGCGGAAGGCCGGATAGATGCGAATGACCTTGTTGAAGAACAGGCGGGACAGCCTGGGATCGTGGTGGGTATCCACCAGCTCAGGCTGACCGATCGCGGCGAGCATGCGTTCGGCAGCGGTCGCGTAGGCAGTCGGATCCTTCTTGCAGATCTCCAGGTATTCCTGGATGCTGTATTCCTCTTCCTTGCGAGCTTCGAACCGCGTAGCGTAATGGCCAAAAATGTCCATACCTCACTCCCGTCAGAGTTCACGTCCGAGGCGTAGGTAGTGCTACCCCCAAGGCTTCGCGCAACGTTCGCGGTACACCACCCCGGCCTGGCGACCTGTCATGTTGCGAAGTCTTTACTTCATCATAGTCAAATAACGGCGATGGTGGAGTCCGAGTTGACGAATCTTGCATCGATGCAACGGGTGTTTCGCTGCTGCATTTCCCGCTGCATTCCTGCCGGATTTCGCTGTCAGCTTTTGGCTGATTCCACTCGGCTTCGCCTCCGCGCGCGACGGGCCATTGACCATGCTTGTGACACACCTTACACCTTTCCCGCCATCCGTGCACAGCTGGTTTTGTAACCATAAGCACGAAAGCCGGCACAGGTGCCGGCTTTCATTTTTGCGCATGTCGTCAGGCGTTTTGCGACGTCTCGCATTGCCTGCGCGCACTAGCACACAGACAGTGCTGATAGCGCAGCGCCCGCGCTGACGGCACTCAGAGCGTGCGCGCGACCAGCTCCTTCATGATCTCGTTGGAGCCGCCGAAGATCTTGCTGACGCGTGCGTTCGCGTACATGCGCGCGATCGGGTATTCCAGCATGTAGCCGTAACCGCCGTGCAACTGCAGGCACTCGTCGATGACCTGGCAGTTCTGTTGGGTGCACCACCATTTGGCCATCGCCGCGGTCGCCGCATCGAGCTGGCCGTCCATCAGGCGCTGCATGCAGTCGTCGACGAAGGTCGCGGCGATGGTGGCCACGGTCTTGCATTCGGCCAGCTTGAAGCGCGTGTTCTGCAGGTCGCCGAGCGGCTGGCCGAACACCTTGCGCTGGCGCACGTAGTCGGTGGTCAGCTCGATCGCGCGCTGCATGGTGGCCACCGCGCCCAGCGCAATGATCATGCGCTCCTGCGGCAGCTGCTGCATCAGCTGGTAAAAGCCCTGCCCTTCCTGCGTGCCGAGCAGGTTGTCGCACGGCACCAGCACGTCGTCGAAGAACAGCTCGGCGGTGTCCTGGCCCTTCTGCCCGATCTTTTCCAGGATGCGGCCGCGACGGAAGCCCGGCAGGTCGCGGGTTTCCACCATGACCAGCGACACCCCGCGCGAACCGGCTTCCGGATCGGTCTTGGCCACCACGCAGATCAGGTCGGCGTGGTAGCCGTTGGTGATGAAGGTCTTGGCGCCGTTGATGCGATAGCAGTCTCCGTCCGGGGTCGGTTCCCGCAGCGCGCGGGTGCGTATCGCTTTGAGGTCGGAACCGGCGCCGGGTTCCGACATCGCGATGGCCGCCACCAGTTCACCGCTGGCCATCTGCGGCAGCCATTTCTGCTTCTGCGCTTCGGTGCCGTAGCGCAGCAGGTAGTGCGCCACGATGCCGCTGTGCACGTTGTTGCCCAGGCTGGTGCAGACCGCGCGCGACATCTCCTGGGTGATGATGGCCTCGTGGGCGAAGGTGCCGCCGCCGCCGCCGTATTCCTCGGGGATGCTGGCGCACAGCAGCCCGATCTGGCCGGCGCGGCGCCACATGTCGCGGTCGATGTAGCCCTGCTCGGCCCAGCGGGCCTCGTTGGGGGCGAGCTCGCGCTCGACGAAGCGGCGCACGGTGTCCTGGAACATTTCCAGTTCTTCGTTCATCCAGGGGGTCTGGCGTGCGGCGGGCGCCGCGTTCTGGTCTTGGGATCCCATAAGTCGTACCGGTATCAGGGTAAACGTGAATAATGAAGCGGCAAGCCCGGTCGGCGCCGGATTACCTGCCTATATAAATAGGGGCGCAAGCCAGGGGGCAACCGATGCGGGACGGCAAGCCCCGCCGGTCCGCCCTCAGTCCGGCCAGCGGTAGCGCAGCGGCTGCTTGGCCATGAAGCGGTCGGCGGCCTCGCGGCGGTAGCCGGTGGAGAAGGCGATGCCCTGCGCATCCGCCTCCATCGCCAGCATGGTGCCCAGGTCCTGGCCCAGCGATGCATTGAGCGCCTGCTTGGTCAGGCTGACCGCCACCGGCGAGGCCTCGGTGAATGCCTGCGCGAGCGCACGGGCGCGCGCCTGCAGGCCGTCGGCCGGCACGATTTCCATGACGATGCCAAGGTCTTGCGCGGCCTGGGCGCTGAGCTCGCGCATCGAGAACATCAGCGCCTTGGCCCGCTGCAGGCCGATCATCCGCGGCAGCGTGTAGAACACGCCACAGTCTGGCACCAGCCCCATGCGCAGGAACGGCAGCCCGAAGCGCGCGCGCGGCGTGGCCAGGATGATGTCGGCAGTCAGCGCCAGGCTGAAGCCCGCGCCATAGGCGGCGCCGTCGACCGCGGCAATGACCGGCACGTCCAGCTGGATCAGGTCTTCCAGCCAGCCGTGGAGCCTGCGCAGGCGCTTGCGGCCCTGCTCGGCGCTGATCTCGACCTGCATCGAGCTGATGTCGCCGCCCGACGAGAAATCGGTGCCGGCCGCAGTCAGGATCAGGGCGCGCACGCTGTCGTCGTCCCGTATCCGGCGAATCACTTCGCCGATTTCCTCGCGCATCGGCAGCGACAGCGCGTTCTTGCGCGCCGGCGCATCCAGCGTCAGCGTGGCGACACCGTCCTCGACGGCAAAACGGATGGTTTCCATGGCTTGGCCTCCGGTACGGTGTGTCAGTCCAGCTGGATGTTGGCGTCGCGCACGATCCTGGCCCACTTTGGCGTGTCGCCGGCGACCACGGCGGCGAGTTCCTGCGGCGTGGAGCCGACCGGCTGCAAACCCATGCCGGCCAGCTTCTGCGTCACTTCGGGCAGCCGCACGATGCGTGCGGTCTCGGCGGCCAGCCTTGCCGTCACGTCCTTGGGCGCGTTGCCGGGCAGGAACAGCCCGAACCAGCCATTGGGCTCGAACCCCGCCAGGCCCAGCTCGGAGAAGGTCGGCACATTGGGCAGCGCCTTGTAGCGCTGGGTCCCGGTGATGCCCAGGATCTTGAACTTGCCGCTGGTGAGGTAAGGGTTGGCCGAGGTCACGTCGACGAAGGCGCTGTCCACCTGGCCGCCGAGCAGGTCGCTCATCAGCGGCGCCGCGCCCTTGTACGGGATATGCGCGATCTCGATGCCGGCCTGCTGGCGCAGCAGCTCGCCGTGCAGGTGCGACGAGGTGCCGTTGCCGTACGAGCCATAGCTGAGCTTGCCGGACTTGGCCAGTGCCAGGAACTCGCGCATGGTGCTGGCCGGCACGCGGTTGGGCACCACGAACAGGTCGGACGACTTGGCGATCAGCGAGACCGGGGTGAAGTCTTTGGCGACGTCGTACGGGGTGCGCTTGTATAGCGCCGGCGACTGGATCAGCGCGGTGATCGCCAGCAGCAGGGTGTAGCCGTCGGCCGGCGCCTTGGCGACGGTGTCGTTGCCCAGCATGCCGCTGGCGCCCGGCTTGTTTTCCACCACCACCGGCTGGCCCAGGCTTTCGGCGAGGCGCTGGCCGATCAGCCGCCCTACGGTATCGGTGCCGCCGCCGGCCGGGTATGGCACGATCAGCCGGATCGGCTTGGCGGGGTACGGTTGCTGGGCGAAGGCCTGGCCCGCGTGGCCAAGGATGGCCGCGCCGGCCAGGGTGCCGGCCTGCGCCAGCCAGTTGCGTCTGCTCTGCTGCATGTTGTCTCTCTCTTTGCTGCTCGGGTTGCTGCGCTGGGTGGGCATCACCGCCACCATCAGTTGCCGGGATGGTCCGCCTGCATCTCGCGTTCCTGCAGCGCGCGCCACAGGATCTTGCCGGTGGCCGACTTGGGCAGCGCCTCGACCACGTCGACGATGCGCGGCACCTTGTACGCGGCCATGTGCTCGCGGCACCAGGCCATGATGCGTTCGGGTTCGGCTTCCGCCGTGCCGCGCGCGTCAGGGCGCAGCGCCACCACCGCCTTGACGGTTTCGCCGCGGCGCTCGTCGCGCGCCGCGATCACGCAGGCTTCGTGGATGGCCGGGTGGCCGTACAGCATGTTCTCCACCTCGGCCGGCCAGACCTTGTAGCCCGACGCGTTGATCATGCGCTTGAGGCGGTCGCGCATGAAGAAGTAGCCTTCCTCGTCCATGAAACCCAGGTCGCCGGTGCGCAGGAAGCGCTTGCCGTCGAGCTCGATGAAGGTGGCGGCGTTGGCGTCTTCGTTGTGCCAGTAGCCCTGCATCACCTGGCCGCCGTGGACCACGATCTCGCCGGTCTCGCCGTGGGGCAGTTCGCGCAGCGTCTCGGGGTCGACCACGCGCGCGTCCACGCCGAAGGTGGCGATGCCCAGGCATTCGCGCTTGGGCTGGTTGCGCGGGTTCGACAGGATGAAGGCCGCGGTCTCGGTCATGCCGTAGGCCTCGACATAGGGCAGCCCGAAGCGCTGCTGCAGCATGTTGGCCACGGCCTCCGGCATGGCCGCGCCGCCGCCGCCGACGTACGCCAGGCTGGACAGGTCGCGCGCATCGATGCCGGGCTGGGAGAAGAAGTCCACCATCATCGCCGGCGGCGCGCCCCACACCGAGACGCGGTAGCGCTCGATCAGGTCCGCGGCCAGCGCGCGGTCCCAGCGCGGCATCAGCACCACCGTCGCGCCCAGGTAGAGCGGCGAGTTCATGCAGTTCTGCATGCCCAGCAGGTGGAACATCGGCGCCACCGCCAGCACCACCGATTCGGCCGAGCCGCCACGCCAGATCACCGAACCGGCGGCCGCGGTCATCAGCGTGCCGTGGGTATGCATGCAGCCCTTGGGGTTGCCGGTGGTGCCGGAGGTATAGGCCAGCATGCACAGTGTGTCGTGCCCGGCCTGGTGCGGCAGCGGCCGGTGCCCCGCGCCGCTGGCGGTGTCCCAGGCCACCGGCATCGCGCCCGACGGCGCGGCCTGCGGCGCGGGCGGCGGCTCGCGCAGCCAGGCCGGCACCTGCAGGCCGCCGTCGTCGCGCAGCATGCCCGCGTAGTCGTGCAGGATCACGTGGCGCAGCGCCGGGCCGTGCAGCGGCGCCATGCGCGGGTACAGCTCGCAGCCGGCGAAGGCGGCGACCGCGCCGCTGTCCTGCACCACGTGGGCGAGCTCGGCTTCCAGCCACATCGGGTTGGCGGGCACGACCACGCCTTCGGCGCGCAGGATGGCGTAATAGGCAATGATGAACTGCGGGCAGTTCTGGCTGAACAACACCACCCGGTCGCCGGGCTGGATGCCGCAGGCCTGCTGCAGGTAGCCGGCCATCCGCTCGATCTCTTCGCGCAGCTCGCCATACGAGATCGCGGTGCCGAAGTACTGGATCGCGGTCTTGTCCGGATAGCGCTGCGCCGCGACCTCGACGTTGTAGAACAGGCTGGTGCGCGGCGTATGCAGCGTCGCCGGCAGGCCGGGCGGCCAGGCGGGGGAACGGAACGGCTGGGCAGTGCGTGGGGCAGGGCTTGTAGCAGGCTTCATTGCAGCAATAGCGAGTCAGATGCGGATCGGATACGGGTCAAGCGGAACAGCTCAGTCCAGGCGGATATTGCGCGTGCGGATCACCTTGCCCCAGCGCACGTAGTCGGCCTGGACGGTCTGGGCGAACGCGTCGGGCGTGCTGCCGGTCAGGATCACGCCAAGCTCGCTCATGCGCTTGCGCACGTCGGGCTGGGCCAGCACGCGGTTGACGTCGGCGGAAAACTTCTCGACGATCGGGCGCGGCGTGGCGGCCGGCAGCAGCAGGCCGAACCAGCCCATGGCGTCCATGCCTTCGATGCCGGCCTCGCGGAAGGTGGGGACGTCCGGCAGTTGCGGCGCGCGCGCGGGTCCGGTCACCGCCAGCGCGCGCAGGCGGCCGGTGGCGACATGGGGCTTGGCGCCCATCACCGAGATCACCGCGGCCGGCACCTGGCCGCCGAGCAGGTCATTCAGCTCCGGCGCCTCGCCCTTGTACGAGACATGGAGCATGTCGATCTTGGCGGCGTCGTTGAAGACTTCGCCATACAAGTGGCCGCTGGAGCCCGCGCCGAACGAGCCATAGGAGAACTGCCTGGGCTTGGTGCGCACCAGCGCGATAAAGTCCTTCAGGTTGGTGGCCGGCACGGCGCTGGTATTGACCGCGAACACCAGGTTGGTGGTGCCGAGTTCGGACACCGCGGCAAAATCCTTCACCGGGTCATACGGCGCGCGCGCATACAGGCTCGGCGCCTGCACCAGCGGCGTGATCGTCAGCAGCGCGGTATGGCCGTCGGCCTCGGCACGGGCGACCACTTCGGCGCCCAGCATGCCGCTGGCGCCCGGGCGGTTCTCCACCACCACCGGCCGCTTCCACTGCTTGCCCAGGCCCTCGGCCAGCGCGCGCGCCAGCACGTCGGTGGCGCCGCCGGCCGGGAACGGCACCACCATACGCACGGTGCGTGCCGGGAAGTCAGCCTGGGCGTGGGCCACGCCCGCGCCCAGCATGCCGGCTGCGAGTCCGCTCCACGCCAGCAATCCGGCGCCGAGGCGGCCCAGGGTACGGCGACGCGGACTACGCTCTCCACTACGACGATCTGCCTGCATGTGCTGTCTCCTTTGGTTTTCCGTGGGCGGGCACGGGCTTTTGCCGCGTTGCAGGATCCGCCCGGGCCGGTGGGCCGGCCTTGTAGAGGTACTTGCCGGAGAGTGCGCGATGCTGCGGTGCGTGGACAATGACCAGACGCGCCAAAATGATTGGCCGAATCGCTCAGGCGGAAGGCAGGCTTTGGCAAATCCCGATTGTGCGGCGCCGCGCGGGCTTGCTAAGGTGGCGCCATGATGTGGCCAGAGGGCTGAAAGGCCTGGAGAGGCCGGCACCGGCGCGTCGCCGTGACGAGGAGACCCATGCAAACAGCCGTTCTGCCATCGCTGCGCCCGCCGATGCCGGGCAAGCCGCACATTGCCGGCCACGCGCTGCCGGAGGCGCGCCTGCGCGAAGCCGGCAGCCCGGCGGCTTCGGGTGCTACGGTGGAACCACCCGCGCCGGCTCGCCACACCATCGCCATCCAGCATGTGACGCATATCCTGCAGGGCGCGCGGCGGCTCGGCTACGACATCGATGCGCTGCTGCGCCGCGCCGACATCTCGCCGGCCCTGCCGGCCTCGCCCAGCGCGCGCGTGACGCAGGGCCAGTATGCGGCCCTGATCCGCACGCTGCGCCGGGTCATGCGCGATGAGCTGTGGGGCCTGCTGGACCGGCCCGTGACGCCTGGGGTGTTCGCGCAGGTGTGCCGCAGCCTGGTCCATTGCGCCACGCTCGAGGACGCCATCCGCACCGGGCTGCGCCTGTACCGCCAGCATATCGACGCCTTCGCGCCGCGCCTGCATGTGGGCGTCGACGGCAAGACCGCGGCGGTGGTGCTGCATCCGCGTGCGCCCGCGTCGGCGTGCCGCAGCTTTGCCGAATCGACCTTTGTGTTCCATGCCTATGCGCTGGTCAGCTGGCTGGTGGCCGGGCAGATCCCGCTGACGCGGGTCGACCTGAGCGCCGCCGCGTCGCAGGGGCGCACCGATACCGAGCGCGTATTCAAGGCCGCGGTCAGCTACGGGCAGCCCGTTACCGCCCTGCACTTCGACGCCGCCTCGCTGCGCCTGCCGGTGATGCAGGACGCCGCCAGCCTGCGCGACTTCCTGCGCGAGACCCCGCGCAACCTGCTGATCCGCTACCGCGACAACAGCTGCCTGGCGGAACGCATCCGGCAGCACCTGCGCTCGCACCTGGACGACGAACTGCCGTCGCTGGAGCAGATGGCGCAGCTGCTGCGGCTCACGCCGCAGACCCTGCGCCGCCGCCTGCGCGACGAAGGGCGCGGCTACCAGAGCATCAAGGACAGCCTGCGGCGCGACGTGGCCATCGGCATGATGGAGCGTCCCGGCATGACGCTGCAGGACGTGGCGCTGCGGCTCGGTTTTTCCGAGCCGAGCACGTTCCACCGCGCCTTCAAGAAATGGACCGGCGTGGCGCCGGGGGAATACCGGATGCGCGGCATGCGCAAGGAAGGCGTGCCGGCGGCCTAGCCGGCGATGGCGCAGCCGGCGGCTTACTCGAGCCGGATCTCGCCGTCGAAGCGCGCCTGCAGCTTTATCGCCGCCAGCTCCAGCGTCACCGACACCGGCAGGTGCTCGTTGCCGGCCAGCGAGCCGTCGGCCACGGCGCGGGCGACGGCCTGCTCGATCTCGCGCTGGGAATTCACCCCGACCACCTTCAGGAACTTGCGGATGCTGAGGTTGAAGGTTTCTTCGTCCATGGCTGTCTCCGGGAAGGACGCGGCATGCGGCCGCTACCCGGACAGCCTACGCCAGTGACGCAATCCCTGCAGCGGCACGCCGGCCCGCGCGCTTGACGCGGCGGCCGGCACGCGCTCAGACCACGCCTTGCTCGCGCAGCCGCGCGATGCGCTCGGCCGACAGGCCCAGCACCGTCTGCAGCACCTGCTCGGTATGCTGGCCCAGGCGCGGTGGCGGCGCATCGTATTGCACCGGGGTGGCCGACAGCCGCAGCGGGCTCTTGACGGTCGGGCACAGGCTGCCGTCGTCGCGCACCAGGTCGACCTGCAGCTCGCGATGCCGCACCTGCGGATCTTCCAGCACCTGGCCATAGTCGTTGATTGGCCCGCACGGGATGCCCTGCGCTTCCAGCGCCTGCACCCAGTGCGCGGTCGGCCGCGTGCGCATATGCGCCTCGAGCAGGGGCACCAGCGTGTCGCGGTGGATGATGCGGCCGGGGCCGGTGGCAAAGCGCTCGTCGGCGGCCAGGTCGGGACGCTCGACACCGCGGCAATACGCCTGCCACTGCCCGTCGTTGCCCGCCGCGACGATCATGTAGCCGTCGGCGGTGGCGAACACATGGTAGGGCACCATGTTGGCGTGCGCGTTGCCGTAGCGCGGCATGGCCTGGCCGGTCACGCGCTGCGCGATGATGGGGGTGGCGCCGACCGCCACCACCGCGTCGAGCAGCGCCATGTCGATATGCTGGCCCTCGCCGGTGCGTTCGGCATGGCGCAGCGCGGCCAGCACGGCCACGGTGGCGTACATGCCGGTCAGCATGTCGACCACCGCCACGCCCACCTTCTGCGGCCCGCCACCGGGCAGGTCGTCGCGCTCGCCGGTGACGCTCATCAGGCCGCCCAGGCCCTGGAAAATAAAGTCGTAGCCGGGCTTGTGCGCGCTCGGCCCGGTCTGGCCATAGCCCGTGATCGAACAGTAGACCAGTGCCGGGTTCACAGCCTTCAGGCTGTCATAGTCCAGCCCGTAGCGCTTCAGGTCGCCGACCTTGTAGTTCTCCAGCACGATCTGCGACTTCGCGGCCAGCTCGCGCACGATCTGCTGCCCCTGCGGGCTGGCGATATCGAGCGTGACCGACTGCTTGCCGCGGTTGGCGCCGGCAAAGTAGGTGGCGTCGCGCGACGGCTGCCCGTCCGCGCCGGGCAGCCACGGCGGCCCCCACGAACGGGTATCGTCGCCGGCGCCGGGGCGCTCGACCTTGATCACCTCGGCGCCCAGGTCCGCCAGGTTCTGCGCGCACCACGGGCCGGCCAGGATGCGCGACAGGTCCAGCACGCGCACGCCGGCAAGCGCGCCGCGCACCGGGGCTTGGCCGGCCGTCATCAGATCGGGTCCCAGCTGATCACGTCGGGCGAGCGCTCCAGCTTGAAGAAGCTGCTGCGCATCGCCGGCATGGCGACCTCGCCCACCGACTCCGGCGTCCAGCCCTCGCTCATATGGACCGAGCGCACCGGACGCGGCTGGCTCATCAGGATGATCTCGTTGGCGCGCACCGCGAAGATCTGGCCGTTGACCTCGCTCGCCGCCGGGCTGGCCAGGTAGACCGCGACCGGGCCGATCTTGCCGGCTTCCATCTTTTGCAGCTTGGCCACGCGCGCCTTTTCTTCCGGCGTTTCGGCGGGGATCGAGCTGGTCATGCGGCTCCACGCGAACGGCGCGATGCAGTTCGAGCGCACGTTGAAACGCTGCATGTCCAGCGCGATCGACTTCGACAGCGCGGCGATGCCCAGCTTGGCCGCCGAATAGTTGGCCTGGCCCAGGTTGCCGATCAGGCCCGAGGTGGAGGTCATGTGCACGTAGGCGCCGCTCTCCTGGTCCTTGAAGTAGTTGGCCGCGGCGCGGCTGACGAAGAAGGTGCCGTTCAGGTGCACGTCGATCACCGAGCGCCATTCTTCCTCGTTCATCTTGAAGAACATGCGGTCGCGCAGGTTGCCTGCGTTGTTGACCACGGCGTCGATGCGGCCGAAGTTGTCGAGCGCGCATTGCACGATGGCGTTGGCGCCGGCCCAGGTCGACACGCTGTCGGTGCTGGCCACGGCTTCGCCGCCGGCGGCGCGGATTTCCTCGACCACGCGCTGCGCGGGCCCGGCGTCGCCGCCCTCGCCGGTCATCGACACGCCCAGGTCATTGACCACCACCCTGGCACCGGCGGCCGCCATGGCCAGCGCGATGCCGCGCCCGATCCCACCCCCGGCGCCCGTCACCAGCGCAACCTTGCCTGCCATCAAACCGCTCATTGCATGTCTCCTCTGAACTCGACCTCTGAATACTTTTTGTGCGGTCACCGACCGCAAACCCGGTGAAACAGCCTCCGCGCAGCGGGCCACGCCCGCCGCTGCGGTCAATCCGGATGTCCACGCCGCAGCGGATACGATAAATTGACGCCCGAGCCTTTGGAATTCACGAATCACAAAACTGGCCTTTGGCCTGACAGAAGCCCATGCATTACGACCTGACCGACCTCCGCCTCTTCCTGAATGTCGGCGAGACGGAGAACCTGACCCGTGCCGCCGAGCGCAGCTTTCTGTCGCTGCCCGCCGCCAGCACGCGGATCAAGCAGCTGGAAGAGGCGTTCCAGACACAATTGCTGATCCGCCAGGTCAAGGGCGTGCGGCTTACGCCGGCCGGCGACGCGCTGCTGCGCCACGCGCGCGAGGTCTTCCGCGAACTCGAATGCCTGCACGCGGACCTGCGCCCGTATGCCAAGGGCGTGAAGGGGCGCGTGCGGCTGCTGGCCAACACCACCGCGACCAACTCGTTCCTCGCCACCGGCGTGTCGCGTTTCCTCAGCGAGAACCCGGACGTGGATATCGAGCTGGAAGAGCACCTGTCGCAGGAGATCGTGTCGGCAATCAGCGCGGGCGCCGCCGACCTCGGCATCGTCGCCGGCGAGGTTGCCACCCAGGACCTGGATGCGATGCATCTGTGCAGCGACGCGCTGATCGTGATCGCGCCGGTCAACCATCCGCTGCCGACCTTCAAGCGGCTGCATTTCGCCGACCTGCTCGATACCTGCCGCTTTGTCGGGCTGAACCAGTTCAGCGCGATCCAGTCATTCCTCGACCGCATTGCCGCCGGCATGGGCAAGCGCATCAGCCTGCGCATCCAGGTGGGCAGCTTCGATGCGGTATGCCGCATGGTCGAGGCCGGCGCCGGCATCGCCATCGTGCCCAACAGCTGCGCGCGCCGCTATGCCAGCCGCAAGGTGCTGCGCTTTATCCCGCTGGAGGACGAATGGGCCAGGCGCGAGCTGCGCCTGGTGCGCCGGCCGGGGCGCGAACTGCCGCAGTTCGCCGAAACCCTGATCCAGTACCTGGTCGACGCCGCGCGCGAGCCCGTCTAGAGCGCCGCGCGGTTTCAGCCTGCGCCGGGCGCGCCGCCCAGGACCATCAGCGCCGCCAGCGGACGCAGCGACACCACCATCACCAGCAACAGCAGGCCCATGGCGAACACGCCCGGCCAGCTGGTGCGGCCGCGGCGTTCCAGCGAGTCGTTCACCAGTTCGGGCGAGTAGTGGTACTCGCGCACATGGCGGATGGTGGCCTCGGCGTGCCAGCGGTACAGCTCATTGCCGTACAGCCCCAGCAGCAGCGCCATCGCGTACAGCAGCGGCCGGCCCGCCATCGGCAGCTGCAGGCCGAACAATGCATGCAGCAGCGGCTCGGCGCCGACGATCAGCGCATAGACGCCCACCTGCCAGTACATGCGCCGGTAAGCCATCCAGAACGGGCCCAGCAGGCACGCCGCCCAGTTCCACGAGATGCCGCCGTGGGTTTCTGCTACCGACCAGCGCTCGCCGTAGTACGGAAAGCGCGGCCCCACGAATGCGGCCAGCGCCGCGTCGTCACGGATCGATGCATGCATGCCAACCTCCCCTCTGCTGCGTCGGCGGCGCCCTGGCTTCGCGGCGCAACCTGTGCCACAGCATAGGGCGCGCGGGGCCCCGGCTGTGTGCGCCGGCGCGCATTCGGCGCGCGTTGGCCGCGCGAACACCGAGAAAAAGCGTGGATTGGCGCGCAAGGGCACAGACCGGCGCACCGGTCCGTGGTGCGGCGACGTTACTTCCAGCGCTGCAGGATCTGCAGGATGACCAGAGTGAACACCGTGGCGATCACCGCCGTGGTGTCGCGCCCGAGCCCGGCCGCCACGCCGATCGCTGCCACCATCCAGATGCTGGCAGCGGTGGTCAGGCCCTTGATATGGGCTTCGTCGTTCTGCTTGAGGATGGCGCCCGCGCCGAGGAAGCCGATGCCGGCGATCAGCCCCTGCAGCACGCGGCTCATGTCGGCCAGCGGCACGCCCGCCTGCAGCGGCACCAGCACGAACAGCGCCGAGCCCAGCGCCACCAGCATGTGGGTGCGCAGCCCCGCCGCCTTGCCCGAGGACTCGCGCTCATAGCCGATCACGCCGCCGAGCAGCACCGCCATGAACAGCCGCACCAGGATGCGGGTGGCCTCGGCCGCGTCCGGCACATCGGCAAATTCCGCGCGAAGGGTACGGAAGATCTCGGTCCAGACAGACTCCATCGCCAACCTCCGGGGACTAGGGTGCAGGCCTGAGCGTAGCACGGCACACCTGGCACGCGGCAAGACTTGTGCGGCACATCCGTAGTCCCTGCGGCGTGTGCGGCGGCGTCCTACACGGCAAGCGGAAGCTCCCCGACAGTCCCGCCCGCGCGGCATTCCTATATTGGAATCACCAACCACAGTCCTCCCATGGAGTTGCACCATGCCCTATATCCTCGCCTGGCTACTTGGTGTTCCGGCCTTTGTCCTGGTCCTGATCTGGCTCTTCGTCCACTGATCGGCAGGCGGTGCCACGGCACCGGCCCACCCTCCACCGGCGCCCCGCGCGCCACACCTGCACGCCCGGTTCGCCGGGCGTCTTGCATGGTGGCGCGGCCTTCGCTGCGACGCTTGCTGCCCACCTAAGCCGGCCCTAAGCCGCTCTTTCGCAAATCCGAATTTCAGCGTGCAGGGGGCTCGGGAATAATGGCCTCCAGTTCCAATCGACCCGGCCACCATGCACGCAGACCAGGATCCCGACCAGCTGTACCCCGAAATCCGCGAGGCGGTGCGCAGCCTGTGCGCGGGCTTCGATTCGGCGTACTGGCAACGGGTGGAAGAGCAGGAAGCCTTTCCCGAAAGCTTTGTGCAGGCGCTGACGCAGGCCGGCTGGCTGTCGGCGCTGATTCCGGAAGCCTATGGCGGCTCGGGGCTGTCGCTGACCGCGGCGTCGGTCATCATGGAGGAAATCAACCGCAGCGGCGGCAATTCCGGCGCCTGCCACGGGCAGATGTACGTAATGGGCTGCCTGCTGCGCCATGGTTCCGACGCGCAGAAGCAGCGCTGGCTGCCGGCCATCGCCTCGGGCGAGCTGCGCATGCAGTCGATGGCCGTGACCGAGCCCAGCACCGGCACCGACACCACCAAGCTGAAGACCACCGCGGTGCGCCAGGGCGACAAGTACATCGTCAATGGGCAGAAGGTCTGGATCTCGCGCGTGCAGCACTCGGACCTGATGCTTCTGCTGGCGCGCACCACGCCGCTGGACCAGGTCAAACGCAAGTCGGACGGCCTGTCGGTCTTCGTGGTCGACCTGCGCGACGCCATCGGCAAGGGCCTGACCGTCAAGCCGATCCGCAACATGGTCAACCACGAGACCAACGAGCTGTTCTTCGACAACCTGGAAGTCCCCGCCGACAACCTGATCGGCGAGGAAGGCAAGGGTCTGAAGTACATCCTCGACGGCCTCAACGCGGAGCGCATCCTGATCGCCGCCGAGTGCATCGGCGACGGCTACTGGTTCGTCGAGCGCGCCAGCAACTACGCGCGCGACCGCATCGTGTTCGACCGCCCGATCGGCCAGAACCAGGCCGTGCAGTTTCCGATCGCGCGCGCCTATGTCAACGTCGAGGCGGCCAGCCTGATGCGCTACCAGGCGGCGCGGCGGTTCGACGCCGGCAGGCCCTGCGGCAAGGAAGCCAATATCGCCAAGCTGCTCGCCGCCGATGCCTCGTGGGAAGCCGCCAACGTCTGCCTGCAGACGCATGGCGGCTTCGGCTTCGCCGCCGAATACGACATCGAGCGCAAGTTCCGCGAAACCCGCCTGTACCAGGTGGCGCCGATCTCCACCAACCTGATCCTGTCCTACGTGGCCGAGCACGTGCTCGAGTTGCCGCGTTCGTTCTGAGAACCCTACATGTCCCACTCCTCCCAAGGCATCCGCCCGCTCGACGGCATCCGCGTGGTCTCGCTCGAGCACGCCGTGGCCGCGCCTTTCGCCACGCGCCAGCTGGCCGACCTGGGCGCGCGCGTGATCAAGGTCGAGCGTCCCGGCGTGGGCGACTTCGCGCGTGGCTATGACCAGTCGGTGCACGGCCAGGCCTCTTACTTCGTCTGGCTCAACCGGGGCAAGGAAAGCCTGGCCCTGGACCTGAAGGACAATGAAGCGCAGGCCATCCTGCACCGCCTGCTGGCCGATGCCGACGTGCTGGTGCAGAACCTCGCCCCTGGCGCCGCCGCCCGCATGGGCCTGGATTTCGACACCCTGCACGGCAAGTACGAAAAGCTGATCGTCTGCGACATCTCCGGCTACGGCGACTCGGGCCCCTATCGCGACAAGAAGGCCTATGACCTGCTGATCCAGGCCGCCGCCGGCCTGGTGGGCCTGACCGGCGGCCCGAACGAGCCGTCGCGCGCCGGGGTGTCGATCGCCGACATCGCGGCCGGCATGTACGCGTACAGCGGCATCCTCTCGGCGCTGCTGCAGCGCGGCCGCACCGGCCAGGGCCTGCGCGTGCAGGTGACCATGTTCGAGGCGATGGCCGAGTGGATGAACCAGGTGCTGTATTTCGGTCACTACGGCGGCACGCCGCCGGCGCGCTTCGGCGCCTCGCATCCGACCATCGCCCCGTATGGCGTGCATCGCACCAGCAATGGCAGCGTGATCTTCAGCGTGCAGAACGAACGCGAGTTCGCCAACTTCTGCGAGATCGTGCTCGGCGATCGCGCGCTGGCGCAGGACGAGCGCTATTCCAGCAATACCGCGCGCGTGCGCAACCGCCCCGAACTGACCGCGCTGATCGAGGCGCGCTTTGCCTCGCTGACGGTGGCGCAGGCCGAGGCGCTGCTGGACCAGGCGCAGATCGCCAATGCGCCGATGAACGACATCGAGGCGGTGTGGAACCATCCGCAGCTGCAGGCGCGCCAGCGCTGGCGCGAAGTCTCCACCCCGAACGGCCCGATCGGCGCGCTGCTGCCGCCCGCCAACCTGTCGGGCGTCGAACCGGTCATGGGCGACGTGCCGGCGCTGGGCGCGCATAGCCGCAGCATCCTGGCCGAGCTGGGCTACGGCGAGACCGACATCGACGCCCTGGCTGACAAGCGCACCATCTGAGCCAATACCGGCGCCCGGCCAGCCGGGCGCCCTTCTTTTTCCGCAAGCACTGTTCAATCTCCGGAGCCGGCATGAGCCAAGCCGCAGACACCACTTACCCGACCCGCCAGCTTTGCGAATTCCTGGCCAACCTCAAGCTGGCCGACGTGCCCGCGCCCGTGATCGAGCGCACCAAGGACCTGTTCCTGGACTGGATTGCCTCGGCCATCGCCGGCAAGGACGCCCCGGCCGTGCGCAAGCTGCAGGAGTTCGCCGCGGCCATGGGCCCGTCCGACGGCGCCGCCGAAGTGCTGGTCGACCGCCGCCGTACCTCGCCCTACTTCGCCGCGCTGATCAACGGCGCGTCCTCGCACGTGGTCGAGCAGGACGACGTGCACAACGGCTCGGTGCTGCATCCGGCCGCGGTGGTGTTCCCGGCCGTGGTCGCCGCCGCGCAGGCCGAGGGCAAGACCGGTGCCGAGGTGCTGCTGGCGTCGATCGCCGGCTATGAAGCCGGCATCCGCATCGGCGAATTCATGGGCCGCTCGCACTACCGCGTGTTCCACACCACCGGCACCGTCGGCACGCTGGCCGCCGCCGCGGCGGTGGCCAAGCTGTTCGGCCTCGACGCCGAAGGCATCAACCAGGCGCTGGGCTCGGCCGGCACGCAGGCCGCCGGCCTGTGGGAATTCCTGCGCGACGCCGCCGATTCCAAGCAGCTGCACACCGCCAAGGCCGCCGCCGACGGCCTGCAGTCGGCGTGGCTGGCGCGCGCCGGCTTTACCGGCGCGAAGCAGATCCTCGAAGGCGCCCAGGGCATGGCCGCCGGCATGTCGAGCGATGCCAACCCCGCCTGCCTGACCGATGGCCTGGGCACGCGCTGGGCCACCGCGGAGACCTCGTTCAAGTTCTTCGCGTCGTGCCGCCACACCCACCCGGCTGCCGATGCGCTGAAGGCGCTGATGCAGCGCGAAGGCGTTGCCGCCGACCAGATTGCCAGCGTCACCACGCATGTGCACCAGGGTGCCATCGACGTGCTCGGCCCGGTGGTCAATCCCGCCACCATCCACCAGGCCAAGTTCTCGATGGGCACGGTGCTGGGGCTGGTGGCCGTGCATGGCCACGCCGGCCTGGGCGAGTTCGAGCAGCATGCGCTGCAGGACCCCGCGGTGGCCGCGTTCCGCGGCAAGGTCGACATGGAGCTGGATGCCGAGATCAACGCCGCCTACCCGCGCCAGTGGATCGGCCGCGTGACGGCAAAGACCACCGACGGCCGCACGCTGGCCGCGCGCGTCGACGTGCCCAAGGGCGATCCCGACAACACGCTGTCGCGCCCGGAACTGGAAGCCAAGGCGCTGCAGCTGGGCGCGTTCCGCCAGGGCGCCAGCGAGGCCGAAATGCGCGCCATCATCCAGCGTGTGTGGGCACTCGAGCAGGCCCCGAACGTCAACGACTGGCTGCCCGCCGCGCGCTGAGGATCGCCATGTCCACCGCCGTTACCTACCTGTTCGTGCCGGGCGACCGGCCCGAGCGCTTCGACAAGGCCGCCGCCGCCGGCCCCGATGTGATGATCCTCGACCTCGAGGACGCGGTCCACCCGGACGCCAAGCCCGCCGCGCGCGAAGCCATCGCCGCATGGCTGGCCCGCCGGCCCGGCGCCAACGCCTTCGTGCGCATCAACGACAGCGCCTCGCCTGCCTTTGCCGCCGACCTGGCCTGGCTGCGCGCGCTGCCCCCGGGCACCGCGCTGGCCGGGCTGCTGGTACCCAAGGCCGAGGATGCCGCCGCGCTCGACACCATCGCCCAGGCCCTGCAAGCGATCAGCCCGCAGGGCGAACTGGTCGCCATCATCGAGACCGCGCTGGGCCTGCACCAGGTCGATGCCGTGGCAGCGGCCAGCGGCGTGGCGCGCCTGGCCTTCGGCTCGCTCGACTATGCGGTCGACCTGGGCTGCAGCCACACCCGCGACGCCCTCGCCTTCGCGCGCGCGCGCATCGTGCTGGCCTCGCGCGTGGCCGGGCTGCCGCCGCCGGTCGACGGCGTCACCACCGCGCTCAAGGACGAAGCCGTGCTCGCCGGCGATGTCGCCTACGCACGCGAACTCGGCTTTGCCGGCAAGCTGTGCATCCACCCGGCGCAACTGGGTGCGGTCCGCGCCGGCTTCCTGCCCAGCCCCGAGCAGCTCGACTGGGCCCGGCGCGTGCTCGACGCCACCGCCAGCGGCAGCCACGCGGTGCAGGTCGATGGCAAGATGGTCGACCGGCCCGTGATCGAGCAGGCCCGCCGGCTGCTCGCGCTGGCGCCATAGCGCACCCTCCGACTCCCCTCATGCATCTGAAGGCCACCTGCCATGACTGACGCCACTTCTGAACTCGAACGCCTGCGCGGCTGGATCGGCCGCAGCGAAACGCGCACCGAAACGCTGTCGCCGGAACCGGTCGCCGGCCTGGCCGCCACCTTCGACCTCGACCCCGAAGCCATCGCCGCCGGCCCGCTGCCGCCGCTGTGGCACTGGCTCTACTTCCTGCCGCGCGCGCCACAGCGCGAACTCGGCCGCGACGGCCATCCCACCCTCGGTGGCTTCATGCCCCCGGTGCCGCTGCCGCGCCGCATGTGGGCCGGCAGCGAAGTCAGCTTCAACCATCCGCTGCATATCGGCGACACCGTCACGCGCACCTCCACCATCCGCGACGTCCAGTACAAGACCGGCCGCACCGGCGAGCTCTGGTTCGTCGCCGTCGACCACGAACTGACCGTCAACGGCAACACCGCCGTCAACGAGCGCCACGACATCGTCTACCGCGCCATGCCGGACCCCACCAAGCCGCAACCGCCACGCCCGCGCCTGGAGCAGACCGCGCAATGGCAGCGCACGCTGCAGGCCGATCCGGTCATGCTGTTCCGCTATTCGGCGCTGACCTTCAACGGCCACCGCATCCACTACGACCGCCAGTACACGCGCGAGGTCGAAGGCTATCCCGGCCTGGTGGTGCACGGCCCGATGCAGGCCATGCTGATGCTGGACCTGGTGGCGCGCGAGCAGCCCAAGGCACGCGTGCGCCGCTTCGGGTTCCGAGGGCTGGCGCCGTTGTTCGACCAGGACACCATCACGGTCGGTGGCGCGGCTAATCCGGCGCAGCCGGGGCGGCTGGAGCTGTGGACGGGGGATGATGCTGGCGGGCAGGCGATGCAGGGGTGGGCGGAGGTGGAGGGGTAAAAATAAGCGCGGCCGGGGATGCTGCAGTCGGACTTATCCGTCCGCTTGCCAGCGTTGCGCCGTCTCGCCGATGCGCGCCCCGGCTTGTGTTATCGGCCGATTGCCAGGCGAACGGGCTTGCCAATTCGGCTCAACATCTCGACCAGTGTGTCGATGGTGAACTTGGACGTCTTTCGGTTCACGACGTCGGACACGCGCGGACGAGACACCATCAGGATTTCTGCAGCGTCCGCCTGCTTCAGGTGATGCTGCTCGATCCATGCAGCCAGCTCGTCCATGAGTTGTTCCTTCAACTGCAAAGTGTCGTTGATCTGCTTTTTCGACGCGGCCTGCAGCCGCTTGGCTTCCGCCGGCGGAAAACCCAGTTCCAGGAACAGGTTGGCGCCCGGCTTGGTGACGTGGCGAATCTGGGTGTCGATCTTCATGGTTTGCCATTCCTCGCGTTGACGAATCCGCGGCGCGCTTCGTGCAGGTCGGCACGAAGCCTCGTGGGCCGCGATTGATTAACCGACCATCGCCTCCTCAATTCCCTCCGCGACGTCTTCTACCTTGTCGGCCAGCAATCCAAGGGACGCTTGACACAGCCCTCGCAAGGCATCCAACGTAGCCGCCTGCAAGGCTACGCTCCCCTCTTCCTGTGCATCGCATTCGCTGTGAGTCACCAACGTCAGCACGCATGCGGTGCCTCGCGCAACCGCATCGGCCTGGTCCAGCAGATTCAATAACAAGAGTTGCCGAGGAACAGGCAGCGCGTCCTTACGCGCTGCACGGCGGGTTTCGGGACTGAACCGCGAAAGAGAATCATCTAGTCGAGGCGGGATGAAGGCGTTGGGTTCGATGGTGGACTGGTGCATTGTTGACCTCCGTAAGGTAGAAGAAGAGGTCGCGTCAACCAGGTTCTCACTCCCGGCTTCTGCTATGTCAGAAGCCCAGCCAGTCTAGAGCCGCTTGCCGTTCACAATCAAGGCGCAGATTGTGAAGGATGGATACGTCGCGTCAATCGTAGAAGTTACCAAGCTCAGCGTAGCGCTAAGAGTAAACCGGATGGTCTACTTCGTTGAAGCGCCGGCCCTCACCCCCGCCCCTCTCCCGCAAGCGGGAGAGGGGAGCAAACAAGCGGGAGGAAACACGCTGTTGGGATCGCACGCGACAGCGCGGTGCGAGCGCAGCGACGCACTCCGTGCCAGAGCCGTAGACCTAAGATAGGGAGCGCGCGCAGCGCAGCCGAAGGCGTCCCACCGATAGCGCCAGCAGCAGGCTGCCTACACCCTGTTGGGATCGTTCAAAAGTGGGTGATCGCAGGCACCACCCCTGACTCACATAGCGTTAGCAGGATCGAACGGCCACCCACGCCAAACGGAAATCACCACCGCCCGACCCACCAACACCGCGGAATTGATTGCCAGCCGCACAGGCGACGCGTTTCTTGCCTACTTCTTGGCGCTCGGCCAAGAAGTAGGTCGCCGGCTACGCCGGCGAAACAGCCACGCCAGTCAAGAGCGCTCATCCAAAAATACACCCGCGCCCCCCCAACAACAACAAGGCCGGCTTCCCGCCGGCCCCATCGCGCCAACCAAGAAAATCCTTTCAATCCGCCTGAATATTCGCCTTCTTCACCACCCCACCCCACAACGCCAGTTCCCGCTGGATCCGGTCCCCCAGCGCCTTGGGCGTGCTGATGTTGACGTCATACCCCCCGGCGGTCATCCGCTGCCGGAAGGCCGCATCCTCCCCCACCGCCTTCTGCGCCTTGACCAGCTTGTCCACCACATCGGCCGGCAGCTTCTGCGGTCCCACCAGCGCGTACCAGCCGGTCAGGTCATAGTCCTTCTGGCCCGACTCGATCATGGTCGGCACGTTGGGCAGCGCCGGGTTGCGGGTCTTGGACGTGACCGCCAGCGCGCGCACCTTGCCGCCGTTGATATGGCCGATGGCGGTGCCGGTGATGTCGAACATGAACGTGACCTTGCCGCTCATCACGTCGGCCATCGCCGGCGCGTTGCCCTTGTACGGCACGTGCAGCATCTTCACGTTGTTCATCTGTGCCAGCAGTTCCGCCGACAGGTGATTGGACGCACCCACGCCGGCGGAGCCGAAGGAGACGCCCTCAGGGTTCTTGCGGGCGTAGGCGACCAGCTCGCCGACGTTTTTGGCGGGGAAGTCCTTGTTCACCAGCAGCACGTTGGTGTAGTCGGTGATCAGGCCGATGTAGGTGAAGTCCTTGACCGGATTGAAGTTGACCGAGTGCTGGATCAGCGGCGTCATGGTCATGGTGGGACTGGCGACGAAATACAGCGTGTAGCCGTCCGGCGCCGCCTTGGCGGTCATGTCGGCGGCGATTGCGCCGCTGGCGCCGGCGCGGTTGTCGACCACCACCGGTTGCTTGAGCACGCGGCCGAGCTGCTCGGCGTAGATGCGTGCGGCGGTATCGACCGGGCCGCCGGGCGCGTAGCCCACCAGCAGCTTGACCGGGCGCGACGGGTAGGCGTCCGCGGCCCATGCCGCGCCCTGCAGCAGCAGCGTGGCGGTCAGTGCCGCCAGCGTCTTCCATGTTTTCATTTGTAATCTCCTCCAGGATGGCTTATTGCCCGGGGCCGCGTGCCCCGGGGGCTTAGTCGAGCATGGCGCGCAGCGGCTGCTTGAGCAGCTTGCCGCTCGCCGTGGTCGGAATCACGTCGACGGTGCGGACTTCGGCGGGCCGCTTGTACGGCGCGAGGCTGTCGCGCAGATAGGTGTCCAGCGCCTTGCGGTCGAGCTCGGCGCCTTCCTGCAGTTCGATGAAGGCCACCACCTCTTCGTTGCCGTCGGCCGTGGTACGCCCCACCACCGCGGACTGGCGCACGCCGGCAAAGGCGTTGATCACCGACTCCACTTCGATCGGGTACACATTGAAGCCGGAACGGATGATCAGGTCCTTGGAGCGGCCGGAAATGAACAGCGCGCCGTCGGCGTCGAGATAGCCAAGGTCGCCGGTATTGAGCCAGCCGCCCGGCAGCAGCGCCTCGGCGGTCTGTTCGGGATTGCGGTAGTAGCCGACCATCACGCCCGGGCCGCGCACGCGGATCTGGCCGCGTTCGCCGGCTGGCAGCGGCTTGCCTTCGGCGTCGGTGATGGCGATCTCCACGCCTTCGACGATATAGCCGGCCGAGCAATCGGCGCGCGGCGCGTCCATGCGCGTGATGAAGAGCGAGCCGGCGTATTCGGTGATGCCGTAGCCGTGGTGCAGCGGCTGGCCGAACAGCGTTTCGACGTCGCGCTTGAGGGTGGGATCGAGCGGCGCGCCGCCGGTATAGAGGTAGCGCAGGCGCGGATAGGCGCCCGGCTTCGCGCCCAGCGCGGGCGCCACCGCCATGATGCGCGTGAACATGGTCGGCACGCCCTGCAGGATGGTGACGCCGGGCGCAGCCAGGGCCTCGAACACTTCATTGGCGTCGAAGCGCGGGCGCAGGAACAGGCTGGCGCCGGCGTACAGCGTGGCCATCAGCACGGTGGCGATGCCGAAGATATGCGACATCGGCAGCGCGCCGTAGGCCACGTCGGCGGGGCCCATGTCGCGCGAGGTGGCGGAGATGCGCGCAAACTGCGTCAGCCCCGCGTGCGGCACCATCACGCCCTTGGGCGCGCCGGTGGTGCCGGAGGTATAGATCAGCGTGGCGACGCGGCGGGCCAGCTCGGCAGGTTCGCGCTGCGGGGCACGATCTGCACGCGCCACGCGCATGCCATCGTCATAGACTGCGCAGCCAGTGGCCTGCGCACCCAGCCGCTCGCCGTGCGCCGCGGCCACGTCGGAAACATGGCCGGTGAACAGCACCAGCGCCGGCTGCGCGTGGCCGCGGATATTGTCGATCTCGCGCGCGGACAGGCGCGCGTTGACGTTGATCGGCCACGCGTGCAGCAGGCTGCAGGCGAACAGCGTGACCACCATCTCGTTGCAGTTCTCGCCCACGACCATGACCCGGTCGCCCTCGCCTGCGCCCTGCGCCGCCAGCCAGTCACGCGCGGCTTCGATGCGCCGCCACAGCTCGCCATAGCTGACGACGGTACCGTTCTCGTACAGGCATGGGGCCTGCGGGGTCTGCGCGGCCCAGTGGGCCGGGATCTCGTGGATGAATTGGGGGCGGAAGGAAGACATGGTGCTGGGGATCTCTCGAATGCGAGCTGAGTCGGATATGCGGCGGAATGCACCCGGCCACATCAAAACCGGCCGCATCAGTTTGCGGCAACCCTCGCGCCGCAGCCATTTGGAATTCACTAAGGTCGTGTTCGTCCATGCGAGGGTCCGCACGCTGGCGCCCATGGCAAGCGTTGCCGGGTGCGCCTGGTTCCGCCTGCGCGAAGGACGCCTTCCGGATTGATAAAGCAACGAATCCCGGCCCGCCAATACAATCGGCCGGCACAGCAAGGGCTTGCGCCATGGCGCGCCGCACAACCCGGCAACACTGCCGGTTCGCGCGCCGGTCCGGCGCGGCCCGCGTACCACAGGGGACATTCAGATGGATTTGCGTTTCACCGCCGAGGAACAGGCCTTCCGCGAGGAAGTCCGCGCTTTCGTGCAGGCAAAATTGCCGGAAGACATCCGCAACAAGGTGCTCAACCACCAGCGCGTGGAGAAGGACGACTACGTCCGCTGGCACCGCATCCTGCAGGCGCAGGGCTGGGGCGCGCCCACCTGGCCGAAGCAATGGGGCGGCACCGGCTGGACCGCGCTGCAGCGCCTGATCTTCGAGATCGAGACCTTACGCGCCGGCGCGCCGCGCCTGCTGCCGTTCGGCCTGACCATGATCGGCCCGGTGCTGATGAAGTACGCCAGCCCGGAGATGCAGCAGCGCTTCCTGCCGCGCATCCCGGGCGTGGAAGACTTCTGGTGCCAGGGCTACTCCGAGCCGGGCTCGGGTTCCGACCTGGCCTCGCTGAAGACCCGCGCGGTGCGCAAGGGCGACAAGTACATCGTCAACGGCCAGAAGACCTGGACCACGATGGCGCACTTCGCCGACTGGATCTTCTGCCTGGTGCGCACCGATCCCGAAGCCAAGGCGCAGGAAGGCATCTCGATGCTGCTGATCGACATGAAGTCGCCCGGCGTGACGGTGCGCCCGATCACCACGCTCGACGGCGGCCACGATGTCAACGAGACCTGGTTCGAGGACGTGGAAGTGCCGGTCGAGAACCTGGTCGGCGAAGAGAACCGCGCCTGGACGTACGCCAAGTACCTGCTCGGCCATGAGCGCACCGGCATCGCCGGCATCGGCCATTGCCACCGCGAGCTGCGCCAGCTCAAGCACTACGCCGCGCAAGCCACCGACGGCGCCGGCCGTCCGCTGATAGAGGACGTGCGCATGCGCGACAAGATCGCGCGCGTCGAGATGGACATCATGGCGCTGGAGATGCTGCTGCTGCGCGTGGCCACGCAGGCCGCCGGCACGCCGGGACCCGAAGCATCGATCGTCAAGATCCGCGGCTCCGAGGTGCAGCAGGACCTGGCCATGCTGATGATGGAAGTGGCCGGCCCCAATGCCTGGCCGTACTCGCCCGACTGGCTCGAGCCCGGCGCCACGCAGCCGGTGTCCGGTCCGGAGTGGGCCGCGCCGGCGGCCTCCACCTACTACGACATGCGCAAGACCTCGATCTACGGCGGCGCGACCGAAGTGCAGAAGAACATCATCTCCAAGATGATCCTGGGTTTCTGAAGGGATAGCTGACATGGACTTTACCTACAGCGAAGAGCAGCAGATGCTGGCGGACAGCCTGCGCCGCTTCATCGATACCGAATACACCTTCGAGGCCCGCCGCAAGAGCGCGCGCCAGGGCGAAAGCCTGGATCGCGGCGTGTGGAACAAGCTGGCCGAGATGGGCGTGCTGGGCCTGACCGTGCCGGCGGACTTCGGCGGCTTCGGCGAAGGCCCGGCCAGCCAGCTGGTGGTGCAGCGCGAGCTGGGCCGCGGCCTGGTGCTGGAGCCGGTCACGCCCAGCGGCGTGATGGCCGCCGCCATCCTGTCCGCCCACGGCAGCGATGCCCAGAAGCAGGAGTGGCTGCCCGCGATCGCGTCCGGCGAGCGCATCGTCACGCTGGCCTACCTGGAGCCGACCACGCGCTACCGCCCGGAATCGGCCCGCGCCAGCGCCGAGCGCAGCGGCGACGGCTATGTGATCAGCGGCAGCAAGAGCGTGGTCTGGCACGGCGCCGCCGCCGACGCCTACCTGCTGACCGCGCGCGTCTCGGGCAGCAACGAGATCGCGCTGTTCCTGGTGCCGCGCGACAGCAAGGGCCTCACGGTGACCGCCTACCCGACCATCGACGGCCAGCGCGCCGCCGACCTGTCGCTGCAGAACGTTGCCGTGCCGGCCAGCGCGCTGGTGGGCCAGCCCGCCGACGGCCTGGCGGCACTGGGTGTCGGCCTGGAGCACGGCATCGCCGCGCTGTGCGCCGAGGGCGCGGGCGCGATGGAAAAGCTGATCCAGATCACCGGCGAATACCTGGGCACGCGCCAGCAGTTCGGCAAGCCGCTGGCCAGCTTCCAGGCGCTGCAGCACCGCATGGCCGACATGCTGGTGCAGAAGGAGCTGGCGCTGTCGATGGCCTACGTCGCCGCGCAGGCGCTGGACGAGACCGATCCTGCCGCGCGCCGCCGCATGCTGTCGGCGGCCAAGGTGACGGTGGCCCGCGCCGGCCGCTTTGTCGGCCAGCAGGCGGTGCAGCTGCACGGCGGCATGGGCATGACCGACGAGCTGTCGGTGGGCGACTACTTCAAGCGCCTGACCATGCTGGACCAGCTTCTGGGCGACAGCGATTACCACCTGCAGCGTTTTGGGGAAGTGATGGAGGCTTGATTCAGGCCCTTGCGACCTGTCAGGACTACGGAGGCCGGGCACTTGCCCGGCCTTTTTGTTGCCTGGCCTCAACCTAGGGGAAATCCACTAGTCCGTTCCAACGATTCCCGGCCGCGGCGCCGTCACTACCCTGTGACCACAGGCACGGACGTCGCCGGCCATTCCCAAGGAGCGAGACTGCAATGACATCCACTACACATCGACTGCTGCGCGGCGGCCTGCTGGTGACCAGCATGGCACTGGCCGCGGCATCGTGGGCGAAGGTCACCCCCGAAGACCTCAAGCAGCTTGACGGCAACCTCACGCCGATGGGCGCCGAGCGCGCCGCCAGCAAGGACGGCGATGTGCCGGCCTGGAGCGGCAAATGGCTGGGCACGCCGCCGCAGGTCAAATACCAACGTGGCGAGCGCTACCCGGACCCGTACGGCGACGAGAAGCCGCTGTTCGTCATCACCGCGCAGAACATGGCGCAGTATGCCGAGCGGCTGACCGAAGGCCAGAAGGCGATGTTCAAGAAGTACCCCGACACCTTCAAGATGCCGGTGTATCCCAGCCATCGCGATTTCCGCTACGAAGACGCGGCCTACAAGGACATCCGCACCTACGCCACCACCGTCAGCATGACCCCCGACGCCAACGGCCTGAAGGATGCTGGACCGCAGGTGCCCTACCCGATCCCGAAGACGGCGATGGAGCTGCTGTGGAACCAGCGCTTCTCGTCGGCCATCGGCGCCGAGAAGGCGCAGTATGACCAGGCCGTGGTCTATCCCAACGGCTCGATCGCCTGGGGCCGGGTCTCGTACAACATCTTCTCGCCGCGCAATCACGGCAAGTTCGACCCTGAAAACAAGCTCAACGACCGCTCCTTCTTCCGCACCGCCACCGACCTGCCGCTGCGCGACCGCGGCCAGGTGATCGTCGGCTATGCGGTGTGGGACCAGGAGGGCTCGGACACCAACCGGACCTGGATCTACAACCCGGGCACGCGGCGCGTGCGCCAGGCGCCGGAGTTCGGCTTCGACCAGCCGCAGGGTCCCGGCGGCTTCCGCACCGTGGATGACGACCGCCTCTTCAACGGCTCCGGCGAGCGCTACAACTGGAAGATCGTCGGCAAGAAGGAAATCTACGTCCCGTACCACAACTACAAGCTGCTGAGCGCCTCCGTCAAGTACAAGGACCTGCTCACCAACGGGCACGCCAATCCGGACGTGATGCGCTACGAGCTGCACCGTGTATGGATCCTGGAGGCCACGCTCAAGTCCGGCTTCCGTCACCAGTATGCCAAGCGCGTGCTGTTCCTGGACGAAGACAGCTGGCAGGCCCTGGCCGCCGACAACTACGACGGCCGCGGCCAGCTGTGGCGCACCAACCTGCAGGCTTCGGTCTATGCCTATGATGCGCGCCGCTACTACCCGACCACCACGTTCTATCATGACCTGATCTCGGGCGCGTACCTGGCCGACCGCCTGACCAACGAAGGGCCGATGCCGAAGCTGAACAACAGCCCGGAGTTCAGCGAGGCCTTCTTCTCGCCGGACGCGGCGCGCGGATCGGGTACCTGATTGCGGCATTAGTGCAGGCCGGGCGCGCCGATTGCGCCTGGCAACGCTTCAAAGGGCCTGCGGGCCCTTTATTGCTTTGCGGCGTATCGAAGGCGGCTAGATGGAGTGCGGGCGACGGGCCAAGGCGGTGTTGGTGGTTCGGGCGGTGGCGACTGACGGCGTGGCGGTTGGTGATTCGACCCTGCTGACGCTACCTGGATGTGCTGGCGTTCGAGGTCGGATGGACGAACCCGAGGTTGGTCCGGTGGCAGCTGCTGGCGAGGTTATTGGTGGGACGCCTTCGGCTGCGCTGCGCGCCGCCCTGTCTCAGGTCTTCGGCTCTGGCACGGAGGACGTCGCTGCGCTCGCACGCGTTGTATGAACCAAAAAAACGCCGGCCGCATTGTTCCACGCCGGCCGGCGAAGTGCTACTGGCGTCCACCTGGAGCCATGCGGCGCGGCCCGCGCGCATCGTCCACGCGCGCGAACGGCCTCAGAACCTCAGCGGCCGCTGCGCGGCATCCAGCCCGCCATCGATGAACAGCACGCTGCCGTGCAGGTAAGCCGCCTGCGGGCCGCACAGGAAGGCGATCAGCTCAGCCACTTCCTCCGGCCGGGCGCGGCGGCCCAGCGGCGCAACGAAATCACGGATGGCATCGCCGTAGCGCGGATCCGCCAGCCCGGCCTGCAGCAGCGGCGTTTCCACCGCGCCCGGCGCCACCACATTGAGGCGCACACCCGCCCGCCCCCACGCCAGCGCGCGTTGCCTCGCGGCGGCCGTCACCGCATGCTTGGAGCTGGCGTAGGCAATGTATCCGGCCTGGTCGCGCGTGGCTTCGGCCTGCGCGGCAGCGGCCAGCATGGCCAGCACGCCAGCCTCGTCATTGGCGAGGTAAGCGTCGCGCAGCGGGCTGCCGTCCCATGACTGCAGCGTTGCCGAGTTGGAAGACACTACCACGGCGCACGGCTGCGTGCCCTCGCGCAGCGCATCGAACAAGCCATCCAGCAACGCCACCACGCCGAAGTAGTTGACCGATGCCACCAGCGTGGCCGGGTCGACATGCGGGCCCAGGCCGGCGCAGCAGACCAGCTGGTCGATGCGGCCGCCCGACTGCGACAGCACGGCATCGATCGCCGCGGCGCGGCCTGCTTCGGTGGAAAGATCGGCCAGGATGTCGGCGTCGCGCAGGTCGACCCCGATCACGCGGCAGCCGTCGGCCAGCATGCGCCGGCGCACCGCCGCGCCCATGCCGGACGCGGCGCCGGTAACGATCACGGTTTTCATGGTCAGTCCTCGAACACGTGGCGCAGCGCCGGCGGCTCGATATTGCCCGGGTTCATCTCGACCACGCGCCGTGCCACGCTGGACGGCCGCACCTGCTCGACGTCGGTATAGAACTGCTGGTACCAGTCGCGCATCTGGTACATCGGCCCGTCGCCTTCGCACAGCAGCGGGTTGTCGATGCGGATCTTGCTGTCCCAGATCGCCACGTCCTCGTAGAACGCGGCGCGGGCCTGGTCGACATAGGCCTGCGCCATGGCGCGGTTCTGCTCGTCGGACAGACCGGGGACCTTCTTCACCAGCACGCCATAGCGCAGCACGAAGCTGTTCAGGTCGATCGGCACATGGCAGTTCAGCAGCACCGAATGGATCTCCTGGTCGCCCATGCGCCCGCTCATGTCGGTGATGTGGTAGGCCGGACCGAAGTACGTGGACAGCGCCGTCAGCTGCGAGTCGCCGGAGAGCCGCGCGCTGCGCCCGATCATCAGCTGGGTGGCCTTGTGGTCCTCGAACAGGTTGGCGAAGTAGTCCACCGGCGCGCCATGGACGGTGCCGAAATGCGCCATGTCGGAGATATTGTCGACCAGCTCGCGGCAGTTGGTGCGGATCACCATCTCGTCCATGGCCCAGTCGGACCACTCGTCCGAGAAGCAGGCGTCGATACGCGGGATGGCGACTTCCGGCGGTGCCGGCCGGCCCTCGGGATCGTGCCAGATAAACAGCAGGCGGTTCTGCTCGCAGGTCTCCCAGGCGCCGATGCGCGCCTTGGGCGGCACCCGCTTGCAATAGGGGATGGACTTGCACGCGCCGTCGCCGCCCCATTGCCAGCCGTGGAACGGACATACCAGGTTGTCGCCCTGCACGGTGCCGGTGCTGAGGTCGGCGCCCATGTGCGGACAGTGGCCGTCGATCACGCGGATGGCGCCGGTCGAGTCGGCAAATGCCGCCAGGCGCCTGCCGAAGATGTCCAGCGTGTGCGGCTTGCCGTCGCGGTAGCTGTCGGCCAGGCCCAGGCAATGCCAGCCGCGCGCGTAGCGGGCCTCGGGCGGGCGCGATTCGATCTTGTAGCCTTGAACGCTCATGGCGTCTGTCTCCTTGAAATCCCGTGGGACCTTCAAGATAGGGGCGTCCGGCCCGGCCCTCATCGTCCCATCGGACTACTGCAGCGCAACCATGCGGGTCAGCGCCGGGTCGTTGCCGGGGCCATGCACGCAGCTGACGCCGGCGGGATCGTAGATGCGCGCGACGCAGCCGTTGCAGCTGTCGCAGGCCGAATGCCGCAGCGTGCCGGCGCGCCAGCCGGCGACCAGCGCGGGGTCGTGGATCAGCGCGCGCGCCAGGGCGACGGCGTCGAAGCCCTCGCCCATCAGCTGCGCCACGTTGTCGAGCGACTTGACCCCGCCGATATACGCCAGCGGCATCCGCACCGCCTGGCGCACCACGCGCGAGGCTTCGAGGAAATACAGTTCGCGGAAGGCCAGGTCGCGTGGCGTGCGCCTTTCCAGCATGGTGATGCCCAGGCGCGCCAGCGCGGTCGGCGCTGCGGCCTTCATCTGCGCGGTCGGCATCGGGCTGCCGAACAGCGCCCACGGGCTTTCCACGTTGCGCCCGCCGCTGAGCGTCAGCAGGTCCGCGCCCTCGGCTTCCAGCAGGCGCGCGGTCAGGGCCGAGTCGTCGGGCCGGTTGCCGCCCGGCACGCCGTCGCTGACGCTGAGCTTGCAACACACCGCGAGGTCGGCGCCGACCGCGTCCTTCACCTGGCGCAGCACGGCGACCGGGAAGCGGGTCCGGTTTTCCACGCTGCCCCCGAAGGCATCGCGCCGCCGGTTGCTCAGTGGCGACAGGAACTGGTTGAGCAGGTAGCCGTGCCCCATGTGGATTTCCACCGCGTCGAAGCCGGCGTCGCGCGCCAGCCGCGCCGCGGCGGCAAACTGGCCGGCCACGCGCTCCATGTCCGGCGCGCGCATGGCGCGCTGGAAATACACGCCATGCATCATGCCGAAGGCATTGAGGCCCGACGACGCACTGCCCGGCGCGCGGCTGCCGCCGTGGCGCATGGTGGTGAACGAGCCCGCGTGCGTGATCTGCAGGCAGGCCGCCGCGCCTTCGCGATGGACCGCGTCGGTCAGCACGCGCAGGTGCGGCACCTGCTCCGCGCGCATGCTGAGCTGGTGCGCGAAGGTCAGCCCGTCGTCGGCGACCGCCGCGTAGGCCACCGTGGTCATGCCCACGCCGCCCGCGGCCAGGGCGCGATGGTGCTCGACCAGCGCCCGGGTCGGCAAGCCATGCGGCGTCATGCCTTCATTCGCGCCGGCCTTGATAAAGCGGTTGCGCAGCGTCAGCGGGCCGATGCGAAGCGGCGTGAAGGCCGGCTCGGCGGATGTATGGATCTCGGGCATGCAGTCTCTCCGTTGCGATGCTCAGGCCGCGTCGGACTTCAGACCATGCGTCACCGGCCCCGACTCGGCGCCACCGGCAGCCACGGCCGGCCTGGCGGCCGCGCCGCGGGCGCGGGCGCGCTCTTCCTGCTCCACGCCCAGCCAGGCCGCCAGCGCCGGCAGCAGCGACACCGCGCCGAACAGGTTCACCAGGAACATGAACGCCAGCAGGATGCCCATGTCGGCCTGGAACTTGAGCGCGGCGAAGGCCCACGTGCCCACGCCGATGCACATCGTCAGCGCCGTGAACAGCGCCGCCGAGCCGCGCTGGCGCATGGCCTCGGCAAAGGCCTGGGGCAGCGCCTGCCCTTCCTCGCGGATCTGGTGCTGGATGCGCTCGTACAGGTAGATGCCGTAGTCCACGCCAACGCCCACGCCCAGCGTGATCACCGGCAGCGTCGACACCTTCAGGCCGATGCCCAGGCGCGCCATCAGCGCATTGCACAGCACCGACACCAGCGTCAGCGGCACGATGATGCACAGCACCGCGCGCCACGAGCGGAAGGTCAGCAGGCACAGCAGCGTGATCGCGCCGAAGATCGCCAGCAGCATCGCCACCTCGGCCTCTTCCACGGCCTCGTTGGTCGCCGCCATCACGCCGATA
Organism: Cupriavidus sp. 207A1; assembly: GCF_057798955.1. Lineage (NCBI taxonomy): Bacteria > Pseudomonadati > Pseudomonadota > Betaproteobacteria > Burkholderiales > Burkholderiaceae > Cupriavidus > Cupriavidus sp. 207A1. The sequence continues at coordinate 491,896 of NZ_JBYOJO010000001.1, read as the reverse complement.
TTGCCGCCCGCCAGGCGGAAGGCCACGTTCGGGGTCTTGTCGCTGGCCTCGAAGCGGCGGATCTCGCGGATGATGTGGGCAATGGTCGCGCCTTCGTGGTTGGCGGTGTAGATCAGCACCTGGATCGCCTGGCAGTTCGACGTATTCATGCCGTTGTCCGGGTCGAAGGCCTTGGCGCCCTGGCTCAGGCCGGCGCTGTTGCGCGGCAGCGCCTCCCAGCGCGGGTTGCCCTCGTTGTAGGCGCCGATCACCACCTTGGCCAGCGACGACACGCTGACCACCGACTGCACGCCGGACACGCCGCGCATATGCATCTCGAAGCGCTCCACCGCGCTCATCACCGGGTAGTGCAGGCAGCCATCGTCGAAGCCGGTGGGCTCGACCACCACGGTCAGCGCATCCGAGCCGATGTTGTACTGGCTGACGATGCTGGCGCTGTCGCGGTTATAGCGCGAGTCCGCGCGCAGCTCCGGCGCGCCGGTGCCGACATCGCCGATCTTCAGGCCGCGCGACTCGATCGCGCCGTAGGCCAGCAGCGCCAGCGCCGCAACGAACACGCCCAGTGCCGGCGCCGGCCGCGCCAGCGCGCCGAACTTGTGCCACAGGCTGCCCTGTCCCGTTGCGTGCGATGCGCGCGCTGCGCGCGCCAGCGCCGACGGCTCCAGCCGCGTGTACGACAGCAGGATCGGCAGGAACACCTTGTTGGTCACGATCATCAGCAGCACGCCCAGGCAGGCGGTGATGCCAAGTTCGCGCACGATATCGATCTCGATGCGCATGATCACCATGAAGCCCAGCGCATTGGTCAGCAGCGCCACGGTGCCGGGAATGAACAGCTTGCGGAAGGCCGCGCTGGCGCTGTCGAGCGGGCCGTGCCCCTGCGCCACCTCCTGCTTCCAGGCATTGGTCATCTGCACCGCATGCGAGACCCCGATCGAGAAGATCAGGAACGGCACCAGGATCGACATCGGGTCGATGCCGTAGCCGAGCAGCGGCAGCAGCCCCAGCAGCCAGGCCACCGGCAGCAGCGCCACCACCAGCGCCAGCGCGGTGATGCGCAACGAACGCGTGTACAGCCACAGCAGCAGCGCGGTGACGGCGAAGGCCAGCGCGAAGAAGCCCATCACGCCGGCGATGCCGTCTTCGACATCGCCCACCAGCTTGGCGAAGCCGACGATATTGACTTCGACATCGGTGCCGCCGAACTGCGCGCGGATTTTCTCGAGCTGGCGCGCCACCGAGCCGTAGTCGATGGTCTTGCCGGTAGCCGGGTCGGTCTCGCGCAGTTCGGCGCGGATCAGCGCGGACTTCAGGTCATTGCTGACCAGCCGCCCGATCTGGCCGGAGCGGGCCACGTTGCGGCGCACCTTGTCGAGCTCGTCCGGCGCGCCGGAAAAGCGGCCCGGCACCACCACGTCGCCGCGGAAGCCGGCTTCGGTGACCTCGGTGTAGCGCACGTTGGGCGTGAACAGCGAGAACACGCGCGAGCGGTCCACGCCGGGGATGAAGAAGACTTCATCGGTGGCGTGGCGCAGCTTGTCCATGAAGGCGGCGTTGTAGATATCGCCGTCGCCCTTCCAGCGCAGGCTTACCAGCACGGTATTGGCACCGGAGAAGGTGCTGGCGTACCTGGTGAACACCTGCATGTACGGGTGCTGCAGCGGGATCATCTTGTTGAAGCCGGGATCGAGCCGCAGGCGCGTGGCGGAGAAGCCCAGCGCCATGGTCACGGCCAGGCACAGCAACAGCAGCAGGCGGCGCCGGCGCATCAGCACGCCGGCACAGGCATCGACGAAACGGCCCAGGCGGCCGGGGGATTGGGGGCGGGTCATGATGGTTCTCGCGTCCGGTCGGTCGGGTTCAGGGATTGGCGGCGAGCGTGGCGCCGGCCAGGCCGCCATTGCCGCCGAGCGCCAGCGTGTCCTTGCCGGTGGCGGCCAGCGCCGCCAGGGTCTGCGGGCTGCCCGCCGGCAGCACCGTGAAGCGGCGCCCGCCGTCGGCGGACATCACCAGCACGCCGCCCTGCCCCGCCAGCACGATGCGGCCATCGGCAAGCTCGGTGCCGCCGAAGAACGAGGTCCTGAGCCCGGTCTCCGCCGCGCGCCAGGTGGTGCCGAAGTCTTCGCTGCGCAGGGCGTTGCCGCGCATGCCGTAGGCCAGCCAGGCGCCGTCGCGCAGCGGCAGCACGCCGTAAAGCGAGCCTTCGTAAGGGGTCTTGACCGGCTCCCACCGGTTGCCGCCGTCGGTCGAGCGCAGCACCAGCCCGGCCTCGCCGACCAGCATCAGGCGCCCTTGCCCGTCGCTGGCGATGCCGTTGAGATGGCGGTCCGGCATGGCCTTGCCGCCGGCCTCTTGCCATTGCCGGCCCTGGTCGTGCGACACCAGGAAGCGGCCGAAGCTGCCCACCGCGAACCACGGCCCGCTGGCCTGCGCCAGCGCGCCAAGCAGCGGATCCGACGATTCCGGATCGAAGGCAACCTGCTGCCAGTGCGCGCCGCCGTCTTCGGTGCGCAGGATCTGGCCGCTGTGCCCGACCGCGATGCCGCGGCGGCTGTCGGCAAAGGCCACGTGCGTCAGCGTGGCGCCTTGCGGCTTGTCCACCGTTGCCGGGCGCCAGCTGCGCCCCAGGTCGTCGCTGAACAGGATCTTGCCGCGCTCGCCGACGGCGACCAGGCGCTCGCCGGCGCGGGCGATGCCGTTGACCTGCAGGCCGTCCGGGCGCAGCGCGGTGGCCGGGAACGGCGGCAGCGGACGCGGCGCGAAGGCCCATACCGCGGTGGCCAGCACGGCCAGCGACATGGCGATGCCGAGCAGTCGTTTCATGATGTCTCCTCCGGGTTGGAGTGATGGCACTTGGCCTCGTGATTGTTTGCTCCCCTCTCCCGCTGGCGGGAGAGGGGCGGGGGTAAGGGCCGGCGCTCGCAATGCCGACACGCCCAACTTCGTGGAAGCTCTGGCCCTCACCCCCAACCCCTCTCCCACTGGCGTGGGAGAGGGGAGAAAGCCGGCAGCTTCGTTTATGGCAATACGTCGAACAGCGCCGCCGCCCCCATGCCGCCGCCAATGCACATCGTCACCACCGCCTGCTGCACGCCGCGGCGCCGGCCTTCGATCAGCGCGTGCGCGGTCATGCGCGCGCCCGACATGCCGAACGGATGGCCGATCGAAATGGCGCCGCCGTTGACGTTCAGCCGCGCATCGGGAATGCCAAGCTTCTGCTGGCAGTACAGCACCTGGCAGGCAAAGGCCTCGTTCAGCTCCCACAGGCCCACGTCGGCCACCGTCATGCCATGGCGCGCCAGCAGCCTCGGCACCGCGAACACGGGGCCGATGCCCATCTCGTCCGGCGCGCAGCCGGTCACCGCCATGCCGCGGTAGCGCCCCAGCGGGCGCAGGCCGCGGCGGCGCGCCTCGTCGGCGCTCATCAGCAGCACCGCGGCGGCGCCGTCCGACAGCTGCGAGGCATTGCCGGCGGTGATGTGCTCGCCCACGGGCACGGCCTGGCCGCCGCTCCAGACCGGCTTGAGCGCCTCCAGGCTGGCGGCCGTGGTGTCGGGCCGGTTGCATTCGTCCTGCGCCAGGCGCACGGTCTCGTGACCGGTCAGCGCGCCGGCCTTGTCGAACAGCGCGCGGCGCGTTTCGAGCGGCACGATCTCGTCATCGAAGGCGCCGCGCCGTTGCGCCTCGGCGGTGCGCTGCTGGCTGCGCCAGGCGTAGGCGTCCTGCTCGGCGCGGCTGATGCCGTAGCGGCGCGCCACCACCTCGGCGGTCTCGATCATCGCCATGTAGGCCGCCGGCTGGCGCGCCAGCACCGCTTCGGACTGGGCCCGATAGCTGTTCTTGTGCTTGTTCTGCGTCAGCGAGATCGACTCCGCGCCGCCGGCGACGATGATGTCGGCCTCGCCGCACTGAATCGCGCGCGCACCGGCCGCGATCGTCATCAGGCCCGAGCCGCACATGCGGTCCATGGTCATGCCCGGCACGCTGTCGGGCAGGCCCGCCGCCACCGCGCTCAGGCGGCCCAGGTTGTAGCCCTGGGTGCCCTGCTGCGCGGCCGCGCCGATCAGCACATCGTCGACCTCGGCCGGGTCCACGCCGGCGCGCTCCACCACCGCGCGCACCACGTGGCCGCCCAGCACCGGGGCTTCGGTATCGTTGAAGGCGCCACGGAAGGCCTTGCCGATCGGGGTGCGCGCGACGGCGACGATGACTGCGTCTTTCATGCTCGGTTCCTGTTCAGAAGTAATAGCGGCTGATGGTTTCAGCCACGCAGGCGGGCTTGGGCTCGCCTTCGATTTCCACGGTCATGCGCACCACCGACTGCACGCCGCCATCCAGGGTCTCGGCGCGCACCAGCTCGCCCACGCCGCGCACGCGTGCGCCCACGCGCACCGGCGCCGGAAAACGCACCTTGTCGCAGCCGTAGTTGACGCCCCACTTCATGCCCTCGACGGTGACCAGCTCGGGCAGGAACTGGTTGACCAGCGCCAGCGTCAGGTAGCCGTGCGCGATGCAGGCGCCGTAGGGACCTTGCGCGGCGCGCTGCGGGTCGACGTGCAGCCACTGGTGGTCGCCGGTGGCATGGGCGAACTGGTCGACCTGTTGCTGGGTGATGCGGGTCCAGGCGCTGGCGCCGAGGTGGTGGCCGACGGCGGCGTGGATGTCTTCGGCGCAGCGGAAGATTCTTGGCATGTGTGGTTCCAGCATTAATTCGAGTACCAACTGTGCTTCCCGGTCAGAATGGATTGACGGTTGCCGCAACCAACGCAGCCAACGCCCTTCGCGAAGGCACCCCTCTCCCGCAAGCGGGAGAGGGGAGCAAACCCTCAGCGGGGCGACCGCATTCCAGCTGCCCCTCAAGCCCGCTGACTGCTCACCGGCAACACCTCCCCGGTCATATACGACGCATAATCACTAGCCAAAAACACCATCACATTGGCCACCTCCCACACCTCCGCCGCGCGCCCGAAGGCCTCGCGCTCGCTCAGTTGCCGCAGCAGGTCCGCCGGCGCCGACTTCTTCAGGAAGTCGTGCAGCGCGATGCTCGGCGCCACCGCGTTGATGCGCACGCCGAACTCGGCGGCCTCCATCGCGCTGCAGCGCGTCAGCGCCATCACCCCGGCCTTGGCCGCGGCGTAGTGCGACTGCTCCTTCTGCGCCCGCCAGCCCAGCACCGAGGCGTTGTTGACGATGGCGCCGCGGCGGCGGGCCTGCATGTGCGGCAGCATCGCGCGCGTCATGCGGAAGGTGCCGGTGAGGGAAATATCGATGACGCGCGACCACTCGGCATCGTCCATATCAACTAGGCGGCGCGAGCCGCCCAGGCCGGCGTTGTTGATCAGCACGTCGGTGCCGCCGAGTGCCTCTTCCGCCGCGGCCACCAGTGCGCGCACCTGCGTTTCGTCGGACACATCGCACAGCTGGCCATGGATGGCCTGCAGCCCGGTTTCGGCGCGCAGGCGTTGGACCGCCTCGTCCAGCCGCTTGGGATGGATGTCGGAGATCATCAGCGCGCGGCAGCCCTCTTCCGCGCAGCGGCGCGCGGCGGCGAAGCCGATGCCGGCGCCCGCGGCGGCGGTGATCAGCACGCTCCTGCCGGCGAGCAGTTGGTGGCCGGGCACATAGGCCGGGGCGCTGGGGATTTCTGCGTGAAGGGTCATGGCTGTCCTCGGGCCTCGCGCGGCATGCCCAGCCCGCGTTCGGCGATGATGTTGAGTTGGATCTCGTTGGTGCCGGCGTAGATGGTGTCGGCGCGCGAGAACAGCGCCATCTGCTGCAGGCGGGTGCGGCGTGCGTCGTTCGTGTCGAGCACGTTGGCCAGCGGTCCCAGCACGTCGAGCGCAAGCTGGCCCAGGTCGCGGTGCCAGTTGGACCAGTAGTACTTGTAGATCAGCGCCTCGCGCTGCAAGGCCACGTCGACATCCTCGCCGTCCTGGCCCGCCTGCGCGGCGCCGGCCAGCATGCGCAGCGCGTTGGCGCGCATCACGCGCAGGCCGGCCCAGGCGCGCGCGATGCGCTGGCGCACCAGCGCATCGCGGCTGCTGCCGTTGTCGCGCGCGGCCTGCGCCACCCATTCCAGCTCATGCGTGAACTGCATCTGCTGGCCCAGCGTGGAGATGCCGCGCTCGAAACCGAGCAGTGCCATGGCGATGCGCCAGCCGTCGCCGGGCTCGCCCAGCACGTCGGCGGCCGCGGCGCGCGCGCCGTCGAAAAAGACCTCGTTGAACTCCGCACCGCCGCCCATCTGACGGATCGGGCGGATCTCGATGCCAGGCTGGTCCAGCGGCAGCATCAGGAAGATCAGGCCCTTGCTGCCGCGCGAGCCGGGCTCGCAGCGCGCCAGCACGAAGATCCAGTCGGATTCATGCGCGAGCGAGGTCCAGACCTTCTGCCCGCTGACCAGCCAGTCGCCGCTGTCGGCATCGCGCGTCGCGCGCGTGCGCACATTGGCCAGGTCCGAGCCCGCGCCGGGCTCCGAATAGCCCTGGCACCAGAACGTGGTGCCGTTGCGGATGCCGGGCAGCAGCCGCGCCTTCTGGTCCTCGGTGCCGAAGGCGATCAGCGTCGGGCCGATCAGCCCCTCGCCGATATGCCCCATGCGGCCCGGGCCGCCGGCGCGTGCGTATTCCTCGTGGAAGATCACCTGCTGCATCACCGGCAGCTCGCGCCCGCCATGCGCGCGGGGCCAGCCCAGGCCGGTCCAGCCGCCCTCGGCCAGGCGCCGTTCCCATGCCTTGCGCAGCTCGGGATAGGCTTCTTCGTCGCCGGGGCCGCCGCGGTGTTTCAGGCATTCGAACTCGCCGGCCAGGTTTTCGGCCAGCCACCGCGCCACCTCGGCGCGGAATGCCGACTCTTCATGTGTTTTCATGCTGTCCTCCATGCCTGCGGGCCGTTGGCGGCAATGTAGGCAAGCGCGGCGCCGGCACCGCCCAGCCACTGGCTGGCGGCCTGCGCGCGCTTGAAATAGAGCTGGGGGTCGTACTCCCAGGTAAAGCCAACCCCGCCATGCAGCTGGATGGCTTCCTGCGCACAGAAGCGCAGCGCGTCGTCGGCGGCGACAGCGGCGGCGCAGATCTCGAGCCGCGCGTCGGCGACATCCGCCGTCTGCCACGCCTGCGCCGCGCCATACACCGCCGAGCGCGCGGCCTCGACCAGCACCATCATCTGCGCGCAGCGGTGCTTGACCGCCTGGAACGAGCCGATGGCGCGGCCGAACTGGATGCGCTCCGCTGCATAGGCGACGGTCAGGTCCAGGCATTGCTGGGCCGCGCCCAGCTGCTCGGCGGCCAGCATCAGCTTGCCGTGCCACCACGCCTGGGCCAGTCCCTGCACGGCGGCGTCCCCGCGGGCCAGGCAGGCGCTTGCGGCAACGGCCAGGCCGTCGAACCGCAGCGACGCCAGCGGCCGCGTGCGGTCGAGCGTGTCCAGCGGCGCCAGCGCGAAGCGCGCATCCCGCGCCAGCGCAGCGGGCTCCAGCAGGAACAGCGCCGGTTCGCCATCGTCGAGCCGCGCCGGCACCAGCAGCCAGTCGGCCCCGGCGGCATCGGCGACCTGGTCGGCGCTGCCGCGCAGCACGAAGCCGTCCGCGCCGGCCTGCGCAGTGATCGGGACACCGTCGTAGTGCCAGCCGCCATCGTCCGGCAGCACCGCCGCGGCGCGGCACTCGCCCGTGGCCAGCCGCTCCAGCCACGGCCCACTGTGGCCGACGCTGCCCTGCAGCCACGGCGCCGCCACGCAAGCGGTCGACCAGAACGGCACGCACGCCAGGCGCTGGCCCAGCTGCTCCTGCAGCAGCGCCAGCCCGGGCGCGCCCAGGCCGGCGCCGCCCACGGCTTCAGGCAGCGCGATGCCGCACCAGCCAAGCTCGCCCGCGATCGCGCGCCACAGGGCGTCGTCGTGAGCCGGCCCCGCCTCGGTCACGCGCCGCACCGCCGCCGAATCGCTGTGCGCGGCGAGGTAGTCGCGCGCGCTGTCGCGGACCATCTGGTGTTCGACTCCGAACTCGACGGAACTGGAGAAATCCATGGCCGTCGCGCTCAGCTGCCGTACACCGCCTGGGGCGGCTGCGCCTGTGCCAGCAGCCCCGCCACGGCCGCACCCACTTCCGCCGGTTGCCAGCGCCCGCCCTTGTCGGCCTTCGGGCCGGTGCGCCAGCCGTCTGCCACCGACACCATGCCGCCGGCCGCCTCGAACATGCGGCCATTGACCTGCGCGGACGCCGCGCTGCCCAGCCACACCACCAGCGGCGCGACGTTGGCCGGATCGTAGTAGTCGAAGCCGCCTTCCGGCGCCTTCATCATGTCGGCGAACACGTCTTCGGTCATGCCGGTGCGAGCAGCCGGCGCCAGCGCATTGGCGGTGATGCCGTAGCGCCCCAGCTCCGCGGCCTGCACCAGCGTCAGCGCGGCGATGCCAGCCTTGGCGGCGGCGTAGTTCGACTGCCCGACCGAGCCCTGCAGGCCCGCGCCGGAGCTGGTGTTGATGATGCGTGCGTCGACCGCGCGGCCGGCCTTGGCGGCATCGCGCCAGCGCCGCGCCAGCAGGTTGGCCAGGCAGAAGTGGCCGCGCAGGTGCACGCGCATCACGTCGTCCCAGTCCGACTCGGTCAGGCTGACGAACATGCGGTCGCGGCAGATGCCGGCGTTGTTGACCAGCACGTGGACTTCGCCATAGGCCGCGACCGCGGCATCGACGATGCGCTGCGCGGTGGCCAGCTGCGTGATGTCGTCATCGCTGGCGAGCGCACTGCCGCCAGCGGCGCGGATCTCGGCGCAGACCGCCTCGGCCGCGTCGCGCCGGATGTCGTTGACGACCACGTTGGCGCCCTCGGCGCCGAATGCCAGCGCATAAGCGCGGCCCAGCCCGCCGCCGGCGCCGGTGATGATGACGGTGCGTCCGTCGCAGATACCCATATCCCTACTCCTTGCGATTTGGGTCCCCGCCTGCGCGGGGACGACAAACTTACAACCGTTCAATAATCGTGACGTTGGCCAGCCCGCCGCCCTCGCACATGGTCTGCAGGCCATAGCGGCCGCCGGTGCGTTCCAGTTCGTGCAGCAGCGTGGTCATCAGGCGCGCGCCGGTGGCACCCAGCGGGTGGCCCAGTGCGATGGCGCCGCCGTTGGGGTTGGTGCGCTCCGGCGCGTAGCCGGTCTCGGCCAGCCACGCCATCGCCACCGAAGCGAACGCTTCGTTGATCTCGACCACGTCGATATCGGCCAGGCGCAGGCCGCTGCGCTCCAGCGCGCGCTTCGTCGCCGGAATCGGGGCGGTCAGCATCCACAGCGGGTCGTCGCCCAGCACGCTCATATGGGCGATGCGCGCGCGCGGCGTCAGGCCGTAGCGCTTGAGCGCGTCCTCCGAAACGATCAGCAGCGCGGCGGCGGCATCGGCGGTCTGGCTGGAGACGGCCGCGGTCAGCGAGCTGCCCGGCATCAGTGGCTCCAGCGAAGCCATCTTGGCCAAGGTGGTATCCGGGCGCGGGGTCTCGTCATGCTGCACGCCTTCGCAAGCGACGATCTCGCGCGCGAAGCGCCCGTCCTCGCTTGCGGCCGCCGCACGCTGGTGGCTCTCCAGCGCATAGGCCTCCATGGCCTCGCGCGACAGCTTCCAGTGCTCGGCAATGCGCTGCGCGGCGTGGAACTGCGACACCGGCGCATCGCCGAAGCGCGCCTGCCAGCTCTTGCTGCCCGAGAACGGGTCGGCAAAGCCCAGCGCCTGCCCGGCCAGCATCGCCGACGAGATCGGGATCTGCGTCATGGTCTGCACGCCGCCGGCGATCACTACGTCCTGCGTGCCGCTCATCACCGCCTGCGCGGCGAAGTGCACGGCCTGCTGCGACGAGCCGCACTGGCGGTCCACCGTCACGCCCGGCACCGTCAGCGGCAGCCCGGCCGCCAGCCAGGCGCTGCGCGCGATATTGCCGGCCAGCGGGCCGATGGTGTCGACGCAGCCGAACACCACGTCGTCATAGTCCTCGGCCGGGATGCCGTTGCGGCGCACCAGCTCGGCCAGCACGAAGCCGCCCAGGTCGGCCCCGTGGACGTGCGACAGTCCGCCCTTGCGGCGCCCGGTGGGCGTGCGCAGGGCATCAACGATATAGGCGTGTTTCATGGTCATTGGTCTCCTTGGGATCGGGCCCTTCAGGCAAAGGTGGCGCCGGCGCCGATCGCCTGCTCGCCGTCCAGGATGTGCGCGCCCAGGCGCGCCTTGTGGAAGGCGCGGTCGCCCCAGCTTCCCGCCAGGGCCCAGGCGCGCTTGGTGAAGATTTGCAGGTCCAGCTCCCAGGTGTAGCCCATCGCGCCATGCACCTGGATCGCCTGCCGTGCCGCGCTCCACGCGCAGCGCGCGGCGGCGACGCGGGCATGCGAGACGTGCAGCCCCGCATGTGGCAGGTTATGCGCCAATGCGGCAGCTGCGCGCAGCAGCACCGGCTTGGCAAACTCCAGCTGGATCGCCACGTCGGCCAGCAGGTGCTTGACCGCCTGGTAGGCGCCAATGGCCTTGCCGAACTGCTTGCGCTGCGCGCTGTAGTCGATGGCCAGGTCGAGCATGCGCTGGGTCAGGCCCAGCTGCTGCGCGGCCACGCCGAGCGCGCCGCGGTTCAGCGCCATGTCCCACAAGCCGGTGCCGGCAGGGATCAACTCGGTGTGCGCCGCAGGCGTCCACGCCAGTTCGAACAACCGGCGCGACGGATCCAGGCCGGTGCGCGCGGTCAGCGTGGCCTGCTCCGGCCGCAGCAGGTGCACGGCGCCTTGATGCGCGCACAGGATGGCGTCGGCAACGTGGGCGTCGGCAACCAGCCGCTGCTGCGGGTGCGCCACCGCCACGCGGGCATCGCCGGCGGCGATGCGTTCGAGCAGCGTGGCGCAGCGCTCGCGCGTTGCCGCGTCGGGCGCGGCGGCAAGGGCATCGCGCAGCAGGCCGGCGGCCACCAGCGCGGTGTCGAGCAGCGGCTCGGGCAGCGCGAAATAGCCGCATGCCTGCGCCAGCGGCGCCCATTCGAGTTCGCCCAGCCCCAGCCCGCCCTGCTCCGCCGGCACCATCACGGCGGTCATGCCCTGGTCGGCCAGTTGCCGCCACAGCGCGTCGGAGCGGCCGGTCTCGGTCGCCCACAGCTCGCGCGTCAGTTCCGGCGTCATCTCGGTCATCAGGAAGCGCCGGATCGCCTCGGCAAACTGTTCCTGCTCTTCGGTCAATGCGAAATCCATGTGTTTTCCCCGGGGTGCCGTCATGCGCGCGGCATGCCGAGCAGGCGCTCGGCGACGATGTTGCGCTGGATCTCGTTGGTGCCGGCATAGATCGGCCCGGCCTGCGCGAACAGGAAGCCATCCAGCCAGTGGCCGAGCGAACCCGGCGGCTGCCCCGCGGGCGCAACTTCGGCGGCCTGCCCCAGGATCGCCAGCGCGGTATCGTGCATATGGATGTCCAGTTCGGACCAGAACACCTTGTTGGTGCTCGATTCCGCGCCGATGTGGCCGCCCTTTACCAGCCGGCTCGCAGTGGCATAGGTAGACAGCGTGTAGGCCTCTGCGTCCATCCACGCGCGCAGCACCGCTTCGCGCAGCGACGGATCGCGGTCCGCGACCTCGCGGTTGGCCTGGTACAGCCGCACCAGCGCGCGCGCGGTTTCCTGGAAGCGGGCGGGCGAACGCAGCATCAGGCCGCGCTCGAAGCCGGCGGTGGCCATCGCCACCTGCCAGCCGGCGCCCTCGGCCGCCAGCCGGTTCTCCACCGGCACGCGCACGTCGTCGAAGAAGATCTCGGCAAAGCCGGTCTGGCCGTTGAGCTGGCGGATCGGCCGCACGGTGATGCCCGGCGTATCGAGCGGCACCAGCACGAAGGTCAGCCCGTGATGGCGCGTCGACGCCGGATCGGTGCGGAACAGGCCGAACAGCCAGTCCGCCCACACCGCACGCGTCGACCAGATCTTCTGGCCGTTGATCACATAGTCATCGCCGTCGCGGATCGCGCTGCAGCGGATCGCGGCCATGTCGGAGCCGGCGTTGGGCTCGGACCAGCCCTGCGCCCAGATATGCTCGCCGGCGGCCATGCGCGGCAGGAAGCGTGCCTTCTGCGCCTCGGTCCCGAATTCCATCAGCGTGGGGCCCAGCAGGAAGATGCCGTTCTGGTTGACGCGCATCGGCGCGCCGGCACGCCAGTACTCTTCCTCGAAGATCAGCCACTCGATCAGGTCGCAGCCGCGACCGCCCAGTTCGGCCGGCCACGTGACCATGCTCCAGCGGCCCTGGTTGAGCGTGGCTTCCCAGGCGCGGTGCTGGGCAAAGCCGGCCTCGGTGTCGAAGCTTTCCAGCGGCGTGCGCGGCACGTGCGCGGCCATCCAGTCGCGCACCTCGGCGCGGAAGGCGTGCTGGGCGTCGGTGTATTCAAGCTGCATCGCGGGCTCCCGCTGCGAAAGAAGCTTCTCGGCCTTCGACAAAGGCGGCGCGCGCCTCGCCGGAATCGGCGCTCATGTACGCCTGCAGCGTGAAGCCCTGCTCCCAGCGGTACTTGTCTTCGAGGTTGCCGTCTTCCACGCCGTTGAGCGCTTCCTTGGCCAGCTGCAGCATGGCCGGGCTCTTGGCCGCGATCTGGCGCGCCAGCGCCATGGCGGCGTCGCGCAGTTCAGCGCGCGGCACCACGCGCTCGACCGCGCCCAGGCGATAGGCTTCGGCGGCGTCGATCATCTCGCCGGTGAAATACATGGCCCGGACCTTCTGCACGCCGAACATGCGCTGCAGGTGCGCGCCGCCGCCCATGGCGCCGCGGTCGATCTCGGGCACGCCAAAGCGCGCGCATTCCGAGGCGACGATGATGTCGGCCGCGCCGCAGATGCCGATGCCGCCGCCCAGCACGAAGCCGTGCACCGCGACGATGACCGGCTTGGGATTGCGGTGCACGGCGCGGAAGGTGGCGTAGTTGCCGGCATTGACGCCGACGATGCGCTCCGGGTGCGCGGCCAGTTCCTTGATGTCGACGCCCGCGCAGAAGCCGCGGCCTTCGCCGCGCAGGACGATCACGCGCACGGCGGGATCGGAGCCGAGGCGGTCGATGGCCGCGGCCAGCGCGTGCCAGCCGGCGTTGTCGAGCGCGTTGACGGGTGGGTGGTCGATCACCAGTTCGGCGATGCCGTCGGCGGTGTCGATGCGGAAGGGGTGGTGCGTCGGTTTCATGGTGGATTTGCCTGTCATGGTTGTTGGCGCGTTGGGGCAGGTTTGTTGATTCCTTGCATTGGATGCGCCCGCCCTCACCCCCGGGCCCCTCCCCCGCCCGGGGGTGTGGGTCGGGGTGAGGGCCGGGCGGATCAATGAAGCTCCGCCTCCCGCAATGCCAGCGCCTCCATCCGCGCCCGCGCCTGATCGACCATCCCCGCCACGATCTGCTCGCACGACTCGATCGCGCCGATCGCCGCGGCCGCCTGCCCGCTGGGCAGCACGCCCTCATCCGGGCACCCCTCAACCATCGCGCGCTGGATCAGCACCGGCGCATTGGCAGCCATCAGCGTTTGCGCGGCGCTGTAGTCCTGCTCGCGCATCGCGCGCCACGCGGTCGCCAGCATCTGCGTGCTGCGCATGCCGGTGCGTGCCTGCCACTTGCGCGCGGCCGACAGCGCCAGCCACGTGCGGCGCAACGGGCCGGCCTGTTCCAGCGCGATCAGCAGGTCGTTGTCGATCATCCGCTGCGGCAATCCGTCGATCGCCAGCGAGACGCGGATCTGGCCCGCGTCACGTACCTTGACGTAGCGCTCCAGCGTCTGCGCCGGCACCGGCGACTCGGCCGACATCAGGAAGCGCGTGCCCATGGCCACGCCGGCGGCGCCGTAGGCCAGCGCCGCGGCCAGCCCGCGGCCGTCGAAGAAGCCGCCCGCCGCCACTACCGGCACGCTGACACTGTCCAGCACCTGCGGCAGCAGCAGCGTGGTGGGCGTGCCGCCGGTATGGCCGCCGCCCTCGCCGCCCTGCACGGTGACCACGTCCGCGCCCATCTCCACGGCCTTGGCCGCGTGCTTGGCGGCGCCCACCGTCGGCATGCAGACGATGCCTGCTGCCTTGAGCCGGCCAACCATCTTCGCGTCCGGGCCGCGCCCATAGCTGACCGCGCGCAGCCGGTGGCGGATCGCCATCTCGATGACCTCGTGCGCGTTGGGCTGGAACATGTGGAAATTGATGCCGAAGGGCCGGTCGCTGAGCGCCTTCACGCGCAGGATTTCGCGTTCGACCTCGCCCGGCGGGATCGTGGCGCCGGCCAGGAAGCCGAAGGCACCGGCGTTGCCGCTAGCGGCGACGAGCTTCGCGTCGGCGACCCATCCCATTGCCGTCTGCACGATCGGATAGCGGCAGCCGAGCAGGTCGCACAGCACGGTGTGAAGGCTGGCGGCGTTCATGCCGGGGTTCATGCCTTCTCCTCGCCGCCGGTGCGTTGCGACGCCGCCATGGCGCGCGCGTCATAGCCGCCGAGCTTGTCGCCGCTGACCAGTTCGTTGTGCGCGTGGGCAAAGTGGTGCCAGGCAAAGACCGCATCCATCGCGGTGCGCTTGCCCTGCAGGTCTTCCACGTGGTTGACGGCCTGCTTGGTCAGCGTCAGGCCCAAGCGCGGCATCTGAGCGACCTTGGTGGCCATGCCGTAGACCGTGTCCTCGAGCGCGTCGCGCGGCACCACGCGATTGACCATGCCCATGCGCTCGGCACGCTCCGCGCCCATGCGCTCGCCCAGGAACAGGAATTCCTTGGCGATGCGCGGGTGCAGCTCGTACGCATGCGCGAAGTACTCCACGCCCGGGATGCCCATGCGCACCACCGGATCGGCAAAGAAGGCATCGTCGGAGGCCACGATCAGGTCGCACACCCAGGCCAGCATCAGCCCGCCGGCGATGCAGGCGCCGTGCACCATGGCGATGGTGGGCTTGGGCAGCTCGCGCCAGCGCCGGCACATGCCCAGGTAGACCTCCTGCTCGCGCGCATACAGGAACTCGCCGCCGGGCTTGTTCACGTGGTCATACCAGAGCGAGGCGCGCTCGAAGGTCTCGTTGATGTCGCGCCCCGGCGTGCCGATGTCGTGCCCGGCCGAGAAATGCTTGCCCGCGCCGCGCAGCACGATCACCTTGACCGCGTCGTCGGCGGCGGCGCGCCGGTAGGCCTCGTCCAGCGCATACGTCATCTTCGAGTTCTGCGCGTTGTGGAACTGCGGCCGGTTCATCGTCACCGTGGCGATGCCGTCGGCGACCTGGTAGAGCACCTCGGCGTTCGGGCCGAGGCTGATGGGTTCGATGGCGGTCGATGTCATGGCAGTCTCAGGCGCGTCCGGAAGGATTGCCGCGCACGATCGCGGCGCGCAGGTTGTGCGGGTCGAGCTGCGCGATCAGCCGCAATTCTTCCGGCGTCGGTGCCGCCGTCTCCGGCAGCGCTTCGCCGGGCGGGTTGGCCAGCGCAAAGCCGGTGGCGGCCTGCACCTGCTCCAGGCTGACGCCCGGGTGCAGCGAGCGCACGCGGATGGCATGATCCGCTCCGCCGAAATCCATCACGCACAGGTCGGTGACGATCACGCGCAGGTCCACGAAGCTGCGCATGCCTTCGATCTGGCGCGCCGGGTTGTAGCCGACGCTGCAGACCATGTCGACTTCGCCGGCCACAAAGGCGCGCGGGCTATGCCCCGGCACGAAGAAGGAATTGGCATGGTGGATGCTGTTGCCCGGGAAGCCGCGCGCGCCGAGCAGCTGGGTTTTCGGCTGCGCATGCGTGCCGCCCAGGCAGGAGATATTGGCCTGGCCGAAGCGGTCGATCTGCGTGGGCATCACCAGCGCATGGCGGCGCCCCCCCCACAGGCAGTCGAACACGCGCGCATAGCCCATCCAGCCGCTCGCGCGCACCTGGTAATCCGGTTCGCGCGGGCCCAGCGGCACCGGCGTTTCCACCAGGTAGGCCTCGCCGTCGGTCAGCAGCAGGCCGGGGTTGTGCGCGAGCCGCGCGAGGCCCGCTGCGATGCGCGGGCCGGTGCCGATGCCAGTGGCCAGCACCTCGCCGTCGTCGCGCCAGGCGCGGGCGGCGACGGCGATCATCAGCTCGGCGCGGGTAAATTCATAAGTGGCGCTCACGGTCGCTCCTTGGGATCAAAGTACGGGCAGCGGCAGGTCGTGCACGTGGCCAGGGCCGCCGATGCACGCCAGGTAATGCGCCTCGCTGTCGCCCACCACCTCGTCGCGGTAGGCACGGAAGCCGTCTTCCGCGTCGGCGCTGGCGCAATAGGACTTCAGCGCCGGCAGGTCCCAGCCATAGGCCGGCGCGCACGAAGTGGGATGCGCGCCCGCCGGCGCGTGCACCACGCCGGTCACCAGCGCGCGCTCGAACGGGTTGTTGCGGGCGCGCGCCAGGTCGGTGTCTTCGAGGCGCGGGTGCAGCGTTTCGCAGCTGACATAGCAGCGCTGCGCGGCGCGCGCGAACCACTCATCGAAGAACGGATCAGGGCCGTCGATGCGGGTGTTGCCCAGCACATCGCTTTGGTTCACATGCAGCAGCGCCGCATCCAGCGGGATCGCCGGCATCGCCAGCAGCACCTCGCCATCGTCGTACGGCGAACGGACGGTCTTCAGGTGCGGGTTGCGGTCCAGCACGTCGGTGCCCAGCGCGGCGCGCGTCGGCAGGAACGGCAGGCGCGCGGCGGCCGCGCGCAGGCCCAGCTGCAGCATGCCCTCGTCCAGTTCGGTCACTGCCAGCAGGCCGCGCTCGCGCGCCTGGCGGAAGTACGGCTCGAGCGGGATCACGTCGAGCGAGACAAAGCCGAACACCAGCCGGCGCACCTTGCCGGCGGCGCACAGCATGCCCACCTCGGGGCCGCCATAGGCCACCACGGTCAGGTCTTTCAGCGGCGAGCGCAGGATCTCGCGCACCAGCGCCATGGGCTTGCGGCGCGGGCCCCAGCCGCCGATGCCGATGGTCATGCCGTCGGCGAGCTGGCCGACCACGTCGGCCGCGCTCATGGTCTTGTCGATGGTCTTGTTCATAGGTCTGTGCCGCGCTTAGCGGTATCCGATGCTGAAGTCATGGCCCCACAGGCTGACCCGCGTGGCCTCGTAGGCGGCGTGGCGGCTCCAGTCCACCTCCAGCCCGCCGTGCCCGAACTCGAGGTCGAAGCCGCCGGGGGTCTTCATGTAGAAGGAAGTCATGCGGTCATTGCAGTGCTGCCCCAGCGTGGCCGACAGCTTCACGCCGTGCTGCTGCACGCGATCCAGCGCGCGGCCCACCTCCGCCATGTCGGGCACCTCGGCCATCACGTGGATGCAGCCGGCTTCGGACGGCATCTCGAAGATCGCCAGGCTGTGGTGGCGCGCATTGGCGCAATGCAGGAAGTGGATGCGCTTTTCCGGCTCGTTGGGATCGCTGGTGAAGCGCACGCGGTAGATGTCCGACAGGCCGAAGCCCATCACGTCGCGCAGGAAGGCATAGGTCTGGTCGAAGACCGGCGCCGGCAGCACGGTGTGGCCGGCGCCCATCGGGTCGGTGATGAAGCGCGGCACGCCGATCGGCGAGACGAAGCGCAGGAAGTCGGAGCGCATGCCCCACGAGACCTCGTGGCGGTTGCCGGACGGATCGGCAAACCAGGCCATCGCCTGCACGCGGCGCTGCGCGAGTTCCGCGGGGCTGGCCTGCACGACTTCGACCTTGGCCTGGCGCAGCGTCTCGAGCGCATGGCGATAGGCGGCCTCGTCGGCCAGCTCCCAACCGGATGCCAGGTAGCGGTCGCGCGCGCCGGGCACCACCAGGTAGCGGTAGTCGCGTTCATCCATCTTCACGTACAGCGCACCGCCGGGGGCGCCGGCGCAGGTCATGCCGAGCACCTGTTCGGCATAGCCTCGCCACTGCCCGATGTCGGTGGACTCGACCACGATGTAGCCAAGCGCACGAATATCCAACATGCCGGTCTCCTCAGGTTCGATGTGGGTGTTCGATGTGAGTGTCGAACGGGGCGGCTGCGGCGCGGCTGCAGCCTGTCGATGGGACCGATTCTTTCGTGTGCGGGCACTTGGTGCATCGTCCTGGCGGACTAGCCGGTATCGCCACGCCGGGCCTTCCGGTCGGCGCGCGGGCCGCAGCCCGGGGTAGTCCGAACGAGTGATGTGCCGGCGGTGCGCTGGCCGCACCCTCTGCGCGGGACAGACCCCCTACACAGAGGAGCAGAGATGACGGAATCAGGACAAGCCTGCGTCGCCGTGGTCACCGGCGCATCACGCGGCGCCGGCCGCGGCATTGCGCTGGCGCTGGGTGCGGCGGGCGCCACGGTGTATGTCACCGGCCGCACCGAGCAGGAGGGCAGCGCGCCGCTGCCTGGCACCATCCACGCCACCGCCCGCGAGATCGATGCGCTCGGCGGGCGCGGCATCGCGGTCGCCTGCGACCATGGCGACGACGCCCAGGTCGCGGCGCTATTCCGCCGCGTGCACGAAGAGACGGGACGGCTGGACATCCTGGTCAACAACGCCACCTTCCTGCATGACCAGCTGATCCAGCCGGGGCCGTTCTGGCACAAGCCGCTGGAGATGGCCGGCATCCTCGACGTGGGGCTGCGTTCCGGCTATGTCGCCAGCTGGCACGCCGCGCCGGTGATGGCGGCGCAGGGACGCGGGCTGATCGTGTTCACCTCGTCCTTCGGCGCCAACTGCTATATGCATGGGCCGGCGTACGGCGCGCAAAAGGCCGGCATCGACAAGTTCGCCCACGACATGGCGGTGGACCTGCGGCCGTACGGCGTGGCCGCGGTGTCGCTGTGGATGGGCCCGCTGCGCACCGCCCGCACGCTGCGGGTATGGGAGGAGCATCCGGACAAGTACGCGGCATTCGCGCCGGTGGCGGAGACGCCGGAGTTCACGGGGCGCATCATCGACGCGCTATACCGGGATCCGGTGCTGATGGAGAAGTCCGGGCAGGTGCTGATCGGCGCGGAAGCGGCGCTGGCCTATGGCATCGTCGACGCGGAAGGCGTGCAGCCGCCGTCGTACCGGGAGGCGCTGGGCGGCCCGCCGGCGGTGCATCCGGCGATCGTGGAATAGGGGTCCGAGGCGCCGGCGGCCTCGCACACGCCGGCCCTCTCCCCCGGCCCCTCTCCCGCTTGCGGGAGAGGGGAGCAAACAATCAGCTGGCGCCATCCAGCTCGAGCACCGTCAGCCTACTCCCCCACCGACAACAACCCCGTCGAAAACACCGTCGACCGGATCACCCAAGCCCCCTCCACCCTCACATACACATCCACATATCGCCCAGTCAGGAAAGTCCGCGTCCCACTGGCATCATCCAGCGCCAGGTAAGCCAGGTCCCAGCTACCCTGCGCCGTGCCATCCTCCCCCACGCGAATATCCCCCTGCCCCGCGAAATGCATCTCCCGCAGCGTAGGCCGGCAGGCCAGTTCGGCAAAGCACTGCACCAGCGCATCGCGGCCCGCGAACGTCCCGATCCGGTCATAGTGGATATGCGCCCCGTCGGCAACAAAGCACGCCCGCATGGCCTCGGGGTCCTTGTCGTCGCAGGCGCGCAGGTAGCGCAGCTTGAGCGCCCGGATCGCATCGGCGGCCTCGAGCCGGTCCAGCCGTTCGGCAATCGACTTCATGTCCGTCATGGCGTGTCTCCCTTCACGATGCCCGCAACTGGTACTTCAGCACCTTGCCCGCCGCACTGACCGGCAGCGCGGTCACGAACAGCACCTCGCGCGGCACCTTGTAGTTGGCCATGTGCCGGCGTGCCCAGGCAATCAGCGTGTCGGCATCGACCCGCGCGCCGTGGCGCAGCACCACGTAGGCGCGGCCGACCTCGCCGAGGCGGTCGTGCGGCATGCCCACCACCGCCACCTGGGCCACCGCCGGATGGGCCACCAGCAGCTTCTCCACCTCGGCCGGATAGCAGTTGAAGCCGCCGACGATAAACATGTCCTTGATGCGGTCGGTGATGCGCAGGTAGCCGCGCGCATCGAGCGTGCCGACGTCGCCGGTATGCAGCCAGCCGTCGCTGTCGATGGCCTCGGCGGTGGCTTCGGGCAGGCCGAAATAGCCCTGCATCACGTTGTAGCCGCGCACCAGCACTTCGCCCGGATCGCCGGTGGGCACCGCCTGCCCCTGGGCGTCGATGCAGCGGATCTCGATGCCCGGCATCGCGCGGCCAGAGGTACCGGCAACGGTGTCGGCGTCGTCGCCGGCGCGCGTCAGCGTGGCGAAGCCGCACGACTCGGTCAGGCCGTAGCCGGTGATGATGGTATCGAAGCCGAGTTCGTCGCGCATGCGCTGGATCAGCGCCGGCGCGATCGCCGAGGCGCCGGTCACCGCCACGCGCAGCGAAGACAGGTCGAACTCGCGCAGGCGCGGCGCATTCAGCAGGGTCTGGTACAGCGTCGGCGGGCCGGGCAGCACCGTGATGCCTTCGTTCTCGACGCGCGTCATCACGGCCTCGGCGTCGAACACCAGGTGGGGCAGCACCGTGGCGCCGCGCGACAGCGCCGCCAGCCATCCGGCCTTGTAGCCGAACGTATGGAAGAACGGATTGACGATCAGGTAGCGGTCCCCCGCCCGCACGCCGGTGATGGCGGCCCAGCTGTCGATGGCGCGCAGGTTCTGCGCATGCGCCGTCATCACGCCCTTGGGCCGGCCGGTGGTGCCGGAGGTGAACATGATGTCCATCGGCGTGTCGCCGCCCACGCCGGCCTCGCGCGCGGCAAACGCCGCCATGTCGGTGCGCGGCGCCTGCGCGAGGAAGTCGTCCCATGCCAGCTCGTCGGCGCCGGCGGTCCGTCCCTGCCCCGGCCGCAGGATCACCAGCCGCTCCAGCGTGGCGGGCCGATGCGGCGCCAGCATCTGCGGATAGCTTTCGCCGAGGAATCCGTCGACGCAGAACAGCAGGCGCGCGCCGCTGTCGGCCAGCACCGCGCCGGCTTCGGCCCCTTTCATGCGCGTATTGAGCGGCACCAGCGCCGCCCCCACGCTGTGCGTGGCCAGCGCCGCGACGATCCACTCGGAGAAGTTGGGCGCCCACACGGCCACGCGGTCGCCGGGCTGCACGCCCAGCGCCATCAGCGCACGGCCCGCCTGGATCCGGCCGGCATCGAGCGCGGCGTAGGTCAGGCGCAGCCCGTCTTCCTGGATGGCGATGCGCTCGCCGTGGCGGCTGGCCGCGCGCCGCAGCAGCGCGGGAATGGTCTCGGCAAGGCTGTCGTTGGCCGCGGCTTCGATGCCGGCCGGTGCCACAATGGCGTCGAGGGTGTCAGATGGAGTCATGTCAATCCGGGAACTTCAGGTGGATCTCGCTGCTGGCCGGGCGCGCCTGGCAGGCCAGGGTCCAGCCCGCGTCCAGGTCGGCGCGGTCGAGCACGTGGTTTTCGCCGAGCGTCACGTCGCCCTGCGTCACCTGGCACATGCAGGCGCCGCACAGGCCGGCGCGGCAGGAACTGGGCGCGGCCACGCCGGCGCGCTGCAGCGCGTCGAGCACGGTTTCGTCGGGGCTCACGCTGACCTGATGGGTGGCGCCATCCAGCTGCACGGTGAGGGCGGCGCCGCGCATCGCGGGCGCGGCGCGGCCGGCATCGGGCGCAGCCACGGTGGCCGGGGGCGCTGCCGCCGGCGCATCGGGCAGCGATACGAAACGCTCCACGTGCAGCTGACCACGCGGCACGCCCAGCGCCTGCAGCGCGGCCTGGGCGCCGTCCATGAAGGGCCCGGGCCCGCACACAAAACACTGCGCCACGCTCCACGGCCGCACCAGCTCCTCGATCTGGCGCTGAGTGGGCGGGCCCTGCACGCTGTCGAGCCAGTGGATCACGCGCAGGCGGCCGGGATGGCTGCGCGCCAGTTCCGCCAGCGCCTCGCGGAAGATGATGGAGCGCTCGTCGCGGTTGGCATACACCAGCGTGACCGCGCCGCGCCCGTGCCGCAGCGCCGCCTTGGCGATTGACAGCACCGGCGTGATGCCGCTGCCGCCGGCCAGCAGCAGGAAGTCGCCCTGCAGCGCGGGCGGCGTGAACACGCCGGCCGGCGGCATCGCCTCGACCGTGTCGCCGGCGCCGAGATGGTCGCAGATCCAGTTGGACACGCGCCCGCTCTGCACGCGCTTGACGGTCACGCGCAGCGCGCCGTCCACGCCCGGCGAGCTGGACAGCGAATAGCAGCGCTGCAGCGGCACGCCGTCGACGGGCACGCGCAGCGTCAGGAACTGGCCCGGGCGGTAGGCAAAGGTCTCGCGCAGCCCGTCCGGCAACGCGAATACCAGTGAATGCGCCTGGTCCGTCTCCGCGACCACTTCGGCAATCTGCAGCCGATGGAATTGCACTGGCGCCATGATGTCCTTGTTTCGTCGTTGCTTCCCGGCGCGTGCTCAGGCCACGCCCATGATGGTCTGGGCGTTGTCGATGCGCAGTTCCGCGCCATTGATGAAGCGCGATTCGTCCGAGGCCAGAAACAGCACCAGGTTGGCTACGTCGCGCGGATGGCACATGCGCTGCATCGGCTCGGCGCCGCCGACCTCCTCGGGCAACGCGGTGGCGCCGCCGGGCAGGAAGGCCGCGGTCATCGGCGTCAGGATGCCGTCCGGATGGATCGAGTTGCAGCGGATGCGGTAGCCGCTCTGCTTGCAATGGCCCGCCACGGCGCGCGTCAGCGCCGCGACCGCGCCCTTGCTGGCGCTGTAGGCGCAGAACGCGCCCATGCCGCCCAGCGCCGCCACCGACGACATATTGACAATGCTGCCGCCGCCCGCCTTCATCGCGGCCACGCCGTACTTGCAGCCCAGGAAGTAGCCGTCGGCGTTGATGCGCATCACGCGCTGCCACTGCTCCAGCGTGGCTTCCTCGACCGTCCCCAGCATCAGGATGGCGGCGTTGTTGACCAGCACGCTGGGCGCGCCGAAGCGCTGCTCGGTGCGCGCCATCACCTGTCGCCAGCCGGCTTCGCTGGCGATGTCGTGCGGCACGAACAGCGCGGTCTCGCCGATCTCGCGCGCCAGCGCGTGGCCCGCTTCCTCGTTGACGTCAGTCAGCACCACGCGCGCGCCTTCGCGCGCCAGCAGCAAGGCGTCTTCCTTGCCGACGCCGCTGGCGGCCCCGGTGACGATGGCGATCTTTCCTTCAGTACGTTGGCTCATGGGTAGTCTCCTGGTTGGTATGGGCCTGCTGGCCGCCGATGGGGTGGCCGGCAGGCTGTTGTGCGAGATGGCGGCCCGCGTTGCGTCCCGACCAGATGCAGTCGGCAAGCGACAGGCCGCTCACGTAATGATTGGAGGCGATGCCGACGGCGGTGCGGCCCACCGCATAGAGGCCGGGTATGGGCGCGCCGCCCGCGGCGGCCAGCACCCGGCCGCTGGATTCCTCCACCGCCAGCCCGCCCAGCGTGATCGCCGGACACGGAAAGACCCGGCTATCGGCCGAGATGTCGATGGCCAGCCACGGCCCGGTCTCGAGCGACGCGCACATGGCCGCCGACTTGCCGGCCGGATCGGGCGTTTCGCCACGCGCCGCGGCGTTATACGCGTCGAGGGTCGCCCGCAGCGCGGCGCCTGGCATGCCCAGCTTGCCGGCGAGCGCCTCGATGCTGGCGGCGCGGCGCGCACCGGCCAGCATCAGCAGCGCCGCGGGCAAGGCCTGGAACGCCCACAGCCGGCCGCCCAGGCATTCGCGCAGGGCCTCGCGCGCCAGCGCGCGGTTCAGCACCAGCCAGGCACGCCCGCCGTGCCGCTCGCAGATGGCATGGCCAAGCGTGGCGCCATAGGTTTCCTCGTTGCCGATGCGTGTGCCCTGCGCGTCGACCACGCAGCCGCGCGCCCACGCGAACGGCGGGTTGATGAAGCGCCACGCCGACACGCGCTCCAGGTGCCGCGTGGCGCCGCCCGCCGACTCGCCGAGGCGGATGCCGCTGCCATCGCAGCCGGTCGCCCCCAGCCGCCAGGCCTGCTGGTACTTGCCGGCGTGGCGCGCCACCATGGCGCGGTTGAAGATAAAGCCGCCGGTGGCCAGCACCACCGCGCTGGTCCGTATTGCGACCGGCTGTGCATGGCGCAGCTCCAGCTGCAGCACCAGCGCGCGCAGACGGTCGGCCAGTGCCGGCATGGCGTTGTGCAGGCGCTCGGCCAGCCGTGCCAGGCGCGCATGGCGCTTCTGGAGACGGCCCGGCGGCAGCTGCCAAAGTTCGACGCCGACCACCGCGCCGTCGCGGTCCAGGATCAGCCGCCGCGCCGCGCTATGGCGCATGACCGTGATCTGCCGGTGGTCTTCCACCGCACGGCGCAGCACGCCATACAGCGTGCGGCCGGACATGCCGGGACCCTTGACGCGGTGGCCGCGCGGGGCGGGCGCGGCATGCCGCGCGTAGGCGGGCACCGCTTCATTGCCGGAGTAGTACAGGTAATAGGGCTGCGCCGGATACGAGGTCTTGCGCGGCGGCACGGTGGCGGCAAAGCGCACCCCCAGCGCCTCCAGCCACCCGAGCATCGCGCGGCTGTGCTCGCAGAAGTCCTGCAGCATGGCGTCGCTGACCACCCCTTCGGTTTCCTGGCGCAGGTAGCCGGCCATGGCCTGCGGGGTATCGTCATAGCCCGCGGCGCGCTGGTAAGGCGTGCCGCCGCCGGCATAGACCACACCGCCGCTCCTGGCGCTGGCGCCGCCGCCTTCGAAGCGCTCCGCCACGATCACGCGCGCGCCGCCCTGCGCGGCTTCCAGCGCGGCGCAGGCGCCGGCGGCGCCGAAGCCGACCACCACGGCATCGCAGGCGGCCTGCCAGGGATGCGCGTCGGGGTCATCGAGCCGCAACGGGGCGTGGACGGGGGTGACGGCGTCGTAAGCCATGCTGGCGCTTGCTCCGCGTTATGCCGAACACAGCGCGCCCAGCGGCGCCGAGGTGGTATAGGCGCCGTCGACGTAGACCAGCGGCGAGACCTCTCCGGCCAGCCGGACCTCGCGCAGCCGGCCGATAAAGACCGCATGGGTGCCGTAGTCGAAGCGGCCATCCTGCTGGCAGAACAAATTGGCCTGGGCATCGCGCAGGGACGGCACGCCCAGCAGGTCGTCTTCCCACTCGCCGCTGGTGAAGCGCGCTTCGCCCTTGAGCCGGCCGCTGCAATCGACCGCGATATCGCGATGGTCGGCGGCGAGCAGGTTGATGCAGAAGTCCGCACCGGCATCGAGCGGCGGGTAGATCGACGAATTGCGGTTGATGCAGATCAGCAGCGAGGGCGGATCGGCGGACAGCGAATCGACCGCGGTCACCGACATCGAATAGCGGCGCTCGCCGTGGCGGCAGCTGATCACGGCGACGGAGCGCGCCATGCGGCGCATCGCCTTGAGCATGTCATCGCGCAGCGCGCCGCCGGCTTCGGCGCTGGCATCCGCACTGGATTGGGGTCTGGCGCTCATAGAGCCTCCTGTACTGGTTGAGCGGGCTGCGTGGCGGCGGGTTGCCGCGCATGCTGCGAGATCACGTCCGCGGCGATCATGCCGAAGGTCATTGCCGGGCCCAGCGTGGAGCCGGCGCCGGGATAGCTGGTGCCCATCATCGACGCGCTGGTATTGCCGATGGCAAACAGGCCGGCGATGGCGCTGCCGTCAGCGCGCAGCACGCGCGCGCTGGCGTCGGTGACCAGCCCGCCCTTGGTGCCGATATCGCCGGCATCGAGCCGCACCGCGTAGAACGGCGCCTTGCCGATCGGCGCCAGGCAGGGGTTGGGCCGTACCGCGGGGTCGCTGTAGTAGGTGTCGAACAGGTTGTCGCCCTTGCCGAACTCCGCGTCCACGCCGGTGGCGGCGTAGTCGTTCATGCGCGCGACGCTGGCGGCCAGGCCATCGGCATCCACGCCGATCTTCTGCGCCAGCTGCGCCAGCGTGTCGGCGCGCACCAGGATGCCCGACAGGCTGGCCGGGATGCTGCGGTCCGGCATTACCGAGCCGGGCAGGATCGGCCCGCACGGGTACTTGTGGCGGAAGGTGGCATCGAACACCATCCAGGCCGGCACGCTGCATCCGGTCTGCTCGTGGTCGCGGTACATTGCGGGCACGAACTCGGAGTACGGCGTGGCCTCGTTGACGAAGCGCCGGCCCTGCCCGTTCACCACCAGGCAGCCCGGCATGGCGCGCTCGATGAACAGCGCGCGCTGTTTCTCTTCGCCCTGCACCTGCACCGTGGGCGCGCCCCAGACGTGGGACATCAGGGCCACGTCGGCGCCGGCCGCCTGCGCTGCGCGGATGGCGTCGCCGGTATTGTTGGGCGGCGTCGCGCTCCAGGCGGCGCGGGTCGGTTGCGGCAGGTATTGTTCGCGCATGGCCTGGTTGCGCTCGAAGCCGCCGGCGGCGAGGATCACGCCGCGCAGCGCGCGGATCTCCGCCACGCGTCCGTCCTGCACGGCGCGCACGCCGCGCACGGTGCCGTCCTCGACGATCAGGTCCTGCAGCGCGGTATCGAGCCACAGCGGAACCGCGCGATCCATCAGCGCGCGCCGCAGGCCGCCGACCAGGCTGTTGCCCAGCGTGAGGCGGCGGTCGCGCCGGGTCTTGCGGCGCCAGCCCAGGTCGAGCCAGTAGCGCGCGAACTGGCGCAGCGCCAGCCCGAACCAGCCGGGCGAGCGGCACAGCAGCGCGTGCGCCTCGCCGGAGGTCACGGCGACGCGGCCGCCTACCAGCGTGCCCGGCGAGGGCGGCCGCAGCCGGTCGAACTCCTCGCGCAGCTGCGCGCCGTCGAACGGCATCGGGTCGAGCGCACGGTAGCCCGGCATCGCCCCCGGCAGTTTCTGGAAGTAGTCGGCGTAGCGCGGCAGCGTGTAGTAGTGCACGCCGGCCTGCTGCTCCAGGTATTGCAGCATGCGCGGCGCCTGTTCGAGATAGGCGCGGATGCGCTGCGGGTCGCCGTGCTCGCCGGTGCAGGCGAGCACGTATTCCAGCGCGCTGGCGTAGTCGTCCTGCCCGCCCGCCGGCGCGATATGGTGGTTCAGCGGAATCCAGATGCCGCCGCCGGACACCGCCGAGGTGCCGCCGTACTGGCTGCTCTTCTCCAGCACCACCACCGACAGGCCGCGGTCGGCGGCGCGGCAGGCGGCCAGCAAGCCGCCGGCGCCGGAGCCGACCACCACCACGTCAAACTCGCCGGGCTGCATGCGCGCTCTGCTCTGGCTCATGTTGGGTCCTCGTGCCGGTGCGGCTCAGATGAAAAAGTCCGTGTTGGCGCGGCCCATCATCACGCCGCCCAGGTTCTGTCCGAATCGGTCCAGGTTGTTGGCGTAGTGGGCGCGCGCCGCATGCAGGTCGAGGAAGCGGCGCACCATCGGGTTGCTGCGGTAGATGCCGTTGCCGCCGGCATAGCGCAGCAGGCCGTTGGCCAGCTCCGCGCAGCGCTGCGCCACCTGCGCGGACTGGAAGCGGAAATGCAGGCGTCGCGGCGTGTCGACCTGGCCGCCGTCGCGCGCCACGGCCAGCAGCTCGTCGAAGTTGCGCTCCAGGATGGTCCGCATCTCGTCGATGGCGACCTGCGCGCTGGCGCACGCCATCTGCGCGCCGCCGTCTTCCGCGGTCTTGCCGCCGCCGTTGCTGCTGACGCGGCCGTCGGCATAGGCGACGAAGTCGTCCAGCGTGCCTTCCAGCGCGCCGATGCAGGCGGTGCAAACCGCGCGCACGAAGATCTGCGCGAACGGCAGCCGGTACAGCGGCACGTCATTGACGGCCAGCCCCGGGCTGGTGCCCATGGCGCCGTCTACGGCGCGGTGAGTGCGGTAGTCGGGCACGAACACGTCGTCGACCACGATGTCGTGGCTGCCGGTGGCGCGCAGGCCCAGCACGTCCCAGTTGCGCACGATCTTGTAGTCCGAGCGCGGCAGCAGGAAGGTGCGGTAGTCATAGGCGCCGCCCGGCTCGGCGGGGGGCACCAGGCCACCCAGGAAGATCCAGTCGCACAGTTCGCTGCCGCTGGAGAACTTCCAGTGGCCGGAGAAGCGGTAGCCGCCCTCCACCGGCGTGACCTTGCCGACCGGCATGTAGGTCGAGGCGATCAGCGTGGCGGGATCGTTGCCCCACACTTCCTGTTGCGCGCGTTCGTCGAACAGCGCCAGCTGCCAGTTGTGCACGCCGACCACGCCGTAGACCCAGGCGGTGGACATGCAGCCGCGGGCCAGCGCCATCTGGATGCGGAAGAAGGTTTGCGGGTCCAGCTCATAGCCGCCGTGGCGGCGCGGCTGCAGCACCTTGAAGAAGCCCGCGGCCTGCATCTCGGCAATGGTCTCGGCGGGGATGCGCCCGTCGGCCTCGGCCTGCGCGGCGCGCTGGGCCAGCGCCGGGATCATCTGCTCGGCACGCGCGATCAGGCGCGCGGCCAGTTCCTTGGGATGGTTGTCGTGATGCACCGCGGTCTCCTTGTTGGCCTGGTTTTGTGGCTGGCATCGATGTTTGCACCGGCGCGGCGGCGTGCCATCGTCTGTTGGGACTAGCTGTTATCGCGAACGCGCGCGTGCGATTTCGTGGATGCGCCGGCCCTCACCCCCGCCCCTCTCCCGCAAGCGGGAGAGGGGAGCAAACCGCCAGCAAGCCAAACGCTTCCACGAATCAAGCCAGCGCCCGCAGCTTCCTCCCCTGCTTGCGGAAATGCGGAATCACGTGTTCGCCGATATTGCGGATGGTCTCCAGCTGCGCCCACTGCGGCACCGTGCCCATCTGGCAGATAAACAGGATCTCATCGGCGCCCGCATCGATCAGCCGCTGCACGTAGCCGATGCAGTCTTCCACCGTGCCGTAGGCGTGGTTGGGGTTCAGCATCATCATCGACGGATCGCTGAAGTCCACCGATACCTTCTCCGACGCGAACTTCGTGTTGATCACCGCCTTGCCCTGCGCATCGGTGGCCGTGACATGCTCGTCGTCCCACGCCGACGGATCGGGACGCTCGCCGCCGGCATACCAGTACGACAGCGACTCCATGAAATAGCGCTGCCCCTTGATGCCGATCTTGCGCGCGGCCAGGCCGTCTTCCAGCACGATGGTCGGGCACAGCGCCGCCAGGTGCTGGTGCGGGCGGAAGCCCACCTGGTCCTCCGGCTTGCGCGTTTCCCACGCGGCGCGGTAGATCTCGTTTTTCTTGGCGACATCCTCGGGGCCACCGAAGCCCAGCACCAGCGCGCCCATGCCGCGCGCGCCGGCGCGCTGCAGCGTGTCGGCGTTGGTGCAGGCCAGGTACATCAGCGGGTGCGGGCCCTGGCGCGGCTTCGGGTGGATCGGGCGGCGCGGGATCTTGATGAACTCGCCGTCGTGCTCGATCTCGTCCTGCGTCAGGATCTTCGGGATCAGGTACATCGACTCGTCGATCATCGGGTGCAGGGTATTGAGGTCGTAGCCGAAGGTGCCGGCCTCCTGCTGGGTGCCGCCCTTGCCCACGCCGAAGTGCACGCGGCCGCCCGACAGGATGTCGAGCGTGGCGATGCGCTCGGCCACCTTCACCGGATGATTCATCGCCGGCGGCAGGCACACCACGCCGTGGCCGATGCCGATGCGCTGCGTGCGTCCGGCGACGAAGGCCAGGAACGTCTCCGGCGCGCTCATGTGCGCGTAGTTGGTCAGCGCGGTGTGTTCGACCGCCCAGACCACGTCGAAGCCCATGTCCTCGGCCAGCACCACCTGTTCCATGATTTCATCGAACACCTTGTGGTCGCCGGCGCGCGAGGCATCGACGGTCTGGGCTTCATAGATCAACGAAAAACGCATTGCAGTCCCCTCTCGCTTTGTCGGTACAAGACCGCATCCGGGGCACTGCGAGGCGCTGCGCCTTGGGCCGGAAGCGGCCTGCGTGATCGCAGTGTGGTCGGCGCAAGACGTCGCAACATCGTCTGATTGGATTATGAGCCGCGCCGGGCGCGTCCCTATCATGGGCACCGGGCATACCGCCCGCGCCTATCGAAAGGAACCGACACCATGCAAGCCAGGCTGCTGCTTTACCCCGTTGCGGACATCGACGCCGCGTTGCCGTTCTTCACCGAAGCACTGGGACTGCCGGTGAAGTTCCGCGATGGCGACCGCTATTGCGCGCTCGATGCGGGCGCGCTGACGCTGGCGCTGGTGGCCGGCGAGGAACGGCTGGTGGACCAGCCGGCGCTGGCCTTCAAGGTGGATGAGGGGGACGATATTGCCGCCGCGATCACGCGGCTGGTGGCAGCTGGCGCCACGGTGGCGCAGCCCGCGACGCAGGGGCCGCACGAGACGCGCGCGGTATTGCGCGCCCCCGAGGGCTTTGCGCTGGTGCTCAGCGCAAAGCCCTGACGTCTTGCTTTAGCCCAGCGAAATCACGCTGCTCAGCAGCATGCGCACCAGCGTGGCCTGGCGGGTCACGCCGGTCTTGGAGAAGATGGCCCGCAGGTGCGCGCGCGCCGTGTTCTTGCTGATGCCGAGTTCGTCCGCGGCTTCATCGAGCGTCAGGCCGTTGGCCAGCTGCAGCGCCAGCTGCGTCTCGGCGGGGGTGAAGTCGAACAGCTGGCGCACCACGTCGTGCGAGGCCTGCGAGCGGCGCTCGGGGTCGCGGATAAAGACCACACAGGCGGGGCGCTTGCGGTTGTCCTCGGACCACTCGCTCAGCGGAATGGTGCGGATCAGCACGCCCAGCCTGGCGCTGCCGGAAGGGCGCGTGATCGACATCGCTTCCATCAGCGCCGGCGCGGTGCCAAGGTGGCCCATCATGGCCTGGCGCAGCAGGCGCTGGAACTTGCGGTTCTCCTGGCCGTACTCGACATCCAGCCCGCCCTTGGCGACGCGGATGCCATCCTTGGCGCCGAGGATCTCGTCGGCGGCGGCATTGGTCTTGATGATGGTGCCCGACTCGTCCAGGATCACCATGCCGACCAGCATGCGGTCGATGGCGCTGGCGTAGACGGTACGTTCGGACTCGACCACGTCCAGGCGCGAATGCAGGTCCACCGCGCGCTTCAGGTGCGGCAGCAGCGAGGTGCACAGCGCCTTGTCCGCGGCGGAAAAATCGGGACCGTCATGGTCGCGGCACACGCGGAAGCGGCATTCCACGCCGTCGTCGGTGCGCAGGTCGGCGCCGAGGATATAGCGGATGCCGACGTCCTTGAGGAACTGCAGGTACAGCTCGCTCTTGCACCACACGCCGTGCCCCAGGTGCTCGTCGATCGTCACCACGCGGTCCGACGGCAGCCCGATGAAGGGATCCAGCGCGTAGTAGTAGTTGTTGTAGGAGGTCTCGCCCGGCAGCGTCGAGCCATGCTCGGAGGCGTTGATCATCAGCCCGGGACGGTCCGTGGCCGGCGAGCGCAGGATCAGCGTGGCGTAATTGGCATTGAGCTGGCGCCGGATCTGCTCCAGCGCCTTGCCCCATGGCACCTGCTCCATCGGGCCCTGGTAGATATTGCCCAGCAGTGCGCTGAACTCCGACAGCGACACCGTCGCCTGCGCGAACAGGTGTGCGGCCGCCTGGCTCTGGCTAACCTCCATCAGCATTTCCTCTGTCTCCATTGTGGCGTGCGCAGCGCTCCGGACGAGCCGGGCCGCTGGCTTGTGCGGGCTCTGTGGCCCTTTTTTTGTGCCCCGATTATAGGGACGGCAAAGGGGCCGCGGCTTGCCCCCCGCCTTCATGGTTTGCCCTAGGCAGCCCGGCCGCACACGCTGGCCGCACATTGCTGGCCGCACACGCTGGCCGGACTAGTCCCGCGGGACAGGCCCATCGTCACGCGGCGGCGGCGCAAACACATACTCCAAACAGACTAAGGACAGACCCATGCCCGCTCGCCAAGGGCAAACCCCTATGCAACCGGTAGCGCAGCGGCATCCCACCCAAACAGACGATGCCCGCGCGCGGCGCCGCGGCTACAAGGAGCCATGCGCGGCGATCGACGCCGCGGTTTTCAGGAGACTTCCACCATGGCGGCAAATCCGCGGCAGCAGGCCGCAGTCATCACCGGCGCGGCCGGCGGCATCGGGCTGGGGCTGGCAAAGGCGCTGGCCGCGCAAGGCTATGCGCTGGCGCTGGCCGATATCGATGCCCAGGCGCTCGAAGCGGCACGCGCGGCGCTGGCACGCGACGGCGCAACCGTCGTCGCCGTGCCCACCGACGTAGCCGACGCGCGGCAGATCGCGCACCTGTGCGACGAGAGCTTCCGGCAACTGGGCCGTGTCGACCTGCTGTTCAACAACGCCGGCATACTCGCCACCGGCCGCTGCTGGGAACTGCCCCCCGAAGTGTTCGACAAGGTGATGCGCGTCAACCTGTGGAGCGTGCTGCATGCGCTGCGCTGCTTCGTGCCGCGCATGGCGGCGCAGGGTTCGGGCCATATCGTCAACGTGGCGTCGATGGCGGGACTTGCCGTCGGGCCATGGCTGGCGCCCTACACGCTGTCCAAGCAGGGCGTGGTGGCGCTGAGCGAAGGGCTGGCGCTGGAGCTGCAGGCGGCAGGCCTGCCGATCAAGGTGTCGGTGGTCTGCCCGGGCCCGGTTGCCACCGGCATCGCAGCGGACCTGGACGGCGCCGCGCCGCAGGAGGTGCACCAGATGAACGGCGCGCTGCGCACCGGCATCGCCGCCGGCCTGACGCCGGACCAGGCCGCGCGCGTGATCCTCGACGGCGTATCGGCCGGCCAGTTCTGGATCCTGCCGCACGAACAGGCCGCGCACGCGGCGCTGGCGCGCGCGCAGGGCATTGCCGCCGGCAGCGCGCCGTCGTTTGCGATGCAGGCCTGATTTCCACAGCCGTCCAGGAGACACCATGCCGCTCGATCCCCAGGCCCGTGCCATGCTCGATGCCATGGCCGCCATGCCCAGCCCCGACTTCTCCACGCTGCGCGCCGCCGACTACCGCGCCGCGCTGGCGGCCATGCCTGGCTTCGCGCCAGGCGATTTCATCGCCGCGCAGCAAGACCTCACTCTCGACGGGCCGGCCGGTCCGCTGCAGGCGCGCCTGTACCGGCCCCATGCGCCCACTGAGGCCGACGGCAACGCTGCGCTGCCGCTAGTCATCTATTTCCACGGCGGCGGCTTCGTGCTGTGCGGCCTCGATTCGCACGACAACATCTGCCGCAGCCTGGCGCGCCGCAGCGGCGCGCTGGTGTTGTCGGTCGACTCCGCCCTCGCGCCGGTGGCGCGCTTCCCGGCCGCCGCCGACGACGCCGTCGCCGCGGTACGCTTTGCCTCGGCGCATGCGGCGCAACTGGGTGCCGACCCATCCCGGCTGGCTGTCGCCGGCGACAGCGCCGGCGGCAACCTGGCCGCCGTGGCATGCCAGCAGCTGCGCGGCAGCGGCATTTCGCTGCGGCACCAGTTGCTGCTCTATCCCTGGCTGGACTGCAGCGATGCCGCAACGAGCAGTGCCAGCTATCGCGCATGCGCGCAGGGCTATTTCCTCAGCGCCGCGGAACTGGCGTGGTATCGCGCCCAGTACCTGGCCACGCCCGCCGACGCCGGCGATGTCCGCGCCAGCCCGCTGCAACAGCGCGACCTGCGCGGCCTGCCGCCGGCCACCATCATCACCGCCGAATTCGATCCGCTGCGCGACCAGGGCGAGGCCTACGGCGAGGCGCTGCAGCGCGCCGGCGGCAATGCGGCCGTGCGCCGCTGGCCCGGCCAGATCCATGGCTTCGCCAGCATGCAAGGGGTGATGGATGCCGCCAGCCATGTGCTGGACGCGGCCGCCGCATCGCTGCGCCAGGCCTTCGGTGCAGGCCGCCGGCA
This sequence comes from Cupriavidus sp. 207A1, assembly GCF_057798955.1. Lineage (NCBI taxonomy): Bacteria > Pseudomonadati > Pseudomonadota > Betaproteobacteria > Burkholderiales > Burkholderiaceae > Cupriavidus > Cupriavidus sp. 207A1. The sequence continues at coordinate 458,239 of NZ_JBYOJO010000001.1, read as the reverse complement.
GGAGGCAGCATGAGCACGGCCAACCTCCTGGCGCCGATGGCCGAAGGGCTGGCAGCGCTTGCCGCGGGCGAGCGCGTGTTGGTGCTCGAAGACGAGAGCGCGGAAGCCACCGGCTGCGTGCTGGTGGCCGCCGAGCGCGCCACCGAGGCCGACGTCAACTTCATGGCCGCCGAGGCGCGCGGCCTGGTTTGCATGGCCATCACCGAGGCGCGCCGGGCGCTGCTGCAGCTGCCGCCGATGGCTGCCGGCCAGCGCCAGCGCGAGCGCTACACCGTGTCGATCGAGGCCGCCAGCGGCGTCAGCACCGGCATCTCCGCCGCCGACCGCGCGCTGACGCTGCGCGTCGCGGCGGCGCCGCGCGCCCGGCCGCAGGACCTGGTCCAGCCTGGCCATGTCTTCCCGGTGGTGGCGCAGCCGGACGGGGTGCTGCGCCGCGCGGGCTTCGCCGAAGCCTGTTCCGACCTGCCCCGGCTGGCCGGGCGCGTGGCGGCCGGGGCCTATGCGCTGGTGCTCGACGACGACGGCGAGCTGATGCGCGGACCGGCCCTGCTGGATTTCGCCCATCGCCACCGGCTGCCGGCGGTCTCGGTCAGCGCGCTGATCCACCACCGCCTGCTGACCGAGGGCGCACTGCGCCGCACCCGCTCGACCGAACTGGCCACGCCGTTCGGGCGCTTCACCGTGCACGCCTACCATGACGCGCCGGTGGATGCGCTGCACCTGGCGCTGGTGCTGGGCCAGCCCGACCCGCACACGCCGGTGCTGACGCGGGTGCAGGCAGTGGAGATGCAGCGCGACGTGCTGGCCTTCGGCACGCCCGCGCAGCCGGCATGGAACCTGGAGCGCTCGCTGGAGCGGATCGGCGCCGAGGGTTGCGGCGTGCTGGTGCTGCTGGATGAGCGCGAGTCGCCGCAGCAGCGGCTGGACCGGCTGAGCGCGCCGGCCGCCGCCGCGCCGGCGCCGGCCTTCGCGCAGCGCGCGCTCGGCGTCGGCGCGCAGATCCTGCGCGACGTGGGCGCGCACAAGCTGCGCCTGCTGAGCCATCCGGTGCCGTACCGCGCCGTCACCGGCTTCGACCTGGAGGTTACGGAGTTTGTCCCGCCGGGCTGAACGGCACGCCGAAGCAGTCGGCAAAGCGGCGCGTGAAGCGCTCCACGTCGGCGTCGGGCAGGTGGTTGATGCCGCCTGCCAGGCGCCGGCCGCCGCCGGTGTCGAAGCCGCGGCAGAAATCCGCCGCGCCGGTGGCACTGTGCGCCGGCACCCGCACGCTGACCGCAAAGCCGCCGCCGGACCTGGGCGACAGCAGGCCGATGGCATCGCCGGGACGCCCGCGCACCAGCTCGTTGGCGAGCACGCCGATCGCGCGCCGTGCCCACGGTGCATCGGGCAGCACCAGCAGCGCGGCGCCGGGCACCTCATGCATGGGCGAAAGGCGGCGCGCCCGGGCCATGTCGTCCTCGTAGCCCTCGCACAGCAGGGTGTAGGTGGCGCACTGCGCGGCGAAGTCCAGAGGGTCGGAAAAGGGCAGCATGTGCTGCGCGAGTTCGGCGGGATTGCAATGCAGGTCGGCCACGCACTCGCCGTACGCGTTGTAGTTCAGGCAGGTGCCGAGCCGTTCCAGCACCGCGGTCTGGCCCGGGTCCAGGCCGAGTTGCGCCGCCATCGCGCGCGCCACCTCGCCGAGGTTGTCGCCAAAGGCCGCGGTGACCGCCCAGCGCCGGTGGCGCCCGCCCAGGTGGCGGTCGACCAGGATGCTGGTGCAGACCTGCGCCGCCTCGTCGATATGCGCGCGCAGGCCGGCATGCGAGGGCACGTTGCCGGCGTGGTGGTGGTCGAAGTAGTCCACCTCCACCCCGGCGTCGAGCAGCCGCAGCAGGCCATCGCGGTTCTGGTCGAGCGAGATGTCGAGCGCGGTCACAGTATCGCCGGCGCGCGCGTCGATGCGCTCGAGCAGCCGGATATCGCGCTTGACGCCGGTAACCAGCGTGGCGTCGCTGGCGTGCGAACCACCGGCCAGGCGCAGTTGCTGCAGCGCGCACAGGCCGTCGGCGTCGCCGTTGAAGGCAAAGTAGCTTGTCATGGCATGCGGTGCTGTGGGCTCAGGGCATGAAATCGCCACCATTGGCGTCCAGCGAGGCGCCGGTGATGGCCCTGGCGTAGTCTGACACGAGAAACAGCGCAGCGCGCGCGCAGTCGTCGTCGGCCGGCATGCGGCCCAGCGCGATCTGTGCGGTCACCGGCGCGATCACCGCGTCTTCGCTAACGCCCTGCTCGGCGGCGGCGTGGCGCACATAGCCCTGCACCGGCGCGCCCCACATCCAGCCCATGAAGATGCTGTTGGCACGGATGCCATGCGGCCCCAGCTCGCGCGCCAGGTACTTGACCGCCACCGCCAGCGCCCCCTTGGATGCGGCGTAGCCGGATTCGCCCGGCATCGGCTTGCGCGTGGCCTGGGTGTTGATCATCACGATGGCGCCGCCGCCCTGCGGCTTCATCAGCGCCGCCACCTCCTGCGTCAGCGTCATGGTGCCGAAGACATTGGTGTCGAACACCTGGCGCCACACGTCCAGGTCGGCGGCTTCCACCGGCTCGGGGAAATTGCCGTGCTGGAAGGCGCTGTTGACCAGCGCGTCGATGCGGCCGAAGCGGCGCAGGGTCTCGTGGGCAAGGTGGCGCGACTGGGCGCGGTCGGTGATGTCGGTCACTACCTTCAGCACCTCGCAATCGGCGCCGAGGGCATCGATGCGGGCCTGGGCTTCGTCCAGTTTTGCCTCGGTGCGCGCGGCGATGGCCACGGCGCGGGCGCCTTCGCGCGCCGCTTCCACCGCCAGCTTGATGCCCAGGCCGGGGCCGATGCCGGATACGATGACGATCTTGTCTTTCAGCAGCATGTTGGTGTCTCCTGATTTGGTGGTCTTTAGAGCCTGTCAGAAAGGCCGGGTTGCTCCCCTCTCCCGCAGGCGGGAGAGGGAGTACGCAAGCGGGAGTTGGAAGGTCTGAGGTGATGAATTGCGCTGCACCGATCATCCGGGCGCCTGGCGGTTCAGGATGTGCCGCGCCCGATAACCGGCGAAATCACGTTCCAGCTGCGCCTGGCTCAGCCCGAACCGTTCCGGCGTATACGCATGCGCCGCGCGCTGGTTGCGCGGGTTGCTTTCCATCCAGGCCCACATGCCGGCGCGCGCGGCCTCGGTCAGCGGCATGCCGGCGAAGCGGTAGACCGCCTGCGCCACGCCGAACGGATCGCGCACCGTGTCCTCGAAGCGCACGTCGAGGAAGCGCTCGGCCGGCATGGCGTCGCGCACGGCCATGGCGTGATCGGTGCCGCGCCGCATCTGTTCGCTCCACTGGCGGCCGGCCGTGACCGGATCCGGATCGTCGGCGTACAGCTTCCACAGCGTATGCGCCATGCTCGCCATCGACGGGATGGTCCGCAGCGGATCGCGGTGGGTCAGCACCACCTGCGCGCCCGGGAACACCCGGAACAGCACCTCCAGGGTATGCAGGTGCTGCGGGGTCTTCAGCACCCAGCGCTGCGCCGGCACCGTCGAGGCCTGGCCGCGCTGGCGCTTCTGCCACTGCAGGAACTGCAGCATGGTCCTGAGGCAGGCATAGACCTCGGTATGGTCCTGCTGCGCCAGCCAGCCGGTATAGGCCGGCACATTGGCGTAGGAATCCATCGCGCACAGGAACGAATGCTCCATCAGCATGAATTCCTCGTCGGCGGCCATCGCGTCGAGCGGGTGGATGGCAAGGATGTCCGGGATGAACCGGATCATCTGCGCAACCTCTTCGCGCGCCGCGGCGATGCGCCGGCCGGGGTCGCGCACGTCCTCGCCCGGCAGCGGGGCCGGATAGCGGGTCTCCCACCAGGCCGCCGAACTGAAGCGCGCGTCGGTGGCCAGCATGCGCTGCAGCAGCGTGGTGCCGGTGCGCGGCAGGCCGACGATGACCAGCGGATCGTCCACCGGCTCCTGCAGGATCTCAGGATGGCGCCGGCAGTAGTCCTGGATCACCAGCCGGTTCACCAGCTGGGCCAGCAGCTTGCCTTGCAGCATCTGCGCGCCTTGCGCCGACAGGTTGGCCTCGCGTGACAGCGAATCCGACAGCACCCGCAGCGCCTCGCGATAGTTGCCCGGGCCGAAGTCGGCCAGGCCGCCGGCCTGCTCGCTCGCCTGCGCCAGCAGGCGTTCCACGTTGATGGCGTTCATGCCTTGTTCTCCCTGAGCGATGCAAGCCTGACCACGCGCGTGCGCGGATGCGACGGCTGCGCCGCGCCGACCCAGCGCCAGCACATGGTGCCGTTGTGATGGCCGGCGGTTTCCAGCCAGTTGGGCAGGCCCGGGTCGCGCGCGCTGAGGATCACCGTGACGCCGCCGTCGGCATTGAGCCGGGCGCCGTGCTTGTTGAGGCAGATGTCGTGGTAGCGGTAGTCGAGCGATTCCATCCAGTAGTTGTTGATCTGGAAGTTCCAGAACTCGCACTCCGGGACCCGGTCGACCTCGACCACCAGCGCCTCGTCATCGGCGAGACGCCAGCTCGAGTGGTAGTAGAAGATGTTGGGATCGCCGCCCGCGGCCTGGCACACCGCCTGGTCCGCGGGCGGCAGCGCGTTGACATGGCCGCCGTAGCCTTCGGCCCAGTCGGCAAAGATACGCGCGGTGCCCTCGACAAAACCGGCGGCGCGCAGCAGTCCGGCATGCAGGCGCTCCGCGCTCAGCGCGGGCGGCTTGCCGTTGGCGTCGATACGCTCGATCTGCAATTGCGCCGGCGTCTCCGCCTTGCGATCGAGAAAGGTCTGGCGCACCACCAGCGCATTGGTGGCCGGCTCCATGCGCACCCAGTTGCCCGGCTGCGGCTCGGCGCTTAGCGTGATCTCGAAACTGCCGTCCGGCTCCACGGCAAGCTTGTTGCTGTCGATAAAGCCGGTCTGGACCATGCGTCCGTCGGTTTCATAGCCGCCCTTCTGCGTGCCGAAGCTCAGGTACGCCACCGTGCCGCGCCGGCCGCGGATGCGGTACGCCGCGTTGCCGTCCAGGCGCGCGTAGCGGTACAGGTTGTCCGGATTGTCCGCGCCGATCTTGGCGGTCTCGTGCGAGGGCGAAAAGAAGCCGGGGAACGCCGGATCGGCAAATTCCACATGCATCTCCAGCGCAATGCGCAGCAGGCGGCTCAGGTAGCGGAACCCTTCGGCGCGCGTGAGCGCGTCCGCCGGCGCTTCCGGGCGCAGGATCTGCTGCCCGCTGCGCTTGAGCACGTCGCAAAACTCGGCCCAGGTCTGGCCGCTCAGCAATTGGTCTTCGGCGGAGGTCGCCATCTGCCTGCTCCCGTGGTTGGTCGGCGCAGCAACGATACCCAGCGCGGGGCGGCGCCTTCCTCGTCCGGGTGGACTAGGAAATGCGCGCCGCGGCCCGCGATTTCTTAGTCCGCCCGGACGAAGTGGCGCAGGGCCCCGGCTCGCTACCTTTTGCCCATGCCAGGCGGTCGCACAACCCTGCGCGGCGCCGGCAAACCAAGAGGAGACCCCGATGTTGACCCACCTGGAGCAACTGGAGGCGGAGAGCATCCACATCATGCGGGAGGTGGTGGCGGAATGCGAAAACCCCGTCATGCTCTATTCGATCGGCAAGGACAGCGCAGTGATGCTGCACCTGGCGATGAAGGCCTTCCATCCCGCGCGGCCGCCGTTCCCGCTGCTGCATGTCGATACCACGTGGAAGTTCCGCGAGATGATCGCGTTCCGCGACCAGACCGCGGCCCGGCTAGGCCTGGACCTGCGCGTGCACATCAACCCCGAAGGGCTGGCGCGATATCAGCCCGCACGAACACGGCTCGGCCGTCCATACCGACGTGTGGAAGACGCAGGGCCTGAAGCAGGCGCTGGACCACTACGGCTTTGACGCGGCCTTCGGCGGCGCGCGCCGCGATGAAGAGAAATCCCGCGCCAAGGAGCGCGTGTTCTCGGTGCGCACCGCGCAGCACCGCTGGGACCCCAAGATGCAGCGCCCCGAACTCTGGCGCCAGTACAACACGCGCAAGCGCAAGGGCGAGAGCCTGCGCGTGTTCCCGCTGTCGAACTGGACCGAGCTCGATATCTGGCAGTACATCTACCTGAACCAGATTCCCATCGTGCCGCTGTACTTCGCCAAGGAACGGCCAGTGGTTGAGCGCGACGGCACGCTGATCATGGTCGATGACGAGCGCCTGCCGCTGCGCCCTGGTGAAACGCCGCAACTGCGCAAGGTGCGCTTCCGCACGCTGGGCTGCTACCCGCTCACCGGCGCCATCGAGAGCGAGGCCGACACGCTCGGCGGCATCATCCAGGAAATGCTGCGGGCGACCACGTCGGAGCGCCAGGGACGGCTGATCGACAGCGATTCGACCGGTTCGATGGAGAAGAAAAAGCAGGAGGGATACTTCTGATGGAAACCCTGATCGACAACGCGCCGGCAATGGCGAAACCCGGCGGCACGCAGGGCGAGATCGCGCAGTATCTGCGCGCCCAGCAACACAAGAGCCTGCTGCGCTTCATCACCTGCGGCAGCGTCGACGACGGCAAGAGCACGCTGATCGGCCGGCTGCTGTATGAATCGAAGATGCTGTTCGAAGACCAGCTGGCCCAGCTCGAGGCCGACTCGAAGAAGATGGGCACGCAGGGCGAGAACCTGGACTTTGCGCTGCTGGTGGACGGCCTGGCCGCCGAGCGCGAACAGGGCATCACCATCGACGTGGCCTACCGCTTCTTCGCCACCGACAAGCGCAAGTTCATCGTCGCCGACACCCCCGGGCACGAGCAATACACGCGCAACATGGTCACCGGCGCCTCCACCGCCGACCTGGCCATCCTGCTGGTCGATGCGCGCCGCGGCGTGCAGACGCAGACACGGCGCCACAGCTACCTGGTGGCCACCCTCGGCATCCGGCGCGTGGTGCTGGCCGTCAACAAGCTGGACATGGTGGATTACTCGCGCGAAGTCCATACGCGCATCGAGAAGGAATACCGCGAGTTCGCGCGGCAGATCGGGCTGACCGATATCGTCTGCATCCCGATGTCCGCGCTGCGCGGCGACAATATCACCGCGCCCAGCGCCAACACCCCGTGGTACCAGGGCCCGACGCTGATGGACCACCTGGAGAGCGTGCCGATCGACCACGTGCCCGCGCAGGACGAGTCGTTCCGGCTGCCGGTGCAATGGGTCAACCGCCCCAACCTGGACTTCCGCGGCTTTGCCGGCACCGTCAGCGCGGGCGTGATCCGGCGTGGCGACCGCGTGCGCGCCCTGCCCTCCGGCCGCGAAAGCCGCGTCACCGGCATCGTCGGCGCCGGCGGCGAATGCGACCACGCCATGCGCGGCCAGGCGGTGACGCTGACCCTGGCCGACGAGATCGACGTCAGCCGCGGCGACGTGCTGGCCTGCGCCGAAGACCCGCCCGCGGTGGCCGACCAGTTCGAGGCCACGCTGGTATGGATGAACGAGGACGCCATGCTGCCCGGACGTCCTTACCTGCTCAAGCTGGGCACGCGCACTGTGGGCGTGACGGTGGCGCAGCCCAAGTACAAGGTCAACGTCAACACGCTGGAGCACCTGGCCGCGCGCACGCTGGAGCTGAACGAGATCGGCGTGTGCAACCTGCACCTGGACCAGCCGGTGGCGTTCGACCCGTACGCGCGCAACCGCGAGCTGGGCGGCTTCATCCTGATCGACCGCCTGACCAACAACACGGTCGGCGCCGGCATGCTGCACTTTGCGCTGCGCCGGGCGCAGAACGTCCACTGGCAGGCGATCGACGTCGACCGCCGCGCGCATGCCGCGCTCAAGCACCAGTCGCCGCGCATCGTCTGGTTCACCGGGCTGTCCGGCGCGGGCAAGTCCACCATCGCCAACCTGGTGGAAAAGCGCCTGCACGCGCTCGGCCATCACACCTACCTGCTCGATGGCGATAACGTGCGCCATGGCCTGAACAAGGACCTGGGTTTCTCCGAAGCGGACCGCATCGAGAACATCCGGCGCGTGGCGGAAGTGGCCAGGCTGATGCTGGACGCCGGGCTGATCGTGCTGGTGTCGTTCATCTCCCCCTTCCGCTGCGAACGCGAGATGGCGCGCGCGCTCGCCGGCGACGGCGAGTTCATCGAAGTCTTCATCGACACGCCGCTGGCGGTGGCCGAGCAGCGCGACCCCAAGGGCCTGTACCGCAAGGCGCGCCGCGGGGAGCTGAAGAACTTCACCGGCATCGACTCGCCCTACGAGCCGCCCGAGCATCCGGAAATCCGCATCGACACCACCGGCGACAGCGCCGAGCAGGCGGCGGAGCGGATCGTCGCATGGCTCAGGGACAGGCCCTAGGCTGAACGGACGATGAGGCGGCGGTGGGGGTGGGTACGATGGGCGAGACCGGGTTTATCCCTGGAAAACCGACCGCGCCCGCCTGAACCCGTGCGCTTGCATCGCCGGCTGGGTGCTCCCTCTCCCGCTTGCGGGAGAGGGTTGGGGTGAGGGCGGGCGCGTCGACGAAGTGCAGGCCGTCGGCATTGCCAGCGCCTGCCCTCACCCCCTGCCCCTCTCCCGCAAGCGGGAGAGGGGAGCCACCCACCGCTCTGCCATATGCCGCCAGACCCGTTGCCCGCCGCCGAACTCAGCGCCCTCCTCGCCCAGCTCTATCAAGGCCCCACCGAACCCGTCCCCTGGGCCACCTTCCTCGAAAGCCTCCGCCAGCGCCAGGCCGCCGCCTTCGTCACGCTGGTGCTGCGCCACCCCGCCACCGACCGCCCCGGCCTGATCGTCAACGCCTCCGACTACGGCCCCCACCTGCCCGGCGAGCCGTCATACAGCGAGCAATACTATGCGCTGTGCCCCTTCCTGGACCTGCACCCCGACCGCCTCTTCAGTGCCGACGAACTGTTCGGCGAAGCCGGCTGGCTGGCGCATCCGTTCTACGTGCAATACCTGCAGCCGCTCGGCCTGCGCTACATCCTGGCCGCCAACCTGGTCACGCCGGATGGCGTCGAATGCGCGCTGTTCATCAGCCGCACCGCCGCGGGACAAGACTTCACCATCGCCGACAAGGCGCTGCTGCTCGACTTGCTGCCGCACCTGAAACGCGCGGTCGACCTGCATGCCGCGCTCGACGTGCTGGCCTCCGAACGGTCGCTCTACGCCGATGCGGTCGACCGCATGCAGGTGGGCACGGTCATCCTGGACGAACACGGCCGCTGCATCCGCAGCAACGACGTCGCCGGCCGCCTGCTGCGCGCCCGCGACGGCCTCTACCTGGCGGACGGCGCGCTGCACGCGCACTGCCCGATGGAAAACCGCAGGTTCCGCAAGATCCTGGAGAGCGCCGCACAGGCCCACGCGCTGGCCACGCCCCGCAGCGAAGTCACCACGCTCAGCCGGCCCGCCGCGCCCACGCCGCTGAGCGTGCTGGTGCGGCCCATTGCGCTCAGCTACCGCAGCGAGGACAAGGCCCGCCGCCCCGCGGTAGCGGTCTTCATCCGCGATCCCGCCGGTTCGCCGCGCAACACCCACGCCAGCCTGCGCAAGCTGTTCCACCTGACCCCCACCGAGATCGAGCTGGCCCTGCTGATGGTCGACGGGCTGACCCTCGATGAGGCCGCGGCGCGGCTGGGCGTGAAGAAGAACACGGCGCGGGCGCATTTGCGGGGGATCTTTGCCAAGACGGGGGCGACGCGGCAGGCGGTGCTGGTGAAGATGTTGTTGTCTAGTGTGGTGGGGATGGGGTGAAGGACGGCGGCCGGCCCGCTAGTGTCGGCGCAGCTCAAGCTTTGCGTTCGTCGCTGGCTTGCATGGTCGAACCGCGCCTGGCAAATCAACGACCGACCGGTCGGGCTAATAACCGACGGGGGATACCGCCCACATCGAAGCCCATGGGGACCAAAGCAGAAAATACCCTAGCCCGTCGACAAGAACATTGAAGCCCCGCTGATGGGCACCTAAGATGGAGCTTCTGGCGTGAGCGGCGAGCTTGCCCTTGCCCAGTCTGTGGTCTGCGATGACTGGACCTTCCGATCCAGGCGGACCTGCGGTGTAGTGTAGTCCCGTAGCAAGAAAAGACCTATAGCTTGGGAGACAACTGTGCTGAGTCATCATGAAATCGCCACGCTGGTCCTGGTGAACGACCACTCCGACGCCACCGAACTGGACGACGCAGACATGCAGGCGCTGCTTGAAAAGCAGTTCATCACGCTCGAGCGTCTCGGGCCAACCCTTGCGCACCCGCAAGTCACGATTCAAGGCTACGCCTTTCTCAAGGCGGTCGGTCGTGTTCGCGCAAGCGACGGCAAGGCACGCCAGCAAGCCGCCTTCCGACCATCGCTTTAACCCCTTGCGAGCTGTCGACTGCCTCGGCCTGCTTTCGCGGCAAGGGGCAGCCGGTCTTGCCAAGGCGGGCATGGCAATCGTCGTGCCTTGACCCTCCGCTCCGCGCTGCACGGGTCTCGCACATCGTTGCGGGGGGCGGAATTTATCTGGAGACGCGAAATGACAAAGTGGTCCCCTGAGCAAATCAGCAAGCTTCAGATCACCGGCATCGACGCCTGGGCCGGGCTGGCCAGCAAGTCGCTGGATTGCATCGCCAGGTTGGTGGACCTGAACCTGCAGACCATGAAAACGACGCTGGAAGACGGGCAGGAATGCGCCAGGAAGGCCTTGTCGACCAAAGACACGCAAGCACTGGTTGCACTGCAGGCGGAATTGTTCCAACCCACGGCCGAAGCGATGCTGGCGTATCGACGCCGTGTGCAAGAGATTCTTGCCGATGCCCAGGCAAACGTCGAGAAAGTGCTGGAGGTGCAATACGCCACCGGCAAGCGCGAGGTGCAGGGATTCATGGAAACCGCGCTGAGCCACGCACCGGCAACCTCGATGACGCCTTTTGCCGCCTGGCAGGAGGCGCTCGAGGCCACGACCGCGCTCTTTGATTCCATGCAGGCCACGGCAACGCAGGCGATGCAGATGGCCGGGAGCAGCTTCGATGCTGCCGCCGAAGCCACGTCCAAGGGCGCACGACGCCGCCCTGCACCCGCCCCGCACACGGCGGGTTGATGCCGCTGCGCAAAGGCGACGTACCGAACCCGGCGAATTTCCAGACTCAGGGGATGCGAGACATGACGAAAAGAATCGCCATCGTGACAGGTGGCATGGGCGGGCTTGGCGAAGCGATCAGCATCCGGCTACAGGACGCGGGCTGCACCGTCGCCGTCACGCATTCACATGGCAACAGCGGCGTCGACGCCTGGCTGGCCAGAATGGAAGAAGGCGGCAGAAAATTCCATGCCTATCCCGTGGACGTTGCCGACTACGAATCGTGCCAGCTATGTGTTGCGGCCATTCACGAGGAACTGGGCCCCACTGATATTCTGGTCAACAACGCCGGTATCACCCGCGATGCCAGCTTCAGGAAGATGGACCGGGTCAATTGGGACGCGGTCATCCGGACCAACCTCGACTCGGTGTTCAACATGACCAAGCCGGTGTGCGAAGGCATGGTCAGGCGCGGCTGGGGCCGCATCATCAATATCTCGTCGATCATTGGTTCCAAGGGCGGCTTCGGACAAACCAATTACGCAGCGGCCAAGGCCGGCATGCATGGATTCACCAAATCGCTGGCGCTCGAAGTGGCCAGGAACGGCGTCACGGTCAATACCGTGTCGCCGGGCTTTATCGCCACCAAAATGGTGACGGCGGTCCCTCAGGAGATCCTGGACACCAAGATCATTCCGCAGATCCCCGTCGGCCGCCTGGGCGAGCCGGAGGAAGTGGCGGCCTTGATCGCCTATCTTTGCTCGCATGAGGCTGGCTTCGTGACCGGAGCAAACATAGCGATCAATGGGGGACAGCATTTGCAGTGAAGTTGACCGGCGTTCGGGACCGGGCCGGCGTGCTAGCATGGACGCCTTCGCCCTCCTCCCGCCCTGCTTCCCATGACCACGCTCTACGCGACGCTTGGCGTTCATTCCGACGCCACCGTGGATGAGATCAAGCTTGCCTATCGCCGTGCGGCAATGAAATGGCATCCGGACCGCAATCCCGGTCGCGAAGCCGAAAGCCATGCCGCCTTCCAGCAGATTCGCGATGCCTATGCGATCCTGTCCGACGCCGAGCAGCGCCAGGTCTACGACGAAGTCTTCGAACGCGAAATGCGCCGCTGGGAAGCCGAGCACGCAGCACAAGAGGCCGAGGAGCGCCAGGCACAGGAGCAGGCGAGACGCGTCGCGCAGGAGCATTACGAGAAGATGGTTGCCATCGCGATGCGCTATGCCGACGCAGGGCATTCGCGCGACGTCCTGTTCGGCATCCTGCTGGGCAAGGACTGCGAGACGGAGCTCGCCGGACGAATTGCCGACAGCGTTCATGCACTGCATCAGTCGCGCCACGCATGCGCCGAACGCGAGGCCGTAGCGCCGGCGGATGCCAGCACGGCGCGTACCGAAATCCCCGGCAGCCCGTTCGAGGCATTCTGGCAAGGACTGTTCAGGTTTCGCTAGCAGCCGATTCCGGATCCGCGCGCCGCGGCTCACCACGCAACAGCATCCAAATATCGCACCTCCATCCATCGATGGCGTGTCGTGTTGCTATGGACCCTGCGTTGATGTGTCTCCACGCCACCTGCTTACCCCCCGCTTTGGTGGGGTGTTGGCGCTGCAAAATTGAATCTCTGTTAACCGCCGTTTGATATAGATTGTAAAGACATTTAGAGCCACGGGTTCGCATAGCAGGGCCTGGCCGTAGTTCATCTTTGGTATCAGCCGTCGGCGAAGACCATGATCTCGTGGTGACCGCCGCGAGCCGGGGGAGACAATGTTGCGTCAGGTGCTTGCGCGCACGCCGAGCCCGCTTGGACGCGTTGGGTCGCGTTCCATCACGGCGGGCACGGTGCTTCTTGGAGCGCTGACGACGGCTGTCGTCTATGCCTTCTGCACCGATCTGCTGGAACGGGATGTGCGGCTGCGCTTCGACAGCGATACCGGCGACGTGGTCCAGCAGATCGATACGCGGATCCGGCTCTATACCGACGTGCTGGTCACGATGCAGGCGCTGTTCGGCGCCAGCGACCATGTCTCGCGCGGCGAGTTTCGCGACTTTGTCGTCGGCCTGAACCTGCCGCAGCGCTACCCCGGTTTCCAGACGCTGAATTACGCGCCCTACGTGCCCGCGCCGGAGCTCGATGCGTTTGTCGCCAGGCAGCGCAATGACCCGATCCTGCGCGAGGCCGGCGTGACGTTCAGCATCCGGCCGCCGGGCCAGCGCCCGGGCTACTTCGTCCTCACCTATGTCGAGCCGCTCGCCACCAACCTGCCGTCCATCGGCGTCGACATGGGTGCCGAACCGCGCCGCCTCGCCGCGCTGGAGCGCGCCCGCGATACCGGGCACCCGGTCAGCAGCGGCCGGCTGATCTTCAGCGAGGCCAAGAATCCTCATGTGGGCATCGCGCTGCGCCTGCCGGTGTATCGCAAGGCGCTGGACCTGGATTCCGTGGAGGCGCGCCGGGCCGCTTACGTCGGCTCGGTCGGTGCCGGCATCCGCGTGGCGGATTTGCTCAAGGACCTGGTCAGCAACCAGAACCTGCGCCCGATCCGCTTTCGCGTCTATGACGCCGGGGACTTTACGGCGCCGGCCGGTGCCCTGTCCGCCGGCAACCTCCTTTATGACAGCCGCACCGGGCTGGCCACGCCCCGCCCGGGCCGTGCCGCAGATGGCCGCGCAGCGCCGCGCGCGGGCACGCCGGCGGACGGACCGGCGGCCGCGGCGGCTAGTCGGGACGACCTGACCAGGAGCGTGGAGCGCAACTTCGGCGGACGGCGCTGGGTCATTGCCTTCGCTGCCGACTCGACCGCGCTCGGCGGTCCGCAACGCTATCTGCCGACGCTGGTGATCATTTCCGGGATGATCATCACCGTGCTGCTGGGCTGGCTGGCCTACGCCTTGTCGAGTTCGCGTGCACGGGCCGTAGCCGTCGCCGACCAGATGACGCACAGCCTGCGCGAGAGCCAGGCGGCGCTGGCCGAGGCGCAGCAGATCGCCCAGCTCGGCGACTGGCGCATCGACCTGGGCAAGGACGTTGCCCATTTTTCACGGGAAATGGGTCGCCTGCTGGGCTGGCGCGGCCACCGGCCGAGCCCGGACACGCTGTTCCAGGCGATCGAGACCAGCCATCGCGCCGTGCTGCGGGAACGGATGGAAAAGGCCGTGCGGGATCGCCAGCCGTTCGAGCTCGAGTGCCCTTACCGTTCGCAACGTGGACGGCGCGGCTGGTTGCATCTGATTTGCCACGCGCAGGGTCCGGCGGGCAACAGTACCGCCTTGCGCGGCACCGCGCAGGATATCAGCCAGCGCAAGGCGGCAGAACAGGCGCGCGCGCAGGAGCACCAGATCGCCCTGCACCTGGCCACGGCCGACAGTGAAGCCGAGGTGCTCGAGGACATCGTCCACACCCTGCTGGAAGGCATGGAATGGGAGGCCGGGGCATTCTGGCCGGCCGACGACGGCCATGGCAACAAGCTGCCGCAGGTATGCCTGAGCCGCGCCAAGGGGCTCGAGCCATGGCTCGCCGCACACCCTGCCCGTACCGCGGGCGCCACGGCCATTGCGGCGCCACAATGGTATGCGGGACTCCATGACCTGGCCCGGCATGCGCACGCCGGATGGCTTGCAAGCGGTGGCATCCGCACGGTATTCGCCTTTCCGCTGAGCCGGGGCCACGTGACCCTTGGCGTGGTCGAACTCTATTCCCGCACCCGGCGCAGCGCCGATGTCCATGCGCTGACGATGGCCGTGGGCATTGCCGGCCAGACCGGGCATTTCCTGCTGCGGCGGCAGGCCGAGGAAAACCTGCGTTTCATCGCCAATCACGATGCCCTGACCGGCCTGCCCAACCGGCTGATGTTCAAGGCCGAGTTCGAAAAGGCCCTGGCACGCGCCCGCGCCGGCGGACAGGCACTGCATGTGATCTTCGTCGACCTGGACGAATTCAAGGTCGTCAACGACACCATCGGCCACAACGCCGGCGATGCCGTGCTCCGCGAAATGGCCGAGCGGCTGCTCCGGGGCTTGCCCGAGGTGGAGTTGATTACGCGCTTTGGTGGCGACGAGTTTGTCGTGCTGCTCGACCCCAAGGGCGATTCGACCGTTCTTGGCCGGACCATCTCGCAACTGCAGGCGGTGCTCACGCCCGCCTTTGTCGTCAATGGATCCGAGATGCGGATGACCGCCAGCATCGGCATCAGCTCGTTCCCCGAAGACGGCGACGACTGGCAAACCCTGCTCAAGCATGCCGACCTGGCCATGTACGGCGCCAAGCAGCTGGGCAAGAACGGCTACCAGTTCTATTGCCGCGGCATGAGCACCACATTGCAGCGGCGCATCGACATGGAGTCACACCTGCACCGCGCGCTCGAGAATGACGAGTTCGTGCTCTATTACCAGCCGCGCATCGCGCTGGCATCGGGAACCTGCACCGCAGTCGAGGCACTGATCCGCTGGCGCCACCCCGAACTGGGCCTGGTCATGCCTGCCGACTTCATTCCCTTCGCCGAGCAAAGCGGCGCCATCGTCGAGATCGGCGCGTGGGCGCTGCGCGAAGCGTGCCGCCAGAACGCCGCGTGGCTGGCGCAGGGACTGCCGCCGGTGCGGGTTTCGGTCAACCTCTCCGCCCGGCAGTTTGCCGACAAAGCGCTCAGGCTGACCATCATCGATGCGCTGCGCCAGGCAGCCCTGCCCGGCAACCTGCTTGAACTGGAGCTGACCGAAAGCATGGTCATGCGCGATGCCGAACAGGCTTCGAACTGGCTGTCGCGCCTGAAGCGCACCGGCGTGCGCCTGGCCATCGATGATTTCGGTACCGGTTATTCCTCGCTCGCCTACCTGAGCCGCTTCCCGATCGATACGGTCAAGATCGACCGCAGCTTTGTCCGCTATGTACCCGAAAGCCGCAGCGACACGCAGATCACCAGCGCGGTGATCGGCCTGGGCCACCGGCTCGGCCTCGAAGTCGTCGCCGAGGGCGTGGAGAACGAGGCCCAGCTCGAATTCCTGCGCCGCGAAGGCTGCGACGAAGTGCAGGGCTACTACTTCAGCCATCCGTTGCCGCCGGCGAAGATCACTGCCTTCCTCGCCAGCCGCATGGAGCATGGCCCCGATTTCGCACGGGGCCAGGAACCGATGCGCGCCTGACCAGGCGCGCCGTCGTGTCGTCGCATTGCAGGCAGTCCAACAAAAAGAGAGGAAACTGGATCATGCATGAACGTACTGTGCAAACCATGTGGCAAGACATCGATGCCCTCGATTTCTCGAGAATGAAGGCCAAGCTGTTGCACCAGCGGCATCGGGACTGGACTCCGGCGTCCCTGGAGCAGGCCGAGGACGGCTACCGCCAGTTCCTGAAACTGGCCGCGAAGTATCCGGAAACACCGGCAGTGCCCAGCGAGCTGGTCGATGCCTTCTGGCATGCCCATATCCTGGATACCCGGCGTTATGCCGACGACTGCATGCGCATCTTCGGCCGTGTGCTGCATCACGATCCCTACGTTGGCATCGACGGCCCGGAAGACGAGGCACGCCTGCTGGCGATGGCCGCCTCCAGCGACGCGCTGAACCTGCGCGAGTTCGGCAGCCCGCTCACCTCCGCGGCGTACTGCGCGCGCGCTGCAACGGACAAGGCCGCGTATTGCGCGCGCATCGGCGAAAAGAAGGATGCCGCGTACTGTGCCCGGCTGGCTGAAAGGAAGGATGCCGCCTACTGTGCTCGCCTGGCGACGGATGAGGCCGCCTACTGCGCACGGGAAGCGGAAGGCGGGCTGGGACAAGCGCCCTCGGTCACGGCGAGGCCCGCTTATTGCGCGGTGAATTCGCCTCGGCGTCTTGCTTGACTGCGGATCAGGAAGGCACCCATCACGTTTAGCCTGGGTGCTACCGACCACTGGTACAACCTGCAGATCGCTCCCCGTTATCTGTCAGGTGATTGTGAATGCGCGGCTCTGCCGCGCATTTTTTTCAACTGGGTTGGGCGGCCGCGCTTTTCGGGGAGCGGTTTAAGCCATTGGCGGGGCGCGACATGAGACCGACAGCCGTGTTCAACTGGCGCTGACTTCGTTCGTGAGCGACTTGCCGCTTTCGAACTCCGTCACGCTGCGCAAAGTTGTTTCGCAAATGGTGGTCACGGCCTCGCGCGTGAGGAAGGCCTGGTGCCCGGTCACGATCACGTTAGGAAAGGTGATTAGCTGCTGCAGCACGAAGTCGTCGACGATGGTGCCGGACAGGTCGCGGAAGAACAGGTCCGCCTCCTGCTCGTACACGTCGATCGCCAGCCCGCCGAGCTGCCCGCTCCTGAGCGCTTCGATCACTGCTTCCGTGTCGATCAGCCCGCCGCGACTGGTGTTGATCAGCAAGGCGCCTGGCTTGGCGCGCGACAGCGTTTCGGCGTTGATGATGTGATGGGTCTCGGGCGTGAGCGGGCAGTGCAGCGAGATGCAGTCCGCGCTTGCGCCGATTTCCCCCTCGTCCGCGTAGCGTCCGCCAAGGGCCTCGAATTCCGGGGACGGGTACTTGTCGTAGCCGATCACATTGCAACCGAACCCGACCATGATTTTCGCAAACACGCGCCCGATCTTGCCGGTGCCGATCACGGCCACGGTCTTGCCGCACAGGTCGAAGCCCATCAGGCCTTCAAGCGAAAAATTGAAGTCCCGCGTGCGGTTGTAGGCGCGGTGGATCTTGCGGTTGACCGCCATCAGCAGGGCCACTGCGTGCTCGGCGACCGCGTTGGGCGAGTAGTCGACCACGCGCACTACCTTGATCCCAAGCGCCTGCGCGGCTTTCAGGTCGACGTTGTTGAACCCCGTGCAGCGCAGCGCGACCAGCCTGGTGCCGCCGCGTCCGAGCGCCTCCAGCACGGTCGCATCGGCCCGGTCATTGACGAAGATGCACACGGCGCCGTGGCCCGCGGCGAGGCCCACCGTCTCACTGTCCAAGGACACGTCGAAGTACTTGAGCTGATGGCCTTCAGCCGCATTCGCGGCATCGAGATGTTGACGATCGTAGGACTTTGCGCTGAAGACGGCGATTTCCATGATGTGTCTCCGCGGCGAATCGCATGGCGCGCTTCGCCCAGGTTGCCCCTGCACTATCCGCCAGCCACACTATCCGCCCGCCAGTGTCGCGGCGACCTGTACGAACAGGATTTTCACAATGGTCATTGACGGGAAGATCATCGAGTAGCCAAGGTCGGGCCGGTCGGTGGGCGCGACGCGGTTGGCAAAGGCAAGGATGGCGGGATTGCCGGTCGCGCCGCAGATCACGCCCACCGCCAGGTCGAACGGCAGCCTGAAGACCCAGAGGCAGAGAATCGCAGTAATCAGCAGCAGGGCGAGCAGGATCACCACGCCATAGATCAGGAACGACACCCCGGTTACGCCGATGGTGGCGAAGAACTTCGGCCCGGATGCGATGCCCACCTGTGCCAGGAAGATGGTCAGCCCGAAGTTGCGCAGGACCAGGTTGGCCGACAGCGGCATGGTCCAGACGAACGGTCCGAGACGGCGCACCCGGCCGAGCACGAGGGCAACCAGCAGCAGCGCCGCCAGCCCCAGCGCCAGCGTGCCGACGCCGGGAATCGGCACCGGGATCAGCCCCACCAGCAGCCCGAGCGCCGCGCCGATGCCGATCGAGATAAAGCTCAGCTCGGCGGTGCCCTTGATGGAGTCGCCAAACAGGGCGCGAATCGGCTTCATGTGGGCGCGATTCACCAGCAGGCCGACGCGGTCACCGAACTCGAGGGTGAGGTCATCGCGGGGCATCAGGTCCGCATCGCCGCGCCGCACATGGGCGATCGAGCAGACCATGCCTTCGGGAAAGCGGATATCGCGCAGCGTGTGCCCGACCACGAGCCGGCTTGAGGCGAACACGCGCATATAGTCCAGGTCTTCGCGATGGCTCGTCATGCGGCCTGGCTGCAGCTCTCCGCACAGCGAGGTGGCTTCACGCAGCGCGGCCGGGTCGGTGGCGGTCGCGAGCAGCACGTCGTTGGCCTGCAGGACCAGGTCATCGGCGGACGGGTAGTTGTGGTGGGCGCGACGCACGGCGGCAATCGCTACCCCTTCCGGCAGGCGCGCTACCACCTCCGACAGCCGCAGGCCGATAAACGCCGGGTTGGTCAGCGCAATCTCGGCGGTCTCGATCAGCTTTGGTGGCGGCCGCACGATATTCGGCTTGAGCAGCGCGGTGAGGGCATACAGAAACAGGATCGGCCCGGCCACGCCGACCGGGTACGCGACGCTGTAGCCCACTGCGGCGCCGTCGCTCTTCATCGCCGTCATCGCGGCCTGCAGGCTTGCCGTACTGGTGCCCGCGCCGGCGAACATGCCTAGCGACTCGTCGAGCTTAACGCCGACCAGCGGCACCAGCGCAACCGCGACCAGTCCGGAGCCAACCACGCCAAGGACCGCAGCGGCGTTGGCCTTGATGCCATCCGGGCTGGTCAGCCCCTTGAAAAACTGCTCCCCGTACTGGATCCCAATGCCATAGAGAAAGAGCAGCAGCCCCAGAGTGCCAAGGATGGCAGGCGGCGCGGCCTTGGGCGCGAACCCGCCGATCGCCAGCCCCACGAACAGCACCGCGCCCGAACCGAGTGACACGCCCTTGATATTGATCTCGCCGATGACATAGCCCAGTGCAACCGTGAGGAACAGCGTGAGCAGCTGCTGGGTTTCGAGCAATGTCCGGACTGCATCCATGCCGTTCTCCGCTGGAAGTTCTGAAACACTGCGGGCGAGGCAAGCGACGGGTTCTGGGGCCCTACCTGGCCGCAGCCGGCTGTACGGACACTGCAACGGCCTCGGTATAAACCGCTTCGACCCGGTCGCCCTTCTTGATGCCATTCAGGCGTGTCGTGTCCCCTACCAGCAGGACCACGGTGCGTCCCTTTGGCCCCTTCAGGGTGACGGTCCTGGCGCTGGTGTCGAAGGCAACGACGTCTGCCGTGACGGTCACTTCCCGTCCGACCGTGCCGCCCGGCTTTGCTCCCGGCGCAGCGCGCTCCGAGATCTCGCGCTCATGCATGGCAAGCGGACCACTGCCCTTCTTGAGGCTCATGGTCAGCGCTTCCCTGTACTCCACCGTGACAGTGTCGCCGACCTTGAGCTGCTCGAAGTTCCTGGCGTCCGGCCCCACGACGAGGTCCCTGGTCTTGCCGTCGCCGGACTTCAGCCGGACCGTCCGCGTCGGCGCATCGATCTTGGTGATCGTGGCGGTGACCTTGGCGGTGCCGGTCGCAGTCGCCCCTTCAGGCGACTGCGTGACATCCACGCGGGTTTCGGGTTGCGCCCATGTTGCCGTGGTTGCCACCAGCATTGCCGCCGCGGTCAGTAGTGTCTTGCATTTCATGCCATCCTCCGTTTTCTGATCGGGCCCCGATGTGCGTCTTGTTCTGAACTCTAACGTTAGCCCCGGACGCATCAGAACTGAATCTTTTCGGATGACGAGATAAGAAAAATTTCCGGCCAACGGATGCGTCCGCCTTAACTAACCTGACGTCACGGTCGGCGTGTCTCCTGTGCGGGCTTTACTGAGGCAGTTCACTTGAACCGCAAGTGGGTACTTCAATTGCACGGAGTACCTGGGAGAGAGATTCCATCAATGGTTTTCCCACGACAGAAATCACTGGGCGTAGTGGCAAGGTCCTCCAGGTCCAGCTCCCGGTCGAGGGGCAGTTTGCCGATTTTAGTGCAGCAAGAGCGAAATTCAGTCGAAAGTGCCGGAGTATTCGTCATGGCGGGGGAATCTACGGCGGGTTGCTGAGGTGTCCGGCCACTTTTGGCCGCCGAGGGCTGGACGGGTTGTTCAGATACCGTGCCACTCTTTCTCGCCGGAGCGGTCTTCGCTGGCTGTCCGGTTGGCGGGACATTCCCCGTCGCCGGACGAACCCTTGCAGGTGGCTCGGGTGGCGGGGCGATTTTTGTCGCAGAAGAGGGTTGGACAGGTGGTTCTGGGTTCGGGCCTGTCGACGCAGGAGAGACGCATTGGCCCAGTTGGCAAATGCGCTCGCCCTTGCATTGCATGTCATGTTCGCATCCAACTGCACCGGCGTGCGGCGCAGTCCCCATGGCGAGTGACAGGGCGAGGAGCAAGCCTGGCGCTTTCATCTTCAGCTTCGCCTCCTCCTCTACGTTCGGTGACTGGCACGCTGCTCGACCCCGGCGCAAGTCAGACTGGACCATTTCGTAGTCTTAGGGCCATGCGGCGGGCGACACTCCTAGTATGGAATGTTCAAACAGTGAGCGCCACCCGAGCTGCGAGTGGCCGAGTCGCGGCAACGCCCGCCGCCAGACAGCCCGCGCCAGTGCGACGGCGTCGGCACATGTCCTCTTCAGGACAGCGCATGCGTATTGCGATGCCGGATGGCCTCATGGCGCATCGCGTAATGCCATCCCAGGTCGGCTATCGGCCCGGCCTTTCGGCCAGTCTCGACGGCATCCGCGGCGGCAGCGTTGCCTTGTCGCGCTCGCTCTGCGATACCAAACATAATGGCGGCCAGCCTGAACAGGTTGTAGGCGATGTAGAAGTCCCAGTGTTCGATACCCGCAGTGCCGTTGGCTTCGGCATACCACTGCAAATATGTCTGTTCGCTCGGGATACCGAGGCCTGCGAAGTCGAGATCGGCGATACCGCGCCACAGCGATGAAGGGATGTGCCAGCTCAGGCAATGATAGGCAAAGTCAACGAGCGGATGTCCCAGCGCGGACAACTCCCAGTCCAGCACCCCGATGACCCGGGGCTCGCTGGGGTGGAAGACCAGATTGTCAAGGCGGAAGTCGCCATGGACGAGACGCGTCTCCTCGCCCGCGGGGATGTTCCTTGGGAGCCAGCTCATCAGCGCTTGCATGGCGGAACTTTCGAGCGCGCCGGTGGCACGGCTCTGGCGCGTCCATCCGGCAATCTGACGCGCCAGGTAGTTACCGACAGGGCTGTAGTCGGCCAGGCCTGCCGCCCGGACATCGATGCGATGCAGCGCTGCCATCACCCGATTCATCTCCGCGTAGATGGCCCTGCGCTCGGCGCTTTGCATTCCCGGCAACGACTGGTCCACCATTACCCTGCCATCGAGGTACTCCATCAGGTAGAACGGGCTGCCAACCACGGACAGGTCTTCGCTGTACAGGTACACGGCGGGGACGGGCACATTACTGGCCTGGAGCGCGCTCATGACCCGAAACTCGCGGTCGATGGCGTGCGCCCTGGCCTGGATGTGCCCGGCAGGCTTCATCCGCAGCACGTAGCGGTGTGCACCGGAGGAGACCAGGAAAGTCGGATTGGACTGGCCACCGGTAAGCCGGGTGGCAGCAAGCGATGCCTGGTCGATCAGCCCGCGCGCAAGGAGCAGCCGGGCCAGCGCGTCCCAGTTGCGGTGAGTCGTATCGTTCATTGGGCTGTCCTTTGGCTGATGTGGAGAATCGCTTGACGCATCACAGCGTGCTGACGAGATGCCCGCCATCGACGGGCAACACGGCGCCGGTGATGTAATCCGATGCCCCCGATGCCAGCAGCAGCAAGGCGCCATCAAGCTGGGAGGGCTGTCCCAGGCGCCGCTGAGGGATCCGCCGGACCATCGCTTGCCCGCCGTCTGTCTGGAAGAAGGCGCGATTGATCTCAGTGGCGAAGTACCCCGGCGCCAGGGCGTTGACGCGGATGCCATGGCGTGCCCATTCCAGTGCCAGCGATTGCGTCAGGTGGATCAAACCGGCCTTTGCCGCCGTGTATGCGGGAACCTGCTGCGCCACCCGCAGCCCCAGAATGGAAGCGATGTTGATGATGCTGCCCTGCCGGCCAGCTTCGCGCATCTGCTGGGCGGCGTACTGCGCCACACGCCAGGCGCCGGTCAGGTTGGTATCGATGACCCGCGCCCAATCCTGCTCACTCGTCTCTAGCGCGGGCCCGGTGGTTGCGATGCCAGCACTGTTGACGACGAT
Source organism: Cupriavidus sp. 207A1 (assembly GCF_057798955.1). Classification (NCBI taxonomy): domain Bacteria; kingdom Pseudomonadati; phylum Pseudomonadota; class Betaproteobacteria; order Burkholderiales; family Burkholderiaceae; genus Cupriavidus; species Cupriavidus sp. 207A1. The sequence goes on along the minus strand of NZ_JBYOJO010000001.1, from coordinate 435,261 downwards.
GTCCACGGTACCCTGCGCCTGCTCGGCCCGGAAGAAGGCGCCGGATACGGAATCGGGATCACACACATCCAGTTGAACCACACATCCGTCCGCGCCCGTCGCCCGGATCTCCGCCAGCAAGCGTTCCCCTTCGGCGAGTCGGCGGCCGGCAAGCACTACGCGGCATCCAGCGTTTGCCAGGGTCACCGCGAAGTGGCGGCCAAGCCCGCCGAATGCGCCCGTCACAAGTGCCACTTTGCCCTCCAAATCGGGAAAGACAGGTTGAGGACGAGGTGAGGAAGCCATACTTGCAGTCTCCTTGGACGCGGTCGTTGGAGCGCAGGTTAGGCCGTTGCGCCTGCCAAGCCAGCCACCCGAACGGGGAGGCACCCCACCATGCCCCCCGAGGCAAACCTCGGGATGCCCCGTGCCTCCCCTGTTGGGGGGCTGGAAAGCCGCGCCATGGCGCTTACGCTGGCAGGCATCCGGCGTCCCTGGCGCTGCATGCAAGTCATGGGCATGCTGCCCAGGCCGCTGCCACAGCGATCAAGGAGTTCCTCCGTGACACGGCCTATCCCGATCCCCCGCACGCCATCGGCGTACGCCTATCCGCTGCTGATCAAGCAGCTCCTGCACGCGCCGCTGGCGGTCAACCCGGAGCAGGAAATCGTCTACCGCGGTCAGGTCCGACACAGCTACTGGACCATGCGGCACCGCATCGGCCAACTGGCCAGCGGCCTGCAATCGCTCGGCATTGCACCGGGCGATACGGTGGCAGTCATGGACTGGGACAGCCACCGATACCTCGAAAGCTACTTCGGCATCCCCATGATGGGCGCGGTGCTGATGACGGTAAACGTGCGGCTGTCGCCGGAACAGATAGCCTACACACTGAACCACGCTGGCGTCAGGCTGCTGATCGTCCATGCCGACTTTCTGCCAACGCTCGCCTTGATTCGCGCTCAGCTCGAAACCGTCGAGCGCTTCGTTCTGGTCAGCGACGACACCTTCGCACTGAGCAACGCGCCCTTGCCCGATGGCTTCAGCGCCGAGTACGAAGCGCTGCTGGCGGCGTCGCCACCTGACTACGCCTTCCCGGATTTCGACGAGAACGCCCGGGCCACGACCTTCTACACCACAGGCACTACCGGGCTGCCCAAAGGGGTGTACTTCAGCCATCGGCAGATCGTGCTCCATACGCTCGCCACCATGGCGGCTCTGGCCGCTGCGCCCAGCCAGGGACGCGTGCATCGGGACGACGTCTACATGCCGCTGACGCCGATGTTCCATGTGCACGCGTGGGGGATGCCCTTTGTGGCAACGGCGCTTGGTGTGAAACAGGTCTATCCGGGCCGCTACGCCGCAGATCACCTACTGCGGCTGATGCAAGGCGAGCGGGTCACGTTCTCCCACGGCGTGCCCACGCTGCTCCACATGATCCTGTCGCACCCGGATTCGGCCGGGGTCGACCTGAGCGGCATGAAGATGATCGTGGGCGGTTCGGCGCTGCCGCGCGGCCTGGCGCAGGCCGCCATCGACCGCGGCATCGACGTGTTCACCGGCTACGGCATGTCTGAGACCTGCCCCATCCTCACACTGGCGCAGGTGAAGACCTCGCTGCTTGGCGATGCCGCCACCGAACTCGACCTCCGCACCAAGACCGGCTTGCCGGTTCCGCTGGTCGACCTGCGCATCGTCGATGACGAGATGCGCGACATTGCGCACGATGGCGAAGCCAGCGGCGAAATCGTGGTCCGCGCACCGTGGCTCACGCAAGGCTATCTCGGCGATGCGGCTGGGTCCGAGCACCTGTGGGCCGGTGGCTACCTCCATACCAACGACATTGGCTCGATCGACAGCGACGGTTATCTGAAAGTCACCGACCGCATCAAGGATGTAATCAAGAGCGGCGGCGAATGGGTGTCGTCGCTGGAGCTCGAAGACCTGATTTCGCGTCACGCTGCGGTGAGCGAAGTGGCCGTCATCGGCATCAAGGATGCACAGTGGGGCGAACGCCCCCTGCCGTTGGTCGTGCTGCGGCCGGGACAGTCCGCTGGGACGGAAGAAATCCAGGAGCATTTGCGCGACTTCGTCCGCCGCGGCGCGATCTCGAAGTATGCGATCCCGGAGCGGGTGCTCTTTGTCGACGCAATCGAAAAGACCAGCGTGGGCAAGATCAACAAGCGCCTGCTCCGCGAAAAGTACCAGAACGCCCCGCCCCTTTCCCCTGCTTTCGGCACCCACCCATGAACCGGCGGCCAACGCCGCTGTGGCAAGTGCCTTATCACTAGAAAAACCGCTTCAGGAGACAAAGCAATGCAAGCTTCCACCATCACAGAGCGCATCAGACGCCATCCCAGGTTCGGCGAACTGGTCCGACGCCGCGCCCGCCTCTCGCGGGTATTGCTGGCCCTGGTCCTCGCCCCCCATCTCGCGCTGATGCTTGCGGTTGCGATGCAGCCCCAACGCCTGGCCGAGCCGCTTCATCCGGAAACACTGCTCAACCTTGGCATCGTCCTTGCCGTCGGAATCGTGCTGCTGGGCTGGGCCGCGACATGGTTTTACGTGCGCCGTGCCAACGGCAAGCTCGAGACGATGGTGCAGCAGATCCTGTCGGAGGCCGGACAATGAATCTCCAGGCCATTGCCATGTTCCTGCTCTTCGTCGCGCTGACGCTGGGCATCACGTACCGGGCCTCCTCGCGCACCCGGACTGCCAATGACTTCTTTACCGCAGGCGGCGGCATCACGGGTATGCAGAACGGCCTGGCCGTGGCGGGCGACTACATGTCGGCTGCCACGCTGCTCGGCGTAGTCAGCCTGGTCTATGCACGCGGTTTTGATGGGCTGCTGTATATCGTCGGGTTCTTCATCGGCTGGCCGGTCATGCTGTTCCTGATGGCCGAACGGCTGCGTAATCTCGGCAAATTCACCTTTGTCGACATTATTTCGGACCGGCTCGATCCCGTCAGCACGCGCTGCATTGCAGCGGCCAGCAGCCTGGTGGTGGTGCTGCTCTACCTGATCGTGCAAATGGTCGGCGCCGGCGAGTTGGTGCAGTTGTTGTTCGGCATCGACTATGCCTATGCCGTCGTCGGGGTCGGCGCGCTGATGATGATCTACGTGACTGTTGGCGGCATGATCGCCACGACATGGGTGCAGATCGTCAAGGCAGTGCTGCTTCTGTTCGGCGGCTCGTTGCTGATGCTCCTGGCGCTGGGGCATTTTGGCTTCAGCCTTGAAGCGCTGGCTGCCAGGGCAATCGCGGTGCACCGCAGCGGCCCCGCCCTGCTCGCGCCGGGCACGCTGTTCGCCGATCCGGTCTCGGCGCTCTCGCTGTGCGTGGCCACCGTGCTCGGGCTGTCGGGACTCCCGCATATCCTGATGCGCTTCTTTACGGTGCCGAATGCGTGCGAGGCACGCAAGAGCGTGTTGGTGGCCAGCACCTGCATTGGCTACATGTTCCTCGCCATGTTTGCCATCGGTCTTGCGGCCATCGTGATCGTCGGTACCGAGCCGCGCTACTTCGAAGGCGGCCAGGTTGGCGGCAAGCTGCTCGGCGGCGGCAATATGGTTGCAATGCATCTCGCCAGCGCGACCGGCGGCAACCTGTTCCTCGGGTTCCTGGCGGCGGTCGCCTTTGCCACGATTCTCGCCGTGGTGTCTGGCCTGACGCTCGCGGGCGCTTCCGCGATCTCGCATGACATCTACGCCGGTGTCCTGCGGCGCGGCTCTACCACCGATGCAGCCGAGGTCTCCGTCACCAAGAAGGCCACGCTCGCCATCGGCATCGTCGCGGTGCTGCTGGGGATTGCCTTCAAGGGGCAGAACCTGGCGTTCCTGGTCGCGCTGGCTTTCAATGTAGCGGCCTCGGCGAATTTTCCGGTGCTGGTGCTGTCGATGTACTGGCGCGGCCTGACCACCCGGGGCGCGGTCTGGGGCGTGGCGTCGGGCCTGGCGTCGTCGGTCGCGCTGGTGATACTTTCCCCCGCCGTCTGGAAGAATGTGCTGGGGCATCCTTCAGCCATCTTTCCGTACGACCACCCGGCCCTGTTCACGGTCCCGCTCGCGTTCCTGGTCACATATCTGTGCTCGCGCTTCGACCGCAGCGCCAGGGCCGAGGCAGAGCGACTGGCCTTCGACGCGCAACTGGTCCGCGCACAGACCGGCCATGGAGCAGAGGCACCGTCCAGCCACTGAAACCCGGCGCATGACCCGGCGCGGGTTGCGCGCCAAACCGAGGTGCAACCCGCTGCGGTAGCCCCGTGCTAGGTCGCTGCAGGCGTCAGCGCGGCATAGAACGCCGCGTTGTCCCAGTAAGCTCGCATGAATTCGATCCGGCCATCCGTGTCCATACGAACGATAAAGACGTGCGGCAGCGAGAAGGACTGGCCTCGGCTTGCGATCCCGAGCACGTCCCGGGCCTGCGTGCCCGTGATGGTCACCTCGGCAATCGCGGTGCGCTGGTCATCGTCGCCATAGACCGCGGTGACCTGGTTGTTCAAGTCCGGGAAACCATCCATCAGTGCGCGCCAGATTGCCTTGCCGGCCTCGCCAACCGGCCCCTCCATTGCCATGGGGACATAGTCGATCCGCGCATCTTGAGAAAACATGGCAAGCATGCCGTCTATGTCATGCTCACGGTAGCGGGCGAAGAATGCCTTGACGATCTCGATCTGGTTCATCACGTATCTCCCTGGAAACACCCCCCGGCAAGCTAGCTCCGCGTTTCGGGGCGCTGCGCGACCCGAGGCAGGTCCCGACCCAGGCCGCTGCGGACCGCCTGGATGCGGGAGTTCACTTTCAGCTTCTCAAAGATATTCTTCAGATGCCACTTCACGGTTTCCGGGGCGACGCGAATGGCGCGGGCAATCTCCTTGTTGGAAAGCCCCCGTGCCACGTAGTCGAGAATTTCCACTTCACGGGCGCTTAGCCTGCTGGCGGACGCCGGCTCCACCTGGTCATCCGCGGCGTCTGGCGCGCTTGCCGGCGCATCGAAGCCCGCGCATAGCCTCCTCACATACCAGGGCTCAACCTCGGCCAGGCGGTCTTGCTGCTGACGCAGCGCGTCAAGGATTTCCCGGGCCGCAGGCCCGGCATCGAGAAACACGCGGTACAGACCGTTAGCCTGGCCATACGTGAGCGCGGCACGCATGGCCTCCACAGCCTCCACACGCTCGCCCGCACTGTGCAGGGCGACCGCCAGCATCACTGATATCTGGGCGGAAAGGTACTGCATGCCCGCCGCACGCAACTCAGCCTGCACGCCCCGCAAGATGGGAACCGCTTCCGCCGCCCGGCCACGCGCCACCAGCAGACGGCAATGCGCCATCTGGAAACGCTGCCAGGTCTCCAGGTAGCTGCCCTGCAAGCCCGCTGGCCGCTGCCCGACAAGCGCTTCCAACTCGTGGCCGATCCTCGTGGCGCGGCCCAGGTCGCCGGACCGGATACCGATCCGGATCGCCTCGGCCTTGCATGCGACCTGCATGCGCAGCCATCGGCGGCTTCTGGCAACGGCTTCCGCGTTTTCTACGACCCGATAGGCTTCGTCCTGCTTCCCCGCCAGCAGCCTCAGGCGCGCCAGCGTCACGCAGAAGCCGACCAGTGGCCCCAGCGAGCACGATTGCATCGCCATCTCGAGCCGCCCTTCCAGCAGTTCGGCGGCCCGGTCCAGGTCATTCCATTCATAGTGGATGGCGGCCAGGTAGCCGACCGGGAGCACCGATGCGGCAGACTGCCGGCCGGCGCGCGCGTTGGATTCGCGCAGCACATCCTCCAGGGTCTGAACGGCCTCGCCCAGCCTGCCTTCCACGAACAAGCTGAGCCCAACCATGCTTTGCCGGTACACCTTGGCGTAGATCGGCGTATCAGCGCCGGTATTGAGGGTGAGCGTGCGCCGCAGGCGTTCGACCTCGTCAAACCCCGCTGCATAGCTGAGCCCGAAGATCTGTGTGGTCAGCCCGATGCCCTCTTCCCATGAGCCGGTTTCGGGGCCGAGCGCCAGCACCTTGCGGCCCATTTCCAATGAGAGTTCGCTTTCATCGGACAGACCCGCGATTAGCGCCGTGACCGCCTGCAACTCGACGCGCACTACCTCGGTCAAGGGCAGCCGCCCGTGGCCGATGTCCTCCTCGACCGCCTGCAACACCGCTTTGGCCGCCACTGTCTGCATCGTCAACGCGAGCGCCCAGGCCTGCGCCAGGCGCAGGCGCAGCCGGCCATGCACCGCCTCGGGGGGCAGCTTGGCAACCCAGCTCAGCACCGTCCGCACGTCGCTGGCCTCGACCAGGGTCATCGCGCATTGCTCGACCCAGCCGGCGGCGCGATCGACATCCCCCGCGGCCAAGGCATGCCGGACCGCTTCCTGCCACAGCGATTGCGCCGCAAACCATTCACTGGCCCGGCGATGCAATTCGGCAACTTCGTGCGGACGCTCCCTGACCAGGCGTTTTCTCAGGTATTCGGCAAACAGCGCGTGATAGCGGTACCACTGGCCCTCGGCGTCCAGGGGTCTGACGAACAAATTCCGAGCCATCAGCCACTCGAAAGTGGCATGCGACTTGCTGGAGCCTGTCACTGCCTCGCACAAGGGCACCGACATTCGGTCCAGCACCGAGGTCTGCAGGAGAAAAGTCTGTAGCGGCTCGGGGACGTGAACAAATACGTTCTCGTTCAGATACGTTTCAACGCTGCGCCGGACGAATGGCAAGCGCTCGGCAAAGACGTCAGGCTTGTCGGTTGCGCTTAATGCAAAGGTCGCCAATTGCAAGCCAGCCGCCCAGCCTTCGGTCGCTCGAAGCAGGACCTCAGTCTGGGCAGCGCTCAGCTCATGCCCGGAAACGGCGGAAAAAAACGCCTGCGTCTCGGCGCTGTCAAAGCGCAGGGCTTCCGCATCCAGCAGCAGCAATTGACCCCGGGCTTCGAAGTAACTCAGCGGAAAGCCTGGCTCGCCCCGCCCCGCGACGAGTAAATGCAGGTTCTCCGGGGCATAGCGCAGCAGCCGGAACACCGCCTCGTGGATGGCGGGCGCTGCCAGCCGATCGAAATCATCCAGCACCAGCACCATCCGGCACGGCAGCGCCAAGACCGCATTGAGTAGCTCGGCAAACATTGCGTCCGCCGGCGCCAACGGGTCCGGCGCCAGGCCGCACGGGATCTGAACGCCGGCCCGGCCGCAGGCATCCCTGGTCGCTGCGAGCAGGTAGGCGCCGAACTGGAAGAGATCGTCGTCGTCTCGGTCGATACTGAGCCAGCCAACGGCGCAGCCTTCCTGCGCCATGACCGTCTTCCATTCACTCAACAGCGAAGTCTTGCCGAAGCCGGCGGGGGCTACCAGAACCGTCAGCTTGCGTTCCATGCCTGGGCGCAATAGCTCGATGGCGCGCTTGCGACGGATATAGTGGCGCGTTCTCGGAGGCGCCAGCTTTGTCAGGATCAAGGCTGGCCGCCATTGGGGCAGTTGCGCAGCAGCGACCGGCGATGATTGGGTCATGCGTGGCTCTTCCTAACGGCGGGTGCGACCACTACACGATCACACCCCATTCATCCGCCTGCTCCCGGCGCACCATCTCGGCGGCTGAATCAGGCGTGATGGTTCGGTAGCGATGCGACGCGGCGGTGATGACATCGATCATGGCATCAATCATTTCCTGCGGGTCATGCTGGTTATTCAGCGGACGCTTTACCCGCGGCTGCATCTCGGGACACTTATGAAGCTTCTCCCCAAGGCAAGAGGGTCTTCTTGCCACTCGCATCTAACTTTCCTTCACTAGGATCAGCCGAGCAGGTCCGGATGCGACTGTAACGCATGATCGCCGAAACGGAAGTCAAGCCACAAGGGCAGGAGATACCGTCAGAGGGGGGGGACGGCGGGGGGCTTGGCCGGCGATGCCAACTCGCCGCTGTTTCCGGGCGTTGCTTTGTACTTCGGTGATACCTCCTGGGCTGATCCGAACGCCGCTTTCAGCATTGCCAGGACCTGTACTGGGTACCCCCCCACTTAGGGAGGCTCCTTGCAAACACCGCAGCGATACGGGAATGATTGCGTCAGCGATGCGAACGGCGTGTCTCGCGTTTCCACTAACAGTTTCTCGCAAATGGGAATCGCAAGGCATAGATTGGTTCGCGCATCTTTAAGCACTCCGGCGCCGCCAGCTACGGGCCAGGCCCGGCTCGGCAAGCGCGAGATGAATCCAAGGAACCTGCCATGTCGACTATCTCAAGACGCTCCTTTGTCCAGTCCATCAGCGCCGCAACACTCGCGCCGGGAATGTTGCTCGCCTCGGCCGAGGCTGGAGCGTCCGAAAGCTCCGCTCTGCCCAAAGGGGGCGGCGCAAACTACGCCGATTACAAGCATATCCAGGTCACCAAGGACCGCCACGGCGTCGCCACCGTTACATTGAACTATGCGCCGCTCAACCTGCTCGATGAGGTACTGTCGGATGAGTTCGACCGCGTGACCCGCCAACTGGAACAGGATGCGGGGGTGCGCGTCATCATCCTGCAGAGCGCCGTTCCGAAGTTCTTTATCGCTCACTCGGGCTTGCGCCGTGTCGGCTCCGCACCGAAAACGACTTCGAATACACGTACCTTCCGCCTGACCCAGATGCTCGGCGAGCGCTTGCGCAACATGCCAAAAGCCGTGATCGCCAAGGTCGAGGGCATCGCCCGTGGCGGCGGCTGCGAGATCGCGCTGGCCGCGGACATGTGCTTCGCCGCGATCGGCAAGGCTGTGTTCGGCCAGCCCGAAGTCGTCTGCGGACTGGTCCCTGGCGGGGGCAACACACAGCGATTGCCGCGGCGCATGGGGCGCGCACGTGCCCTTGAGGTGCTGCTCGTCGGCGAAGACTTCTCGGCAGAACTGGCCGACCACTACGGCTATATCAATCGTGCGCTGCCGGCCGATGAACTGGGGCCATTCGTGGACAGGCTCGCACGCCGCATTGCGACCTTCCCCACCACCACCATCGCGCACCTGAAAAAGGCGGTGGACATGGGCTCAGATGTATCGTTCTCCGAAGGGTTGTTGGTCGAAGCGCATGAAGCCGATCTTTGCGTAGCCAACGAAGCGATACAGGCGCGTGTGAAGGCGATACTCAAAGCGGGCGCCGAGACCTACGAAGGCGAACTCCATTTCCCCGACCTCTCTGCCAACCTGCCGCCCGCCGATTAGGCGATCTACCTGCCTCCGAACGGTCATCGCCCGCCGGTGCGAAAAAGCGTTGATACGAGCGAGCGAGTGCAGTGCACATAGCAAGGTGCCGGAATGCATGGCTCCTGCTGGTGATTGGGGGATTTCCCCTCATCCTTAAAGCCGGTGGAAACTAAGCACCAAAAACCCGTTCATCCTTAGAAGGAAGCCCATCATGACGTCCCAGACCGACAGCAAGCAGCCGACGCCTGATCAAGCCGAGCGCAACGCGTTCTTCCCCTCCCCATACTCACTCTCACAATTCACTTCGCCAAAGTCGGACCTCTCCGACGCCGACTATCCGGACGCTTATCAGGGCGGCCGCTGGAAAGTCCTGCTCGTCGCTGCGGACGAGCGCTATCTCCTCACCGGAAACGGTACCTTCTTCTCTACTGGCAACCATCCCGTCGAGACCCTGCTGCCCATGTATCACCTGGACCGCGCAGGCTTCGAGTTCGACATTGCCACGTTATCCGGCAACCCGGCCAAGTTCGAATGGTGGGCGTTCCCTTCCGAGGACGCCGAGATAAAGTCCCTCTACTCAAAGTACGAGCAAAAGTTCCAGCAGCCCCTCAAGCTTGCTGACGTGGTCAGTTCCTTGAACACGGATGCAAACTACATTGCCGTCTTCATCCCTGGTGGACATGGTGCCCTGATGGGGCTACCCTTCAGCGCAGATATGAAGGCAACGCTTCAGTGGGCCATGCAAAACGACAGGTTCATCATCACGCTTTGTCATGGGCCTGCCGCCCTGCTTTCCGCAAGCGTCGACGAACCTAACGGTGGAGATCTGTTCCGCGGCTACCGCATCTGCGCATTTCCAGATTCCATGGACAAGCAGACCCCGGATATTGGCTATATGCCCGGCCCCTTGCGTTGGTTCTTTGGCGAGAAGCTTGCAGCGATGGGAGTCGAGATCGTAAACACCAAAATCGATGGGAGTACTTTCCGTGACCGGAAGCTCCTCACAGGTGACAGCCCGTTCGCTGGCAACAATCTTGGCAAGCTGGCTGCGCGCGCGCTACTCGATGAAGTGCAGAGTACGGGTGGGCGCTAGTTGTGAGTCGTCAAGACGTTATCTCCTGACGCAGGTCGGGACATGCGCGCAAGGGCGCCGACACCGTTTGGTGGTCGGCGCCAGTTGTTGAGGTATGGGGTCGGGCGCGACGCCCAACGGGCTATCCTCAACGCCACGCCTGCGTAAACTCGCTGATGACCCTCTCCAGGTGGTTACGCATTGCGGCCCGCGCCGCTGTCGCGTCGCGCGCCATCACCGCCGCGAAGATGCGCTGATGGTCTTCCTGCGATGCCTCCCGCAGCCCCGTGGTATGGAAGTGTTCCTCGATCTTGCCCCATAGCGGATCGCTGCGCCCGCTGTCCCACAGTGCGGTGACCATATGCAGCAGGACCCTGTTACCGGTCGATGCGGCCAGGCACAGGTGGAACTGCCGGTCCGCCGCCTCGTTGGCCTGCTTGTCGTCCATGTGCTCGCGCATCAGGCTCAGGGCCGCGAACATACGGTCAAGGTCGCCGTCCTTGCGCTCGCTGGCCGCCAGGCCGGCGATTTCCGATTCAATCAGCGCCCGGGCGCGCAGTGATTCTATCGGTCCCGGCCGCCAGGGCATCTCGAACGGCTCGCGACCGGGCGCGGGCGCCTCTGCGCAGACGTAGATCCCGGAGCCGCCACGCACGTCGACCAGTCCCTGAACCTCCAGCGCGATGATGGCCTCGCGCACCAGGGTACGGCTGACGCTGAACCGCTCGGCCAGCGTGCGTTCGGACGGCAGCCGCATATTGGCGGAGAACTCGCCGGATGCAATCAATGCCTGCACCTGGCTGGCCAGGCTCAAGTACGAACGGTCGCTGGCCGCTGGAGGGGTCTCGAGTATCGGACGGGTTGCGAGATCGCTGGTGGAATGTGGCATTGCAGGTAAGGCGGCGGCTGCCTGATGTGATCACCGGTTGACCACTCGCCACAAGAAGGCAGTGGCAGGCAGTGCCTGATACAGACCATGGTAAACCATGACGGCAAAACTGGGCAACCTGTTCATAATTGGTGAACCAAATAATCCAATCCGGTACACCAATGCCGCGCGACCTCCCGGCCATGACGCGCGCCGGTCCACGCCGGATTGCCTGTCCGCCCACTTCAAGGAAGCCCCACCCATGAAGATGTCGTTCCGCTGGTTTGGCCCCACCGACCCGATCCCCCTCGAATACATCCGGCAGATCCCGGGCATGACGCACATCGTCTCGGCCATCTATGACGAACCGGTCGGAGAGGTATGGCCGCTGGACAAGATCCTGGCGCTCAAGTCCACCATCGAGGCGGCTGGGCTGCAGTTCAAGGTGGTGGAGTCGGTTCCGGTCCATGAGGACATCAAGCTCGGCAAGCCGACCCGCGAGCGGCTGATTGCGAACTACCAGCAGACCATCAGGAACCTGGCCGCGGCGGGCATCGAGGTCATCTGCTACAACTTCATGCCGGTGTTCGACTGGACCCGTACGGAACTGGCAAAAAAGCTCGATGACGGCTCGACCTGCCTTGCCTTCAGCACCCGCGAGGTAGAACAGGTCGACGTCAGCCAGGGTATCGCCCTGCCCGGCTGGGATTCCAGCTACGCGCCAGGAGAACTGCAGTCGCTGCTCGCCGAATATCGCGACATCGACGAAGGCAGGCTCTGGGAGCACCTGGAGCATTTCCTGCGCGCGATCATTCCGGTGGCGCAGGAGTGCGGCATCAAGATGGCCATTCATCCGGACGATCCGCCGCGCCCCATCTTCGGACTGCCGCGCATCGTCAAGAACCGCGACGACCTGGCACGCATCCTGAGCATCGTCGACACGCCGGCAAACGGCCTGACGCTGTGCTCGGGATCGCTTGGCGCCGGCCCGCAGAACAACGTCGAGGCGCTGGTGCGCGAGTTCGGCGGCATGGGACGCATCCACTTCGCCCATATCCGCAACGTCAAGATCACGCCGGAAGGCGATTTCGAGGAAACCGCCCACCTGTCGAGTTGCGGCTCGCTGGATATTGCCGCGATCGTCAAGGCGTACCACGACGTCGGCTTCCAGGGCTATTACCGCCCCGACCACGGCCGCATGATCTGGGGCGAGACGGGCAAGCCGGGATACGGCCTTTATGACCGGGCACTCGGCGCGGTCTATATCAACGGGATGTGGGAAGCGATGGAAAAAACGGCCTGAAACGCCGTTGGGCTGCGGCCCAGTCAAAACATAATCGGAGACCTGTCATGACAATCACCAAGAAATCGCCCGTGAATTCGCGCCGTTCCGCGTTGATCCTGAGCGTCGCAGCGCTCGGCCTTGGCGCGCTGGCAACGACCGCCGCGTGGGCGCAGACCAACTGGCCGACCAAGCCGGTAACGCTGCTGGTGGGCTTTCCGCCCGGTGGCCAGACCGACTTCGCGGGACGCGCGCTGCTTAACGGCCTGCAGAGTTCGCTCGGTCAGTCGTTTGTCATCGACAACAAGGCCGGCGTGAACGGCAATATCGCCTCCATCGAGGTCATGCGCGCGGCGCCCGACGGAAACAAGCTGCTGGTAGGCAACGGCTCGATGACGATCATGCCGCACGTCTACACCAAGCTTGGCATCGTCGATCCGCAGAAGCTGACGCCGATAGGCGTGATGCTGCAGTCGCCGCTGGTCCTCGTCGTGCCCGCCAGTTCGCCCATCAAGACGTACGCGCAGTTCGTCGAGGAGGTCAAGGCGCGCGACAAGTCGGGCAAGACCATCGACTATGGCTCGGGCGGTACCGGCGCATTGCCGCATGTCACGATGGAACTGCTGCGCGAGCGCATGGGCGGGCCGAAGATGAACCATGTTCCCTACAAGGGCAGCAGCCCGGCTATGGTCGACCTGATGGCCGGACGCCTGGATGCGATGTTCGATGCCACGTCGGTCGTCGCGCCTTTCATCAAGTCGGGCCAGTTGCGGCCGCTGATGGTCACCGGACCCAAGCGCGTGGCCATGATCCCGGACGTGCCGACCGCCACCGAGAGCGGCATCAAGGACTTCACCATCATCTCGTTCATCGGCCTGTACGGACCGCCGGGCCTGAGCCCTGACATCGTCAAGAAAGCCAACGGCGCATTGAATACGGCGCTGAAGGACCCGGCCGTCGTCAAGAGCATCGTCGACCGCGGCGACGAGCCCGGCGGCGGCACGCCCGAGCAGCTCGCAACGCTGACCCGCACCCACTACAAAATGTGGGGCGAGGTGGTGAAGGCCAACAACATCACGGCTGATTAGGGCTGCGCAGGCCGGTGAATGCCGGTCTGTCGCCAGTGCTGCGTGGCAATATTACGTCCGCGCTCCACGGAAAAGTCTTCGTGACTCCAAATGAATCGACGCACGTCGTCGTACAAGGGAGCCTGCCTTTGCGGGCAAGTGGAGTTTGAACTTGCTGGTGAGCCGCTAACCCTCTCCGCTCCGATGATTGCTCTACGAGCTTGGACGGCGGACACCGCTATCCACTGCAAGTGCCTGGCGATGTGCGCGCGTGCCAGCGTCAAACACTGCGACACTGAGCAGGGCGAAAGCCCAAGCCCCGATCGCCCCGTACAGCATCACGAACCCGAAGCCGTGTACGAGAGCCTCATGAAGGATCGCGCCGTTCGCGTCGACAGCCGCGATTTCGGCGCCGCTCTGCGTGTGATGCCCCATATTGCCCCCGGCTACCTGCGCTGCGAGCAAACGAAGCGACGAGGTTTCTGGAAAACTGGAAAGTGCGCGCGTGAGATAAGCATGCACGCTCTCGAGAAGAACAAGGCCCATCAGCGCGATATTGACGGCCAGGCTGATCAGTCTCGCGCTCATATCAATACCCGACGCCATGCCTGCGCGATCTGGCGAGACTGCACCCATGGCTGTATTGGTGACCGGTGTATTGGTCAGGCCCAGCCCCGTTCCGCACAACAGGCAACCCGGCAGCATTGTGAGCCAGCTAGCGTGCTCCGCGCCAGCGCCAAACATCATCAGCAGGAAGCCAAGGCCGATAGTAAACATGCCGAGCGGGATGACCCTGCGCGCCTCAAACCTGAGTGCAAGTCGCTCTGCAACCGGTGGCACGATAAGCGTCGGTACCGTATAGGCGAGCAGCGACAATCCGGCGGTCACGCTGGTGTAGCCAAGGGCGCCCTGAAAATAGATCGGCAGATAGATCATGAACGGCCAGTAGCTGAAGTTCATGCCGATTGATCCGAACAGCGCTCCTGAGAACGAGCGGATCTGGAACACCGAAAAGTCGAACATGGGTCGAGGGCTGCGCTTCTCGACAAAGACAAAGGCAATGAAGCTCGATACCGTCGCGGCCATGAGACTCAATGCAGTGGGACTGGAATACCCGAGATCCGAGCCTTGCGTGATGAAGTAGACGAGCCCGAAACACGACACGGAAAGAGTCAGGATGCCAGGAACGTCCAGCTGTTGCGCATTTGGGTCCCGGGATTCCTGTACGCCGGCCAGGACCAGAGCCAGCGCAACGATAGCGACCGGCGAATGAACCAGGAACACCCACTGCCAGTTGGCAACTGCGACGATCAGGCCGCCGATAATCGGCCCAAAGCCAAGGCCGATGCCGAAGATGATTCCCCAGGCGCCGAATGCCTTGCTGCGTTGCCTCCCCTCCGGGAATTGATGCGAAAGCACTGCCACTTGACAGATCAGCATGGCGCCGCCGGCGATTCCCTGAAGAAACCGATTGGCGATCAGCACGGGCGCGCTTTGCGCGAGCCCGCAGCCCAGAGACGTGAGCCCGAACAGCACGATGCTTGCCAGATAAATGCGCTTGCGTCCGAAGCGGTCCGCCAGCGCCCCAGTCGCCATCAGCACCGTGGTACAAGCAAGTGTATAGGCGTTCATGATCCATTGAATCTGGCTGAAATCGGCGTTCAGCACATTCTCAATGGTCGAGAGGACCGTCGGGACACTGGATATTTCCAGGCCGAACATCAGCGAGGTCAGGCAGACCGCAGCTAGCGCAAGTACGTTTCTTGGAAGGCGGACGAGGGTCATGGAATGTGTGGGTGAAAGGGGTAGTCGCATGTTCACATCGGACGTAGACGATGCAGAGGCCCGATAGCTACCGGCCGGACGCCTACTCCGCTTGTCTGATCCATCGGGTGGCTAGCTTACGAAACGTCGTCAGATTTGGCGCGCCGTTTCCGGTCATCTCCTTTCCAGACCGGGTGGCAGAAGCGGGTGGACATCAGTCGGTGGGGCAACCACATCAACAGCAACTGATCAAGTTCACCTGCAGCCTCAACCGACCTGCCCCGAGGCCCCGCGTCC
This sequence comes from Cupriavidus sp. 207A1, assembly GCF_057798955.1. NCBI lineage: Bacteria > Pseudomonadati > Pseudomonadota > Betaproteobacteria > Burkholderiales > Burkholderiaceae > Cupriavidus > Cupriavidus sp. 207A1. The sequence goes on along the minus strand of NZ_JBYOJO010000001.1, from coordinate 419,779 downwards.
CGACGCCCCCAAAGAAAAATTGCGAATCGTCTGATCGCCATCCCCACTGAAAAGGCAAAAACTAGAGGCATCACCGAAACAACGGTGATCGGGCGTCACAACCCGTTTATCATCAACGGATGGTCGCTCAGGCGACCATCTCCACACGCACGCGCGCGTCGTTCCACTATGGCGGGCCGGGCGGGGCAGCCGAAAGGCTGGCCGGGCTTCGTTGATGAACCGGTTTGTGACCCCCGCTGCCAGGCCCGCCACCCTCTACCGTTTGCATCAGGCGGGTCTCCCAACCTTCTTCAGGAGAACGCAATGCAAGAGAAAACCCATCCGAAGCACGAAACCATCTTCGTCGGCATTCCCGCGGAAACCCTGGAAGCCCTCGACCGGATCCAGGCCGGCCTGGGCAGCGTCCTGTCGCTGCTGGAAGTGGAAAGCGAACGGTCCGAGGGATGCCACGGCGTCCATTGCCTGCTGGCGATGATCAAGATGCAGGTGGATCAGATGGCCGAGGCTTTGCAGCCTGAGGCTGAGTCGTTATGACACCCCGTCATCCGGCTCTTCCCTTACCGCGGATCCGTGGTCGCGTAGCGAGACGTTAAATTCGCCGCCCTGCCCGACCGTGCTTTACTCGGTAATGTGACCGCCATGGCGCTCGACCAGCGCGTAGCTGATGGACCGGCTGAGCCCGGTCCCCCTCTGCCTCTTCGGTGGTGCAAACGGACTGAACAGATTGGGCAGGTCTTTCCCTCGCTGCCAGACCGTCAATTCACCACACGAGTTTGGTGTGGCGAACACTCGTCCCATACCTCTGATGTGACCCGAAAGGCTTCCCACTGTAGAGATCTCTACAACGTTGAAATAGGCGTTATAGGCTTCTACCATGCGCCCATGACCGCAATCACTCCATCCTGGGCGCTGCTGATCGTCACGCTTCCCACGTCCGGCGCCACCGCGCGCATGCGGATCTGGCGTGCGATCAAGAGTATGGGGTGCGCCGCGCTGCGTGACGGCGCCTATCTTTTGCCAGGGGGCGTGGAGCAGGTCGGCCAGTTGCGCCAGCTGGCTGACGAAACCCGGCAGGAAAACGGACAAGCCTGGCTTCTGCAAGTCAGTGCCGGAACTCCGGACGACGAGATCGCGTTCCGCGCCTTGTTCGACCGCGGCGCTGACTATGACGAACTGCAGGCTGCGCTGGCCGAAGCGCTTGACGGGCTCTCCGACCAGAACAGCGCTGAACTGAATCGACTGCTGCGCCGCCACGAGCGCGCCTATGAAGCGATCCGCCGGATCGACTTCTTTCCGAATGAGGCGTCGCGCCGCGCAGAAGCGGGATGGAATGATTTCAGCCGGGCCATCGAGGCAATTCAGTCGCCGGGCGAGCCCCAGCCGCTCACCCGTACGATCCCGCGCCGGGATGCCGCGCAATATCAGGGGCGGCGCTGGGCCACGCGCCGCCATCTGTGGGCGGACCGCGTGGCCAGCGCCTGGCTGATCCGGCGCTTCGTCGATCCCCATGCACGGTTCCTCTGGCTGGAAAGCCCCGCCGATTGCCCGGACGATGCACTGGGCTTCGACTTCGACGGAGCGACGTTTACGCATGTGGGCGATCGCGTTTCCTTCGAAGTGCTGCTGGCCAGTTTTGGACTCGAGGCTAACCGGGGACTCGGCCGGCTTGCCAGAATGATCCATGCACTGGATATCGGCGGCATCTCGGTGCCGGAGGCCAGTGGCTTCGAAGCCATGCTGGGCGGCGCGCGAGCGCGGCTGCAGGATGACGACGCGTTGCTGGCGGAAATCAGCTCGGTGCTGGATTCGCTCTACGCGCATTTTTCAGCCAACCCAAGACCCTGAATCGATCCCTACAGAACCATGGCACCACAGCAAGGCCCTGACCGTCCCGCCTATACCCTCTGGCAGCTGGTCGCTTATTTTCTTCGCCTGGGAACCTTTGGCTTCGGCGGCCCGGTAGCACTGGCCGGCTATATGCACCGCGACCTGGTGGAGCGGCGTGGCTGGATCACCGATGGCGACTACAAGGAAGGCCTCGCACTGGCGCAACTGGCGCCAGGCCCGTTGGCCGCCCAGTTGGCCATCTATCTCGGCTACGTGCATTACCGCATCCGGGGTGCAACGCTGGTCGGCCTGGCATTCGTGCTGCCGTCCTTTCTCATGGTGCTGGGATTGGGCTGGGCTTATGTCCGTTTTGGCGGCCTGACCTGGATGCAGTCCGTGTTCTATGGGGTGGGCGCCGCCGTCATCGGCATCATTGCCATCAGCGCATACAAGCTGACCGCCAAGAGCGTGGGCCGCGACAAGCTGTTGTGGGCGGTCTACCTGACGCTGGCTACCGTGACCGTCATCACCGAATCCGAAATCGCCTGGCTGTTTCTCGCCGCCGGCGTACTGGTCTGGTTCTGGCGCGCTCCCCCGAAGTGGCTGCGCCAAAGCGGCGCCAATGCGCTGGCGGCCACGCAGATGCCGGCCGCAAGCGGGCTTTTCAGCGCGCTCGACTGGCCGCTGCTGTCACAGCTTGGCGTGTTCTTTGCCAAGGCGGGCGCCTTTGTATTCGGCTCGGGTCTTGCGATCGTGCCGTTTCTCTACGGCGGCGTGGTAACGGAATACCACTGGCTCAACGAAAAGCAATTCGTCGATGCGGTGGCCGTGGCCATGATTACTCCTGGCCCCGTGGTCATCACGGTGGGATTCATCGGCTACCTGGTGGCCGGACTGCCGGGGGCTTGTGTGGCGGCATTGGCTACCTTCCTGCCGTGCTACCTGTTCACGGTACTGCCGGCCCCCTACTTCAAGAAATACGGGAAGATTCCCGCTATCCTCGCCTTTGTCGACGGCGTCACGGCGGCGGCGATTGGCGCGATTACCGGGGCCGTGATCGTGCTGGCCAAACGCTCGATCGTCGATGGCCCCACCCTGTTGCTGGCGCTGGTCACGGTCGCACTATTGCTGAAGTTCAAAAAGCTGCCTGAGCCGGTCATCATCACCGCTGCCGCATTGATCGGCCTGGTCGTTTATCCGATGTTGCAGCCCTGAGTTTCTAACCAGGCAACCTGGCTGCAAACCTGTCACTCACGCCCTGCTCATCGCCCGTCCTGCGCCAATTGTTGCCCTTCGCTCAACATACTGGAGGCCTTCGCGACGCTATTGCACTGGACGGCCCGTCGCCCTGCTGCCGACGGGCCGTCAACGATCTTGCGCTTCCGTCACCTCCCGCTGCGCCGCAGCCATTTTCTGCGGCCAGGTACTTTTGATATACGCCAGCACGGCAACGATGTCCTGGTCGGACAGCGATTGCCCAAAGGCCGGCATATCGCTGACATACCCCTGCGGAGCCGTCACCCCGGCCACCAGCCCATTCTTGGTAATCGCAAACAGCACGGCGTCGGGATGATGCCAGGTATGGCCGGAAGCATCATGCGGCGGTGCCGGCATGCGGCCGTTCGGCAGCCGCTCGCGCCAGTTGGGCTGGCCCTCCAGCTTGGCGCCATGGCATGCGGCGCATTGCTGTGCGTAGATCTTGCGACCCTGCGCGACGCTGGCCGCGTCGGTGGCGTCGATGCGCAGCTTCCGTATATCGCCTGTCTTGCCGGCATCGGATGGCGTATCGAGGTATCGCCTGGTCTGCAGTGCAACGGCGGCGGCAATCGCCGCGCAAAGCACCAGCAGCACCACGATCCGCCAGCGTGGCTTGCCTGATTTGTTCATGTCGCCCCTGCACCAATAAGCCTCATCGACTACACCTGACTCCTGAAAAATAAAGAGGGTTACCCCGTATCCATGCGCATCCGCCTTACGAAGCAGCGCCCCTGAGACGCAGCGCATTGGCAATGACCGAGGCCGAACTCAGGCTCATCGCCAGCGCCGCGATCATCGGCGACAGCAACAGGCCCGTCGCGGGATACAGCGCGCCGGCCGCCAGCGGCACGCCGAGGGCGTTGTAAATGAACGCAAAACCGAGATTCTGCTTCATGTTCCGAATGGTCGCGTGCGAGAGTTGCCGGGCGCGGGCGATGCCGCGCAAATCCCCTTTGACCAGCGTGACCTGGGCGCTGTTCATCGCGACATCGGTGCCGGTGCCCATGGCGATACCGACATCGGCCTGCGCCAGCGCCGGCGCGTCATTGATGCCGTCGCCGGCCATGGCGACCACCGCGCCGGACTGCTGCAGGGATTTGACAAGTTCCAGCTTGTCGGCCGGCTTGACCTCGCCATGGAATTCGTCCACGCCAAGTTTTGCGGCCACCGCCCTGGCGGTTGCGATGCCGTCGCCAGTGGCCATGACGACACGGATGCCTTCTTCACGAAGACGCTCCAGCGCCTCGGGCGTGGTGGTCTTGACCGGGTCGGAGACGGCGAGCAGGCCTGCAAGCTTGCTGTCGACCGCGAGATACATGACGCTGGCGCCTTGCGCACGCAATGCGTCCGCCTGCGCTACCAGTGCTTCGGTGGCCACGCCCTCGGCTTCCATGAGCGCGGTGTTTCCGATCGCAATCTTGCTGCCTGCCAACGCGCCCCTTACCCCAATCCCCGAACTCGACTCGAAGCTTTCCGGCTTGTCCAGCGGCAGGCCTCGACTACGGGCGGCTTCGACGATCGCTGCCGCCAGTGGGTGTTCGCTGCCTTGATCCAGGCTGGCAGCCAACCGCAGCACGTCTTCCTCGGTAAAGCCATTGGCGCCGATCGCGCGCTCGAATACCGGCCTGCCCTCGGTGAGCGTCCCGGTCTTGTCCACAATCAGGGTATCGACCTTGCGCAGGTTTTCGATTGCCGCGGCGTCGCGGAACAGCACGCCGCCGGACGCCCCCTTGCCGCTTGCCACCATGATCGACATCGGTGTGGCCAGGCCCAGCGCGCAAGGACAGGCGATGATCAGCACCGCGACGGCATTGATCAGGCCGAACACCCAGCCCGGCTCGGGACCGAACAGTCCCCACGCGACCAAGGTCAGCACCGCGATGCCGATGACGCCGACGACGAAGACGCCGGCAACCTTGTCCGCCAAGCGCTGCATCGGCGCCTTCGAGCGCTGCGCCTGCGCAACCATCTGGACAATCTGCGACAGCACGGTCTGCGAGCCGACCTTTTCGGACTGGATCACCAGGCTGCCCGATGTGTTCATGGTGGCGCCGATGACACGGTCGCCGGCGCGCTTGGTGGTGGGAATCGGCTCGCCGGTGATCATCGACTCGTCGACGGCGCTGGTGCCTTCCGTCACGACCCCGTCGACCGGCACCTTCTCGCCGGGCCGCACGCGCAGCAGGTCGCCAACATGCACATGGGCCAGGGGTACGTCTTCCTCGATCCCGCCGGGACCGATGCGTCTCGCCGTCTTGGGCGCCAGCCCCAGCAGCGATTTGATGGCGGCCGAGGTCTGGGAGCGGGCCTTCAGTTCAAGCAGCTGTCCCAGCAAAGTGAGGGAGATGATCACTGCCGCGGCCTCGAAGTAGACGCCGATGCGGCCATGCTCGGCAAAGGCCCGCGGAAAGGCGGCCGGCATGACGGTCGCAACGACGCTGTAGAGATAGGCGGCGCCCGTGCCGATTCCGATCAATGTCCACATGTTGGGACTGCGGTTGACGATCGACTGGAAACACCGGACGAAGAACGGCCACCCTGCCCACAGCACCACCGGCGTCGACAAGGCAAGCTCGACCCGGCTCTGCGTCGACAGGTCCATCCAGCCAAGGCGATGCCCGAACATCGCCAGTACGAACACCACGCCGGTCAGCGGAAGCGTCCACCAGAAGCGGCGACGGAAGTCCGCCAGCTCCGGGTTTTCGTCCTGATCGAGTTCCGGCATCAACGGTTCCAGCGTCATGCCGCATTTCGGGCAGTTGCCCGGATGGTCCTGGCGGATTTCCGGATGCATCGGGCAGGTATAGATCGTGCCCTCGGCGGGAGGCTGCGCCGGGGCTGGCTCGGTCCCGGTGCCGGAATGCTCATGAGCATGAACATGGTGATGCGCATGCTCGTGATGATGGGCGTGGTCACCCTGTGCGCCACCGTGGCGTCCAGGCATCTTGGCATCGCGGTCGCTGCTCGTCCTGTTCATCCTGGTTCCCTTGGTTGTTGGGCCTGCGATCACTGGGGGTCCGAGTGGGGAGTCCGCCATCGCGCCCAAAGACGGCAGCCTAGACCTTCCCATGGTAGTAAGGTCAAGGGCGACCAGGGCAAAAACCGCGGCGGTACCGGTCCAGGGTACGGGGCCTTCCCTCACCAAGACGTTACGCAACCATTACATCCCGGTAAGGTGCAACGAGCGTTGTCAGTCGGGTCTTCGCTGGCGTCGACGACGCCAGGGGCCACGCGGCAATGATGGAACAGACGGACGACAGGCTCCGCCAACCGGCTTATGCCGCAAGCAGTCAAACGCTGCTACCATTCCGGCAACCCAGGTATCTCAAGTGCGTACTACTATTCGTCGGCTCTGGCTTGCCGCCTTCCTGCTGAGCGCTTTCCTGACAGTGCAACTGGCAGCGGCGGCGTATGCGTGCGAGGGCAGCCGGTACTCGCTGAGCGCGACGGAAGAGATCGCGGGCATGACTGAAGCCTGCCCCGACATGGCAATGGAACACGCCGGGCCAGGCGTACATGACGGGCTATGCCAGGAGCATTGCCAGTTCGGCTCGAAGTCGGCCGACCATGCCACGCCTCAGATTCCCGCCTTCCATCCGGTGCTGGTCAATGTCGTGGTGCCCGCGCCGATACCGGTCCTGGCACATCGCCTGGCCGCTCCCCGCGATGCGATTCCCCGGGCGCCGCCACGCCCCCTCCCCATCCTTCACTGCTGTTTCCGAACGTAGCCTCCGCAGCAACGCCTGTTGTCGTGCCCTGAGCCATCGGCTCCAGGGTGGTCGTTGCTTTGCGGAGGCTTTATGCATTTGCACTTATCCACCAAGTGCGGGCGCCGGCTGGCGCTCGCGCTCACGCTGCTTGCCGTGATCCACCCGGCATGGGCGGAGTCCGCGCCAGCCCTTTCCCTGCAGGAAGCGCTCGCGCTCGCCGCGGCGCGTTCGGCCGATGCCGAGACCTCGCGCTCGGCAGTCCAGTCAGCCATCGAGATGGCTGTGGCCGGCAGGCAGATGCCGGACCCGGTCCTGAAGGTCGGCGTCAACAACGTCCCGGCGAATGGCCCGGACCGGTTCTCGCTGGGCACCGATTCGATGACCATGAGGTCGATCAGCCTCATGCAGGAATTCACACGCCCGGCGAAGCGCCAGGCCCGCGCCGAGCGCTTCGAGGCCGAGGCGTCGTCGGCCGAGGCGCAACGTATGGTGGCGCTGGCCAACGTGCAACGCGGCACCGCCACGGCGTGGCTGGAGCGCTGGTATGCGGAACGCGCGCACGAGCTGCTCGCCGAACAGGCGCAATCGATCAAGCTGTTGATCGATGCGGCACAGGCCGCCTATCGCGGCAACCGCGGCTCGCGCGCCGAGATCCTGGCCGCCCGGATCGAATCGCAGCAACTGCAGGATCGCGAAGACGAAGCCCGCGCCGCGGTCGCCTCGTCCCGGGCGATGTTGCGCCGGTGGGTCGGCGATGCGGCAGCGTTGCCGCTGGCCGAGCGTCCCGCGCTCGATGCTCCGGCCTGGCTCGATACCCTGGATGCCGCCGGCGCCGCGCAGCTGCCAGACCTCGCTGCCGCGCAGGCCCAAGCCGGCGTGGCCGAGGCCGAGAGCCGCGTCGCGCGCGAGAACAAGGTGCCGGATGTCAGCGTCGAGCTGATGTACAGCCAGCGCGGCCCCGCCTACTCGAACATGGTGTCGCTGAACGTCTCGCTGCCGCTACCTTGGGACCAGGAACATCGCCAGGACCGCGAACTGGCCGCCAGGCTGGCGCAGGCCAACGCTGCGCGGGCGCAAGCCGAATCGGTACGCCGTGGCCTGATTGGACAGCTGCGCGGCAAGCAGGCCGAACTGCAACTCAGCCAGACGCGCCTGGAGCGCTATCGCAATGCCACGTTGCCGCTGGCGAAGGCACAAACCGAGGCGGCCCTGAGCGCCTATCGCACTGGCGCCGGCAGCCTGGCCGCCGTGGCCGAGGCCAGCCGCAAGGCGCTCGAGCTGTCGCTCGATCGGCTCCGGCTGGAGGCAGCGACCGCCAGGCTCTGGGCCGAGCTCACGTTCCTGATGCCGTTGCCGACCGCCGCGCAAGCCATGCCGCCGCAAGGAGCCCAACCATGAAGCAAACCGCGATGGCACGGACCCTGGTGGTTCTGCTCGTGCTGGCGAGCGCTGGCGCTGCCTATTATCTCGGCCATCAACAGGGGCGCCGGCAGATCGCCGCGTCGGACACGCCGGCCAGCGGCACCGGGGCGGCGAACCTGAAGGCCGGCGATATCGATCCGGGCACGGGCAAGCGCATCCTCTACTGGCATGATCCGATGGTGCCGGGCCAGCGCTTCGACAAACCCGGCAAGTCGCCCTTCATGGATATGCCGTTGTCGCCCGTGTACGAGGAAGCGGGTGGCAGCGCGACCGTCACCGTTGACAGCCGCGTGGCGCAGAACCTTGGCGTTCGCACGGCAGAGGTCAAGACGGGCCGGCTGGCCTCCGCATTCGAAGTTCCGGGCAATGTTGCGATCGACGAGCGCGGCATCGAAGTGCTGCAGGCCCGTACCAGCGGGTTCGTCGAGCACGCGTATGCCAGGACGACGCTGGATCCGGTGCGCAAAGGCCAGCCGCTGGCACAGATCTATTCGCCGGAATGGGTCACTGCGCAAGAGGAATACCTGGCGGTGGTCCGCATGGGCGCAACCCTGCAGGGCGATTTGCGCGAAGCCGCGATGGCCCGCATGCGGCAGGCCGGCATGACCGACAGCCACATCCGCCTGGTGCAGGACACCGGCAAGCTGCAGCCGCGGCTTGCCATCACCAGTCCGGTGGACGGGATCGTCACCGAGGTCGGCGCGCGCGACGGCATGACGGTCTCCCCCGGCACGACGCTCTTTCGCCTTGCCAGCCTGGCGACGGTATGGGTACTGGCCGAGGTGCCGGAGACCTATGTCTCGCGGCTACGGCCCGGACAGGCGGTGTCCGCGCTCGCGGCCGCCCTGCCTGGACAAGCGCTGCCCGGCAAGGTCGACGCCATCCTGCCCGACATCAACCCCGGCACCCGTACTGTCAGGGTGCGGATCGAACTGCAGAACAAGGGCCGTCAGCTGTTGCCAGGCATGTTCGTGACGGCCCGCTTCGAGGCCGCAGCTGGCACGGACCGGCTGCTGGTCCCGACCGAGTCGCTGATCCGCACCGGCACGCGCACCATCGTCATGGTGGAAACCGGTCCCGGCGGGTATAGCCCGGTCGAGGTCAGGACTGGCGCAGCTTCCGGCGGACAGACCGAAGTGCTCGAGGGCCTCGAGTCCGGACAAAAGGTAGTGGTCTCCGGCCAGTTCCTGCTCGACTCCGAAGCCAGCCTGCGCGGTGCCACGCAGCGCATGACCGCAGCACCAGCCGCGCCGGCAGCTGCCGCCGCAGGCCCGGAGCACGAAGGCACCGGACGCGTGGAGGCGGTCAGCGCGAAAAGCATGACGATTTCCCACGAGCCGATCCCGTCGGCCAGCTGGGGGGCCATGACCATGGACTTTGCCGCACCCGCTTCCGGCATGCCGCAAGGATTCAAGCCCGGCGACCGTATCCGCTTTCGCTTTCAACTCGACCGCGACGGTGCGGCGACGTTGTCATCGGTGGAACGCGCAGCTTCTGCCCCGGGAGCCCGGCCATGATCGCGCGGCTTATCCTGGCTTCGATCCGCAACCGCTTCCTGGTGCTGCTGGCCACGGTCGTGCTGACCGCGTGGGGCTTGTGGGCCGCGCGCAGCACGCCGCTCGACGCGCTGCCGGACCTGTCCGACGTGCAGGTGATCATCCGCACGCCGTTTCCCGGCCAGGCCCCGCAGATCGTCGAAAACCAGGTCACCTATCCCCTTACCACGACGATGCTGTCCGTGCCCGGGGCCAGGACCGTGCGCGGCTATTCGTTCTTCGGTGACTCCTATGTCTATGTGTTGTTCGAGGATGGCACCGATCTCTACTGGGCGCGCTCGCGCGTGCTGGAATACCTGAACCAGGTGCAATCCCGGCTGCCCGCCGCTGCCAGGCCGGCCCTGGGCCCGGACGCCACCGGCGTAGGCTGGATCTACGAGTACGCCCTGGTCGACCGGACCGGGCAGCACGACCTCGGCCAGTTGCGTGCGTTGCAGGACTGGTTCCTGCGCTTCGAGCTCAAGTCGCTGCCCAATGTGGCCGAAGTCGCGTCGCTGGGCGGCATGGTCAGGCAGTACCAGATCGTCCTGATGCCGGACCGGCTGCGGGCCTATAACCTGTCGCAGGCCAAGGTGCTGGCGGCGCTCAAGGGGGCGAACCAGGAGACCGGCGGATCGGTGCTGGAGCTGGGCGAAGCCGAATACATGGTGCGCGCCAGCGGCTACCTGAAGACGCTCGATGACTTCCGCCAGATCCCGCTGCTCACCAGCGAGGCCGGCATCCCGGTACGGCTGGGAGACGTCGCCACGATTCAGCTTGGCCCGGAAATGCGGCGCGGCATCGCGGAACTCGACGGCCAGGGCGAAGTCGCGGGCGGCGTCATCGTGATGCGCTCCGGAAAGAATGCGCTGGAGACCATCGACGCGGTCAAGGCCAGGCTCGCCTCCTTGCAAACGAGCCTGCCCAAGGGCGTGGAGGTGGTGACGACCTATGATCGCTCAGCGCTGATCCAGCGTGCGGTGCATAACCTGACTGGCAAGCTGATCGAGGAATTCATCGTGGTGGCGCTGGTGTGCCTGGTGTTCCTGTTCCACCTGCGGTCCGCGCTGGTCGCCATCGTCTCGCTGCCGCTCGGCGTGCTGGCCGCGTTCCTGGTGATGCGCTACCAGGGCGTGAACGCCAACATCATGTCGCTTGGCGGTATCGCCATCGCCATTGGCGCAATGGTCGATGCGGCGGTGGTGATGATCGAGAACGCCCACAAGCACCTGGAACGCTGGCACGCCGACCATCCCGAACGACCATTGAGCACACAGGAGCGTTGGCGCGTCACTGGCGAGTCCGCGGCGGAAGTGGGCCCGGCCCTGTTCTTTTCGCTGCTGATCATCACGCTCTCCTTCATTCCCGTATTCACGCTGGAGGCGCAGGAGGGGCGGCTGTTCTCGCCGCTGGCGTTTACCAAGACCTATTCCATGGCGGCTGCGGCCGGCCTGTCGGTCACGCTGGTGCCCGTCCTGATGGGCTACATGATTCGCGGCAGGATTCCATCGGAACAGGCCAATCCACTCAGCCGCTGGCTGATCCGCGGCTACCAGCCCTTGCTTGCCAGAGTACTGGCGTACCCCAAGACCACCATTGCGATCGCGGTACTGCTGCTGGCGGCAACCGCCTGGCCCGCGATGCGCATCGGCGGCGAGTTCATGCCGCCGCTCGACGAGGGGGACCTGCTGTACATGCCGTCGGCGCTGCCGGGCCTCTCCGCCGGCAAGGCGGCGCAGCTGTTGCAGCAGACCGATCGGCTCATCAAGACCGTGCCCGAGGTGGCGACAGTATTCGGCAAGGCCGGCCGCGCCGATACCGCCACCGACCCGGCGCCCATCGAGATGTTCGAGACCACCATCCAGTTCAAACCGCGGGACCAGTGGCGCGCGGGCATGACGACCGACAAGCTGGTGGAGGAACTGGATCGCGTGGTCAGGGTGCCTGGCTTGTCGAACGTCTGGGTGCCACCAATACGCAATCGCATCGACATGCTCGCCACGGGGATCAAGAGCCCGGTTGGCATCAAGGTGGCCGGCACGGACCTGAAAGAGATCGACCGGCTCGCCACAAGGATAGAAGAGGCGGTCAGGACGGTACCGGGAGTTACCTCGGCGCTTGCCGAACGTCTCACCGGCGGCCGCTATATCGATGTGGACATCGACCGCGGCGCCGCTGGCCGGTACGGTCTCAACATCGAGGACGTGCAGAGTATCGTGTCATCCGCGATCGGGGGCGAGAATGTCGGTGATGTGGTCGACGGGCTGGCGCGCTTTCCGATCAACGTCCGCTATCCGCGCGACTACCGTGATTCCATCGAGCAATTGCGCGCCCTGCCCATCGTCACCGACAAGGGTCTGCAGATCACGCTTGCGGACGTGGCGCGCATCGAGGTCGTGCAAGGCCCGCCGATGTTGCGCAGCGAGAATGCACGCTTGTCCGGCTGGATCTATGTCGACATTCGCGGACGGGATCTCCGTTCAGCCGTGCGCGAGATGCAGGCCGTGGTGGCAAAGACGGTGCCGATGACGGCGGGGTATGCGCTGAGCTGGTCAGGACAATTCGAGTACCTGGAACGGGCCACGGCCAGGCTCAAGCTGGTGGTGCCGTTCACGCTGCTGATCATCTTTGTGCTGCTTTACATGGTTTTCGGCCGCCTGGATGAGGCGCTGCTGATCATGGGCACCCTGCCACTTTCGCTGATCGGCGGCTTCTGGCTGCTCTATCTGCTGGGCTATAACCTCTCCGTGGCTGGCGTCGTCGGCTTCATTGCGCTGGCCGGCGTGGCGGCGGAATTCGGTGTCATCATGCTGCTCTATCTGAAACAAGCCTGGAATGAACGCGAAAACCGTGGCGAAACCACGCAGTCGGCACTTCTCGACGCGATCCGGGAAGGAGCGGTGCAGCGCGTGCGCCCCAAGGCCATGACGGTCGCGGTAATCCTCGGCGGCCTGATCCCCATCATGTGGTCGCATGGCACGGGCTCGGAAGTGATGCAGCGCATTGCCGCACCGATGGTCGGCGGCATGGTGACTGCCCCATTGCTGTCCCTGTTCGTCGTGCCGGCGGTGTATTGGCTGATGCGCCGACGGCAGACCCGAGTTCCCCCAGTCCCTACCCACTCTCCACTTCAGGACGAATCGCAATGAAACCCGGCAAGACTCTCGCACTCGCGCTCACCATCGTCGCCGCCTCGACCGTCTCCACCGCATTCGCAGCGGGATCCATGGACAGCCACAACATGCACGGCATGGACAGCAGGGCACCCGCGGCGTCAAAGCAGGCTTCCCAGCCTGTGCCAGCCGAGATCAGGAAGATCGATGCGTCGGCCGGCAAGGTGACGCTCAAGCACGGCCCCATCGAGAACCTCGGCATGTCCGCCATGACTATGGCGTTCCCGGTCAAGGACCGCGCCTCGCTGAGGAATTTCAAGGAGGGCGACGCGGTTTCCGTCACCTTCGACAAGATCGACGGCAAGCCGACCGTCATCGACATGCAGCGCAAGTAGGCGCGCCTGGCCGCATGTCGCCGCTGCCGACGGCGGCATGCCATGTCAGATGCTCGGCCGGGTCCCCACGGCTAGTGGACCGACCCGGGCTGCAGTTCGACCTTGATCCAGCCAGGCTGGCGCTGGTCGAAGGCCTCGTAGGCCTCGATCGCCGAGGTCATCGGCTCGCGCCGCGTCAGGATGGCGGCCGGATCGACCGCACCGGTGCGCACCAGTTCCACCAGCCGCGGGATAGTGGGCATGCGGCGCCAGGCGGGCGGCCTCCTGCTCGCTTTCCGGGATGGACGGATCCTGCGCCGCCGGACCATGGTGCGCATGCATGGCATCGACGCCGACGGCATCGATGGCGCGGAACAGCGGCCGCAAGCACCCGCGTGGCAATTTCTGCTACGCGCCTTGCAATCCATTCCGGCGCGCAGGCACCGGCCGCCGAGGGCAGGGGAAGCACTGCGCCGCCGTGATTGCGAGCTTCCGACTTCGGCAACCAGCGCGCAGAGAAACGGCTTGGGCATGTCGATTGCTAAATCTCACCTGACGTCCTCAAGCTGGCGCACATTACCAAGGAGGCACCCATCATGAAGCTCTACTACGCTCCCGGCGCATGTTCCCTGGCGGCACATATCGCCCTCATCGAGACCGGCCTTCCCTTCTCTACCGAGCGCGTCGACCTGCGCGCCGAGCCGCACAAAACCGAGCGCGGCGCCGACTACAAGACCATCAACGCCAAGGGCTATGTGCCGACGCTGGAGCTCGATCAGGGCGACCGGCTGACCGAGGCGGCCGTGGTGGTCCAGTACATCGCCGACCAGGCTCCGGAACAAGGACTTGCCCCCGCGTGCAGTACGCTTGAGCGCTATCGCTTGCAGGAATGGCTGAACTTCATCTCGTCCGAACTGCACAAGGGCTTCGGGCCGTTCTGGAAACCCGGCACGCCGCAGGAGCAGAAAGAGGCGACGTGGGCGCGCCTGTCACAGCGGTTCGACTGGCTGGCTCCGCAGCTCGCGGACAAGGATTATCTGATGGGAGAGTTCAGCGTCGCGGACGCCTACCTGTTCACGATCCTGAGATGGCCGGACCATTTCAAGCTGTCGCTTGATCGCTGGCCTGCGCTGCAGGCGTATCGGGCGAGGGTCGGGGCACGACCGGCGGTGAAGCAGGCATTGCAGGAGGAGGGGATTGGCTGACGTGGAGCGCGCCTTACACCTTCGGCAGCTCCCGCACCGGTTTTCCAGTGACGACGGCGCGCCTACGATGCCATGCGGCATTACGCCGTACTTCATTTCGACCATCCTGTTCAACCCGCTGGGCGACTCGTACGTGTTCTCGCCGACGATCTTCCACACCTACTTCGGCGCGGTCAGCGGCGCCGTTTTTTCGTGATGGGGCCAGGACGCCACCTCTGAGTCCGAGATCCATGGCACAGATGCGCACATCCATTTCTGCTTTATAAGGATTTACCCCTAGATCTACCCCTCCGGAATTTCGGACACGTATGCAAACGAACCGCGTGACGGTATGGTGGAGCGGTCTATTAAGTAACTGCCTCATGAATAAAGGTGCTTTTGAGGGCGCTGTGCAGCAATGATTAGATCATTACAGATTCGATCCGCCACCGTTGCGGACCTGCCTGCAATTACTGCGGTGCTAGACGAATGCGGATTAATGCAAAACACATTGTGGCCGCAGTATTCGTTCCACATTGCGTTAATGGAGGGGCGCGTTGTCGCCTGTGCCGGAGCGGAGCGGCACGGGCAAGTGATAGTCGTCTGTTCGGTAGCGGTGCTGCCCCCATATCGGGATCGCGGAATTGCCAAACACCTGGTATCTGCCGTTCTGGTGCGCGCGCGTGCAGAGGGCTGCGAACGCGCGGTCCTCGCCACCGCAAAATGCCCCGGCTTCTTTTCGCGCTACGGTTTTTCCCTTGTTTCGACGACCTCTCTGCCTGTCAGCCTACGGAATTCGCATACATTGACGTCGCCGGGAATGCCAGCGGGAGTCTGCATGCAATGCGAATTGAAATAGTGACCGGGACTGCAAAAGGACGGGAACCCAATTGCGGTCCAGTGAGAGGGGTACTGCAAAACGGATTCACCGTAGAACTGCCGCTTTTCCTGATTTCACAGGCAAAACACAACGGAGTCCCGCGTTGACAAGGTGGCCGTAGGCGCTAACGTACGAAAAACAACCGCTTCTTGAAGGCACCAAGTTTGACCGACCTCGGCTAATTTACTGCCTGGCGCCCGCTTCTTTGAACTCGACATCCTCCACGTCGTCGCCCTTCTTCTCGGCGCTCGCCTCGTTCGCGTGGGCGGCGCGACCAGAGCCAGTGTCCGGCTGAGCAGTAATTGGGCAGCCAAATTTCAAAGGGACAAGTTTGCGCCGCGCGTTGGGGCAAGTGCCTTGCCGGAGACGCCTACTTTCGTCCACATTGACCGCCCGCCGCACCAGGCGAGTCGCGGCGACGCTCGCCGTCAGACAGCCCGCGCCAGTGCAACGGTTTCGGCACCCGCCGGGAAGTGCAGCCGATCAGAGGTGTCGTTGGCGGCATCCCAGACGCCTTCGGCGACATCCGTCGCAGTCGTCACTGCGCAGAGCTGGCTGAATCCCGCGAACACTTCATGAGCGACAGGCTCGTAAGGCTTCAGTACATCGATGGGGCCAGCGGCCTGCAAGGCCCGGTCGATGCTCTCGGTCTGCGTGACATCAGACCAATCGTTATTCGGCCCGGATGCTGCCCTGCTTGATGTTGACTGGTCGTTCAAAAACCCTCACACTGGCGTTATTGAACAATCGTTCCATAACAGGTCAATGGTGTTGCATGGGTCGACCAAGGACGTTCGACGAAGACGTTGTTATCGCCTGCGCGGCGGAGGTTTTCGGCCGTATTGGCTACAACGCCTGCTCGGTGGACGACCTGGTGGAGGCCACGGCGTTGCAACGAGGCAGCCTGTACAAGGCATTCGGTTCCAAGCGCGGCCTGTTCGAAAAGGTGCTGGACCGGGTTCTTGTCGGCGAATGGTACCGGGACCCGGCCGCGCTCGATCTTCTCATCACCGCCCTGCGCGAACTCGCACCGGCCGATCTGCCGATCGCTGCCCGTTGCCGGGATGCCCTGCAGGCTTATGGACAAGACGCTGCCGAACTGCTCGGCGCGCGTCTGCTCGGTCACCTGCCCCCTTACGATCCCAACAAGGAGTAGCGATGCCTCGCCTTGAATTAACCGACCGCGAACTTGTTGTCCGTTTGACACCGTGGGAATCGATCTGGTCGCTGCGCCGTGGCTTTCGCGTGCCGCTGGCGCAGGTTCGCGGCGCTACCGAAGACAATGGCTTCGATGGCAGAGCGCTAGGCCTGCGCCTTCCAGGCACCTACTTCCCGGGCCTGATCGCCGCCGGCACCTTTATCAACGGCGGCGACAAGCAGTTCGTCTACACCTCGCGCAAGCTGCAGACCATCGTGATCGAACTTGCCCGGAATGACTGGGCCCGCCTGGTGATCGGCGTGCCCGACGCGCGCGCCGAGGCAGCGCGAATCAACGCCGCCGTCGCCAGCCGCCACTAGCATCCCAAACGGATCGGGGACCAATTCGACAACCAAGCGTCGGCAGCGCCAGGGCTAACCTGATTAGCGCCATTGGAGCTACGCGCTCTTGCTATAAGCGGACAACCCTGCCGCCAGTGCCGCGAAGGTCACGGCGCAGCGCGCGCTTGCCCGCAGGTCTTCATGCATGGCAATCCAGCTGTCCATCGTCAGCGAGAACTGGCGGTGGAGAACCCGCACCAGCTGGCTGTCCCGCGCGGCCAACGCTGACTGGCACACACCGATGCCCAGGCCGGCGCGGATAGCTGCCAGTTGAGCCAGGTCGCTGTCGGCCCGGAAGGCGAAGCGGTCCCGCGAAAACTGAGGGACCTTTTCCTGGAACCGGCGAATATAGGCGTTCTCGTGATCGAAGCCGATCAGCGCGTGGCCGGACAATGCCTCCATCGACCTGGGAACGCCCCGGGCCGCAAGGTAACGCTTATGGGCATGCAGGCCGAGCTCGATCCTGCCGACGCGCTTGGCCACCAGTGCCTGCTGCACCGGCTGGAACATGCGTACCGCAATGTCCGCCTCGCGATGCAGCAGATCGTCGGCCCGGTTCGACAACACCAGCTCGATCACCAGTTCCGGATGCTCGCCATGCAGCGCGGCCAGGACCGGCGGCAGCACTTCGACGCCGATGACCTCGCTGGCCGTCACTCGGACCGTGCCTCGCACGCCGGCTCCGTGGCCACTTGCCGCCCGGCGCAGGGCGGCCGCCGTGGCAGCGATACCGGCGGCATAGGGCCTCAGTTCCAGCGCGGCGTCCGTGGGCGCGAAGCCATCAAAGGATCGGGTAAAGAGCGTCAGCGCCAGAGCCGACTCGAGGTTGTCAATGTGCCGCCCTACGGTCGGTTGCGTCAGGCCCAACGCCCGCCCCGCCGCGGATAGCGAGCCGGTCTCCATCACCTGGAGAAAGCTCCGGTACCACTCCCAATTCGGTTCGCTGTCGGCCATGGTATGCAAATTTGTTTAGCTCCTAGCGAATTCTAGGCAATTTTCTTTTTCACTGTCCATGCGCACACTGCAGTGATTCGCAACCCGTTCGCCCAACCCAAAGGAAGCCACCATGTCCAGGATCGCATTGTTCGGCGCCGCCGGCGTCATTGGCCAAAGCATCGCCTCGGCTTTGCGCAGCCAAGGCCGCGCCTACCGCGTCGTCGGCCGCAATGACGCCAGCCTGCGCGAAGCCTTCGGCGCCGACCCATTGGCCGAAATCGTTACCTGGAATCCGGATTCGCCGGCCTCGGTGCGCGCCGCAGCGGACGGTGTGGACACGCTGATCTACATGGTCGGCGTGGACTACTGGCAGTTCGACTTGCACCCGAAGCTGATGCGCCAGACTCTCGATGGGGCGGTGGCCGCCGGTGTCAGACAGTTGATCCTGATTGGTACCGTATATCCCTACGGACGGGCGGGATCCAACCCGGTACGCGAAAGCCATCCCCGCGAACCGCACACTTTTAAAGGCCGCATGCGCAAGGCCCAGGAGGACCTGCTGATGCAGGCCCATGCCGACGGCCACATCCGCGCGACCGTGTTGCGCCTGCCGGACTTCTACGGCCCCGGCGTGGAGGCCAGCCTGCTGCATCGCGCCGCACAGGCAGCGGTGCATGGCGGCACCGCCGACATGGTCGGCCCGATCGACCGCCCGCACGAGTTCGTGTTCGTGCCGGATGTCGGCCCGGTGGTCGCGCGGCTTGCCGATACACCCGCCGCTTTCGGCAAGATCTGGCACCTCGGGGGTGCCGGTACGACGACCCAGCGCGACCTGGTCGCGGAAATGGAGCGCCAGACCGGCGCGAAGCTCAGGCTGCGCGTGGCGGGCAAGACGATGCTGCGGCTCATTGGCCTGTTCAACCCCTTCATGCGCGAGATGGTGGAGATGCACTACCTGATAACCGAGCCGCTGATCCTGGACGACTCGGCGCTGCACCAGCTGATCGGCCCGATCCACAAGACGCCATATGCGCAAGGCATCCGCCAGACGCTGGCGGCGGTTCCTGGGAATCGCGCTCCACTGCGACGGCCTGAAGCTGATGGACAGAACCCATAAAGCACGAATGCGCCTTAGGGTGAGGGAAAATCAGATCGTGGACGCTCCACCGTGGGGAAGCAGGGACACTCCCGGCGGCCCGGAATTCCCGGACCTTTGATGCACCACACGTTCTATATTTCGCGCCGGTGTCGCAGCACACTGCCCGCGTGAAAAGAATCCCCGATCTCGCGCATAGTGGCCCCAGTCTGCCCAGGTTATCCCGCACCATGTGCCATGCGCCGCAAATCAACGAGACGGTCATACTCGTCGCCGCTCAGGATTCCCAGGTTGACGGCCGCCTCGCGTGCGGTACAACCGTGAGCCTTGCCATGTGCGACGATCCGCGCCGCCTGATCGTAGCCAATATGCGGGTTGAGCGCGGTAGCTGCCAGGAGCGGAGCGTCAAGCTGGCGCGCCAGTCGATCACGATCAGGTTCCAGTGCGGGAATCACCCGTTCTGCCATGGTACGAGCGCTATCGGCAAGCACACGGATCGACTGCAGCACGTTGTAGATGAGCACCGGTTTGGCCACATTAAGTTCGAAGCTGCCGGATGCCCCCGCCATGGTTGCGGTGACGTGGTTGCCGGCAACCTGCATGCCCGCCTGCGCCATGACCTCGGCGATGGTCGGATTGCGCTTTCCCGGCATGATCGACGATGTCAGGCCCTCATCCGGCATGACAAGCTCTCCGATGCCACAGTGCGGGCCGGAACTCATCCAGCGCAGGTCATTGGCGATCTTGATGAAAGAGGCCGCGATGACGTTCAACACGCCGGACAATTCCAATAGCGCATCGTGTGCGGCCATGCCCTCGACCTTGCATGGGTTCGGACGGAATGGCAGGCCGGTCAAGCGACTCGCCTCGGCGCAGAATGCCTCGGCGAAACCTGCCGGCGCATTGAGCCCCGTGCCTGCCGCCGTGCCTCCCTGCGGCAGGGACAGCAGGCGCGGCATCGTAGCTTCCACCCGCTCGATGCCATGGCCCACCTGGGCCGCGAAAGCCTCGAAGCCCCGTCCCAGCGTGGTTGGCACCGCATCCATCAGATGGGTGCGGGCCAACTTGAGGATGTCCGCAAAGGCGGCCGCGCGCGACTGCAGACTGGCACGCAGCGCGCCCAGCGCCGGCAACAGGCGGTCTTCGAGCTCAATCACGGCGCTCAGGTGCATCACGGTCGGAAAGCTGTCGTTGGACGACTGAGAGCGGTTGACGTGGTCGTTGGGATGGACCGGATGCTTCGTGCCCAGCGCCTCGCCCAGCCGCTCGTTGGCACGATTGGCGATGACCTCGTTGGCGTTCATATTGGTCTGGGTGCCAGACCCCGTTTGCCAGATGGTCAGCGGAAAGTGCGCATCGAAGGCACCGCTGCGCACCTCGGCCGCGGCGGCGACGATGGCCTGGGCCAAACCGGGCTCGAGTTCCCCGCACTTCAGATTCGCAACGGCCGCCGCCATCTTGTGCAGGCCGAACGCATGAATCAGGCATGCCGGGAACCGCTCGGTGCCGATGTCGAACACGGCCAATGCGCGCTGGGTCTGGGCGCCCCAGTACCGGTCAGCCGGAATATCAACCGGACCAAAGGCGTCATGCTCTACGCGAGTCTTAATCATCGTTCAATCCAGCGAGATATTTGCCTTGGCCGCCAGCACCTTCCAGCGCGCCACCTCGCTCTCGGTATGTTTGCCGAGTGCGCTGGCCGTGTACTTGCCCGCCGGCAGCATCTGGATGGCCTGCGCGGACAGGCGGTCCGTGAATGCCTTGTCATTCATGACCTTCAGGTAGGCGGCCTGCACCTTGTCGATCACCGGCTGCGGCGTTCCCCTCGGGGCGTAAATGCCGTACCACGTGGCCGCTTCGAAACCGGGGGCCACCGTTTCCGCCAGCGTCGGCACGTCCTTGAGCTGCCCCACCCGCGTTGCCGAGGTGACGGCGAGGGGACGGACCTTCGCTTCCGTGATTTGCGGCAAGGCCGTGTTGGTCTGGTCGAACATGCCATCGACCTGTCCGCCGATCACATCGATCAGTGCGGGTCCTGCGCCCTTGTAAGGCACCAGCGAAACCTTGATACCCGCCGCCGAAGCAAACATCGCCGCGATGAGGTGCGAGGTGGAGCCCATGCCCGCATTGCTGATGAACAACTTGCTCGGGTTCTGCTTGCCGTACTCGACCAGCGCTTTCACGTCCTTGGCCGGATGGTCCTTGCGAACCATCAGCACCATCGGCGTATCGGGGAAGCGAAACACCGGGGCGAAATCCTTCACCGGATCATAGGGCAGCTTCTTGTACAGCGCGGGGGCAGCGCCCATGTAGCCCATGTGTCCGACCAGCATGGTGTAGCCGTCGGCCTGCGCGCGGGCCGCCTTGGCCGCCCCGACCGTACCGCCTGCGCCGGGGGAGTTGTCGATAACGATCGACTGCCCCAGCTCGCGCGACACACGTTCTGCAATATTGCGGGCCAGCGCGTCGGTGGGGCCACCGGCCGCGAACGGGACGATCCATGTGATCGGCTTGGTCGGCCACGCCTGGGCATGGGCCGACGCTGTGGCGGCGAGCATAGTGACGGCCAGTGCGGCACGCACGAAGTTGGTGAAGGGTTGCATGCTTTGTCTCCTGTATGCGTCTTATAGATGGGATGGTCAGCGGGCCATGGCCCGCCCCAGCGGCACGCCGTCGGGATTAACCAAGACGGCGGTACCACGGCAGCCGCTTGGGTGTCGCCTCGATCGGCGCGTGAGTGGAAGAAGGATTCATCCATGTCTCCTGCGAACCGGGGCGTGCGACTTCAGGCCACCTCGCCGGACAGCGCAATGGCGCGATCTACCATTTGCGGCGCAAGGCCGAGGTAGTTCACCGGGTCCACCATGTGTTCGATGTCTTCGCGGTCGAAGTGCTGCGTCACGGCGGGCAGCGCGAGGAGCGCTTCGGCCAGCGTGCCGCCCTGCTCGTTCACGGTGCGGCAAGCGTCGTAGACCACGTCATGGGCCTGCTGCCGGCCAATGTGCGGGGCCATGCGCATCATTACGGCTTCGGCCACGATCAGGCCCTTGGAAATGCCGAGGTTCGTGGCCATGCGAGAAGCATCGACGATCAGTCCGCCAAGCGCGAACTTGGCCTGGTGGAGTGCGCCGGCCGTCAGGATGAAGCTCTCGGGGATGGCGATCCACTCGGCATGCCAGGGTCCGGTGGCGCGCTCGAAATCCTGCACCAGTGCATCCACCATCAGGCCGGCGTGCTGGCGCACGGCCTTCGAGGCGGCCAGCATCAGCTCGCTCGAGATCGGGTTGCGCTTCTGCGGCATGGTGCTGCTAGCACCCCGCCCCTTGACAAAAGGCTCATAGACTTCGGCAAACTCGGTCGAGGCCATGATCATGATGTCCAGCGCGATCTTGCCGAGCGAGCCGGTGATGAGTGCCAACAGGTTCACCGCCTCCGCGAAGCCGTCGCGCGCCACGTGCCAGGTGGTAGCCGGCACGCCCAGGCCCAGTTCCTGCGCCAGCGCGCGCTGGACCTCCAACCCCTTCTCGCCCAGCGACGCCAGCGTGCCCGCGGCCCCTGCAAACTCGACCACGGCCACCCGCGGGCGCAGTTCAGCCAGGCGCTGCTGGTGGCGGTCGAACATCGCCAGCCAGATGGCAACCTTGTAGCCGAAGGTCACCGGCAAGGCTTGCTGAAGGTGGGTACGGCCAGCCATCGGGGTGTCGCGGTGCTTGACAGCCAGGCCGGCCAGTATGTGGCGCAAGGCGCGGATATCGGCTTCGATGCTGTCGAGCGCGTCCCGCACCTGCAAGGCCACGGCGGTGTCCATGATGTCCTGGGTGGTGGCACCCCAGTGAACATAGCGGCCGGCCTCGCCACACATTGCCACCAACTGATGCACCAGCGGCAGGATCGGATAGCCGACAATATCGGTTTCTTCGCGCATGTGGTCGAAGTCGATACGCTCGATACGGCTTTCCCGGGCAATGACCTCGGCCGCCTGTTCGGGGATGACGCCGGTACGTGCCTCTGCCCTGGCCAGGGCGACTTCAACGTCGATGTAGCGTTGTACGAGTGCGCCATCCGAGAAGATCTCGCGCATGGCTTTGGTGCCGAAGGCATCGCGAAACAGCGCGGAATCAACGACGGTACTGGCAGCAGGAATCGTGTAGTGGGGCATGACGGACCTTGTGGAAATCAGGCGGAAACTCGAATATGTTCGAACATATCCGTCATTAAATATGTTCGAACATATCTTGGAAATGCGTGTTAACCCTGGAAAGGGGCGCGTTTCAGGTCACCATAAAAGTGCTGTGAAAGGCCAATGAGCAAATCAAACGCTGCAGACATCAAAGGGCAATTGCTGGACGGCATCACCTCAGGTCGCTTCCCGGTAGGGACGCTGCTGCCCACAGAGTTCGAGCTATGCGAGCAGTACCAGGCCAGCCGCTACACGATTCGTGCGGTGCTGCAAGAACTGCAGGACATGGGGCTGGTATCGCGCCGCAAAAACGTCGGCACACGCGTGGAAGCCATGCGGCCGAAGGCCGTGTTCAAGCCGACGCTGGCGTCCGTGGAAGACCTGATGCAATTTGGCGAAACGCACCGCCGGGTGGTGCAATCGGTGGAAACGGTGACCGCGCCGGCGGAGGTAGCGGCGGATCTGGGCGGCACGCCCGATACGCTGTGGCTGCGCATTTCGAGCGTACGGCTGGACGAGGACGCCAGCGCCGCACCGATGGCGTGGACCGACATCTATATCGATGCCGGCTATGCGGATATCGGGCGGATCGTGCGCGGCATGCCGGACGTGCTGGTCAGCTCCTTGATCGAGTCACGCCACGGTCGACCGATCGCCGAGATCGAGCAGGACGTACGAGCTTCGACGCTGCAGGACACGCGCATCGGCCATGCGTTGGGGCTGGAGTTGGGATCGCCTGTGCTGAAGATCGTGCGCCGCTATATCGACGAAGCGGGGGAAACGTTCGAGGTATCGGTGACCATCCATCCCGCAGAAACGTTCTCCGTTACGACTCGCCTGAAGCGCACGGCGGGATGATTTTTATAAGCGAATCGGGCGCGCCAGGCTTCCATTATCCGCGACGTTCAGAACGTCTTCTTGCCGGACTGGCAACGCTCTTGCCTGCATTCAGGGATGGAGCAGCCTTGCTCGGGGGCTCGCCGGCCTGCTGCTTGACGCCTGCGATGATCAGTTCCAGCCCCGTACTGAACCGTGCGTCGAAATCGGTGGAAAAGATGGCCTCCCGGGCCGCCATATTCCTCGGATAGCTGCGCTGCGCCAACTCTTCGAAGGCAGTCTTGCGTGAAGCGACATCGAACGCGCTGTGGGGGCCGAGTGCCTGTTCTTCCATCACAAAGCCCAGGATGTAGTAGAGAACGCTGAAGGAATACGTCGAGGCACGGCCCACATCGACGCCAGCCAGCGCGAATGCTTCCAGCATCGACTCGTTGATGCGCAGCACGTTGTCCGACACGACATAGGTGCCCGCAAAGACGCGGGCACCATCACGGCGCTGCAGTAGCGCCTGCCGCAGCGCGGCAGCAATTTTCCTGAGCCGGCTGTCCCACGGCTGATCCGTGCCCTGGGGCAGGACAACATTGATGACCAGTGCGTCCGCCACGGCATCAATAAGTTCTTGTTTCCCGCTGAAATGCCAATAGAGCGAAGGGGCCTGTATGTCGAGGGCCAGCGCCAGCTTGCGCAGCGTCAAGCCATCAAGACCCTCCTGATCCAAAAGGTCCAAGGCAGCTTGAATGACCTGGTCACGTTGAATCTTTGGAGCTTTCATTCCAATCCGTGTTTGCAATCTAACACCGTTAGTGTACCATCCATCGCGATTACCTAACATCGTTAGGTTTGATCCCGCTTAGGCACGCCGGACAGACGTGCGCCGCCGAGCGAGGGATGGCAGGAAAACCAAAGGAGGCAACAGATGACGCATGAGGACCGGAAGAGCTTCACGGAGGATCAGATCAGACGGTTGGCCGGCGGCCTTCAACCCGGCACCTGGACGGAGGAGGAGAAGATCGCGCTTGCATGCCGCATGCTGGCGCTGGAAGGACACTCGCGCACACTCGCGGGACAAATTACGGTGAGAAGCGCCGACGACACGTTCCTGACGACGCCACTGGCAGTGGGTTTCGACGAGGTCGACACCAGCCAGATCCTTCGCATCGACGAATCGATCAACGTCATCCAGGGCAGCGGCGCCGCCAATCCGGCGATCCGCTTTCACCTGTGGATATACCGCGCCCGTCCAGACGTCAATTGCATCATCCATACCCATCCGCCATACGTATCGGCCCTGTCCATGACCGGGCGGCGCTTGCGCGTGGCCCACATGGATGCCACGCCGTTTGCCGATGACTGCGGCTTTCTCGCTGAATGGCCTGGACTGCCGATCGCCGACAGCGAAGGCGAGATCATTGCCACGGCACTCGGAAAAAACCGAAGCGTGCTGCTTGCGCATCACGGTTTTCTCTGCGCCACCGGCTCCATCGAGGAGTCGGCTTATCTGTCGATGCTGATCGAGAACGCTGCCCAGCTGCAACTGTTGGCTGAGTCGACCGGCTCGATTGCCGAACTGGATCCTGGCCTTGCAAGGGAATCCCATGACTTTCTGCTGCGCCCGGAAATCGTCCGGGCGAGCTTTGCCATGTTCGGCCGACGGGCGCTCCGCGCCGGTTTGCCAACGCCATGGGCTGGCCGGGCTTCCTGACTAGCCGTCATGTCGAAACACGTCGGAAATTGCCACCGACAACGACCGA
Source organism: Cupriavidus sp. 207A1 (assembly GCF_057798955.1). Taxonomy (NCBI): domain Bacteria; kingdom Pseudomonadati; phylum Pseudomonadota; class Betaproteobacteria; order Burkholderiales; family Burkholderiaceae; genus Cupriavidus; species Cupriavidus sp. 207A1. The sequence goes on along the minus strand of NZ_JBYOJO010000001.1, from coordinate 394,138 downwards.
CCCAGGAACCAATACCTTCGGGAGTAGAAAATGCTTACCAAATATCAAGTCGTCATTGCCGGTGCTGGTCCGGTAGGGTGCTGGCTGGCGGGAGAATTGCAACTCGCCGGAATCTCGACACTAGTGCTGGAGCAAAGCGAATCGATCGATCCTCAGTCGCGGGCTTTGACTGTGCACCCACGCACGATCGAGACCTTCGCATCGCGAGGCGTGGAAAAGGCGTTTCTCGATGAGGGAGTTGCAATCCCTGCCGGACATTTCGGGCTTCTGGATTACCGGCTCAATTTCCGTCCGCTCGAGTCGCCGTACCCCTTTACCCTGGCGATTCTTCAAGCGCGGACAACCGAGTTGCTGCAACAGCGCGCACGCGATCTCGGCGCCGAGATCCGACGCGGGCACAAAGTCCAGTCATTTGCGGAAACCGACTCGGCGGTCGCCGTCGCGGTGCAAGGTCCAGGTGGGCCCTATTCCGTGGACACTGAGTACCTCGTCGGCTGCGATGGCGTGCGAAGCACGGTACGGAACTGCGCCGGGATTCCCTTCCCCGGTACCGATGCCACCGTCTACGGATGGTTGGGCGACGTCATTCTGGACGCCCCGCCCGACGACGTTGCCATCAACAAATGGACGTCCGCGGGCGCGATTGCGGTAGTCAAGCTGCCGGGAGGGCGTCATCGGCTTGTCGGCATCTCGCCCGATGACGTCCGGACGGATCGTCCCGGCGAGTTCACGCTCGATGAACTGCGGGCAAAAACTGTCGCGATCATGGGGACTGACTATGGCATGCACAGTCCTTCGTGGCTGTCGCGCTACAGCAATACCGCCCGGCAAGCCGAGGCTTACCGCAAGGGACGCATCCTGCTGGCCGGCGACGCTGCGCACCAGCATATGCCGGCCGGCGGCGTCGGCCTGAACGTCGGCATCCAGGACGCCATGAACCTCGGCTGGAAACTCGCCGCGACGATCCATGGCTGGGCCCCGGCGGGCCTGCTCGACAGCTACCACGCCGAACGCCATCCGGTCGGTCAGAACCTGCTTGAGCACACCCAGGCGCAGACGCTCCTGATGAGTGTGTTCACCAATGAATGCCGGGATCTGCGTTCATTGCTCCAGAAGCTGATCCTGGAGAACCCGGCGCTCGAGATGAGCCTGGTCAAGCGGCTGACTGGCCTGTCGGTTGCCTACCCGTCCGCCGAGCCGGCTCATGCTCTCGTCGGACAGCGTGTTCCAAACCTGATGTTCCAGCGCTCCGGCGAGGGGGTCTTCCAGAAGCTTCACAACGGGCGCTATGTCATGCTGGATCTGCGAGCCAATACGGCATGTTCCAGCCCGCTCAGCGGCGATGACCTTGGTCGCCACGCCAGCTCTTGCGTCGACGTGCATTTCACTGCGTTGACAGCCGATGCGCCCGCCCCCTGGGCCGGTCTCACCGCAATGCTGGTGCGTCCGGATGGATATCTTGCCTGGGCCAGCGAGGACCATGAGACCGCGGCACTGAAAGCCGGGTTAGCCAGGGCAGGCAGCGCAACGTTTGCACCAGCCTCGGCAGCCTCGATCACAGCGGAGGTCCACTGATGAACCCGTACTCGACGCAAGCGCTCAAGGCCGACGGCGGATCAACAGTCTTGCCCGACTGTATGCTTGTCGACGGCGCCCTGGTCAAGGGCGCCACCACCATGGACGTAGTGAATCCGGCCACCGGCATGGCCTTCGCTGTCGCGCCGCGCGCCTCGGCCCAACAGGTCGAGCAGGCCATAGCCAGCGCCAAAGCAGCGCTGGAGAAGTGGTCGCGCAGCGATCTGGCGCACCGGCGCAGTGTGCTGCGGGATATTGCCGACGCCGTCGACGCGAATGCCGGCCGGCTTGCATGGCTGCTCACGCAGGAACAGGGCAAACCCATTGCCGATGCGATGATGGAAGTCCAGGGCACAGCCACGTTCTTCCGGCATGTCGCCGAGGCCGAACTGGCGCCGGTTCTCCTCGAGCACAGCGGGGTCCGCCAGGTCGAACTGCATCGACGGCCGCTGGGCGTGGTCGCGGTCATCGTGCCCTGGAATTTCCCGTTGCTGCTGATGGCCTTCAAGGTTCCTGGCGCGCTCCTGACCGGTAACACCGTCGTGATCAAGCCCGCCGCGACAACCCCGCTGACGACACTGATGTTCGCCCGGCTGGTTGCCTCCATCGTTCCGGCCGGCGTTCTCAATGTGATTACCGACAGCAACGATCTGGGCAGCATCCTGACCTCGCATCCGGATGTCGCGAAGGTGTCGTTTACCGGGTCCACGGCAACCGGGTACTCGGTGATGGCCAATGCGGCGAAGACGCTGAAGCGTGTCACCCTCGAGCTGGGCGGAAACGACCCGGCCATCGTGCTGGATGACGCCGTTCCCGCAGACATCGCGCAGGGCATTTTCCGTGCTGCCTTCTTCAATGCAGGTCAGGCGTGCATTGCCATCAAGCGCCTGTACATCCACGCATCCATCTACGACGAGCTTTGCGCCGAGCTGGTCAGCCTTGCCACAGGCGTCACGGTTGGCGACGGATCGGACAGCCGGACGACCATGGGGCCACTCCAGAATCGTGCCCAGTATGAAAAGGTCAAGGGCATTCTGGCGGACGCCGCTATGAAGGGACGGATTGTGACTGGCGGCCAGATTGACGATAGCGAAGGCTACTTCATCCGTCCGACCATTGTCGCTGACATCGGGGAAGGTGCCCGACTGGTCGACGAGGAGCAGTTTGGCCCGGTGCTGCCGCTCATTCGCTACACCGATCTCGATGACGCCATCCGGCGCGCCAATGCCAGCGAATACGGACTCGGGGCGTCGGTGTGGTCCTCGGACGTGAGCCGGGCCCGGGAGGTGGCGGAACGACTGGTATGCGGCAGCGTCTGGATCAACCAGCATCTTGATCTGGCACCGCATATTCCGCAGGCGGGCGCAAAGCAGTCTGGCTTCGGCGTAGAGCTTGGCGGCGAAGGCCTTCTGGAGTTTACCCAGATTCAAGTCGTCAACATCCGGGGCGACAAGGTACAAGAGGAGTTGAGTTGATGGGAAACAGCGTACGCAGGATCAACCCTCCGGGGCTTCCGCAGCTTGAGAGCGTGATCTCCCACGCGATCATCGTGGAGCCGGCAGGCCTGATCTATACCTCGGGCCAGCTGTCATGGGATGAGAGCGGTGCCCTGGTCGAAGGCACGATGATCGAGCAGTTTCACCGGGCCTATGCCAACATCGATCTCGTGCTCCAGGCCGCAGGGTCTTCGCGGGAAAGGATCGTGAACGAGGTGATCTACCTGGTCGACTATTCGCCCGATACCGCCGGTGAACTGGTTGCCGCGCTCGCATCGGCACGGCCGCCAGGGTCGGTTCCGCCCACGAGTACCGTCGTCGGGGTCCAGACGCTTTTCGCGCCTGGCTTCCTTGTCGAGGTGCAAGTGGTTGCAACGGCCTGACCAGGTTACGGGGGCGTCCAGCACCGAACGCTGGCTCCGCCCCACCGGCCACTATTGCCGCATGAGCATCAGGTCCAGGTTCTGCACCGCGGCTCCGGATGCGCCCTTGCCAAGGTTATCGAACACCGCGGACAGCAGCACATGCCCGTTTTCAACGTGGTGGAATACGCTCAAGTGCATGTCGTTCGTACCATTCAGCGCTTGCGGATCCAGGTGTGTCAGGGCGGCCGATTCGTGCAGCGGCAAGACCCGTACGTGCGTGGCCGCGGCATAGTGGCGCGCGAGGCAGGCGTGTAACGTGGCGCCGTCCACGCCAGGTGCCAGCTGCCGCAATGCCAGCGGCACCGTCAGCACGATGCCCTGGCGGAACGATCCGTACGCCGGGACGAAAATGGGACGCTGCGCAAGGCAGGCGTGCTGCCGGATCTCGGGCGCGTGCTTGTGCGCGAGTTCCAGGCCATAGACCTGGTATGCAGGCGCGTTGGCAGCGCCCGGCCCCTCATATTCCGCCACGCCGGCACGGCCGCGTCCGGAATACCCGGATACCGCGTGAATGCTGACCGGGTAATCGGCCGGTATCAGCCCGGCCTGCACCAGCGGACGCAGCAGGCCGACGGCACCGGTCGGATAGCAGCCGGGATTGGTGACCCGGGATGCATTCGCAATCTGCTCGGACTGCCCCGGCGCCATTTCCGGAAAACCGTAAGTCCAGTCCGGCTGTGTGCGATGGGCGGAGCTGGCGTCGATCACGCGCACGGCAGGATTGACGATCGCGCCCACGGCCTCGCGCGCAGCGGCGTCCGGCAAACAAAGGATGGCGATGTCGCAGGCGTTGATGGCTTCCGCGCGGCGCCGCGCATCCTTGCGCTCCGCTGCGGGAAGTGTGAACAGCCGGATGTCGGTGCGGTTGCGCAGCCGCTCGTGGATTTGCAGCCCGGTGGTGCCTTGGTCGCCGTCGATGAAAACTACGGGAGAGCTCATAGCTGGATGTCTCCGCTGACTGTGGGGGTTGAACAGGTAAAACCGAGCCACTATGTTGCGCGGGCGACTAGAATAGAGAAAGTTGAATTTCGTAAAGCAAACATTCAGTTTTCCTGAATCCGGACTTCGTCATGCGAGAGATCAGCCTGGACCGCTTGCGCACCCTGGTCGCCGTGACCGAGCGGGGTTCCTTTGCCGAGGCGGCGCGCGCCTTGCACCTGGCGCCGCCCACGGTCAGCCTCCACATCGCCGAACTCGAACACCGCATCGGGGCGCCGCTGCTGTTGCGCAAGCGCGGCCATGTGGGGCCGACGCCGATCGGCGCGCTGCTGGTGGAACGCGCGCGCCGGCTGCTGGCCGACGCGGAGCAGGCACTGGACGATATCCAGCGCCAGGTAGACGGGCTCGAAGGGCGTGCGCGCCTGGGCGCGTCCACCGGCGTGATCGCGCACCTGCTGCCGCAAGCGCTCGAGGCCCTGCGCGAGCACCATCCCGCCATCGACATCCAGATTGCCGTGCATACTTCGGAAGAAACCCTGTCCCGGCTGGTGGATGGAACGCTCGATATCGGAGTGGTCGCGCTGCCTCAGCCCCCGGTGGCCGGACTGGTGATAAAGCCCTGGCGCCGCGACCCGGTGATGGCCTTTGTGCCGGCGCACTGGCGGTGCCCGGCCCGCGTTACCCCGGAATGGCTGGCCGCCCAACCGCTCATCCTCAATGACGCGACCACGCGCCTGTCGCGCCTGACTACGGAGTGGTTCGCAACCGCCGGGCACCATCCCGCGCCCCGCATTCAACTGAACTACAACGACGCGATCAAGAGCCTGGTAGCGGCAGGTTATGGCGCAGCGCTGTTGCCGCATGAGGCCACTACGCCATTGCCCGACAGCCGCATTGTCATGCGTCCGCTGCGGCCGGCGTTGTGGCGACGGCTCGGTATTGCCTGTCGTGCGGGTTACCTTGAGCGCTCCACGCAACACGTACTGGACGTGTTGTGGGCCTTGCGGTTGCCGTAGGCGTTGCACCCGGAACAAGCGCCGGTGTTCCCACCTCTCCGCCCGCCAGTAACGCCGCAGCATCTCAGTCTTAAATTAACTTCATATTGCCTGCCCCGCTGGCGCTGACTAGTATTCTGAGACAAAAACTAAGGGGGGCTTCCATGCGGCCAATTCAGGTTTCCCTCGCAGGCAGGCGATGCTCCGGCCACTGGCTGCACGCACAGGCCTGCCCCGGCCTGACTATCCTCTCCGACGCGTCCGCGGCGTCACGCCGCCGACGGCCTCATCGCTACCGACACCCCCTGCCCGCCGCCTGATCCAGGCCGGCAGCGCCGCAGCGCATGGCGTGCGCAGATAGCACGCCCGCCCCGCAGCCCCTGCCGATGATCTCCTTTTCGTGCGGGGGCAAAAATGCGCGTAGTGCTGTATCACGACGATCGTGCCAGGCTCGAGCGCGATCTGCGCGAGCATGGGCTGCCCGACCAGGTGCCGCTGGACGACAACACGCGCGGCATGCTGGCGGTGCTGGTGGTGGCGGACGGCAATCGCGTCACCGAGGCGGCGCAGCGCTGGCTGCGCGCCGAGCCGCGCGCCGACGCCTTTATCGCCGGCTGCACCGCCGCCACCCGCTGCCATTGCATTCCGGAGGCATGGTGGCCGGCGGCGCTCTGCGATCTGGTCTGCGCGCCCGATCAGGACGCGCTGCTGACCGAACTGGCCGCGCGGCTGTGCCGCCTGGCCGAGATCGAAGCGGTGCTGGACGCACCGTGGTTGCGCGAGCGCGCCGTCGGGGATTCGCCGGCCTGGCGCGCCACCCTGCGCGCAGTGGCGCAGGTGGGCCGCTATGGCCGCGGCACCTGCCTGCTGCTGGGCGAAAGCGGTTGCGGCAAGGAACTGCTGGCACGGCTGATCCACGATCTCGATCCGGAGCGCCATCGCGCGCCGTTCGTGGTGGTGGATTGCACCACGCTCAGCCCGGAGCTGTCGGGCAGCGAACTGTTCGGCCATGCCAGGGGCGCCTTCACCCACGCCGTCTCGGCACGCGATGGTGCCGTGGCGATGGCCGATGGCGGTACGCTGTTCCTGGATGAAGTGGGGGAACTGCAGCTTCCGCTGCAGGCACGCCTGCTGCGCGTGATCCAGGAGCGCATGTACAAGCGCGTGGGCGAGGACACCTGGCGCAAGTCGGATTTCCGGCTGACGTGCGCGACCAACCGCGACCTCGAGACCGAGGTGCAGGCCGGCCGGTTTCGCAGCGACCTGTACTTCCGCATTACCCAGTGGACCGTGCGCGCGCCCTCGCTGGCCGAGCGTCGCGAGGATATCCCGCTGCTGGTGCGGCATTTCCTTGCAGAATGCCTGGCCGGCACCGGGCCGGGCCTGCCGCTGGTGATGCCGGAGGTCATGCATTACCTGGTGACGCGCGACTACCAGGGCAATGTGCGCGAACTGCGCAATGTGGTGTCACGCCTGGCCGAGCGCCAGCGCGGCTTCCAGGTGATCAGCACCGGCGGGCTCGACGGCCCCGTGCCGCAGATGCGCAACGGGCTCGCGGCGGACATCGTCAATCCGTGGCCGGAAGCGCTGCGGCATGCCATCGAAGGCGCACTCGATGCCGGGCTCGGGCTGAAGCATATCGGCCAGATCGCCGAGTCCATGGCGGTGCAGGTGGCCGAGAGCCGCCACGGCTGCACCAGCCGCGCGGCGGAGCTGCTGCAGGTCACGCCGCGGGCGCTGCAGTTGCGGCGACAGGTGCGGCCCGCGCCGTCGGCGTGAAGCGCTGGCCGGTGTGCACGCTGTTTCTGATCGGCGCTGGCGGCGGCAACGCTACCCGCGCCAGCAGGCGCAAGGCATTGCCACCGGCCATGCGCGCAAATGCGTCGGGCGTGGGACGCAGGGCACGCAGCTTGGCCAGCTCCAGGCCAGGGTGCAGCCACGGTCCATCCGAACCGAACAGCAGCTTGCCGGGGCCGGCGCGCCGGAACGCTTCCTCCAGCAGGTCGAAGCGCCGCACGCCCGAGGTATCGGCAAACAGGTTGGGATAGCGTGCGATCAGGTCCACCACTTGCCGCTGCGCCGCCCAGTCGTCGGCAAAGCTGCCCAGGTGCGCGAACACGAACGCCACCTCGGGATGGGTCTGGGCCAGCAGGCGCAGCGCGCCGGTCTCGCCGCCGGGGTCGTACAGCACCGGCAGCCGCCAGTGGCGCGCGGCATCGCAGACCTGCCGGTGGATCGGGGCATCGTGCCGATGCACCTTGATGCCGCGCAGGCCCAGCCGCAGCACGGCTTCCTCGATCATGCGATGGACGCGGTGCCGGTCACGTTCGGCATGGATCATGGCAAAGCCGGTAAAGCGCCCGGGATCGGCGCGCGCCAGCGCCGCCACGTCGCGGTTGCCGCGCAGGTAGTCCGACTGGAACACGGGCAGCAGCACCGCATGCGCGATGCCGGCCTGCCGCGCGCGCCGGACATAATCGGCCAGCGGCGCGGTGGTGTCCCACGGGCCCGTCATGCCGTCGCCCTGCCCGGCATGGACATGGAAATCGACGATCATCGCGACAGCTCGAAGCGCTGGCCGGGCCCGTACTGCAGGTCATTGCCGGCGCCGAGGATGCCGGCCGGGACCAGGTTGCGGATCGACAGGCCGCTGCCGACGGTGACCGTGCCGCGCAGCTTGTCGTTGGCCAGCGCGAAGCCCTTGCTGGCAAGCGTGCGCACGATCGCGTGCTCGACCGCCGCCCGTTCGCCGGCGCTGGCCACGTTGGCCGTCCATACCGTCAGCGGCGGCGCGCAAGTGCACGCGGCGCCGGCGCGCGCGCTGCCCTGGCGCGCGTGGTACCAGCCATGCACGCCCAGCCGTGCCGGCAGGCTGGCCGCCGTGCCGACATAGACCGGCGTCGCACCGCGCTGGAACAGGTAGACGCCGCCGCCGCGCGTGGCGCGCGCGGCGGCGTCCAGGCTCGGCCAGCGCCGCCATTGCAGCGTCACGTTGGCGGATTTGGGCTGGGACTCGAATGCCAGTTCCGCAAGCGCTGGCTCGCTCTCGTAGCGGCTCGCCGGCGCGCGCCACCGGTCCAGGCTGAGCCCCACCAGCGACAGCCGCCCCGCCTGCTGCCGGGCCAGCAGGCAGGCGCGGCAGCACGCGCCGCCGCTGTCCAGCCGGCTCTCATACCGCGCCGTACCGCGGCGCGAAGGCGTGCCGATGCGCCGTGCGCGGGCCACCAGCTGGCGCAGGTCGGTCAGCAGTGCCTGCGGCGGCGTGCCGGCCGGATAGCGGCGCACCTCCGCCAGCAGCCGCAGCAGCCGGCGCATGCGCCACGGCGCCAGTTCCAGTGTTTCACCTTCCGCAGTCTTGAACATGGAGGCTCTCCCGATAGGCCGGCGGCGCACGCCCGCGCGGCACGGCCGGCTGGCCCGCCAGCAAGGCAAGCGCCTGCAGCAGGCCGTCAATCTCTTGCGGTGCATGGCTGGCACGCACCACCACCGCCACGGCGCAGCGCCCTTCGGCCTGCCGCAGCAACGCCGTGCGGAAGCCCGCGGCGCGCAGCCCCGCGTGCAGCGCGCGCGTGCGCCCGGCAGAGCCCAGCCGCAGCTGCTGCATGGGGTGCAGCGGCACGCTGACCTGCAGGTCCGGCAAGCGCTGCTGCGCCAGCCAGCGCAAACCCCGCCGCAGGCGCCGCACGCGCTCCAGCAACGCCGCGCGCAGCGCGTCGCCGTCGCAACCGTTGCGCGCCAGCGCGTTCAGGCCGGCCAGCAGCGCGGCCTGCGAAGCAGCGCTGCAATGGGCCTGGGTCGGGCCGTCGCGGGCGATCTCGCCCACCAGCGCGGCGGGGCCACACAGCGTGGCCAGCGGCGCGCCGAAGGCCTTGGCCCACGATGCCAGCAGCAGCACCGGCTCGGCGGGCGCCAGGCCCGCGTAGCGCAGCAGCCCGCCACCGCCGCTGCCCCACGGACGTCCGGGCCCGGGTTGCGCGCCGGCCAGGCCCAGCAGCTGCGTGTGGTCGGCCACCACCAGGCCGCCACGCTCGCGCACCAGCGCCAGATAGCGGCGCAGCGCCACCGGCGCGCCTTCGCGGCGCGTGCCGTCGGTGACCACCGCGGGCGGACGGGTGCCAGTGCCCTGGCGCAAGCGCCGCGCCAGGTCCGCCAGGTCGGCATGGCGGAACAGCGTGACCGGGGCGCCCAGCCCGCGCACCCGCTCGAGCCCCCAGCGCATCACCGGGTAGAGGGTGTCATCCGCTACCAGTGCATGCGTGCGCCCGAGCCGGTCGAACAGGTCCAGCGACAGGTGCAGCGTCGACGGCCCGGCCAGGCCCGCCTCGCAACCCTGCAGCGCTGCCGCCTGCGCCGCCAGCGTGCCGGCCAGCGGCGACACGGCCAGCGCGGCGGGCGTGCCGGTCGTGAGCGCCGCATAGCTGCCCAGTTGCGCGGCGGGATGCGACATGCCCAGGTAGAGCGCCGACGCGAAATCGATCATGGCCGCCTGCCTCTCCTCTCGCCTGTCCTCGCTGTCGCTGCCGTTCCCGCTGGGCCACGCTCAGCCCACCCGCGCACCTCGGTGCTCTTGCAGCCGGCGCAGCAGGTGCATGCCCGGCACCTGCACGTCGACCGGCTCGGCACCGATGTCGACGCCGGTGACGGCCCGGTACGAGTGGATATAGGTCTGGATCTCGGGGCGGAAATACGCCGCCCAGTTCGCCGCGTTGGACGGATCCGTGACCGAATTCCAGTCGCTCCAGCGGATCGACGACACGATCTGTTCGCCCGTGGTGGCCAGCTGCCAGAACTGGTAGGTGTTGGTGTCGCCCCACCCCTGCAGCTTGCGCATGCTTTCCACCGAGTGCATCCACGGCTCCGGATACGCGATCATCGAGCGCCGCGGCAGGAACTCGCGGAACTCCGGTCGCGCCAGGATCCACTGCTGCATCATCATCTCGATGCGCGAGGTGGTCGGCAGGTCGCCGAACTGGTTATGCGCGCCCTCGGACAGGATCAGGTGCACCTCGCGCAGTGCGTTCAGCAGCGGGAAGCCATCCGGCACCACGGTGGTATCGTCCGCCTGCCGGAAGAACGGCACGCACAGGTTCAGCAGCGTATGGAACGCGCCCAGGAACTTGCTGCGGCTGTCGGCCGGCTGGATGCGTGGCACCGCGCGCCCGAACAGGCGGAAGCCATACTCGTGCAGATACTCGGCCGCACGCCGCTCGATCGGCAGCCGGTGCTGCTCATCCTGTACCCAGCCCCAGATGATGTTGCTCACCGGCCGCAGCGGATCCAGCTCGAGCTGGTTGAGCGGGTCCCTGGGCCCGCCGGACAGATTCTGGAAGCGGCGCGAGATGGCGTTCATGGTCTGCACCAGCTGCAGCTCCTCCATCCAGTAGCTCCAGATCAGTTCGATCAGCGGCGGCGCGCTCAGCTTGGCCGAGATGTCGTTGTTCCAGTGCTGCAGCCACAGGCAGCCGTCGCCGCACGGGCCGTCGTCGCGCGGCACCAGTTCGCGCGATTCCGACAGCGGCTCGGCGGGATGCATGGCGGGTTCCGTGGCGCCGGAACGCGCGAAGGACTCGCGCATGCTGTCGACGGTGCGCCCCGCGTCGGTGCCCTGCAAGCCCTGCACCACGCGCTCCAGGTAGGGCAGCGTGGGCGACCCGTTCTTGCCGAAATACTGGCTGGCGATGTCCTCCACCTGTGCCAGCTCCAGCCGCAAGCCGAGCCGTTCATTGGCCAGCCGGATCGCCGCTTCATCGGTCCGCAGCAGCCTGGCGATGGCGCCGCTGTCGTGCGGGGACGGCACCACGGCGCCCCACGTCACCACGAAGGCCTCGGTGGCCACCTTCAGCGCGCGGTAGGCGTCGGTGTCCGAGAACGGCAGGAAACGACGCCGGCTCAGCCGCGCGGCTTCGTCGTACAGCGCCGGGCCGGCGGGTGCGCCGGCGCGGGCGGGGAGCGGGCTGGTGCCAAAGAACAGCAGGTCCACCTGGCGCGCGTAGTTCGCCCAGCTCAGCATGTCCGCGTTGCGCTTGATCAGCAGCCACAGCGCCCAGTCCCCCGTCAGGTCGCGCGAGGTGCGCTTGAGGCTGAATGACGGCTCGTGGTAGTCCTTTACTCCCACCGGGCCGGAACGCGCCCCGATGGGGTCGACCTCGGCGCCGCTCGCTTCGTCGCCTTGCGGTTCGGCGCCCTCGCCGGCGTCAGGGTACGGCGGCGCCTTCAGCCGGCCCGGCACAGTGACCTCGCGCCGGCCGCCCAGCTTCGCGGCAGCATCGAACAGCATATCGTCCGGAATGCCCAGCGCCGCCAGCTTGCGCATGGTGCGCGCCACCTCGCCGAGCGCCGCGGACAGACCCTCTTCCCGCTGGCTCCAGGCGTCCGAAGGCCCGACGCGGATCTCCAGCCTGGCCTCGGTGCCGGGCTTCAGGCGCAGCTGCTCCATCTCGCGCGGCTCGCCTTCGCGTGCGTAGACCGCCAGCTTCAGGTATTTGTGGCCCTCGGTAAGCCTGGTGAAGTCATAGTGCCAGTCACCGTCGGTATTGCCTGTCGGCACCAGCGCGTACTCCACGCGACCCGACTCCGTGTTTGTGTTCATCACGTTCTCCTTCAGCAAATCACGCGTAGGCCGCGACTGGCATGCGCAGCGGCTGCCGTCGCTGGTTGAGCGCCTCGCTCAGCTGCGCGCTGCCGGCGCTCCAGGGCAGATAGCCGGCCAGTGCCCAGCGCTGCAGCAAGGCCGAGATGGTGCGCAACTCGACGTCTGGCGCGAGCAGGCCGCTGTAGCGGGCCTGCCCCAGCACCGCGAACGCCAGCGTCGGGGTATCGGCCAGGTACTGGTGCGGGCGCGACCGCACCAGGCGCCACAGCCGCAACAGGTTGGCGGGATCGCGGCCGGGCAGCCGCAGCGCCTGGCCCAGCGTGCGCCCGCCGAGCCGCGGCGCGCGCAACGCGAGCAGCCTGGTCACGAACGCCGGGATCGACTGGTCCAGCTGCGCGAACGCGCGCCGTTGCGCGGCGCTCATCTGCCAGCGCGGATAGAGCCGTTCCCACACCTGCTCGAGCGCATCCCACTGCGGATGCGGATACAACGCCCGGCCCATCGCCACCGACAGCTTGACGCGGATCCACGGTGCCGGATGCGGGTCGTCGAGGTTGATGCGCAGCACGAAGGCGCGCGGCAGGCTCACCACGCTCATCAGCCCGCACGTGGCGGTGATGCCCACCCGCGACACCGCCCACAGATCGGCGACGATCTCGCTGATCCAGCGCTCCCAGGCGCGCCAGACTTGCGGCGGCGCCGTCGCCGCTGGCCTGTCGCTCCGCATCGCACCGGCGCCGCCAGACACCAGCCGCAGCGTCCGCTGGCCGCCTGCGGCGGCACGGCGGTACGCATTGGCCAGGTCCAGCAGCGCGGCCGCCTGGTGGCCAACTTCGTGGAACAGGGACGCGGCCAGGCCGGTGCCCACCATGCGCTCACGCGGCATGCGAATCACCGCCACCGGATTGGCGCCGCCACCGGGCAGGCGCGTCCGCGCCCGCCGGATCGCGCCGCCATGGCCGCGCTCGACATAGCAGATCACCTGCGGCAGGTCGATCGCCACGCCGGGCTGCCGCAGCCCGTCGCGCGCGGCCACGTCCAGCCCCGCCAGCCATACGCCGGTGCCATGCTGGCTGCGTTGCGTCAGCACTTCGGCAAAGATCTCGAAATGCGTGAGCGCGGCGTGGAAATACAGCTTGAGCATGGCGTAGCGCTGCTGTGCGCGCGCCACCGCGGCGGGTTCGGGCCGCGCGGCGCGCAGCGCGCCGAGGAAGCGCCCGATGCGCCGGCGCAGCTGGTGCCGCGCCGCCTGCATATGGCGCTCGATGGCGCTCATGGCTTCGTCGCTGATATTGGCGGCGGGGACCATCGGCATCTGCAGCGCGTAGGGCAGCTGCGCGTCCAGGCGGGCGCGGATGCCGAGCACCTCCTGTTCCAGCAACCGCAGGGCGTTGGCACAAGCGTTCATGACGGCGGCCTCGGGGTCGTAGCGCGAAGGTCGAAGGCGGATGGGGACGGCTCAGAACATCGGCCGAGGCGGTGCCAGGTACAGGATCAGCGCGCGCCCGTTGCGCGAACGCCGCCACTGCCCGCCCATCGGCAGCGCCGCCGCGGCCAGGCCGCCTTGCGCGGCTCCGTTGCCGCACGACGGGCACGACCCCGCGCCGCCATTGGCGTAGCCCGCATACGGACTGCGCACCGCCGCGGCCAGGCTGGCCACCGGCTGCGCCCCGGCAGCGCCGCTGGCCGCCGGCCCGAAGATCGGCGCCGTGCCCATCTGCCGCGCCGCCGCCACGCCGTTCTGCGAAATCGTGCGCATGGCGGGCAACAGCCCCGGCGCCACCTGGCGCGCAGCCTGCAGGAACGCCGCGCGCGCGGCACGCGACGGCGGCACGTTGCGCGGCATGGTCAGCAGATTGCGGGTCGCCTGCTGGCCGATGCGGACCACGCGGCGCGCCACCTCGAATTCGCGGTCCTCGTTGCTCAGGCCCTCGAGCTCCAGACCGAGCGCGCTGCCGGCCATGCTGGCCAGCTTGCCGCCGATCGCGCCGCCCGCCCCGGGCACCACCAGGTTGCCGAGCGCGCTGCCCACCACCGGCAACGCCGCCTTGGCCGCCGAACGCAGGATGCCGCCCAGCGCCTTGCCCGCCGACGACCTGGCAAAGCTGCTGGCGGCGCGCCCCACCGAACGCACCAGGCCGCCCAGGAACTGCTCCATTTCCTGTTCGCTGTTGACGGCCAGCAGCTCGGCCGCCAGTTCCATCTCCTGCATCTCGCCGGAGACCTCTTGCTCGAACTCGTTCTCGAATTCCCCCTCGCCCTCGAATTCGCCTTCGAACTCCGTCGCCATGCCGCCGAGTTCCTGGCCCAGCTCGCCCGCCTCCATCAGCTCCGAGGCCAGCTCCTGTTCGAGCTCGTTGTAGCCGGTGCCCCAACCGCCCGGCCTGGAAGTCCCGATATCGTGCATTTGCAGCTCCTTTCAGGTTAGGTTGGCGAGCCGCAGCGGAACTCGCGTGACCACCTTGTGCACGCGCCGTGCCAGCCCGCGCAGAAGGTCTAAGTCCCTGAAAAGGCAAGATATTGGGAAAGCCCCCGGCGGCCGGCGGCGAACCGCGCTTCGCGCGGCGCCGGCCTGGGGTGCGGGATCAGGCGAAGCATGCTTCGCTGCCCGGGCGCAGGCTGGAATGCAGGTCCGCGTGGTGTTCCGAGCCGGCGTGGCGCGACCTGCCCACGCCGTCACCGGCTTCACGCCGTCTGCTGTCTGCGCAGAAGATGGCGGCGGGAGACCATGCCCCCGCCGCCGGTCCCGCCTACTTGATGCAGGCTAGGTTCACGGCAAGGCCACCCCAATCGGTAGCCTGGTTGTTGTCGACCTGCACCTGCAGCTTGTCGCCATGGGTAACCGTCCCGGCCAGCGCCTCCTTGCTGCAGTTCTGCAGGCCATTGGTGATCTTGCAGCTCAGGTCGCTGACCTGTGCGAGCACCACCGAAGCCCCGGAACCGCTCACCTTGTGCACCGAGATGTCGAGCGTGCCCTGCACCTTGCCCAGCGTGCTCGCCGTAAGCGTGACGCGCGTGCAATCGTAGGGAATCACGACGCCGAAGTCCGACGGCAGCGCTACCGCCCCGCCGGCGCCGGTCATGGCATAGCGGCCGCGGCTGAGCGTATCCGGCACGTTGAAGTTGCCGTTGTAGACGGTGCCGTTGGCCATGGTCACGCCCGTCGTCGGCCACTTGCCGTCCTGCTTGGGACCGTACATCGTCCACGTGGTGGTGTCGAAGTAGAAGTCGCCGTTCACGCCGATGTCGTCGGTCGGTGCGCCGCTGCCGTAGAGGACATGGCCGCCATTGCCGACCGTGGTGCCGCCGGTGCCGCCGGTGCCGCCGGTGCCGCCGCTGCCGCCCGACTGGCTGACCAGCGAGACCCCTGCCGGCCATACACCGTCTGCCTTGGGCCCGTACAGCGTCCAGGTGCTGGTGTCGAGGTAGTAGTCGCCATTGTTGCCGAGGCTGTTCGCCGGCGCGCCGGTACCCGACAGCACCGTGCCGCCGCTGGGAGGCGGCGTGCCGGTGGCACTGCCGAGCGGCACGCCCGCCGGCCACGTGCCGTTGGCCTTGGGGCCGAACAGCGTCGAGGTCGAGGTGTTGATGTAGTAGTCGCCGTTGTTGCCGACGCTGTCGGTCGGATCGACCGAGCCGGACAGGATGGTGCTCCCCGCCGCACCGGTATTGCCTCCCGGACCCGCGAGCGAGACCCCTGCGGGCCACACGCCATTGGCCTTGGGCCCGAACATCATCCACGTCACGGTGTTCAGGTAGTAGTCCCCGTCCTTGCCGATCTCGGGTCCCGGGTCGGTGGTGCCGGACAGCATGGCACTGGTCGTTGCCGCGGCCGGAGCGGGCGTAGTCGGCGCGGTGGTCGTGCCTGGCGACGTGCCTGTCGAAGTGCCAGGCGACGTGCCCGTTGAAGTGCCCGTTGAAGTGCCCGGGCTCGCAGCGGCGCTGGTAGACGGGGAGTCGCCCCCTCCGCCACCGCCGCAGCCGGCGAGCGTGATGACAAGGCAGGCGAATGGCACGGCGGCCAGCTTGATGTGGGCGTTTTTCATGGGCTCCCCTTCCTCGGACTCTGCGGTCGTAAAGGTCGACGGCTGCGAAGGCGCCATCGATGAACCCAATCTAGTTGGCGGGAATGGAATGGAAAATCCGCTCGAAGGATGACCGAGGTATGTGTCCGGGATGAAACGCTGCGGGCGCTGCGCGCGGGCCCACCGGTGCGCCGCGAGCCCCCAAAGAAAAGCCGGCCATCGCCGATGGCCGGCCCAAGCTCACAGCAGATGGAGAAATGCGGCCCCGCCGCGCATCGCCGCCGCCGGACAGCGCGAGCGCGGGGCCAGCCTCAATTTGCATCAGCGCGATGGCGTCGCCTTCGTCCACCCGGACTCGTCCGTTCGGGGTATGCGGCGCGCCGGCGGGTGGCTCTAGTGTTTCCCTTCCCAATGACTTTGATGAAGGAGGAGACATGGCCAAGGCCGAGAATCTGGTGACGTCGATCCAGGTAGAAATCGAGGCGCCGGCAGCGCTGGTGTGGGAGGTACTGACCGACTTTGCGCGCTACGGCGAATGGAACACGTTCTGTCCCGGGCTGGAGACCACCGGGCGGCTCGGCGACATGGTGCACATGCAGGTGCGCATTCCCGGCACCGACCAGGTGATCCCGGTCAACGAGTACCTGGTAGCGTGGGAACCGGAGCGGCTGCTGTCGTGGGAGCAGCGCCCCACCGACGACAACAAGGACGCCGCGCGGCGCGACCAGTACCTGGTAGCGATCGGCCCGGGACGCAGCCGCTACTTCACCACCGACCTGTTCCTGGGCCTGAATGCCGAGACCATCATGCGCGAGCACGGTGCCTGGGTGAAGCAGGGCTTCGACCAGGTGGCACGCGACGTCAAGGCGCGCGCGGAAGCGCTGCAGGCCCAGCGGCAGGCCAGCCGCAACTGAGCAGGCGGCGCGCGGCCGGCCCGGAGCCCGGGCCGGTCACGGGGTCGGACTCACAGCGTCACTGCGTTACTGCGGCGGGCGCTGGCTCAGCACCACCAGCGCCGCGGCGCCGCGGCTGCGCACGCAGGCGTCATCGCAGCGCTCCAGGACGGCTTCGGCGGAGTGCAGTGTCACCGTGGGCCGATCGTCCTGGCCGGCATCCATCGCCAGCCCCCAGGCCACGCCCATGGCAGCGCCAGCCCCGACCAGGCCTGCCGCCCAACGAAATCCGAGCCGCTTCATCGCTGTCTCCTCCGCTTGCCCTGCTTTTATCCGGGCTATTGAAAGCATCGTAGTCAGCGGCGCGCCGGAGCTCTTCGTCCGAGCAGACTAAGGGGTATCCCGCATCAGCGCGGGGCCGGAAGTGGCGTGGGATCGACAGGAAGCGCGCGCGCCGGACAGCGCCGGCCCGCCTTGATACAGCCGGGCCAGCGCGGCGGCGCTGCCGGATAGCCCTGCGGGCGCCAGATGCATGGCGTGCGCGCCCAGCAGGCCCCACAGGTGTGCCACCAGCAGGCCGGCCAGGTCCGGAGTGGGCAACAGCATCGCGAACGTGACGCGCAGCGACTCGACGCCGCGCAGCACGCGCTCGCGCAGCGGACACAGTTCGCACGCTTCGCCGCACTTGTGCTGCAGCAGCGCGGCAATCAGGCTGACATGGCGCGCGAGTTCGTCGCCGTGCAGCAAGGCCTGCAATGCCTGCGCCAATGCGTCCGGGCCGGCACCACCCTGCGCCAGCGGCGCGAGCCGCGCGGCGAAGTCGGCTTCGGCGCAGGACAGCAGCGCGCCCAGCAGCTCGGCGCGGGAACGGAAATGCCCGTAGACGGCGCCGCGCGTCATGCCGATGGCACGCGCCACGTCGTCGACGGTGACGCAGTGCAGGCCGCGGTGGCGGATCAGCTGCTGCGCGCTGGCGAGGATGCGTGCGCGCGTGACGGCGGCATCCTCGCGGGTGTGGCGGGCCATCGGCGCGGCGCGCTTACACGAAATGGACGTCGTCCGGGCCCCAGTGGGCGCGCATGCTGCGGATGCGGCCGTCGTCGCCGAAGCTCATGATGTCGGTCACGTCGATGCGCGCCGGCCGCCCTTCCAGGCGCGCATGCACGGCGAAGGTCAGCGCGGCGGCATTGCCGTGCGAGCCGCGCGGCGGCGCCACCACCTCCAGCCGCGCGCCCAGCGCGGTGGCGTGCTGGTAGAACGCGAGGATGGCGGGCTTGCCAACGATGGGCTGCGCGCCGACGGGATCTTCCACGGTGGCGTCGTCGGCGTAAAGCGCGGCAACGCCCTGGGCGTCGCCGGCATTGAAGCGCTCGACATAGGCGAGCAGCGTCGCCTTCATCGCGGCGCTATCGGGAGACTGGGGCATGGGATTCTCCGGGTCGTGGGTGTCAGCGTGCGGTGTAGCCGCCGTCGATCACCAGTTCGGCGCCGGTGACGTAGCGTCCCGCGTCGGACACCAGGTACAGGATGCCCGCCGCGATGTCGCGCGGCTGGCCCACCTTGCCCGCGGGCGTAAGCCCGCCCAGGTAGTCGAACAGCCCCTCGCCCTGCCCCGAGGCCTGCGCCACGTGTTCCAGCATCGGCGTGCGGATAAAGCCGGGATGGATCGAATTGGCGCGGATGTTCTTGCCCGCGTACAGCAGCGCGTCGGTCTTGGCCATCATCCGCACCGCCGCCTTCGATGCGTGATACGGCGGCACGTCCGGCCCGCCGGCGATGCCGTACATCGACGACACATTGACGATGGCGCCGCCGCCGGCGCGCTCCATATGCGCGATGGCGTGCTTGGTGCACAGGAAGGTGCCGGTCACGTTCACCGCCATCACCTGCTGCCATTGCTCCAGCGCCAGTTCATGGGTGGGCGCATTGGGTCCCTCGATGCCGGCGTTGTTCACCAGGATGCCAAGGCCGCCGAAGCGCTCGGCGATCTCGGTGAACACGCGCGCCACCTCGTCTTCGCGGGTGACGTCGAGCTTCCAGAACGCGGCCTCGCCGCCGGCCGCGCAGATCGCTTCGGCCGTGGCCTTGCCGTCTGCTTCCAGCACGTCGAGCACGGCCACCCTGGCACCAGCGGCCGCAAGCATGCGCGCGGTCTCGGCGCCGATGCCGCGCGCGGCCCCGGTGATGGCCGCCACCTTGCCACGCAGGCCGAACAGGTCATACGGGTAATCCATGATGTCTCCTTGGTATTTATCGTGTGGGCGCAGGCAATTATGCCGCGCCGCCCGGGGCGGTATCGGCCAGGAAGCCCAGGCATTCGCGGTTGAAATACGCCGCGTGCTCGACCATCACCCAATGCCCGCAGCGATTGATCATGACAAAGCGCGCATCGGCGCAGCCGCTCAGGAACTTCGCCGCGCCCGAGGCGGGATTGAACTGGTCCTCGGTGCCCCAGAAGCCCAGCACCGGACAGCGGATCTCGCCCAGCCGCGCGGTCAGGTTGGGCACCTTCATGGTGGCCAGCACCTCGCGCGGCTGCTCGCGGCATACCGCCATGCGCTCGTCGACCAGCGCGTCGGTGACCAGGCTGGCGTCGTGCACCAGCAGTTGCAGCAGCTGGCGCATCGTATCGGGGTTCATGTGGCCGCCGGTAAACAGCGACACCATGCGCTGGATGCCCGGCATCTCGAAATAGGTCTCGCGCTCTTCCACGCCGCCGGGCGCCATCATCACCAGGCGGCTGACATGCTCGGGGTAATCGAGCGCGTACTGCAGCGCGATCGCGCCGCCCAGCGAATTGCCCACCAGCACGCAGCGCGGCAGTTCCAGCGCCAGCAGCTGCTCGCGCAGCGCGGCGACGAAGAAGTCCAGCGTGTATTCGATATCGTCCGGCTTGGACGACAGTCCGTAGCCCGGCAGGTCCACCACCACGGTGCGCAAGCCCGCCGCGGCGAACGCCGGCACGTTGTGGCGGAAGTTGCTGTGCCCGCTCGCGCCTGGTCCGCTGCCGTGGATAAAGACCACCGGCTCGCCGGCGCCGGCGTCCAGGCAGTGCAGGCGCAGCCCCTTGGCGGTAGTGATGAAGCGCCCCACCGGCAGGTTGGGGTGGAGCGAAGCTGGCTTGGTTGACGTGGACGAGGGTGTCGAGGACGTGTGCTGCGAGGTAGCGGACATGAGGGCGTCTCCCTAGGTTTGCCAGCATCTTGCGCAGCGCCACCGCCGCGGGCATCGTTCATTCGGACTACGAGCCGCCGCGCCACTTCTCCTACGATGGGCGCTCCATGCAAAACGGGGCAAGCCCATGACAGGATTCGATTACACCGGCCAGACCGTGCTGGTCACCGGCGGCATGCGCGGCATCGGCCGCGCCATCAGCGAGGCCTTCCTGCGGGCCGGCGCGCAGGTCTTCGTATGCGGCCGCACCGCGCCCGCCGACGACAGCGAGCTGCCGGCCGCGGATGGCCGCAGCGCCCGCTTCATTGCCGCGGACATCCGCGACCTGGAGCAGGCCGAGGCCATGCTGGCGCAGATCGCACAGGCCAGCCCGACGCTGGACGTGGTGGTCCACAACGCCGGCGGCGCGCCGTTCGCCCTGGTTGCCGACGCCTCGCCGCGGCTGCTCGAGTCAGTGATCCGGCTCAACCTGGTGGCGCCGCTGCAGCTGGCCCGGCGCTGCAATGCGCGCATGCAGCAGCAGGCCGGCGGCGGCACCCAGCTGTTCGTGGGCAGCGTCAGTGCGCTGCGCCCGTCGCCCGGCACCGCGGCCTACGGCGCCGCCAAGGCGGGCATCCTCAATGCGGTGCGCACGCTCGCAGTGGAATGGGCGCCGCGCGTGCGCGTGGCCGCGGTCAGCCCGGGCATGGTGCTGACCGATACCTCGCAGCAGCAGCATTACGGCGACCCGGCGGCGTTGCGCAGCATGGCGGCGACGGTGCCGCTGGGCCGGCTGGCGCTGCCGGACGACATCGCCGCGGCCTGCCTGTTCCTGGCGTCGCCGCAGGCCTCGTACGTGAGCGGCGCCAATCTCGTCATCGATGGCGGCGGCGAGCGGCCGGCCTTCCTCGAAGCAGCCTCGATCAATCGCACCTGAGCCGCACCTGAGCCGCTGCCCGTAGGGTAAGCGCCTAGTCCGTTCTGCCGATTTGTGCATGGCTCCCCCTCTCTACGCTTCTCGTCCAGGCGAGGGCCGATCGAAGTGCCAGGCAATGAACCAACACCGATTTCACGGGGAGACCACCATGCACCAACCACCACGCGGGCCACAGCAGCGCCGCAACCGGCTGCGGCCCATCGCCGCGGCAGCGGCCCTGACGGCGCTGGCCGCGCTGCTTGCGCAGCCCGCGCAAGCCGGCGACACCATCGACTTCGGCAACGACACCACGCTCGACTACAGCGTCACCGCGTCCTACGGCGCGGCGCTGCGCACCGGCCGCCAGAGCGACGCGCTGCTGAGCCCGGCCAATATCAACGGCGACGACGGCGATCGCAACTTCAAGCGCGGCGACATGACCGCGAACCGCGTCTCGCTGCTGGGCGAGGCGCACCTGAAGCGGGGCGAATTCGGTGCGCTGCTGCGCGGCAGCGTGTTCTACGACTGGGCCTACAGCGGCACCAACTCCAACAACGCGCCCTTCACGGTCAACCACAGCGGGCCGTTCAACCAGTTCACCGAGTCGGCGAAGGACTACCACGAGCACCGCGCGCAGCTGCTCGACGCCTATGTCTACGGCGCCACGCCGATCGGCGGCACGCAGCTGAGCTTCAAGCTGGGCAACCAGGTGGTGGCGTGGGGCGAGAGCCTGTTCTTCGCCAACATCGCCGGCGCGCAAGGGCCCGCAGATGCCACCAAGGCCTTCGTGCCCGGCGCCGAGGTCAAGGACATCCTGCTGCCGGTGCCGCAGGCCTCGCTGCAGCTGCAGGTGACGCCGACGTTCAGCGTGATGGGCTATTACCAGTTCACCTACAAGCCGAACCAGATGTTCGCCCCGGGCAGCTATTTCAGCACCACCGACGTGGTCGGGCCCGGCGCCGAGTTCATCATCGGGCCCGGCTTCAACATCCCGCGCGGTCCGGATATCCGCCCGTCCGACTGGGGCCAGTGGGGTGTCGGCGCCCGCTTCCGCGTGTTCGAGGACACCGAGATCGGGATCTACCAGCTGCGCTACCACGACAAGAACCCGAGCGTGGTCACCTCGCTATTCCCCACGCTGCAGTACCAGCAGAAGTTCTACGGCGGCATCAACCTGACCGGCGCCAGCTTCTCGACGCAGCTGCTCGGCGCCAACGTCGCCGGTGAAGTCAGCTACAAGGACGGCATACCGATGCTGGTGGACGTGGCGGGGTCGCCCACCGCCTCGCGCGGCAAGGCGCTGCAGGGCAACCTGTCCGCGATCTATTCGGTGGGGCCGACCTTCCTGGCCGATTCGCAGTCGCTGCTGGGCGAAGTCTCGTACCTGCACGTGCTGGACGTGGACCCGGTGATGGGCTTCAGCAAGCTGTCGAACACGCGCAACTCGGCGGCGTTCCAGGTGGGCTGGTCGCTGACCTACAACAACGTGTTCGACGGCTGGGACGTCACCGTGCCGCTGACCTATGCGCAGCAGTTCAGCGGCAGGTCGGCGGTGGCCGGCGCCTTCGGCACGCTGATGGGCTATGGCGACAAGCGCGCCAGCGTCGGGCTGACCTTCAAGTACCTGAACAACCTGGAGCTCAACCTGACCTACGCCGCGTTCATCGGCGGCGCCAATATCGTCAACCGCCCGCTGGCCGATCGCGACTACGTGGCCTTCAACGCCAAGTACTCGTTCTGACCCCTCGTCCCGGTCCGCGCCGCCTGCATGGCCGCGCGGACCGCCCTCTTTTCCGCCATGAATGCCGACCTGATCACCACGCTCAGCAACGAACTCCACCAGGCGCTGGTCACGCGCACGCCGGTGCCGCCGCTCAGCGGGCGCGGCCTGGCGCTGGATGTCAGCGCCGCCTACCGCATCCAGCAGGGCTTTGTCGCCCACCGGCTGGCGGCCGGCGACCGCGTCACCGGCAAGAAGATCGGCGTGACCAGCGCCGCCGTGCAGCAGATGCTGGACGTGCACCAGCCCGACTTCGGCATCCTGCTGCAGAGCATGCACTACGCCGCCGGCCAGCCTATTCCCGCCGCGTCGCTGATCCAGCCGCGCGCCGAGGGCGAGATCGCCTTCTTCCTGCGGCGCGACCTGCGCGGCCCGGGCGTGACGCGCGACGACGTGCTCGATGCCACCGAGGCGGTGGCGGCCTGCTTCGAGATCGTCGATTCGCGCATCCGCGACTGGCGCATCCGCATCGAGGACACCGTTGCCGACAACGCCTCGTGCGGCGTCTATGTGCTCGGCGACGAGCGCGTGAGCCCGCATGCGGTGGACCTGGCCGCGTGCGCGATGACGCTCGACAAGAACGGCGAATGCGTCGCCACCGGCCTGGGCAGCGCCGCGCTGGGCCATCCCGCCGACGCGGTGGCGTGGCTGGCCAATACCCTGGGCAGCTACGGCATTCCCCTGCTCGCGGGCGAGACCATCCTGTCGGGCTCGCTGGCGGCGCTGATTCCCGTGCAGGCAGGCGACCGCCTGTCCATGCATATCACCGGCATCGGCGGCTGCGCCGCCGTGTTCTCCTGACTGTCTGACCCTGCGATCCCAAACCACCATGAACAAGATCCGATGCGCCCTGATCGGTCCCGGCAATATCGGCACCGACCTGCTCTACAAGCTGCGCCGCAGCGACATCCTGGAACCGGTCTGGATGGTCGGCGTGGAGCCGGGCTCCGAAGGCCTGGCGCGCGCGCGCGAACTGGGGCTGAAGACCACCAGCGACGGCATCGACGGCCTGCTGCCGCACCTGGAGGCCGACGATATCCGCATCGCCTTCGATGCCACCTCGGCCTACGTCCACGCCGAGCACTCGGCCAAGCTGACCGCGCGCGGCGTGCGCGTGATCGACCTGACGCCGGCGGCGATCGGGCCGTTCTGCGTGCCGCCGGTCAATCTCGAGGCCCATATCGGCAGCAACGAGATGAACGTCAACATGGTCACCTGCGGCGGCCAGGCCACCATCCCGATGGTGTATGCGGTGTCGCGCGTGCAGCCGGTGGCGTACGGCGAGATCGTGGCGACGGTGTCGTCGCGCTCGGTCGGGCCCGGCACGCGCCGCAATATCGATGAGTTCACCCGCACCACCGCGGGCGCGATCGAGGCCGTGGGCGGCGCGCGCCAGGGCAAGGCCATCATCGTGATCAACCCGGCCGAGCCGCCGCTGATCATGCGCGACACCATCCACTGCCTGACCGAAGACGCGCCCGACGTTGCGGCGATCACCGCGTCGGTACACGACATGATTGCCGAGGTGCGCAAGTACGTGCCCGGCTACACGCTGAAGAACGGCCCGGTGTTCGACGGCAAGCGCGTCTCGATCTTCCTCGAGGTGGAAGGACTGGGCGACTACCTGCCGAAATACGCGGGCAACCTCGACATCATGACCGCCTCGGCCGCCCGCACCGCCGAATGCATCGCCGCCGCCATGCGCGCCGGCAGCCCTGAAACCGCCACTGCCTGAGGAGCCCGGCCATGGCCCAACGCATCACCCTGCACGACATGACCCTGCGCGACGGCATGCACCCGAAGCGCCACCAGATCTCGCTGGAGCAGATGAAAGGCATTGCCCGCGGTCTCGATGCCGCCGGCGTGCCGCTGATCGAAGTCACCCACGGCGATGGCCTGGGCGGCGCCTCGGTCAATTACGGCTTCCCCGCGCACAGCGACGAGGACTACCTGCGCGCGGTGCTGGGCGAGCTGAAGCAGGCACGCGTGTCGGCGCTGCTGCTGCCCGGCATCGGCACCGTCGACCACCTGCGCATGGCGCACGAGATCGGCGTGCAGACCATCCGCGTGGCCACGCACTGCACCGAGGCCGATGTCTCGGAACAGCATATCGGCATGGCGCGCAAGCTCGGCATGGATACCGTCGGCTTCCTGATGATGGCGCACATGGCGCCGGTGCAGACGCTGGTGCAGCAAGCGCTGCTGATGGAAAGCTACGGCGCCAACTGCCTGTACATCACCGATTCCGCCGGCCACATGCTGCCGCACGACGTCACCGAGAAGCTCACCGCGGTGCGGCAGGCGCTGCGCCCGGAGACCGAACTGGGCTTCCACGGCCATCACAACCTGGCCATGGGCGTGGCCAATTCGCTCGCCGCGATCGCCTGCGGCGCGACCCGCATCGATGCCGCCGCCGCGGGCCTGGGCGCCGGCGCCGGCAACACGCCGATGGAAGTGCTGGTGGCCGTGTGCGAGCGCATGGGCATCGAAACCGGCGTCGACGTATTCCGCATTGCCGACGTAGCCGAGGACCTGGTGGTGCCGATCATGGACCACCCCATCCGCATCGACCGCGACGCGCTCACGCTGGGCTATGCCGGCGTGTATTCGTCGTTCCTGCTGTTTGCCAAGCGCGCCGAGGCCAAGTACCGCATTCCCGCGCGCGAAATCCTGGTGGAGCTGGGCCGGCAGCGGCTGGTGGGCGGCCAGGAAGACATGATCGAGGACACCGCGATCACGCTGGCGCGCGCGCGCGGCCTGCCCGTCGCGTAAGGACGCTTTCGATCCGGCCCGGCACGCCGGGCACTGCTTTCATCACCCACAAAGAAAGAGGAGACAGGTACCCATGCTCAGACTTCGTGCCCGCCCGCGGCTTGCCGGCTTCGCCATCGCCGCCATGGCACTGGCCGCGGCCAGCCCCGCCCATGCGCTCAATATCCTGCTGACCAATGACGACGGCTGCGGCGCGCCCGGCATCGCCGCGGTGCGCAAGGCCCTGCAGGACGCCGGCCACCGCGTGGTCACAGTCGGCCCCGCCACCAACCAGAGCGGCTCGGGCGCGGCCTATGCCGTGCCCGATGGCCGTACCCGGCTGGTGGTGGACCCGCTCGCCGGCAGCGCCGATACCTTCTGCGTGCACCGGGTCAAGCCCACCTTTGTCGCGGGCAGCGCGCTCAACAGCACCAACCCGGACTATATCGGCAGCGGCTCGCCGGTGGACGCCACCGCCATCGGCCTGAAGATCGTCGCGCCGGAAAGCGGCATGACGCCGGACCTGGTGGTGTCGGGCGCCAACTTCGGCGAGAACTTGTCGGATTCGATCCCGCACTCGGGCACGGTAATGAACGTGCTGTACGCCGCGCGCCGCGGCGTGCCCGGCATCGCGCTGAGCGTGGGGGTGGACTTTGCCGAGGCACGCTCGGGCTTCCCCGGCACCATCGCCGCGTTCCCGAAGGCCGGCGCCTTCCTGGCCCGCGTGGTCGCGACCCTGGAGGCCAGTCGCCCCGCCGGCCAGCCGCTGCTGCCTGTAGCCCACCCGCTCAGCATCAACTACCCGGTCGGCGGCGCCCCGGCCGGCGTGCGCCTGACCGTGCCCGGCACCGTGGATTCCTTTACCACGGCCTACAAGCGCAATGCCGACAACACCGTCTCGATCGACGTGGGCGCGGCCGAGACCGAACCGGCCGCGCTGGCGAAGACGGCCGAGACGCCCGCCTTCCTGGCGAAGTACATCACCATCTCGCCGCTCGATGTCGACTTCCGCCCCACGCCGCTGGCGCGCGGGCTGTTCAACCGCTCGCGCCGCGAGCTGGCCAACCTGGCTCCGTGAGCACCGATACCATGGACAAGCAACTTCGACACTGGCGCCACCTCGTGCTCGCATGCGGGGTCGCGGCCGTCGCGGCATGCGGGGATGAGCCGGCGCAGGATGTGAGCGGCACCGCGGCCGTCGGCGCCGCGCTGGCCGGCGCCACCGTGCAGGTGCGCGACACGCAAGGGCAGGTGCGCCACGCCACGGCCGATGCCAGCGGCGCCTTCCGCCTGTCCGGCGTGCCGGACGGCGCGCTGATGGTCCGCTGCGAGGGCGGGCTCGCGCAGGGTGAGCCGAACCGCCAGCAGCTGCACGGCCTGGTGCTGGGCGGGCGCACCGTGAACTGCACGCCGCTGACCGAACTGGCGCTGTGGAAGCTGACCGGCGGCCCGCCGGCCCAGGCCTTCGACGGCTTCGGCACGGCAAGCGCCAAGGGCCTGTCAGCGCAAGCGCTGGCCGAAGCGGAAAGCGCCGTGCTGGCGGCGCTGGCCACGGGGGCCGGGGTCGATGTCGACCCTGCCGCCATCCCGCGGGGCTGGCATGACACCCCGCTGCAGGCCGGCAATGCCGGCGATGCCCACGATGCCGCGCTGGACGCGCTGCGCGAAGCCATCGCCGACCAGGCCTCGATGGATTTCATGGGCGAGATGGTGGTGCACGGGCTGTGCGTGGCCGACGGGAACTGCGGGTGATGCAGGGGATGCGGGACGCGTGAGAACCACCGTCCCGCAGCGCCGCGGCGGTGGCTCTTTCAGGGTTCCGGCGCCGGCAACATCTCGCATACCGGCAGGCGGAACATGAACTCGCTGCCGCCGCTGCGCCGGTTGCGCACTTCCAGCGTGCCGCCGTGCGCCTCGATGATGGAGCGGCAGATGGCCAGACCCATGCCCATGCCATCGTCCTTGGTGGTGAAGAACGGCTCGAACACCTGGCCCAGCACGTCGTCGGGAATGCCCGCGCCGTGGTCCTGCACGCTGACGACGACGGTGTCCTGCTCGCGGTACGAGGTCACGATCAGCTCGCGCTGCGCGGGCGGGGTCTGCGCCATGGCGTCGAGCGCGTTGGTGATCAGGTTCAGCACCACCTGCTGCAGCTGGACGCGATCGGCTTCGACCACGGCGGCTCCCGCCGCCAGCCGTGCGACGACCCGCACCTCGTGCGCGTCGAGCTCCAGGCGCGCCATCTCCAGCACTTCGCGCAGGACATCGTCGGGATGCAGCGGCGCCAGCACCGCCGGCACCTGCCTGGCCAGCGCGCGCAGCGCACGGATGATGTCGGCGGCGCGCAGCGCGTACTGCTTGATGTCGGTGAAGCCGTCGAGCGCCTCGGCCACTTCCGGCCTGGGCCGGTTCAGCCAGCGCAGGCTGGCGTCGACGGTGGCGACGATGGCGGTGAGCGGCTGGTTCACCTCATGCGCGATCGAGGCGGCCAGGCCGCCCATCACGGTCAGGTGCGAGGTGCGCGCCAGTGCCGAGCTGGCGCTGCGCAGCCGCATTTCGGCGGCGACGCGGCGGTTGCTTTCTTCGATCAGCTGCTGGTACAGGCGCGCGGTCTCGAGCGAGATCGCCACCTGCGGCGCCAGCACCTCGAGTTCGGCGATCCGGGTGGCGTCGAATACCGCCGGCGCCAGGCTGTTTTCCAGGTAGAACACGCCGAACAGGCTGCCGCCGCGCAGCAGCGGCAGGCACAGCACCGAGCGCGGGCCACCGGCAATCGCGCCCTTGGTGCGGATCGACGGCGCATCGACCATGGCGTCGTCCAGCGCCAGCGTCTGCCGGGTGCGCAGCACGCTGTTGAGCACCGCCAGCGGCAGGGCCTGCTCGGTCGGCACCGCGCTGCCGAGCGTCACCGCCACCTTGCCATCTGCCACGCGTGCCGAGGCCTCGATCATGGGCTGCCCGCCGCGCATCAGCAGCAGCAAGCCGTACTGCGCGCCGGCATGGACCACCACATGGGTCATCAGCGTTTCGATCAGCCGGTCCATCACGATCTCGCTGGACAATGCCCTGGCCGCCTTCATGCCCAGCTCCCAGCGCTGCGCGCTGAGCTGGCCGTCGGCGCCGCCGTGCTCGTGCCCCGCCACGTCGCGTTGCGGATCGCGCGCCTCCAGCAGCATCGCCTTGTGGTCGGCGCCCCAGCGCCGGTAGCCGGCATGGGCCAGGCGCCAGTGCTGCGCGGCCGCGGTCGGCAGGCCGCGCGCTTCGCACAGCATGCCGGCCAGCTCGTGCGCGAGCGCCGCCTCATGTACGAAGCCGGCCGCGGCGGCAGCCCCCGCCGCCTGCTCGTAGCCGGCCAGTGCCTGCAGCGGATCGCCGCGCAAGCGCGCCAGCTCCGCATCGACCAGCGCCAGCTTGCCGCGGAAGGTCAGCGGGTTCAGCGCCGACCAGCGGGCAAAACAGTCGCGATGCGCGGCCAGCTCGGCCATGACTTCGGCCATCACGTCGTCCGACGCCGCGCCGGTAGTTGCGTGCGACAGCGCAAGGGCCAGATACAGCCGGCAATCCGCGATGTTGATATGGGCCGGCGCCGACCAGATCAGCGCCTGCGCCTCGCGCAGGCTGCGCACGGCGTGCTGCCACTCCTGCCGGAACACCGCCGCCATGCCGTCGTAGAGCCAGATCCAGAACCGGGTCGGCAGCGAGTTGGCGCGCGCCAGCCGCTGCGCGGCGCTCATCTGGTGCGCGGCCTCGCCCTGCGGTGCGGCTTCGTCGCCGCTGCGCAGCCGGTGCAGGAAATGGTGCTGCGAATACAGGATCAGCTCGATATCCCGGTACTGCACCAGCCGCGTCAGCGCCAGCCCGCGGCCGATCTCCTCCTCCACCAGGCACAGGTGCTCGCCCATGGCGAGCAGGTCGGACGCGATATGGTTGCAGGCATAGCAGGCCATGCCGATATCGCCGGAAGCCAGGCCCAGCGTGACTGCGCGCTGCGCATGCGCGAGCGCGTAAGACAGTGGCCGGGTCCAGGCGCTGACCTGGTCGACCGCCACTAGCGTGGCGATACGCTCGGCCTCGTAGCCATGGCGGTCGGCCAGGTCCATCGCCGCCAGCCCGTAGGCCAGGCCGTCCTCGTATTCCTCGTACAGGCTGGCGATAAACACCCCGAACCACGACAGCCCATATGGCGATTCCGCGGTGGCGCCGTGTTCCAGCGTCAGCTCCACCATCTTGGCCAGGTGCAGGAAGCTGATGCCATCGCGCACGAACAGCGACGAGATCAGCGTCGACAGCAGCCCCATGATGGTCTGGATGCGGCTGTCTTCGGTCGCGGGCAACCGGCCCAGGCTGTCGATCGCCCGCCGGCCCAGCGCGTGCTTTACCGCGTCATAGGCTGCGCGCATGCGCGCCGGGCTGGGCCCGCGCTCCAGGTGGATATCGAGCAGCGCCAATCCCGACAGCGCGGCGTCGATCGCGCCCTCATAGTCGGAGCGCACGGTCTGCAGGCTGGCCTTGAGCCGATGCACGGCGGCCTTGTCCACCGGCGGCAGGTCGCGCGCGAGCAGCGCGTCGATCTCCTGCGAGGCCGGCTCCAGCCGTGCCTGCGCCAGCAGGCATTCGCAGTGCAGCACGCTGGCGGCGTAGGCCAGCGCGCAGTGCGTGGTCCACCATGACGGCTGCATCAGCGCGAACGCGGCGTCGGTGTAGCGCGTCGCCTGCGCCATCGCCGCGCTGCGCCGGGCGCGCCTGGCCGCGACCAGCAGCACCTGCACGAACGCCACGCGATGCGGCTCCGGCAGCGGCTGGCCGGCGGCGCGCTCGATCTGGTTGCCGATCTCGAAGGCATGCGCGGCCAGCTCGCCCTGCCAGTGCTGGATCATGATGTCCGCGATGCGCGCATGCGCGGCGGCTCGCTCGCGTGGCGCGATCATGGCGTAGGCGGCTTCCAGCACGCGGTCATGCTGGAATGCGTAGCCGTCGCCGGTCCGTACCAGCAGGCCGGCATCGACGAAGGGGCGCAGCCGCTCGCCGAGCTGCGCCGCGCCGACTTGCGCCACGCACGCGAGCAGGCTTTGCTCGCAGCGTATGCCCACGCAGGCCAGCTGCCTGAGCAGCTCCGTACCCTCCTGCGGGAGCCGCGCGAAGCGGCGTGTCATCAGGTCGGTCACGCTGTCGGTGTAGCGATGCTGCGCGGCGTCGGCCTCGTCCCAGTGCCAGCCGGCGCGCTCGTTGCGGTAGGCCAGCACGCCGTCGTCGACCAGCGCGCGCAGCAACTGGTATGAGAAGAAGGGATTGCCGCCGGTCTTCGCATGCACCAGCTGCGCCAGCGCTTCCACGCGCGGCGCCGGCTCGTTGAGGGCGGCCGCCACCAGTTCGGTCAGTTCCCACACGGCCAGCGGCCGCACGGCGATGCGCGTGACCGGCAGCGCGCCGGCGCGGCTGGCGTGCAGCAGCCACGAGAAGCGCTGCTCGACATCGTTGCCATGGTCGCGATAGGCGGCGATCAGCAGCAGGTTGCCCGGGCGCTGCGTGGTGATGGCTTCGAGCAGCGCAATGGTCGACGCATCGGCCCATTGCAGGTCATCGAAGCACAGCACCAGTGGCGCGCCCTGGTCGGCAAAGGTGGCGAAGGTGGCAAGGATGGCCTGCTGCGCGCGCGCCTGCGCCTGCTGGGCCGGCACCTCCGCCAGCGGCGCGGTGCGTCCCAGCACCTGCTCGGCCTCGGGCACCAGTACGGCAATGGCCCGGCCCTGCCCCGCGAGCGCGCGCAGCCAGCGCTCGCGCACCGGCGCCAGCACGGCTTCGGGCTCGCCCAGCAGCGGCAGCGTCAGCGCACGGATCATCTGCGCGACCGGCGCATACGGGATGTCGAGCTGCAACTGGTCGCTCTTGCCGCTGGCAAAACGCATGCCGTGCTGCCCCGCCTGGCACGACAGCCACGCCGCCAGCGCCGACTTGCCGGTGCCCGCGGCGCCGGCGATCAGCACCAGCTCGGACTGGCCGCCGTGGCGCACGCGCGCCAGCGCATCGGCGAGCTGCGCGGTTTCACGCGCGCGGCCAAAGAGTTCGCCGGACACGTTCAGCGTCGAGGTCGCGCCTGCGGCATCGAGCCTGAACGGCGCGATCTCGCCGCGTTCGCGCCAGTCCGCCCGGCAGCGCAGCAGGTCGGCAAGCAGCGACATGGCGCCGGCATAGCGGTCAGCCGGGTCCTTGGCCAGCAGCCGGAGCACGATCGCGCCCAGCAACGGCGCCAGGCCGGGCGCACGCACATGCGGCGGCACGGGCTCGACGGCGAGATGGGCGTGCTGCCACGCCGCGGGCGAATCGGCCGTGAACGGCAGCGTGCCGGTCAGCATCCGGTAGAAGGTGACGCCTAGCGAATACAGGTCGGAGCGGGCACTGGTGCGCGCCTGGTCGGCGCGGGCCACTTCGGGCGACTGGTATGCCCACGATGCGGGGCCGGGGCGCGGCACCACGGGCGGCATGGCGTCCAGCGCGGTGGCATGGTCGAAGCCGGTCAGGCGCACGCCGGCGCTGTCGTCGACGAGCAGGTTGTGCGGCCGGATATCGCCATGCAGCAGGCCGTGCCCATGCGCGCCCGCCAGCGCGCGCGCGCTGCCGATGGCAAGCTCCAGGAAGCGTGCGACGGGAACCGGGGCGTCCCCCAGTGTCGCGGCAAGGGTCGATGCGGGCGCGCCGCCATACACCACCACCATCCGTTCCGCGTTGCGCAGCGTGGCCACCGGCACCGCGGCCCAGTCCGCCTGCAAGCGGGCCGCCAGCCGGGCTTCGTCCTGCAGTGGCCCGCTGTGGGCCGGCGGCGCACTCCTGGCAAAGCAGCGCAGCCCGGTGTCGGGGTCGGACAGTTGCAGGTAAGCGATGCCGTCCGACACATGCAGCACGGTCTGCGCGGCCCGCGCCAGCCAGGCGTCGTCAAAGGCCGGTGCGGGGCTTCGCTGCGCGGGAATGCCAGGCGTCATGGGGGCGGGAATGATGGCAGGCTCGGCGCCACGGCGCACTCAGCCGCCGACCTTGCACAGGCCCAGCTGCTGCGCCATCAGCACCAGCTCGGCAAAGGTGCGCGCCTTCATCTTGCGCATGGCCTGGCCGCGGTGGATCTTCACCGTCACCTCGCTGATGCCGATCTGCGCGGCGATCTGCTTGTTGAGCAGGCCCGCCACCGCCAGGCCCATGACCTCGCCTTCGCGCGGCGTCAGCGACTGGTAGCACGCGCGCAACGACTCGAGCTGGCGCAGTCCGTGGCGCCGCAGCCGGTCTTTCTCCAGCGCGGCGGCGACCGCATCAAGCAGGTCCTGGTCGCGGAACGGCTTGGGCATGAAGTCTTCGGCGCCGGCCTTCATGGCGGCGACCGTCATGGCGATGTCGCCATAGCCGGTCATGAAGATGATGGGGATGTGGACACCCAGCTGCCCCAGCCGCGCCTGCAGGTCGAGTCCGCTCTGACCGCGCAGCCTGACATCGAGCAGCAGGCAGCATGGCGTATCGGGCAAGGGCGTTGCCAGCAGTTCGGCGGCCGAGGCGAACAATGCCACGTTCAGGCCGACCGAGCGGAACAGGTTGCCCAGCGCCCGGCGCAGCGCGGCATCGTCGTCGACCACCAGCACCGTCGCGTCATCGTTCGCACTGGTGTCGGCTGGCTCCAGGCTCGGTGATGTCACGGTCAGATCTCCAGTGCGCTCGGAAAGGTGTTGCGGATTATAACCAGCGGGCATGTCATCGCAAGGACGGGTACGGGGTCACCGCAGTGATGCACCGGTCACCCATACCATGGTGTTAGTCGCGGGCACGCGCGGCGACAGCGTGTACGCCGCGCACGGCGCACCATGCCCGGGCACGGGCGCCGCGGCCGGTAATACGAACATACGATTTGCGTTGGCGCCGGCACCGACTAGTCTTCCCTCCGGCAGCGCTGCGGTCACGCGACCACGCCGCCCTGCTTCGCCCCCCTACCGGGTGGCGGCCTTGCCTTGAAGCAAGGACCGCACCCGGGCCCAACCCTGTTCCCAAGGAACTGACATCATGTCCAACCCGAAGCTCGAAGTCCTCACCCCGCAGAACAGCCAGCTGATCATCATCGACCACCAGCCGCAGATGGCCTTCGGCGTGCAGTCGATGGACCGGCAGGCCATGAAGAACAACGTGGTCGGCCTGGCCAAGGCGGCCAAGATCTTCAATATCCCGACGACCATCACCACCGTCGAGAGCGAGTCGTTCTCGGGCTTCACCTATCCGGAACTGCTGGACGTGTTCCCGGAGCAGAAGACCCTGGAGCGCACCTCGATGAATTCGTGGGACGACCAGAAGGTGCGCGACGCGCTCAAGGCCAACGGCCGCAACAAGGTCATCGTCGCCGGCCTGTGGACCGAGGTCTGCAACACCACCTTCGCGCTGTGTGCCATGCTGGAAGGCAACTACGAGATCTACATGGTGGCCGACGCTTCGGGCGGCACCAGCAAGGAAGCGCACGACTACGCCATGCAGCGCATGGTGCAGGCCGGCGCCGTGCCGGTGACGTGGCAGCAGGTGCTGCTGGAATGGCAGCGCGACTGGGCCCAGCGCGACACGTATGACGCCGTGATGAAGCTGGTCAAGGAGCATTCGGGGGCCTACGGCATGGGTGTCGACTATGCCTACACCATGGTCCACAAGGCCCCGCAACGCACCGCCACGCCGCACGAGTCGATCGCGCCGGTGCCGGCCCGCTAAGCCTGGCGATCTCGTCGCCCCCTGTCGTCCTCCTCCATCGCAAAGGTGAATCATGAGCTTTATTACTACCCAAGACGGTACCCGGATCTTCTACAAGGACTGGGGCTCGGGCCGCCCGGTCGTGTTCTCGCACGGCTGGCCGCTCAATGCCGACGCCTGGGACGCGCAACTGCTGTTCCTGGTGCAGCAGGGCTTTCGCGTGATCGCCCATGACCGCCGCGGCCATGGCCGCTCGGATCAGCCCGCGCGGGGCAACGACATGGACACCTATGCCGACGACCTGGCGGCGTTGCTGGATGCACTGGACCTGCAGGATGCGACGCTGGTGGGCCACTCCACCGGCGGCGGCGAGGTGGCGCACTACATCGGCCGCCATGGCACCAAACGCGTGGCCAAGGCGGTGCTGATCGGCGCGGTGCCGCCGGTGATGCTGAAGACCACGGCCTACCCCAACGGCCTGCCGATGGCGGTGTTCGACGGCATCCGCAAGGGCGTCGCCGACAACCGCTCGCAGTTCTACCAGGACCTGGCGGTGCCGTTCTTCGGCTTTAACCGCGACGGCGCCAAGGTCTCGCAGGGCACCATCGACGCGTTCTGGGCGCAGGGCATGGCCGGCGGCATCGTCGGCCAGTACGCCTGCATCCGGGAATTCTCGGAGGTGGACTACACCGAGGACCTGAAGAAAATCGACGTGCCGACGCTGATCCTGCATGGCGACGACGACCAGATCGTGCCCATCGGCAATTCGGCGCGGCTGTCGGCCGAGATCGTGAAGGACGCCACCCTGAAGGTCTACCCGGGTGCTTCGCACGGCATGTGCGTGATCAACGCCGACCAGGTCAATGCCGACCTGCTGGCCTTCCTGAACGCCTGAGCTTATGTCAGTCACCCGCCGGCAATTCATCGCCTCCGCCGCCGCGCTCGGCGCGGCCGCCTCCTCGGAGATCTTCGCCATGTCACCAGGCACCCCCGACCTCATCCTCGTCAACGGCAAGTTCGCCACGCTCGACAAGTCCAACCCGCAGGCCGATGCCGTGGCCGTGCGCGACGGACGCTTTGTCGGCGTCGGCACGCGCCAGGACATCATGAAGCTGGCCGGGGCGCAGACGAAGGTCATCGACCTGAATGGCCGGCGGGCCATTCCCGGGCTGATCGACAGCCACATGCATATCATCCGCGGCGGCCTGAACTACAACATGGAGCTGCGCTGGGACGGCGTGCGCTCGCTGGCCGATGCGATGCGGATGCTGAAGGACCAGGTGGCGCGCACCCCCGCGCCGCAATGGGTGCGCGTGGTGGGCGGCTTCACCGAGCACCAGTTCGCCGAGAAGCGCCTGCCCACCATCGAGGAACTGAACGCCGTGGCGCCCGATACGCCGGTGTTCATCCTGCACTTGTACGACCGCGCCATCCTGAACGGCGCCGCGCTGCGCGCGGTGGGCTACAACAAGGACACGCCCAATCCGCCGGGCGGCGAGATCATGCGCGATGCGCGCGGCAACCCCACCGGCCTGCTGCTGGCCAAGCCCAACGCGACCATCCTGTACGCGACGCTGGCAAAAGGCCCGAAGCTGCCGCCGGAGTACCAGAAGAACTCGACCCGCCATTTCATGCGCGAGGTGAACCGGCTTGGCGTCACCGGCGTGATCGATGCGGGCGGCGGCTACCAGAACTACCCCGAGGACTACAGCATCATCGAGGAACTGCACAAGGAAGGCCAGCTGACGGTGCGGCTCGCCTACAACCTGTTTACGCAGAAGCCCAAGGAAGAGCTCAACGACTTCAAGTCCTGGAGCTCCCAGGTCAGGCCCGGCCAGGGCGACGACCTCTACCGCCACAACGGCGCCGGCGAGATGCTGGTCTACACCGCCGCCGACTTCGAGGATTTCCGCGTCGAGCGCCCCGAGATGGCGCCGTCGATGGAAGCCGACCTCGAGCCGGTGATCCGCCTGCTGGCGGAAAAGCGCTGGCCGTGGCGGATGCATGCCACCTATGACCAGACCATCTCGCGCGCGCTCGACGTCTACGAGAAGGTCGCCAAAGAGGTCCCGTTCGATGGCCTGAACTGGTTCTTCGACCACGCCGAGACCATTTCCGACCGCAACATCGACCGCATTGCCGCGCTGGGCGGCGGCATCGCCGTGCAGCACCGCATGGCGTACCAGGGCGAGTATTTCGTCGAGCGCTACGGCGCGCGCGCGGCCGAAGCGACGCCGCCGGTGAAGAAGATGCTGGAGAAAGGCGTCAAGGTCGGCGCCGGCACCGACGCCACGCGCGTGGCCTCGTACAACCCGTGGGTGTCGCTGTACTGGCTGACCACCGGCAAGACCGTGGGCGGCATGCCGATGTACCCGCAGGCCAACCTGCTCGACCGCGAGACCGCGCTGCGGCTGTGGACCGAGGCCAATACCTGGTTCTCGTCCGAAGTAGGCAAGAAGGGCCAGATCAAGGTAGGTCAGCTTGCCGACCTGGCGGTGCTGTCGGCCGATTACTTCAGCGTGCCGGGCGACGAGATCCAGGACATCGCCTCGGTGCTGACCATCCTCGGCGGCAAGGTGGTCTATGGCGACGGCGACTTCGGCAAGCTGTCGCCGCAGATTCCGCCGGCGATGCCGGACTGGTCGCCGGTGCGGCATGTGGGCGGCTACCAGCCGCGGCCGCAGGCACGCAAGCTGGCCATGAACACCGCGTGCGGATGCGCCAGCAGCTGCGGCGTGCACGGACACGCGCATGCCAGGGCCTGGACCGCGAGCGTGCCGACCGCGGACGAAAGCACCTTCTGGGGCGCACTCGGCTGTTCGTGCTGGGCGTTCTGATCCCAGCCACTTCCCCAACGCCCCACCCGGAGACCGGCCATGCCTGAACCGACTACCACGCTGACGCCGGCTTCCTCCGGCGCAGCCACACTCCCCATGCCGCGCTGGCTGCACTGGCTCGCGCTGCTGCTGCTGTGCGCGGCCTACCTGCAGGGCGGCCTGGTCAAGCTGGTCGACTTCCGCGGCGCGATCGCCGAGATGCAGCACTTCGGCCTGGCGCCGGCGGCGCCGATGGCGATCGCGACCATCGTGCTGGAGCTGGGCGCGTGCGCCATGATCCTGCTCGGCTGGCGCCGCTGGCTGGGAGCCCTGGCGCTGGCGGCGTTCACGCTGGCCGCGACCTTCGTCGCCAACCGCTTCTGGCAGGCACCGCCCGAGGCCAGGTTCATGATGGCCAACGCCTTCTTCGAACACCTGGGACTGGTGGGCGGCTTCCTGCTGGTGGCATGGCACGACCTGCGCGAACGTGCGCGGCGCACGCTTGCTGCGCAGGCGAACCGGTGACCCGCATGGCAGAACAAGCACTCCGCCCCCCGCCCACGCCCGCCGGTGGCGGCACCTTCGCGCCGCTGGCGCAGGCCACCTTCGCGGTGCTGTGGGCCGCGACCATCCTCGGCAACATCGGCAGCTTCATGCGCGACGTGGCCAGCGCGTGGCTGGCCACCGACCTCTCCACCTCGCCCGCCGCGGTCGCCACGATCCAGGCCGCGGCCACGCTGCCGGTGTTCCTGCTGGCGATCCCGGCCGGCGTGCTGTCCGACATCCTCGACCGCCGGCGCTTCCTGATCGCGGTGCAGGTGGGGCTGGCCATGGTCAGCGGCACGCTGATGGTGCTGGCCTGGCGCCAGGCGCTGACGATCGAGATCCTGATCGGCATGGCCTTCCTCGGCGGCATCGGCGCGGCAATGATGGGCCCGACCTGGCAATCGATCGTGCCGGAACTGGTGCCGCAGCAGGAGCTCAAGCGCGCGGTCGCGCTCAATGCGCTGGGCGTCAATATCGCGCGCGCGATCGGCCCGGCCGCCGGCGGCCTGCTGCTGGCGGCGTTCGGCGCGGCCACGACCTATGGCGTGGACCTGGTCAGCTATGTCTTCGTGATCGCCGCGCTGCTGTGGTGGAAGCGCCCGCAGCGCGCCGCCGACCCGTTGCGCGAGCATTTCCTGGGCGCGTTCCGCGCGGGGCTGCGCTTTACCCGCGCGCACAGCAAGCTGCATATCGTGCTGGCGCGCGCGGCCGTGCACTTCGCCTTCGGCAGCAGCATCTGGGCCTTGTTGCCGCTGGTGGCAAAGCAGCTGCTGCAGGGCGGCGCCAGCCTCTATGGCGTGCTGCTGGGCGCGGTCGGCCTCGGCGCGATCCTCGGCGCGCTGGTGATGCCGTGGCTGCAGCGGCGGCTCGACGCCGACGGCCTGGTGCTGCTGTCGGCCATCGTCACCGCCGTGGTGATGGCGGCGCTGTGCATCGCGCCGCCGGTGTGGGTGGCGCTGCCGCTGCTGCTGTTCCTTGGCGCCGCCTGGATCACCGCACTGACGACGCTGGGCGGCGTGGCGCAGGCGATCCTGCCCAACTGGGTGCGCGGCCGCGCGCTGGCGGTCTACCAGATGGTGTTCAACGGCGCGATGGCGGCGGGCAGCCTGGTGTGGGGCTTCGTGGCCCAGGCGCTGGGCATCTCCGGCGGGCTGCTGGTCGCCGCCGGCGGGCTGCTGGCCGCGGCGCTGCTGCTGCATCGGCTGCGCCTGCCGCGTGGCGAGGAAGACCTCGCACCGGCCCAGCACTGGCCGGAGCCGGAGGGCGCCGACGAGATCGCGCATGACCGCGGACCGGTGATGATCCTGATCGAATATTGCGTCCGCGCGGAAGACCGCGATGCCTTCCTGCGCGCGGTGCACAAGCTCTCGGAAGAACGGCTGCGCGACGGTGCCTT
The DNA here is from genome assembly GCF_057798955.1 of Cupriavidus sp. 207A1. Lineage (NCBI taxonomy): Bacteria > Pseudomonadati > Pseudomonadota > Betaproteobacteria > Burkholderiales > Burkholderiaceae > Cupriavidus > Cupriavidus sp. 207A1. The sequence goes on along the minus strand of NZ_JBYOJO010000001.1, from coordinate 355,137 downwards.
CAACTGGGGCGTGATGGAAGACCCGGCCGATCCGGAACTGCTGACCGAATGGTTCCTGGTCGAATCCTGGGCCGAGCACCTGCGCCAGCACCGCCGCGTGCCGCATGCCGATGCCGACCTGCAGCGCGAGATCACGCGCTTCCATGCGCGCGAGACGCCGCCGCGCGTGCGGCACCTGCTGGGCGTGGGCCTGCCGCCCGCGCCGTCGGCGACGCGCTGATTCGCCAACCTCGTCAGGAATCCGATTCCATGAAGCTCTACCTTGTCTCCCTGGCCGCCGGCATCCTCGTCGGCATCATTTACGCACTGATGCAGGTCCGCTCGCCGGCGCCGCCGGTGGTAGCGCTGGTCGGCCTGCTTGGCATGCTGATCGGCGAACAGGTGGTGCCGCCGATCAAGCGCATGCTTGCCGGCGAACCGGTGACGGCCGCGTGGTTCCACGCCGAGTGCATGCCCAAGATCACCGGAACCCCGGGTCCGACCCTGAACGCCGCCAGCAAGCCGCCCGCCGACGATGCCGCGAACTAGCCCGGCCCGTTGCGCGCTGCTGGGCACGTGCTGCGCCGTGCTGTGCGCGCCTGCGCTGGCGGCCGGCAGCGTCACCGTCTACGGCCGCCTGAACACGTCCCTCGAGTACAGCCGTGCCAGCACCGCGACCGACGGCACCGCCCTCGGCAGTGTCGTGCGCCTGAACAACAACCGCTCGGTATTCGGCCTGCGCGGCGAAGAAGACCTGGGCGGCGCGCTCAAGGCCGTGTGGCAGATCGAAAGCGCACTGTCGCTCGATTCCGGCCAGGGCCAGATCGCCAGCCGCAATTCGCGCATCGGCCTGCAGGGCAGCCATGGCCTGCTGTTCCTGGGCCACTGGCACACGCCTTACACCGAGGCGACCATGGGCTACGACCCGTACTATCCGACCACCGCCGGCTATATGGCGCTGATCGGCAACGGCTCGGCCTCGAGCACCGACAATGTCGAGAACACCAGCTCGTTCGACCGGCGCCAGAAGAACATCGTGCAGTACCGCACGCCGCCCTGGGCCGGCGTCAGCCTGTGGCTGGGCTGGGGCTTGCCGGAGGAGAAGACCACCGTCGTGCGCAATCCCGCGCTGTACTCGGTGGCGGCGGTCTATGAGCGCGGCCCGCTCAACGCGACCCTGGCCTGGGAACGCCACCAGCACTACCAGGCCGCCGGCCGCAACGACGACGCACTCAAGGCCGGCGTGGCGTGGCAGCTGCTGCCCGGCACGCGCCTGGCCGCGGTGGTCGAACACCTGCACTACCGCACCGATACCGGCGACCTGCAGCGCAATGCGTACTACGCCTCGCTGGTGCAGCAGATCGGGACCGGCAGCGTGCGCATCGGCGTGGCCTATGCGGCGAACGGCACCGGATCGTCGACGGATACCATCGGCTTCTTCCGCAGCGGCGCGCAAACCCACGCCACGCAGTTCACGGTCGGCTACGACTATCCGCTGTCGCGGCGCACCGCGCTGTATGCCTACTACAGCCGCATCGACAATGCCGACAACGCGATCTACGACTTCGCCATCAACGACCTCGGCGTCCGCGCCGGCGCCGATCCGCAGACGTTTGCGCTGGGGCTGCGGCACACCTTCTAGTGCCGCCCACGCAGCAAGGGGGCGTGCGTGACCCCTGCCACCGCGCACGCCTGTTCGAGGAGTTCGCGTGAATGCCACGCCCGTGATTGCCATCGTCGACGACGACGCCGCCGTGCGGCAGGCCATGGGGCGGCTGCTGCGCGCCTTCGACCTGGCCGTGGAGCTCTACCCCGGCGCGGCGGAGCTGCTGGCGTCGCCGTCGCTCGACGGCATCGACTGCGTGATCGCGGACGTGCAGATGCCGGGCATGAACGGCTTCGCGCTCTGCGCCGCGCTGCGCGCGCGCGGCCTGCGCATGCCGGTGATCTTCATGACGGCCTTCGACAAGCAGGGCTATGAAGCGCGCGCGCAGGCGGCAGGGGCGGCGTGCTTTATCGGCAAGCCGTTCGAGGATACCGAGATCATCCGGTGTATCGAGCGCGCGCTGGGGCTGCCGGGCCACACACGGTAGGCCGCGCACGCATCTCGATGCGCCATCGCTGCTCCGGCAGCCATCCTGGTGGTGCCGGTGCCCCGCTACGCTATGTCGCCTGGCTGGATCCGGCGGCTGTCGCGGCGCGCTCGCCCCTGCCGTGCGTGGCGAGCCAGCAAAGGATGGACCCCGCGACCACCATCGCCGCCCCCTTCCAGAACGCGAAGGACAGCGGCGCATGCAGCAGCGCCGCGGCCAGGGCGGCCGACAGCACCGGAATGAAATACGATGCACCGGCGAGCACGGTCACGTTGCCGTGCAGGATGCCGACGTTCCACGCCGCATAACCGAAGCCCATCGCGCAGGCCGCCAGGGCCAGGTAGACCACGCCCGCAACGCTGAACGCCATCGCTTCGCCGCCGGTGAACAGGTACTTGGCCCACAACGCGAGCGCGGTCAGCATGAAGAACAGCGTGACGGCGTTCTTGCCCTGGGCGATGCGGGCCGTGACGGTGCAATAGCCGGCCCAGATGACCGCGCCCGCGAAGGCCAGTCCGTAGCTGAGCGGGTTGTCGCGCACGTTGGCCGCCATGCCCGCCACATCCAGTCCCTGATCGCCGCCCAGTACCTGGCAGATCCCCAGGATAGCCACCAGCAATCCCGGCACGATCAGCCAGCCGGCCCGCTGCCGGTTGAACAGGATGGCGGCCAGCAAGGTGAAGCTGGGCCACAGGTAGTTGACCATGGCTACTTCGATCGCCTGCCTGCCGCTGTTGGCGTAGCCGATCGATAGCGACAGGCACAGCTCGTACGACACGAACAGCACGCTGCCCCAGACCAGGTAGGCGCGGGGCAATGCCCGCAGCCGGACGTGGCCCACCGAGACCCACAGCAGCACGGAGGCAACCGTGTACATCAGCGCGGCACCGCCCGTCGCGCCGAAGCTCTCGCTGACGCCGCGGATCAGGCCGACAATCGAGCTCCACAGGAGCACCGCGACGAGCCCGACCAGCGTTGCCTGTTTTCTTTGCATGCCTGCCATGGGATGAAGCTATCGATGGAATCGAAGGGGCATTACTTTACTTGATCGGCGGGACATCGATCCGGATGGTCTCAACCGCGCGCAAAGAACGCCAGCATCAATGTCCGAATTCGGCAAGGCTGCCGGCCTGCGCCAGCTCCCGGAGGCGAAACTTCTGGACCTTGCCGGAGCCGGTCATCGGAAACTCACTGCAGCGGAACCAGCGGGTGGGGACTTTGTGCGGGGCCAGTTGAAGGCGAAGGAACTGGCGGAGCGCATCCTGCTCGGGGATGCCGCCTTCACGAAACGTGATCGCTACGGCGACCACTTCGCCCCATTTCTCGTCCGGGAGGCCAAAGACCGCAGCCATCGCGACCGCCGGATGCTCGATCAGGCGGGCCTCGACTTCCGCGGGGTAGATGTTCTCCCCGCCACGGATGATCATGTCCTTCAGTCGCCCGGTGACGCGCAGGTAGCCGCGTTCATCCATCGTTCCCAGGTCGCCCGTTCGCAACCAGCCGTCTGCCGAGAATGCCGCGGATGTCGCCTCCGGCATATTGAAGTAACCGAGCATGCATTGATAGCCGCGGGCCTGGATTTCCCCTTCCTGGCCGGTCGCGACCGTGCCCGAACCTGCCGGGTCCGCGATCCGCACTTCGACCTGCGGCAGCGGGTAGCCTGCCGTGTTCGCCTTGTCCTTCTGGCTGTCGGCCGGCGACGACTGGCAGATGATCGGGCTGGCCTCGGTCTGCCCATACACCGTAATGAGGTCGCAGCCGAACTCGCGCTCGATACGCCGCAGCAGTTCCGGCGGAACCGGCGCCCCGCCGGAACTCGCCACCTTCAGGCTGCCCAGGTCCACCGCGCCGCGACCGGGATGCTCCAGCATGGCAACGAGCATGGTGGGCACGCCGAACAGGAAATCGCAGCGCTCCCGCTCGATGGCCGCGAGCACCAGGGCTGGCTCGAACATCAACGGCAGCACATAGGTCGAGCCGGTGGTAATGGCACCCAGGGAACTCAGTACAGCGCCTGCCGTATGGAAGAGCGGCATCGGGCTCATCAGTATCGACCCGCTCATGCCAGCCCGTGCGGCGACGTAGGCGGCGTTGGTGACCAGGCCGCGATGATGCAGCAGCGCGCCCTTCGGCTGGCCGGTCGTTCCCGAGGTGTACTGGATTTGAGCCGGATCCGTCGGCAGGACCGTCGGTAGCTCAGCGTCCGACCTGCATGTCAGAACCTCGCCATGCCAGTCAGACAAGCAGAATCGCTCACGCACGCAGTCCGCTACCTCGGCGGCGATCGCGGACATGTCGGTGCCCCTGAATTCTGCCGTGTGGAGCAGCCCGCTGGCCTGGGACTGCGTCAGCACATAACGAAGCTCGGCGGCACGCAGCCCGGGATTCGCGGTCACGAGCACCAGCCCCGCAAGCGCGGTGCCGTACTGCAGGATCACCCACTCCGGGACATTCGGCGCCCACAGGCAAACCCTTTCGCCAGGCTCGAAGCGGGTCAGCAGCCAGCGTGCGCAGCGTTCCGCATCGCGCATGAGGTCAGCGTAGCTCCAGCGCCGCGCGGTACCGGACGCGCCAGTGAGGGATTGCTGACCGGGCACTGTCACTTCCACCAGGGCCGTTCTGTGCGGGTGGCGTATTGCGGCGGCCCGCAGGGCATCGCCGGTGGTCATATCGAGAATCGGCACCGAGGTGTCCGGGGCGATATAGGACAAGGCGAGGTCAGCAAGTCGGGGCAAGGTGTCGTCTCCAGTAGTAATTTTGTGGCCTGAATCCAGTGGCCAATCAACTGCTGCCGTCTGACAGGACTGCCGCGCAACACGCCGGACAGCGCCAGCCCCCTGAGAAACTCGATCGTCATTGCCATCACGGAGGCTTGCATCGGACTGCTGTCCGATGCGTCGAACAGCGATTTCATGACGCGCTCGCTGTCCTTGCGCGCGCGACGCTCCGCCTCTGCCAGAGTCGCTCTCAGCTCAGGATCCGTACGGGAGACCGCCCATAGTTCCAGCTCCGCGAGATACGAAGGCTGGACCGAGGCAATCGCCAGCACGCGGATCGCGCGCTCGACCACATCCCTGGTGCCTTCGAGCTTCGCCAGGCTCGCCAGCACCGCTTCCTCGTTGCGCCTGACCAGCCCCTCCACGGTTGCCGACAGCAGGGACGCATGCGTCGGAAAGTGATGAAGCAAGGCGCCGCGGCTGACGCCGGCGCGACGCTGGACTTCCAGCGTGGTGGCCCGTGCGGTGCCTTGCTCGATCACGATGGTCACGGCTGCGTCGAGGATGCGTTCGCGCATCCCCGATGGCGTTTCCTTGCCGGCGTCGTCATTGGCCTTGGCAGACTTGCTGGTGCGTGCCCCGCGCGGGCGAACGGTATCTTTCATAGGACGGAGATTACGAACAGTCAGAATTGACTGTCAACATAGCACAATCCCTGATCAGTCAATACTGACTGTCAGCAACAGTCAGCATTGACTGCCACGGCTCCGGCTTCCTAGAATGGATTCACTCATATCCAGAAAGGAGCCAGCCATGCCTAACTTCGGTACCGTCCAGATTCAGCCGGATGCGCGCAACCCGCGCATTGCGCGGCTCTTGCTGAACCGGCCCGAGCGTCTCAATGCCATCACCGAAGGCATGCCGCGGGACATCCGCTGCGCAGTCGAATGGGCGAATGAGAACGATGAGATTCACGTGATCATTGTCGAGGGCGCGGGCAAGGGCTTCTGCGGCGGCTACGACTTGGCCGCTTCCGCACAGACCTTGCGAGATCAGCCGTGCCAGCAAGAGAAGTACCCGTGGGACCCGATGCTCGACTATCGCGCAATGAAAGGCTTTACCGAAGACTTCATGAGCCTATGGCGCAGCCCCAAGCCGACCATTGCCCAGGTGCATGGCGCGGCCGTGGCCGGCGGCAGCGATATCGCGCTGTGCTGCGACCTGCTTGTCATGGCAGACGATGCACGCATCGGCTATATGCCGACGCGCGTCTGGGGATGCCCGACCACGGCCATGTGGACCTACCGCCTGGGCTTTGCGCGGGCGAAGCAGATGATGTTCACCGGCAATGTACTGGACGGGCGCACCGCCGCCGCCTGGGGGCTCGCCAACGCTTCCGTTCCCGTGGCGGAGTTGGACCGCCACACCTTCGAGCTCGCCGAGCGCATTGCCGGCGTGCCGGGCAGCCATCTCGCCATGCACAAGATGGTCGTCAACCAGGTCATGCTGACGATGGGCCTGGAGCAAAGCCAGACCATGGCGACTCTCTTTGACGGCATCACGCGCCACAACCCTGAAGGTCTCTGGTTCCGTCGCTACGCCCAGGAAGCAGGGTTCAAGGCGGCGGTCGCATGGCGGGACAGCGGGCAGCCGATCCCGGAAGGCGATGAGGCACGGGCCCTGATCCGGCAGATGGAAGCTCGCCGCGAGGCTTGAAGGCGCCTGTCCCACCAATCTGCCGGTGGTCGATGCAAGTCTGTCTTTCGGCAGTACGAACCCGTACCCGAAAGCTCGAAGCATGGGCCTTCGCACTGGTACGGCCGCTTCAGGCGTGGGGCACGACGCCGCGCAGCGTTTTCATCGCTAGAATGGACCCACGGATGCAGCGCCACGCGTTGCTCCGCCCCCGGAGCCGGCATGGAACCCCTCTCTTTTGAATTCGTCACCGTCGAGGAAGCCAGGAAGATCCTGGACGGCGAGCCGCCGGTGCAGGCCGCGCCGGACTGGAGCGAGCTGCGGCGTGCGCCGTCGCCAGAGGATGCGGCGCTGTCGGACGTGGCCATGCGCTGGCTGGTGTCGCTGCCGGCCGGGGCGCGCCCGCTGGTGCTGTGCCGCCGCTATCCGCGCATCGGCAACCAGTTGGCGGCGCTGGCCGCCAATCCGGCCGCGCTGCATGCCTTCCTGGTCGAGCTGCTGATCGACAAGCGCGGCGGGCGGCAGGGTTTTCCGGAGGGCATCGCGCTGGAGCTTTCGCGCCTGCATGAATACGTGGTGCAGCAACTGCCCGGCGCCAACGAGGCGCCGGGGTGGCCGGACCTGACCGACTGAAACGCGCGACTGACTAGATCACCAGCTCGATCACGAACGGCCCCTTGCGCGCATTGGCCATGCGGAACAGGTCGGCAAAGCGCTCCATGTCGGTGGCCTGCGCGCCTTCCACGCCCATGCCGCCGGCCAGCTTGACCCAGTCCAGGTCCGGGTTGCCAATGTCGAGCATGTCCAGCGCGGTCTTGCCCGGGTTGGCGCCGACGCCGGCCAGTTCGCCCAGCAGGATGGCGTACTTGCGGTTGGCCAGCACCACCACGGTCACGTCGAGCTGTTCTCGCGCCATGGTCCACAGCGATTGCAGGGTGTACATGGCCGAGCCGTCGGCCTGCAGCGCCACCACGCGCCGGCCGGGCGCCGCGACGGCCGCGCCGAGCGCCAGCGGCAGGCCAGCGCCGATGGCGCCGCCGGTCAGCTGCAGCCAATCGTGCGGTGCCGCGTGCACCGTGCCGGGATAGAACGCACGGCCGAAGCTGACGCTCTCTTCCACCACGATGGCCTGCTCGGGCAGCAGCGCGGTGAGCGTGCGCGCCACCGCCTCGGAGGTGACCGCGCCGCGCGCGGGCTCCACCGGCGCGGGCGCGGCGGCGGCGGGCAGCGGCGCCTGGCGCGCGCCGAGTTCATCGGCCAGCCGCGCCAGCGCTTCGGCCAGGTCTTCTTCCGGGCGGGCCAGCACATGCACCGCGGCGTCCTCCGGATACGGGCGCGGCGACTTGCCCGGGTAGGCGAAGAAGGTCACCGGTGCCGGCGCGCCGACCAGGATCACGTTGCGGATGCCGGCCAGCTTGTCGCGCGCGGCATCGCCGGAATACGGCACGCGGTCCAGCGCCAGGCGCCCGCGCCCGCGCGCCACGCGCGCATTGGACATGGGCGAAATCAGCCGCGCGCCGGTGGCCACGGCAATGCGGTGCGCGTCGGCCAGCGGCGCCTCGCGCAGCGCGCTGCCGGCCAGCACGATCAGCGTCGGCTGGCCCGAGCGCAGCACGCGCGCAGCCTGCTGCACGGCGTCCGGCGAGACCCTGGGAACCGGCAGCGGAGGCAACGGTGCCGCCACCACGCCGCCCGCATCCCAGCACACGTCGGACGGCAGGATCAGGCTGGCGACGCCGCCCGGCGCGGTGCAGGCAGCCTGCACCGCGGCCGAGGCATCGGCCCCCACCGAAGCCGCCCGCGTGGCGGTGCGCGTCCACACCGAGACCGGCCGGGCCCAGCCTTCGGTATCGGCGGTGAGCGGCGCGTCCAGCGGCCGGTGATAGGTGGCCTGGTCGCCGATGAGGTTGACCACCGGCGTCTGCGCGCGGCGCGCGTTGTGCAGGTTGGCCAGCCCGTTGGCCAGCCCGGGGCCGCAATGCAGCAGCGTGGCGGCGGGCTTGCCGGCCATGCGCGCGTAGCCGTCGGCCGCGCCGGTGACCACGCCCTCGAACAGCCCCAGCACGCAGCGCATGCCGGGAATGCGGTCCAGCGCCGCGACGAAATGCATCTCGCTGGTGCCGGGGTTGGCAAAGCAGGTGTCCACGCCATTGGCCAGCAGGGTCTTGACCAGGCTCTCGGCGCCGTTCATCGGTTGTGCGTTGTCCATCAGGGGTCCGGTGGTTGGAGGGTTGGCTGGAGGGTTGGCTTGGGGCCGGTCAGTCATGCCGGATGCGGGCGCGCGGCCAGCAGGTCAAAATCCAGGCAGACGAACTCGGTCGGGAATTCAATGCGGGCAAAATAGACAATGCGCTCCACGTCCGCCGCGGTGGCCGACGGCACGCAGGCAAAGCGGCGCAGTTCGGCCACCGGCGCACCCACCGCCAGTGCCAGCGCGGCCGCCGATTCGGCGCCGGCCGCGACGATCGACAGCCGCTGCCGCGCCGTGCTGACCGACAGGCCGGGAAAGCGGTCGAGCACCGGCACCGACGCGCCGTGGCGGAAGGCCTCGGGGTCGCGCGCGAACATATCCGCCTCGATATAGACCTCGCCCACGGCGAAGGGGCGTCCGTCGAGGCGGTGCAGCCGGCGCAGGAAGTGGTAGGCCGGTGCGCGTGCGCCGCTGCAGGGCATGCCCAGATCCTCGGGCAGCGGCACCTTGCCGGCCGACTCGACCATGGCTTCGGTGTCGAGCTGCGCGCCGACGGCGACGGCCTCGTCCCAGCTGGTCGACAGCGACACCTGACGCCGCGCCTGGCACGGCGCCTTGACGAAGGTGCCGCGCCCGCGCGCGCGCTCCAGCAGCCCTTCTTCGTCGAGCATCGACAGCGCATGGTGCATGGTCATGCGCGCCACGCCGTACTGGCGGCACAGCTGCTCCAGCGACGGTATGCGCGCCCCCTGGCGCCACGCGCCGCTTTCGATCTGGCGGCGAAAGATGGTGGCCAGCTGCAGGTAGACCGGCTGGCGGCTGCGGGACAGCAGTTCGCTGGAAAGAGGTTCCGGCATGGACGGGAGCCCGGTGCCGGGCAGATTGCGGCGCCGGCGGATGCCGGCGGGTGATGGGGGGACAGTATAAAAAGTCTATATATGTAGACTACTAGGGTTTACCTTGGCTCCTTTGGCTTTTGAGCCGTCTGGCCCCAAAAAAAAGCGCCCGCAGGCGCTTTGCAAGACCGTTGTACGGCGTCTTACCACCGCACATCCCGTTCCCATGCCTTCATCTCTTCCTCGGCCTGCTCCTTGGTGTAGCCATAGCGCTCCTGGATGCGGCCGGCGAGCTGGTCGCGCTTGCCGTTGATCTGCGTGATGTCGTCGTCGGTCAGCTTGCCCCACTTCTCCTTGACCTTGCCCTTGGCTTGTTCCCACTTGCCTTCGATCTGATCCCAGTTCATCGCTTGCTCCTTGATGTCATGGCAAGGGGGCGCGGCAGCGTCCCCTTGCGAGTGGTGCGGTGTACGACCCGCCCCCGCGGGGCAGGCCGTGCTGAAGCGGCTTACTTGCCGTACTTGGCCTTCACGTCGGCCTGGCACTTGTCCTTGGACTCGCCGGACAGTGCGTCGCAGCGTTCCTTGTCGGCCTTGTAGGCGGCGTCGGTGGTGTCCTTCTTCGCATCGGCGCGGGCTTCCGCCACGTCGGCGCGCGAACCGGTCGCGGCGGCCTTGTCGACCTTGGCGGCGGTCAGGGCTTTTTCATGCGCAGCCTTGGCGTCCTTCTTGCAGACGTCCTTGTCGTTGCCCTTCTTGTCGTCGCACATTTCCTTGGCGACGTCATAGTCGCGGTCGGCCTTGGTCTTCTCGGCCTTGGCCATGGACTTTTGCGTGCCGTCGCGGCGGGCCTCGGCCTGGGCCTTGGCAACATCGCGGTCGCGCTTGGCCTCGGCCTTGCAGACGTCCTTGGCGTTGTCCTTCATGCCGTCGCACTTGGCGGAGGCAGCCTTGTAGTCCGCGTCGGCCTGCTTCACCGCGGCGTCATAGTCGGCCCTTGCGCCGGTTGCAGCCGTTCCGGCCGTCGTTGCCGGTGCCGTCGTCTGCGCCAGGGCAAAGCCTGCCGGGGCGGCAACCATCATTGAACACACTGCTGCGGTCAGCCATTTCTTCATCATGTCGAGCTCCTTTCCGGGTGATTGCGTAAGGGTACGCATGAGAGGCCGGCGGCTATGCTGCTGGCCATGCCGTATGTACAGAGTAGGCCCGGGGGGATGGGGTCAGCAGGCGTTGGGCTCCGAAAGGAACGTCAGACTATTCCGACATAGATTCGCGCGCTGCACATGCCTGGCGATATCGGCTTCGCCGGGCTTGTGGATTGCGCCTCGCCATGAAAAACGCCGCCCACTGCGGGGCGGCGCCGCGCATCGCCATGTCTGCGATGCCAGACAGGCTGCGCGAGGCAAGGGCTCTCGCGCGGCGCTGTCATCAGCCTGAAATCGAAGGCGTGATCCGGTTCTCGTCGGGCGCCGCGCCCTCCTCGTCCGGCCAGTTCCGGCCCACCATCCATTCATAGAGCGTCGGCAGCACGATCAGCGTCAGCACGGTCGCGGTGATCAGCCCGCCGATGATCACGATGGCCAGCGGACGCTGCGTCTCCGAGCCGATGGCGCGCGAGACCGCCATCGGGAACAGGCCCAGCATAGCCAGCAGCGCCGTCATCAGCACCGTGCGCAACCGGTCCATCGACCCGGTCAGCACGGCCTGGCGCACCGGCATGCCCTCTTCGCGCAGCTGGTTGAAGTAGGTCACCATCACCACACCGTTGAGCACCGCCTGGCCGAACAGCGCGATAAAGCCGATCGCCGCCGACACCGACAGCGGGATGCCGGTCAGCAGCAGCGCAAACACGCCGCCGATCAGCGCGAACGGGATATTCGAGATGATCAGCGTGGCGCTCTTGAACGACTTGAACGCATTGAACAGCAGCAGGAAGATCACCAGCACCGACAGCGGCACCACGATCGACAGCCGCGCCATGGCGCGCTCCTGGTTCTCGAACTCGCCCGACCAGCTGATCTTGACGTCGTCGGCCCTGACATTCTTTGCCACCAGCTTCTGCATGTCCTTGACCACGCTGCCCATGTCGCGGTCATGGATGAAGATGCCGATCGAGGTGGTGCGCTGGCCGTTCTCGCGACTGATGTTCATGGCGCCGGAGGCCGCGCGGAAGCTCACCAGCTGCGACAGCGGCACCTGCGCGCCGTCGGCGGTCTGCATGAAGATATTGGGCAGGTTGGGCAGCGCGCGTTCCGACGGTTTCAGGCGCACCGCCACGCTGAAGTGCTTCTCGCCCTCCCACAGCTCGGTCGCGGCCTTGCCGGCCAGCGCGGTTTCCATCAGGTCCTGCACGTCGGCCACGTTGATGCCGTAGCGCGCGGCCTGGGCGCGGTCGAATTCCAGCACGTACTGCGGCAGCTCGCCGTCGCGGTCGATAAAGGCGCGCATCACGCCCTTGACCGACTGCACGTTGGCCAGGATCTGGTCGGCCACCTTCTTGTTCTGCTCGAGGCTGTCGCTCTGCACCTTGATCACGATCTGGCCCTTGATCTGCGAGATGCTCTCGAGGATGTTGTCCCGCACCGGCTGCGAGAAATTGGGCTCGATGCCGGGCAGCCGGCGCAGGTTGCGGTCGATCTCGCCGATGATGGCGCGCTTGTCCAGGCCGGCGCGCCACTGCTTCTCGGGCTTGAGGTCGACCAGGATCTCGACGGTGTTGATCAGCTTGGGATCGGTGCCGTCGTCGGGGCGGCCCACCTTGGAGATGGTGGTGTTGACCTCCGGCGTCCGGCGGATCACGCTGCGCAGCAGCCGCGCCTGGTCGCGCGCCTCGTCGATCGAGACCGAGGCCGGCAGGTCGAAGCTGACCCACATCGAGCCCTCGTCCAGCTCGGGCAGGAACTCGCTGCCGAGCAACTTGCCCGCCCCCACGGTCACCACCAGCAAGCCCAGCGCCGCGCCCACCACCAGCTTCTTGTGGCCCAGCGCCCAGGCCAGCATCGGTTCGTAGAGCCGCTTGCAGTGGCGCACCAGGAAGTTGTCGTCGTGCGCGATGTTCTTCCTGAGCAGCAGGTGGCACAGCAGCGGCACCAGCGTCAGCGACAGGATCAGCGAACCGATCAGCGCGCCCGTCACCGTGTACGCCATCGGCGCGAAGATCTTGCCCTCGTGCCGCTGCAGCGTAAAGATCGGGATGTGCGCCGCGATGATGATGACCATCGAGAACACGGTCGGGCGGCCCACCTCGGTGGTGGCCTGCAGGATCGCATGCAGCCGCGCGCGGCTGTCCTGGATCTGCTGCGCCTTGAGCTCGCCCAGGCGCTTGAAGATGTTCTCGACCACGATCACCGCGCCGTCGACGATGATGCCGAAGTCCATCGCGCCCAGCGACAGCAGGTTGGCCGGAATCCCGACCCAGGTCAGGCCGATGAAGGTGGACAGCAGCGCCAGCGGAATGATCAGCGCCACGATCGCCGCGGCGCGCACGTTGGCCAGGAACAGGTACAGCACTGCCATCACCAGCAGCGCGCCCTCGACCAGGTTGCCGAACACCGTATGCAGGGTCTTGTCGATCAGCGTGGAGCGGTCGTAGTACGGCACGATCTTCACGCCCTTGGGCAGGATCTGGTCGTCCAGCAGATCGATCTTCTGCTTCAGCGCCTCCAGCACCAGCGACGGGTTCTCGCCCTTGCGCATCACCACGATGCCCGAGACGATATCCTCTTCGTCGTCCTGCCCCATCAGGCCCTGCGGCGGCGCGCTGCCGACGCGCACCTCGGCGATGTCCTTGACCAGGATCGGGGTGCCGTTGTTCTCGGCCACCACCACGTTGGCGATATCGGCCGAGGTGCGGAAGCTGCCCAGCGAGCGCAGCAGGAACTGCTGCCGCCCGTGCGCGACCGCGCCGCCGCCGGCATTCGAGTTGGCGCGCTGCAGCGCGGTGAACAGCTGCGACAGCGAGATCTTGGCGTCGCGCATGCGCGCGAGGTTGGGGTTGACCTCATACTGCTTGATGGTGCCGCCGATGGTCACCAGGTCGGCCACGCCCGGCACCTGGCGCAGGTTTTTCTCGACCACCCAGTCCTGCAGCGTGCGCAGCTCCTGCGGCGTATAGCCCTTGCCGGTCAGGCGGAAGCGGTAGATCTCGCCGATCGCAGTGGACAGCGGCGCCAGGTCCGGATGCACGCCGTCGGGCAGGTCAACGCTGCGCAGGCGCTCCAGGATCTGCTGGCGCGCGGCCACGTCGGTCGCCTTGTCGTTGAAGGTCACCATCATGAACGACAGGCCGAACTGCGTGTGCGAGAACACCCGCACCGCGTTGGGCGTGCCGGCCAGCGCGGTCTCGATCGGGATCGTGACCTGGCGCTCCACCTCTTCGGCGGCGCGGCCCGGGTACAGCGTGATGACGTTGACCTGGATGTCGGAGACATCCGGGAAGGCTTCGATCGGCAGGTTCTTGAACGCGGCGATGCCGCCACCGACGAAGAGGATCAGGCCCAGCCAGACAAAGAGCTTCTGGTGCAGGGCAAAGCTGACGATACGCGAAATCATGTGGCGATCGTCCTCAACGTTTTTCCGCCGCGCGCGCCGCGTTGACCGCGGTGGCATCGCGCAGGATGTCCTGCAGGTAGAGGTTGCCTTCGCTGACCACGGTCTCGCCGTCCTTCACGCCCTCGAGCAGTTCGGTGGTGCCGGGCAGCGTCACGCCCACGCGCACCTGGCGACGCTCGAAGGTGTTGGGCGCAGTGCGCACGAACACATAGTTGCGGTTGTCGGCCAGGAACACCGCCTTGGACGGCACCGCGATGCCTTTGAACGATGCCGCCGGCAGCCTGGCGGTAACGAACATCTCCGCCTTCAGGCGGCGTTCGGGATTGGGCACGTTCAGCCGCACCTTGATGCTGCGCGCGGTCGGATCGACATAGTCGGCAATCTTGACCACGGTGCCGGCAAAGGTCTCGCCGGGCCAGGCGGCGGTGGTCAGCTGCACCTCGACGCCGGGCCTGAACAGCTTCAGGTCGGCCTCGCCCGCATCGACCTGCGCCCACAGCGTGGTCGGGTCGGTCACCAGGAACAGCGGCGCGGCGGGAGGCTGGTCGGGGCGCAGCTCCATGCCGAGGTTGATGTTGCGCTCGACCACCAGGCCGTCGATCGGGCTGCGCAGCGCGAAGCGCTGGTTGACGCCATCCGGGCCTGCCGCGGCCGCGCCGTACTGGCTCAGCGCCGCCCGGGTGCGCTGCAGGTCCGCCGCGGCGCGCGCGGCATCGGCCTGGGCCTGCTCCAGTTCTTTCTGCGCGATGATGCCGGCGCCATACAGCTCGCGCTGGCGCGCCAGCGCCTTGGCCGCGACCGCGCTGTCGGCGGCGGCCTTGCGCGCATCGGCCTGGGCCACGCCGAAATCCGGCGAGGTCAGCATCGCCAGCGGCTGGCCGGCCTTGACGGTGGCGCCGGGCTGCACCAGCACCTCGGTCACGCGCCCGGCAAACGGCGTCGCCACACGCACGGTCTTGTCTTCGTTCCACACTAGCCGGCCGGGCAGGCTCAGCATGCGCTCGCCGCCGGTGGTGGCGGCCTCGCCGGCGATGCCGGGTAGCGTCTTCACGCTAGCGGGGAACTGGATGGTGTTGCCGCTGACCTTGGGATCATCATCGGCCTTGGGGGCTTCGGATTTGCCGCAAGCGGCCAGCGCGAGCGCGCACAACGACATCGCCAACAGGGCGGAAATGCGGGCCGGCGAGGCGGCGCTGGGGAATGACATGCGGCGGGACATGCGTGACAGGAAAGACATGAAGGGGATCGCGGGAACGGCGGTTCAGGGACGCGCGGGCGTGGCGGCAGTGCGGGCCGGCGCCGCGGTGGTCGAGGTCTGCAGCGCAGCGCGGTACGCCGACAGTGCCTTGGCGTATTCGCCCTGCGCCGCCACCGCATCGAGCCGGGTCTGGCGCAGCGCGCGGCGCGCATCGAGCAAATCGAGCACACCGGTGGCGCCCTTGCTGTAGGCGAACTCCGCGCTGCCAGCAACGCTTTCCGCGGCGGGCAGCACTTCATCACGCATCTGCCGCAGCGACTGGCGCGCGGTTTCCAACTGGCTGCGCAGCCGGTCGATTTCGTTGCCGGCTTCCAGCATCACGCGGTTGCGGTCGTCGAGCGCGGCGTAGTAATCGACCTCGGCGCGGCGCGCCTCGCCGCCGTTGCTGTGGCGCACCGGCAGCGGGATCGACAGGAACACGCCGAAGCTGTTGCCGGAGCCATAGTTGTTGCTTGGCGAGGTCGGATAGTGCTCGGCCTGCGCGCCGATGGTCACGTCGGGCACGCGACCGGCTCGCGCCAGGTCGCGCGACGCCGCGGCGGCGGCCAGGCGCGCCTCGGCGGCGGTCACGTCGGGGCGGCGCTGGAGCGTGTCAGGGTCCGGCGGCGGCACGGCGGCATCGAGCGCCGGCCAGTCAGCCACCAGCCGGTTGTCGGCGAGCGTGCCGGGCACGCCCATCGCCTGCGCCAGCAGGGCCTTGTCGCGGTAATGGTCGGTGATGGCCTGGCGCATATCGCTCTGCGCGCGCAGCGCGTCCAGCTGCAGCTTGGTCACGTCGGCGCGCGCCACGTCGCCGGCCCGGAGGCGCGTCTCGCTGGCCTGGCGGGTGCGCTCGTACAGCGCCAGCGTTTCGCGCAGCACGGCGACGCGTTCCTGGCTGGCCAGGGCATCGAAGTAGGCCTGCTCCACCATGCCGGCCTGTTGCGCCACCACGGCCTGCACCACTTCGCCGGCGGCGGCGCTGGCCTTGCGCGCGGCGTCGACGCGCAGGTTGCCCTTGTTGGCCGTCTCGATCAGCTGGTCCACGCGCACCGTGGAATCCACCGTCTTGCTGCGCAGGTTGCCCGCGCCGACGCCGGCATGCGGGTTGATGTTCTCCACGCCCAGGCTCAGCACGGGATTGGGGCGCTGCGACGCGATCTGGACATCGGCCTGGCTGGCTTCCACGCCACGGCGCGCGGCGATGATGGTGCGGTTGCAGCGCAACGCGCCAAGGCGCACCTGGGCCAGGGTCAGCGCAGCACCAGCGGGTGGCGGCGCGCACGGGCCATCGGCCGGTGCGGCTTGGGTCGAATCCGCGGAGTTTGCGGAAGATTGCGGATCGGTGGGACGTTCGGCAGCCAGGCTCGCTACGGCCGCCAATACCAGCAGGGAACCTGCGGCAATACGGGATAAGGCAAAAGGCACGGTCAGTCAGGCTCGGTTCGAAAACGGTCTGCGGTTAAACGACCGTGCCCGCCCAACGGTTCACAGCCAGCGCAAAAAATCATCCTGCGCCACCGTCCGCGATGCGGTTGCGCGGCGTGGCTGTCTTGGTGCGCCCTCGCCCGCTGTCCTGATGCAATCTACGCCACCCGGACACGATCTCCCGCCCGCATTCAAACCGAACCGCTTTACAAACGGCTTTCATTCGCCTGACAAAAGCCTTTAGGTACGCGAAAACCCTGACCATTCGCCAAAAACGACAAACGGCACGGCCGTTGCCGGCCGTGCCGTCAGACTTTCCTGACTGCGCTTATGCCTTCACCCGGTCATCCAGCCCCAGGCCGCGGCCGATGATCTCCTTCATGATCTCGCTGCTGCCGGCATAGATGCGCGAGATACGCGCATCGGCATACATACGGCAGATGCGGTACTCCTCCATATAGCCGGCGCCGCCGTGCAGCTGCACGCCCTCGTCGACCATGCGTCCCTGCAGCTCCGAGGTCAGCAGCTTGGCCGATGCAGCCGTCTCCACCGTCAGCGTGCCGGCATTGTGTTGCAGCACGCACTGGTCGACAAAGGTCTGCAGCGCATCCAGCTGCGCGCGCAATTCGGCCAGCTTGAAGCGCGAGTTCTGGAACGTGCCGATGGCGCGCCCGAAGGCCTTGCGCTCGCGCACGTAGTCCAGCGTGATGTCGAAGGCCACCTGCGCCGACGCCATGTAGCCGCAGGCGCCGATCAGGCGCTCCTCGGCCAGGTGGCGCGTCAGGTAGCGGAAGGCCTGGCCCGGCTCGCCCAGCACGTTGGCCTTGGGCACCTTGACGTTGTCGAAGAACAGCTCCGAGGTGTCCTGCGAGTGCAGGCCCAGCTTGCGCAGCTTGCGCCCGCGCTCGAAGCCGGGCATGCCGCGTTCGACGATGAACAGCGTCAGGCCATGGCTGCGCTCCGGGTCGGTGCGGGCCACCACGACCACCACGTCGGCCAGCTGGCCGTTCGAGATATAGGTCTTGGCGCCGTTCAGCACCCAGTGGTCGCCATGGTCCTCGGCGCGGGTGCGGATGCCGGCCAGGTCCGAGCCGGTCTGCGGCTCGGTCATGGCCACGGCGAAGATCGACTCGCCGCGCGCGGCCGCGGGCAGCAGGCGCTGGCGCTGCTCTTCATTGCCGATGCGGCCGATGTAGGGCGCCACCAGGCGCGAGTGCAGCGTGCCGAAGAAGCCGGAGTCGCCGTGGCGCGCATTTTCCTCGATCAGGATCTGCTCGTAGCGGAAGTCCTGCACACCGGCGCCGCCGTATTGCTCGTCGGCCCACATCAGCAGGTAGCCCTGCTCGCCGGCCTTGCGGAACACCTCGCGGTCCACGCAACCCTGTTCGCGCCAGCGCTCGCCGTGCGGGCCGACCTCGCGCTGGTAGAAGCGGCGGGCGGATTCGCGGAAGGCGTCGTGTTCGGCTTCGAAGATCAGGCGTTGCATCGGGGTCTCCAGGGGGTTTTGACATTGACCGGGCCAGTGTCGGCCGAGCCACGCCCGGGAGATTCGTCGGAACAGATGATTTTTCTTACCGTCGGCGGACCGCCCCGCCCGCAGCGAAAAGCCCGTTGAGTGCAATTTTATTGATATGAAGCGCAAATAACTTTCATTTACCCGTCGGCACGCTTTGTGCCAATACTGGAACCACAGACAACGATTCGACGGAGCGGGAACATGGAAGCCATCCTCTGGATAGGGCTTGCGCTGGGGCTGGTGGCGTTGGGGGGGAGCGTCACGTGGCTGATCGGCACGCGGGTGCCGGAACCCGTGTTTGCGCGCGCGCAGTTGCACGGACGCTTTGCCGGCCTGGAACCGCGCCCGCCACGCCGGGGGGGCGGCGGCCGGACGCGGCGCGTGCGCCAGTGGCGCCTGGTGGCCGTGCCCGCACCTTCGGGTCAGCTGGTGCCGGTGCGAATCTGATTGCCGGGCGGCAACGCCTGAGCCCTATTGCGGGAAGTCCCAGCGCTGCGACCAATCGGATTCTTCCCGCACGATCTCGCGCAGGATATCCACGGCTTCGCGCGCCGGGCCCGCGGGCGCTTCGGCGCAAACCAGGAACACGGGATACGAAAACTCCGGCGCGCCGGCGACGCGCGCCAAGGCCCCGCTGTCCAGGTAGCTCTGCACCACGCGCGTACGGAAATAACCGCTGCCGCCGTACTGCAGGATGTACTGCAACGCCAGCGGCCCCAGGTTGAAGTACAGCGACGCGCGCGCATGCTCCGGCAGCGCGCTGTCATGCTGGCGGCGGAACTCGGGGCCCCAGTCGACATAGACATAGCCGCCGTCGCGCTGCGTCGAGCGGATCAGCACCAGCTTCTCTTCCATCAGCGCTTCAACGTGCATGCCGGGCGCGTATTCCGGCTGGTACACCAGCGCGGCATCGAGCGCGCCCGACTGCAGCCTGCGCTGCAGCTCAGCCCCCTCGCCCACTTCCGCCCGCACCGCCTGCGCCGGCATGCGCTGGCGCAGGCGCGTCGCCCACAGCAGCACCAGCGGATTCCCCAGACTGATCTCGGTGCCATAGCGGAACAGGCTGGCCAGCCCCGCCGGCAACGGCAGCTCGCAGCACGCCGCCTCCCAGGTCTGCACCAGCTGGCTGGCATAGCCGAGGAAACGCTGCCCGTCCGGCGTCAGCCGCGCCCCGGCCTTGTTGCGCTCGAACAGGCGGCAATTCAGCTGCGCCTCCAGGCTCTTGATGCGCGCGGTGACGGCAGTCTGGGTGACATGCAGCTTGTCGGCGGCGGCCAGCAGGCTGCCGTCGCGCACGACTTGCAGGAAGGTGCGGGCGAGTTCGATATCCATGGTGGCAAAGGATCCGGGACGACGTGGCGCATTGTAGACAGTAGCCGATTGAGAATCAGCCCATACACACAAGGATGTACTTCTGCTGTCATGGTGCTATGCTTTGTACATACAGGGATGTACATGGAACTCTCAATGCCTTTCACCCGTATCTTCCGCAACGGTAATTCCCAGGCGGTGCGCATACCCGCGGAACTGGCCTATCCCGACACCGACATGCAATTTGAAATTGAGCGGATCGGCGACGAGCTGCGCATCCGGCCCGCGCGACGGCGCCTGACCGGACTGCTCGATGTGTTCGCCGACTTCCCGGACGACTTCATGGCGCCAGGGCGCGAAGACCAGGCCCAGTCCGAGCGGGAGGGGTTCTGATGGCCAGGTATATGTTCGACACCAATATGTGCATCTACCTGATGAAGAACCAGCCGCCCCGGGTTGCCGAACGCCTTGCCCGGTGCTTCGAGGGTGACGTGGTGTTGTCCGCCATCAGCCTGGCCGAACTGGAGTTCGGCGTTACCGTGTCGCGGGATCCGCAGCGAGCCCGGCGCGCCTTGCAGGCGCTGATCGGGCGCGTGCCGGTGCTGCCGCTGAATGCCGCGGCGGCGCGCGCTTATGGTCCGGTCCGTGCCGCCACGCGCGAACGCAAGGCCGACGCGCTGGACAAGCTGATTGCGGCCCATGCCATTGCCGAAGGGCTGACGGTGGTCACGCGCAACGTCCGCGACTTTACGGCTTACCCGGGGTTGCGCGTCGAAGACTGGACCGAGGGCCAGGGCGCCTGACGGGCAAACCGGCGACGCTGGCGCAGCACCAATATCCCACACCACTTCCTGATCGCTGACGGCCCCCGGTCCAGCTTCAGCGCACCGGCTGCGGCCGGACTCCCGCCGGCATGGCAACCGGCACCGCGCCGGTCTGCGCCGCCAGCACACCGCGCGCCTCGCGCGGCGGCCGCAACGGGGCGATGCCTTCCGGCTCCTGCCACGCCAGGCCATTGTCATAGCCGGTGGCAACGGCCTCCAGGTAGCCGGGCGCAAACTTGCGCTCCGGTGTCACTGCCTGCACGGCAGGCGCCGTGGCGGCCTGCGGCGCCTCGGACTGCGCGCAGGCGACGCTGTTGAGGCATAGGCCCAGCACACGCAGCAGCGCCATGGCCTGGCGCGAACGGTGTCGGATGGCGGACGGGCGCGACGCGGCCTGCCCGTTCTGGCATGGGGATCGGGTATTCATCGGGACTCTCCGGGAAGCCATTGCTGGCGGGTGGCACAACGAGCCGCGGCGCCGCGCTCGCGGTCCATTCCGCAACGACCGTGCCACCGGACTAATGCCGGCTACAGCGGGGATTGCTGCACTTTCCCGGGATGGAGTGGTGGGGTCTGGCCGACGCTAGCGGCGCCGGTGTCGGCGGAGACCCGACAATCCCGTGCCGCCTCAGGGCTTGACCGCCGCCGCCAGCACCGCCGGCATCGGCACCTCGAAGCCGCTGCCGCGCATGTACCCGGCAACGGTGCCGCGCAGCACGGCGCGGATTTCGTCGCGCGCCTTGGGGGTCTGCGCGCGCAGCGTGGCGGCTGCCCGCACGGTGCCCTGGGCGAGCGCGTCGAACAGCTGGTCGGGCGTGGAGAAGCGCCAGACCTGCGGCACGCTGCGGCAGGTCGGCATGACAAAGCCGGCCTGCTGCAACGCGCTGCGGCAATGGCCAGGATCGCTGAACAGGAAGAAGTTCGGCCCGACCGGGATATCGACATCCATCGAGCCATAGGCGCGGATCGCGGCATAGACCGCGCCGAAGCCGACCGCGCGCTCGGGCGTATCCCATACCGTGAAGGCGATGCGCCCGCCCGGGCGCAGGACCCGGAAGGCCTCGGCCAGCGCCGCGTCCGGGTCGGACATATGGCACAGGCCAAAGCCGTTGACCACGGCGTCGAAGCTGGCATCGTCGAACGGCAGCGCCTGCGCGTCGGCCTGCTGATACTGGACCTCGGGATGCAGCTTGCGCGCCAGTTGCACCTGCGCCTGCGCGAAATCGATGCCGACCGACTCGGCGCCGCGCTGCACCGCCCCGGCCGCGACGTAGCCGGAGCCGGACGCGACATCGAGCACGCGCTGCCCGCCGGCTACATGCGCGGCGTCCAGCAGGGCCTCGACCGATTGCCGGGTCACGTGCGACAGGTGCTCCTGGTACCGGCTGACGACTTCCGGGTCTTCCCAGCCAGCCAGCTCAAAGGCGCGAAACGAATCTGCGGTGTGGTCCATGCCTACTCCTCGGCGACGATGTCCAGACGGGCGGGCGTGTGTTGGTGATGTTGGTGTGCGGACGCAGCACTGATGCGTCCTGAGAACCCGGTCAAGCCAAGTATAGACAGCGCCGCGCACAGGCAGCAGCCAGGCGCTCAGGCGAGCACCCGGAACCGGGCTTCACCCGTTCAGGCGAAGCGCAGCGTGGCCACGCCGGCGGCGATCAGGCAGGCCGCGCCGAGTCGCGCGGCGCCGACGTGCTCCTTGAGCAGCAGCGCGGAGATCAGCGCGCCGAACAGGATCGAAGATTCGCGCAAGGCGGCCACCGGCGCCACCGGCGCGCGCGTCATTGCCCACAGCGACAGCCCGTAGGACGCCAGCGTGCCGCCCCCGCCCACCAGCGCGAACACCAGGTTGCGGCGCACGTAGCCGGCCAGTTGCCGCCGGCGCGTCGCCAGTGCCCACGCCGCCAGCGGCACCGCGGTAAGCACGAAGATCCAGAAGGCATAGGCTACCGGCGCGCCGGAGCGGCGTACGCCGGTGCCATCGATCAGCGTATAAGTGGCGATCACCAGCGCGTTCAGCAGCGCCAGCCACACGCCCTCGCGGCTACCCGGGAGGCCACGGTGGCCGCGTGCGCCGCCGGCCATGGCCAGGATGCCCAGGCTGATCACGGCGATGCCGCCCCATGCCAGCGCCGACAGGTGCTCGCCCAGCCAGCCCACGCTGGCCAGCGCCACCAGCAAGGGCGCGCAGCCGCGCATCAGCGGGTAGGTCAGGCTCATGTCGGCGCTGCGGTAGATCCGCGCCACCAGCGCGAAGTACACCACGTGCACGCCCACCGACGCGGCGATGAAGGGCCAGCTGGCGGCCGCCGGCTGCGGCAGCGCCGGCAGCGCCAGCGCGGCCATCAGGCCAGCCGTGACCGCCACCATCACGGTGGACAGCAGCTTGTCGCCGCCGCCCTTGACCACGGCATTCCACGCGGCATGCAGGAAGGCGGCAAGCAGGACGACGGCGAAGACGGTGAGCGACATGGGCGGCAGCGAAGTCGGCGCCGGCAGGCAGCGCGGGATCGCGCCATTCTAGCCGCGCCGGCGTGCCGCGCCGCGGCCCGACTATCTGGCGCCGCTGACCCGCCAGACCGTATTGCCGACATCGTCGGCCACCAGCAGGCCGCCGCGCTGGTCGATCGCCACCCCCACCGGGCGCCCGCGCGCCTTGCCGTCGTCGTCGACAAACCCGGTCAGCACGTCGAACGGCGCGCCCTGCGGCCGGCCCTGGCTGAACGGCACGAAGATCACCTTGTAGCCCGCCAGCGGGCGCCGGTTCCACGAACCATGCAGGCCGACGAACATGCCTTCGCTGAAGCGCGCCGGCAAGCTGTTGCCGCTGGCCGCGGCCAGGCCGAGCGCGGCGGTGTGCGCGCCCACGGCGTAGTCGGGCACGATCGCCCTGGCCACCAGGTCCGGTGCCGGCGGCTTCACGCGCTGGTCCACGTGCTGGCCGTAGTAGCTGTAGGGCCAGCCGTAGAAGCCACCGTCGCGCACCGAGGTGATGTAGTCCGGCACCAGGTCGCTGCCGATCTCGTCGCGCTCGTTGACGGCGGTCCACAGCATGCCGGTGACCGGCTCCCACGCCATGCCGTTGGGATTGCGCAGGCCGCTGGCGAAGATGCGGTGCGTGCCGGTCCTGCGGTCGACCTCCCAGATCGCGGCGCGGCCGACTTCCTTGTCCATGCCGTTCTCGCCCACGTTGCTGTTCGAGCCCACCGTCACATACAGCTTGCTGCCATCGCGGCTGGCGATCAGGCTCTTGGTCCAGTGATGGTTGAGCGGTCCGCCGGGCAGGTCGACCACCTTCTGCGGCGCGGCGCTGATTTCGGTCTGGCCGGGCTGGTAGGGGAAACGCAGCAGCGCATCGGTGGCGGCCACGTAGAAGTCATTGCCGACCAGCGCCATGCCGAAGGGCGAATTCACATCCTTCAGGAACACCGAGCGCTGGTCGGCGACGCCGTCGCCGTTGCTGTCGCGCAGCAGCGTGATGCGGTTGGCGCTGGGCGTGCCGGCGCCGGCGCGCTTCATCACCATCTTCATGATCCAGCCCTTGATGCCCTTGCCGTCGTCAGGCTTGGGCGGGGCATTGCTCTCGGCCACCAGCACGTCGCCGTTGGGCAGCACATAGACCCAGCGCGGATGGTCCAGCTGGTCGGCAAAGGCCGTCACCGCCATGCCTTCGGCCGGCATCGGACGCTGGCCCGAGGCCCAGCCGATGGCCGGAGCGATCTTGACGGTGGGAATGGCGGTCTCGTGCGGCGGCGGCAGCTGCGGCGTGGGTCCGAAGCCGGCTTCGGACGGCAGCTTGGCGGATTCGCCGCAGGCGGCGAGCGTGGCGATCACGGGCACGGCGCCCGCCAGCATGGCGGTGCGCAACAGGCGCAAGGGGGTGGGCATCGGCATGGTCCGGGCTCCTCAGGCCACGCAAGGCCGCGCGCCTGTGCCTGGACTATAGGACGTAGCGCGACCGGCGCTCTGTAGGCGCCGCGGAAGCCACCATGCAGGACGATGCCCGCCCCCGGGCGCGGCCCTGCCCCGGCGCGCTCAGCCCCGATGCGGCGTATCCAGTCCCTTCACCACCGCCGCACGCTGCACGAACGCATCCAGCACGCGCCGCACATTGACGAAGTCCTTGAAGCCGACCAGGTCGCCCGCCTCGTAGAAGCCGACCAGGTTGCGCACCCACGGCAAGGTGGCGATGTCGGCGATGGTGTACTCGTCGCCCATGATCCAGGCGCGGCCTTCCAGGCGCTGCTCCAGCACCTGGAGCAGGCGCCGGCTTTCCGCCACGTAGCGGTCGCGCGGGCGCTTGTCCTCGTAGTCCTTGCCGGCAAACTTGTGGAAGAAGCCCAGCTGGCCGAACATCGGGCCGATGCCGCCCATCTGGAACATCACCCACTGGATGGTCTCGTAGCGGCGCGCCGGATCGGCGGGGATCAACTTGCCCGACTTGTCGGCCAGGTACAGCAGGATCGCGCCCGACTCGAACAGCGCCAGCGGCTTGTCGCTCGGGCCGTGGGGGTCGAGGATGGCCGGGATCTTGTTGTTCGGGTTCAGCGACAGGAATTCCGGCGACAACTGGTCATCGGTGTCGAAGCGCACCAGGTGCGGCTCGTACGGCAGCCCGGTTTCCTCCAGCATGATCGACACCTTGACGCCGTTGGGCGTGGGCAGCGAATAGAGCTGGATGCGGTCGGGATGCCGTGCCGGCCATTTGCGGGTGATGGGAAAAGCGGACAGATCGGGCACACGGGCTCCTGGTTCAGGCGCTTCCGCATCGTGGGGAAGCTGCCGGACAACGAAAGAGCCCGATCATAAACCGGTGTTGGCAGGCTTGCAGGGCAGCTGCACGGCAGTGCCGGGTGCCTCCGCCCATGCGTGCCATCCTGCAAAAAGGGAGGGGCCCCGTGGGGCCCCTTCCTTACGCCAGCTAAGCTACGGCAACTTACACCGTCACGCCGTCAGCCACTTCCTTGAAGTCCTCGATCTGGTCGAAGTTCATGTACTTGTAGATCTTGTCGCCATTCTGGTTGATGACGCCAATATCGGCCATGTACTCGTCCTTGGTCGGGATGCGGCCGAGGCGCGAGCAGATCGCCGCCAGTTCGGCGGAACCCAGGTACACGTTGGTGTTCTTGCCCAGGCGGTTCGGGAAGTTACGGGTGCTGGTCGACATCACCGTCGCGCCTTCGCGCACCTGTGCCTGGTTGCCCATGCACAGCGAGCAGCCCGGCATTTCGGTGCGTGCACCGGCAGTGCCGAACACGCCGTAGTGGCCTTCCTCGGTCAGCTGCTTCTGGTCCATCTTGGTCGGCGGGGCCACCCACAGCTTGACCGGGATGTCGCGCTTGCCTTCCAGCAGCTTGGAAGCCGCGCGGAAGTGGCCGATGTTGGTCATGCACGAACCGATGAAGACTTCGTCGATCTTGGCGCCGGCCACGTCCGACAGGGTCTTGACGTCGTCCGGGTCGTTCGGGCAGGCCACGATCGGCTCGTGCACGTCGGCCAGGTCGATCTCGATCACGGCGGCGTACTCGGCGTCGGCGTCCGGCTCCAGCAGCTTCGGATCGGCCAGCCATGCTTCCATGGCCTTGATGCGGCGCTGCAGGCTGCGCGGATCCTGGTAGCCCTGGGCGATCATCCACTTCAGCAGCGTGATGTTGCTGTTGATGTATTCGATGATCGGGTCTTTGTTCAGGCGCACCGTGCAACCGGCGGCCGAACGTTCCGCCGAGGCGTCCGACAGTTCAAACGCTTGCTCGACCTTCAGGTCGGGCAGGCCTTCGATTTCCAGGATGCGGCCCGAGAAGATGTTCTTCTTGCCTTGCTTGGCCACGGTCAGCAGGCCTTGCTTGATCGCGTACAGCGGGATCGCGTTGACCAGGTCGCGCAGGGTCACGCCCGGCTGCATCTGGCCCTTGAAGCGGACCAGCACCGATTCCGGCATGTCCAGCGGCATCACGCCGGTGGCGGCGGCAAAGGCCACCAGGCCCGAACCTGCCGGGAAGCTGATGCCGATCGGGAAGCGGGTGTGCGAGTCGCCGCCGGTGCCGACGGTATCCGGCAGCAGCATGCGGTTCAGCCACGAGTGGATCACGCCGTCGCCGGGGCGCAGCGAGATGCCGCCGCGGGTGCTGATGAACTCGGGCAGGGTGTGGTGGGTCTTGACATCGACCGGCTTCGGATAGGCGGCGGTGTGGCAGAACGACTGCATCACCAGGTCGGCCGAGAAGCCCAGGCAGGCCAGGTCCTTCAGCTCGTCGCGGGTCATCGGGCCGGTGGTGTCCTGCGAGCCCACCGAGGTCATCTTCGGTTCGCAGTACGTGCCCGGGCGAATGCCCTTGCCTTCGGCCAGGCCGCAGGCGCGGCCAACCATCTTCTGGGCCAGCGTGAAGCCCTTGCCGGTGTCGGCCGGGTTCTGCGGCAGGCGGAACAGCGTCGACGGGGCCAGGCCCAGTGCCTCGCGCGCCTTGGCGGTCAGGCCGCGGCCGACGATCAGCGGAATGCGGCCGCCGGCGCGGACTTCATCGAACAGCACGTCGGACTTGACCTTGAACTCGGCGATCACTGCGCCGTTCTTCAGGGCCTTGCCTTCGTACGGGCGCAGTTCGACCACGTCGCCCATTTCCATCTGGGACACGTCCAGCTCGATCGGCAGCGCGCCGGCGTCTTCCATGGTGTTGTAGAAGATCGGGGCGATCTTGTTGCCCAGGCACACGCCGCCGAAGCGCTTGTTCGGGATGAAGGGGATGTCTTCACCGGTGAACCACAGCACCGAGTTGGTGGCCGACTTGCGCGAGGAGCCGGTACCGACCACGTCGCCCACGTAGGCGACCAGGTGGCCCTTGTCCTTCAGCGATTCAATGAACTTGATCGGGCCGCGCTTGCCGTCTTCTTCCGGCTGGAACGCAGCGCCTTCGCGCTTGTTCTTCAGCATGGCCAGCGCGTGCATCGGGATGTCCGGGCGGGTGGTGGCGTCCGGGGCCGGCGACAGGTCGTCGGTGTTGGTTTCGCCCGGCACCTTGAACACGGTGATGGTCAGGCTTTGCGGGACTTCCGGACGGCTGGTGAACCACTCGGCGTCGGCCCAGCTTTGCAGCACGGCCTTGGCATTGGCGTTGCCCTTGTCCGCCTTCTCCTTCACGTCGTGGAAGGCGTCGAACATCAGCAGGGTCTTCTTCAGCGCATCGGCGGCGACGGTGCCGACTTCGGCGTCGTCCAGCAGCTCGATCAGCGGCGAGATGTTGTAGCCGCCCAGCATGGTGCCGAGCAGCTCGGTGGCTTTGGCACGCGAGATCAGCGCGCACTTCTCCTTGCCCAGCGCCACGGCGGCCAGGTACGAGGCCTTGACCTTGGCGGCGTCATCGACGCCGGCCGGCACGCGGTTGGAGATCAGGTCCACCAGGGTCTGTTCTTCGCCGGCGGGCGGGTTCTTCAGCAGTTCGATCAGCTCGGCCGTCTGCTTGGCAGTCAGGGGCAGAGGGGGGATGCCAAGCGCGGCGCGCTCGGCCACATGTGCGCGATAGTTTTCAAGCATGGGAACCTGCTGAGTAATTAGGTTTAGAAAGACTCGGTACGTCGCGATTGTAGTCCGAAGCGGCTCCTGGGTCAAATGTCTTATATCTTATATAAGACTATTTGAGAAAAAACTCATACCAAACAACGGCTTGGCAAATGGAAGAGTTGTTGTTTTGCATGGTCTGCTACCCGAGTAGCGTAGTAGGGAATGGGGAAACAGGGCACTGTCCAGCGCGGCAGGGCCGGCCATAATGTCCATCCCATCCCGCTCTGTGGTGCGCCGTCCCGCCATCCCCTGCCCCGGCGCCCTCAAGTTCCCCGACCAAGCTGCGTTAACCAGCCTGCAGGCGCGCAACACAAAGGCGCCCGCTCGCGTAGCCGTGCCTGCTCCCTTTCCGCTCAAATGGCCAAGCTGAAAGGGTTTCCCCCTTTTTTTCGGCCCTTTGCTGGCCTGCGATTCCGGAAGAATGGCAGGCATTCCGATACAGGCTTCTCATGGCGAACACGGCTTCCCCTCCCCGGACTGGCAACACAGGCAAGCGCGGCCGGCTGCTGCTGATCGGCGCCGGCGTGCTGGTGGTGGCACTGGGTGCCGGAGGCTTCGTGCTGGGCAGCGTGCTGAGCAACCGCCAGCCGGCGGCGCCCGCTGCGCCCGCCGCTCCGGTTGTCCCGCCGCCGATCTTCGTGCCGCTGGACGCGTTCACCGTCAACCTGCGCAGCGAGGACGGCGACCGCTTCCTGCATACCGGGCTGTCGCTGAAGGTGGCTGACGCCGCCACCCAGGCGCGCCTGGCCCAGTACCTGCCCGAGGCGCGCAGCCGCATCCTGCTGTTGCTGTCCGCGCGGCAGCCGGCCGAACTGGCCACCGTCGACGGCAAGCGCAAGCTGGCCGACGACATCCGCGACACCATCAGCAAGCCGTTTGCCAGCGGCCTGCCGGCGCAACACGTGCTGGACGTGCTGTTCACCTCGTTCGTGGTGCAGTAAGCGCAAGCCAGGGCAGCACGTTTCATCCATAACGCCGCACAAGGGGCAGGACACTAGATGGCCTACGACAAGTTCCTCTCGCAAGACGAGGTAGACGAGCTGCTCAAGGGCGTATCCGGCGAGGCCGATACGCCCAAGGCCAGCGAGACTGCGCCCGACGAGGGCGGGGTCCGCCCCTACAACCTGGCGACGCAGGAACGCATCATCCGCGGCCGCCTGCATACGCTGGAAATCATCAACGAGCGCTTTGCGCGTTCGCTGCGCACGGCGCTGTTCAACTTCATCCGCCGCGGCGCGGACATCTCCGTGGGCAGCGTCAGGATCGAGAAGTTCGGCGACTTCGCGCGCAACCTGCCGATGCCGACCAACCTCAACCTGGTCCACCTGAAGCCGCTGCGCGGCACCGCGCTGTTCGTCTACGACCCCAACCTGGTCTTCCTGGTGGTCGACAACCTGTTCGGCGGCGACGGCCGCTTCCACACCCGCGTGGAAGGCCGCGACTTTACCCAGACCGAGCAACGCATCATCCAGCGCATGCTGGAGCTGACCCTGACCAGCTACGGCAATGCCTGGCGCACCGTGCACCCGATCGAGACCGAGTACATCCGCTCGGAGATGCACCCCAAGTTTGCCAACGTCGCCACGCACAACGAGGCCGTGGTCACCACCGCCTTCCACATCGAGCTGGGCGCCGTCGGCGGCCAGCTGCACGTATGCCTGCCGTACGCGATGATCGAGCCCCTCAAGGACCTGCTGATGAATCCGCTGCAGGACGAGAAAGAGGTCGACAAGGGCTGGGTCACGCAGCTGTCGACGCAGCTGCGCGCGGCCGAGGTCGAGCTGGTGGCCGAGTTCGCGCACCTGCAGAGCACCGTGGCCGAGGTGCTGGCGATGCGCGCCGGCGACGTGCTGCCGATCGAGCTGCCCGAGAAAGTGTTCGGCAAGGTCGACGGCGTGCCCGTGATGCAATGCGGCTTCGGCACCATGAACGGCCAGTACGCGCTGCGGGTAGAACGAATGATCAATCACCAGGACGGCGATTCCCACCTGGATACCGAGGACACCGATTATGACTGACGGCATCGAGGACAAGCCGGTCGACCCGATGGACGACTGGGCCAGCGCGCTGGCCGAGCAAACCAGCGCCACTTCCGCCGAGATCCCCGCCGCTGCCGCGCCGGCATCGGCAGCCGCCACGCCCGCCGCCGCCACGGTCTTCCCGCCGCTGGCCAAGGAAGCGCCGAGCGGCTTCCGCAACGATATCGAGATGATCCTCGATATCCCGGTGCAGCTGACCGTGGAACTGGGCCGCACCAAGGTGCCGATCAAGAACCTGCTGCAGCTGGCGCAGGGCTCGGTGGTGGAGCTGGACGGCCTGGCCGGCGAGCCGATGGACGTGCTGGTCAACGGCTACCTGATCGCCCAGGGCGAAGTGGTGGTGGTCAACGACAAGTTCGGCATCCGCCTGACCGACATCATCACGCCGTCCGAACGCATCCGGAAGCTGAACAAATGACAGCCGCAACCCGCGCCCCGCTGGCTGCGCTTGCCGCGCTTCCCGGCGCCGCAATGGCGGCCGAAGGCACGCCGGCACCAGCCATCAGCGGCGCGGCCAGCCTGGCGCAGGCCGGGCTGGGGCTGTTCGCCATCATCGCGCTGATCCTGGGCCTGGCCTGGATGGCACGGCGTGCCGGCCTGGTGCGCCACGCCACCGGCGGCGCGATGAAGGTGGTCGGCAGCACCATGCTAGGCGCACGCCAGCGCCTGGTTCTGGTCGAGGTCGGCGATACCTGGCTGGTGCTGGGCGTCAGCCCCGGCGAGATCCGGCCGCTGCACACCATGGCGGCCGGCTCGCCGGCCGCCGGCCAGACCGGCGCGCACGTCGTCGCCGGACCGTCGCAACCGCCCACCGGCGGCACTTTTGCTGAAAAGCTGCTGCGCTCGATGCAGGCTCACTTCAAATCATGACTTCCCCGCGTGCCACGCTGTGGCGACCGCTGCCGCGCCCTGCCCGCGCCGCGCGCCCGGCCTCGTTATTGTCCTTGCCGCTGCTGTGCCTGCTGGCGCTGACGCTGGCCATTGCCGCGCTGGCGCCCGCGCCAGCCTGGGCCCAGGCGCTGCCCGGCGTGATCAGCAAGCCCGCCCCGGGCGGCGGCCAGATCTGGTCGCTGCCGGTGCAGACGCTGGTGCTGCTGACCTCGCTGTCGTTCCTGCCCGCGGCGATGCTGATGATGACCGGCTTCACCCGCGTCATCATCGTGCTGGGGCTGCTGCGCAACGCGCTGGGCACGGCCACCTCGCCGCCCAACCAGGTGCTGGTGGGGCTGTCGCTGTTCCTGACCTTCTTCGTGATGGCGCCGGTGTTCGACCGTGTCTACAACGACGCCTACAAGCCGCTGTCCGAAAACAAGCTCAGCCTCGAAGCCGCCGCGGCCAAGGCCGCCGAGCCGCTCAAGGCCTTCATGCTGCGCCAGACCCGCGAGAAAGACCTGGCCATGTTCGCGCAGATGGCCAAGGCGCCCGAGATGCAGGGGCCGGAGGAAGTGCCGCTCAGCATTTTGGTGCCGGCCTTCGTTACCAGCGAGCTCAAGACCGCGTTCCAGATCGGCTTCACCATCTTTATCCCGTTCCTGATCATCGACCTGGTAGTCGCCAGCGTGCTGATGGCGATGGGCATGATGATGGTGCCGCCGGCGACCATCTCGCTGCCGTTCAAGCTGATGCTGTTCGTGCTGGTGGATGGCTGGCAGCTGCTGCTGGGTTCGCTGGCGCAGAGCTTCATGGGCTGACGCCGGCCGCCAGCGCCAGCCTTTTCTTCGCAAGAGCCATGACCCCAGAGACCGTAATGACCATCGCCACCCAGGCGATGAAGATGACCCTGCTGCTGGCCGCCCCGCTGCTGCTGGTGGCACTGGCCGCCGGCCTGGTGGTCAGCCTGTTCCAGGCCGCGACCCAGATCAACGAGATGACGCTGAGCTTCATCCCCAAGCTGATCGCGCTGTTCGCCACCATGGTGCTGGCCGGCCCGTGGATGATCAACGCGATGGTCGACTACATGCGCGAGGTGTTCCAGAGCATTCCCGCGCTGGCGCACTGACGGCGGCCGCCATCCGCCACTGCCCCCGTTGCCGTCCCTCCCCCTGCCTGCCCGCTGACCCGCCGCCGTGATCGAGTTCACCTCAGCCCAGCTCTACGGCTGGCTTGCGGCTTTCCTGTGGCCGTTTTTCCGCATCCTCGCGCTGGTCGGCACCGCGCCGCTGTTCGGTGAGTCGACCATCCCGCGGCGCGCCAAGATCGCGCTGTCGGCAATGATCGCGATGGTGGTCTCGCCCACCATCGCCCAGCTGCCGGTGGTGCCGGTGTACTCCTTCGGCGGGCTGATGATCATCCTCAATGAAGTCGGCATCGGCCTGGCCACGGGCTTCGTCATGCGCCTGGTGTTTGCCACGGTGCAGCAGGCCGGCGAGATCATCGGGCTGCAGATGGGCCTGTCGTTCGCCTCCTTCTTCGACCGCGCCGCCGGCGGCCAGACCATGGTGCTGTCGCGCTTCCTGAACCTGGTCGCGGTGCTGCTGTTCCTAGCGCTGGACGGCCACCTGCTGATGCTGGGCGCGCTGGTGGACAGCTTCAATAGCCTGCCTATCGGTGGCAACCCCGGCGGCACCCCGCTGTCCGCGGGCGGCGCCCTGGCCGTGGCGCGGGCCGGCGGCATGGTGTTCGCCTCGGGACTGCTGCTGGCGCTGCCGATGATCGCCGCCTTGCTGATTTTGAACCTCGCCATGGGCATCCTCAACCGCGCCTCGCCGCAACTGTCGATCTTCGCGGTGGGCTTCCCGGTGACGCTGTCGGGCGGGCTGCTGGTGCTGATGCTGGTGATGCCGCAGATGGGCAGCTACATGCAGCACATGATCGAGGCCGGGCTGGAGGCAGTGGGGACGGTGCTGGGGCAGTTCGGGCGCTAGCGCGCCCGCGTGGCGCTTCCGGCGCGCATAAACTTAGACGTCGAATATTCCTTGACAGGGCGCGGCAAGGCGCTAGTATTACGCCATGTACTTCGATCTCTAAGATTATTGAGGTACGACACCCACCGTTCAGGAGCCTTCACATGTACGACCTCTATGCCACCGACAAGCTGATCGACCTCTGGCTGACCGAAGACATCGGACTCTGCGACCTGACCGTCCAGACCATGATCGAACCGGGCGAGACCGGCACCTTCTGCATGAACGCCCGCGAGCCGATGATCGTCGCCGGCATCGACGTGGCGGCACGCATCTTCGCCCGCTACGATCCGGCCTTGTCGATCGACGTGCGCGTGGCCGACGGCGACAAGGTCGGCAAGGGCGCAGTGCTGCTCAACGTGAGCGGCAATGCGCGCAGCGTGCTGACGGCCGAGCGTACCGCGCTGAACATCATGCAGCGGCTGTGCGGCATCGCCAACCAGACCGCCACCTATGCGCAGGCCATTGCGCATACCAGGGCGCGCCTGATCGACAGCCGCAAGACCACCCCCGGCCTGCGCGCACTGGAAAAGCACGCGGTCACCTGCGGCGGCGGCCTGAACCACCGGCTGAGCCTGGACAACGGCGTGATGATCAAGGACAACCACATCGCCGTTTGCGGCAGCATCGCCGCGGCGGTGGAACGCGTGCGCCGCAAGCTGCCGGTGCTGACCAAGCTGGAAGTGGAATGCGACCGGCTCGAGCAGGTGCGCGAGGCACTGGCCGCCGGCGTCGACGTGATCATGCTGGACAACATGTCGGTGCCCGACATGAAGGAGGCGGTGCAGATCGTCAATGGCCGCACCAAGGTCGAGGCGTCGGGCGGCATCCGGCTGGAGACCATCCGGGCGGTGGCGGAAACCGGCGTCGACTACATCTCGACCAGCCGGATCACGCAGTCCGCGCCGGCCGTGGATATCGGGCTGGACGAAGCCTGAGCCCCTGACGCCCGCGACGGCGCCCGCACACCGTTTCACGCCTTCTACCCGAGGCATTCGCCCTCGCCGGCCGCGCCGGCGGGGGCCTTTTCATTGGCGATGGCAGCCTCGGACTACAGGTCCGACAGCAGCCGCCCGACTTCCTGCGTCGACGGTACGCGCCGTCCGTTTTCCGCCGAGGCGATCTCGTCGGCAACCAGGCGCTTGGCGATGGTGATCAGGACCCGGCGCGTGGTCGCCACGTCCTGTTCGCTCACGCCCTCCACACTCAGCGCATTGACCTCGGTCGCCAGCGGCTCGAGCTTGCGGCGCAGCGCGCGCCCGGTCTTGCTGAGAAACACATGCACCTTCTTCTTGTTGCCGGGCAGGTGCGTGCGTTCGACGTAGCCAAGCGCCTCCAGCGCCTTGACCGCCGCAAAGGTAGTGGGCTCGGTCACGCCGGCGCGCTCGCTCAGTTCGCGCTGCGACAGGCCGTCATGGCGCCACAGGATGCGCAGGATGGTCCAGTGGCCGTACGACACCGAATGTTCCGCCAGGCGCAGTTGCAGCGCCCGGATATAGGCGCGCGCGGCGTCCTTCACCAGGTGGGCAAGCCGCTCTTCATCGGCTTCTTCCGGTGGCGTGATCGTGACCGGGGCATCCGGCTTTCTTGTGGCCATAGTGGTAAGCGGAAAGTGAAACGCATCCATGCGGCACCGGATCGACGGTGCCCGCAACAGCGCACATGATAGCGCCTCCACCGTGCGCGCGGCGTTGGCGGACCGCGCCGCCGCGCCCTCCAATGTAGCGTTCACTCCATCGGTGCGCCATGCGCGCATTGGCGGCACCAGGCACCGCAAACGCGCACGCCGCGCCCCCGTGTTTTCCCCTACGAACGCTCGCATCCCCCGTGCCTGCTGGATCTTCGGGCGCTGGCCCGCAGCTTGCATAATCTTAGACATCGAACTTTTCTTGACAGCCGTGGGACCGGTGCTAGCATTGCCAAACAACTTCGACATCTAAGGTATTGGCCATGAACGCGAGCGGCACGTTCTTCTTTGTGGTGGGCCCCAGTGGCGCGGGCAAGGATTCGCTGATGGACGGGGCGCGGGCGGCGCTCGATGACAACTATGTATTCGCCCGGCGCGTCATCACGCGGCCCGAGGGTGCGGCCGGCGAGGCGCATGAGGGCGTCTCGGAGGCGGAGTTCGCGCGGCGCCAGGCCAACGGCGAGTTCCTGGTGACCTGGGATGCGCACGAGCTGCGCTATGGCCTGCCGCGCTCGCTGGTGTCGGAGCTGGAGCGTGGGCGCAACGTCGTCGCCAACGGCTCGCGCGCCGTCATCGCGGAACTTGCCGCCCGCCTGCCGCGCTTCGTGGTGGTCCTGGTGACGGCGCCGCATGACGTGCTGGCACGCCGCATTGCCGCACGCGGGCGTGAATCGGGCGAGGAGGTTGCCAGGCGCGTGGCACGGACGGGTGCGGCGCTGCCTCCGGAAGTCCGGTGCATGACGGTGTCGAACGACAGCACGCTGGAGGTGGGCAAGGCCCGCTTCGTCCAGGCGCTGCGCCAAGGCACGCGCGCATCCAGTGACGGGGCACCGACCAGCCGCACCAACCTGATGGCCAAGCTGCGCGGCGAGCCGCTCGACGAAGCCGCCTACGTCGCGGTGCTGCAGGACGCCATGGCGGGCCGGTACACCGAGTCCGAGCTGACCGAGTTCCTGGTTGCCGCGACCCGCTCGCTGGGCGACGAGGAGGTGGTGGCACTGGCACGTGCGCGTACGGCATTCACGCCCCGCATCGAATGGGACGAGCCCATCGTGGTCGACAAGCACTCCATCGGCGGCGTGCCCGGCAGCCGCATCACGCTGATCGTGGTGCCGATCGTTGCGGCATATGGGCTGGCCATGCCCAAGACTTCGTCGCGCGCGATCACCTCCGCTGCCGGCACGGCCGACGCCATGGAGACCGTGGCGCGCGTCGACCTGGCGCACGACGACGTGCGCCGTTGCGTGGCCCAGGCACGCGCCTGCATCGCCTGGAACGGTCGCCTCAACCATTCGGTGGTCGACGACGTGATGAACGCGATCACGCGCCCGCTGCGCCTGGACTCGCGGCGCTGGTCGGTGGCGTCGATCCTGTCGAAGAAATACACCGCCGGCGCCACTCACATCATCGTCGACCTGCCCTATGGCGCGCAGACCAAGCTGGCCACGCGCGCCGACGCCGAGGCATTGGGCGCGATGTTCGAGCATGTCGGCAAGGGGCTCGGCCTGCACGTGCGCGCGCTGGTGACCGACGGCGGCCGGCCGATCGGCCGCGGCATCGGGCCCGCACTGGAAGTGCGCGATGTGCGCCAGGTGCTCGCCAACGATCCCGGTGCCCCCGCGGACCTGCGAGATAAAGCCTTGCGCTTCGCCGGCGAAATCATCGCCTTCGATGCACGCGTGGGATCGCCCGCGGAGGGCCTGCGCATTGCCACCGCGTTGCTCAGCGAAGGCAAGGCCAAGGCCGCATTCGACCGCATTGCCGCCGCGCAGGGCGCGCGCACCGAGCCCGTGGCACCCGGCGCGCATACCTGCGTGGTAAGCGCGGCCATGCAAGGCCGCGTGGCCGCCATCGATGGACTGCGCATCTCTGGGGTCGCGCGCGCCGCCGGGGCGCCGCGCGAGCTGGGTGCGGGCGTCGATCTGCTGTGCACGATCGGGGCAAAGGTGGCGCCAGGGCAACCCCTCTACCGCATCCATGCGGGCAGCGATGCGGCACTTGCGGCGGCCGCGGCGCTGGCACGCGCGGGCGGCGAGTGCAGCGAGGCGGTGCGTATAGATCCCGATTGACCGGCTTCCCCCTTCCCTTCACCCTAACCGACGAGGCATATCAATGAGACCCCTATCCGTCGTCCGCAGTCTGGCATCCCTGCTCCTTGTCGCAAGCAGCCTGACAACCGTGTCGGGCCGCGCCGAAGCGAACCTGGCGAGTACCTTCCCGCAGAAGCCCATCCGCATGGTGGTGACGTTCCCGGCCGGAGGAGGGACCGATTCGCTGGCGCGCCTGATCGGAGCAGACCTCAGCAAGTCGCTGGGGCAGCCGGTGGTGGTCGACAACCGTCCTGGCGCCAGCGGCAATATCGGCGCGGAGTTTGTCGCCAAGAGCCCGGGTGACGGCTACACACTGCTGATCGTCAACAGCAGCTTCGCCATCAACCCGAGCGTCTTCAAGAAGCTGCAGTTCAATCCGAAGTCGGATTTCAGCGCGGTCATCACCTTCGCTTCGGTGCCCTCCGTGATCGCCGTGCCCGCGCACTCGAAGCTGCGCACGCTCAACGACCTGCTCACGGCCGGCAAGAGCAACACGCCGCCCAGCTACGCCTCATGCGGCAACGGCACGCCGCAGCACCTCGCCGGCGAGTTGCTGAAACTCTCGGCGAAGATCGACATGCTGCACGTGCCGTACAAGGGCTGCGCTCCGGCCATCGCCGACGTGCTGGGCAACCAGGCCGAGGTCAGCGTCAATACGCTGACCAACACCATTCCTTACCTGAAGAGCAACAAGCTGCGCGCGCTGGCCGTCACGTCGAAGGCTCGCTCGCCGTTCCTGCCCGACGTCCCCACGGTCAGCGAGCTTGGCGTGGCCGGCTACGACGTCGACCAGTGGTTCGGCATCCTCGCCCCGGCCAATACGCCCCCCGAGATCGTACAGAAGCTGAACGCGGAAATCGCCAAGGCCATCGCCAAGCCGGAAATCAAGGCGTCGCTGACGCAACTCGGCTTTGCGACGACCACCAGCACACCCGCTGAATTCCAGAAGCTGGTGAACGCCGACATCGATCGCTGGCAGAAATTCACCGCCAAGATGAGCCTGGTCGTCGATTGAACATCGGGCGACCGACCACGCCCGCCCTATCCCTTCACGCACACCACCTGCCGCAGCGTATGCACCACCTCGACCAGGTCGGACTGCGCCGCCATCACCGCGTCGATATCCTTGTACGCCATCGGGATCTCGTCGATCACGGCGGCGTCCTTGCGGCACTCCACGCCTTGCGTGGCCTGCTGCTGGTCGGCCACGGTGAAGCGGCGCTTGGCCTCGCTGCGGCTCATGGTGCGGCCCGCGCCGTGGCTGCAGGAACAATATGACTCCGGATTGCCCTTGCCGCGCACGATGAACGAGCGCGCGCCCATCGAGCCCGGGATGATGCCCAGCTCGCCGGCGCGCGCGCTGACCGCGCCCTTGCGCGTGACCAGCACGTCGGCGCCGAAGTGATGTTCCTTCTGCACGTAGTTGTGATGGCAGTTCACCGCTTCCAGCTGCGCCTGGAACGGCTTGCGCAGTACCCGCTGCGCCGCGGCCAGCACCGCCTCCATCATCAGTTCGCGGTTGCGGCGCGCGTAGGCCTGGGCCCATGACACCGCGTAGATGTAGTCCTCGTAGTGCGAGGAGCCTTCCACCAGGTAAGCCAGGTCGCGGTCCGGCAGGTTGGCCAGGTGCTGGCGCATGTCCTGCTGCGCCAGCGTGATAAAGGTCGTGCCGATCGCATTGCCGATGCCGCGCGAGCCGCTGTGCAGCATGAACCAGATCGACTGCGCCTCGTCCAGGCACACCTCGATGAAGTGATTGCCGGTGCCCAGCGTGCCCAGGTGATTGCGATGGTTGGCGCGCGCCAGGTGCGGGTACTTGTCGGTGATGCGGCGAAAGCCCGGCGCCATCTCGGCCCAGGCGGCATCGACATGCGCCGGCGCATTGCCCCAGGCACCCTGGTCGCGCCGCCCGCCCTGCGCACTGCGGCCATGCGGCACGGCATGCTCGATCGCGCTGCGCAGCTGGCCCAGGTTGTCGGGCAGGTCGGAAGCGGTCAGAGAGGTCTTCACCGCCATCATGCCGCAACCGATATCCACGCCCACCGCCGCGGGAAT
The DNA here is from genome assembly GCF_057798955.1 of Cupriavidus sp. 207A1. Classification (NCBI taxonomy): domain Bacteria; kingdom Pseudomonadati; phylum Pseudomonadota; class Betaproteobacteria; order Burkholderiales; family Burkholderiaceae; genus Cupriavidus; species Cupriavidus sp. 207A1. Next base: position 316,431 of record NZ_JBYOJO010000001.1, on the reverse strand, counting down.
AACGGCGCCAACCGTGGGGATCACCGAGCCGATGGTCGAGCCCTTGCCCAGATGTACGTCCGGCATCACCGCCAGATGGCGGAAGATAAACGGCATCCGGGCCGTGTTCACCAGCTGCTCGCGCGCGGCCCCCTCCACCGGCACGCCGCGCGTCCACAGCTTGACTGGCTTGCCGGTGCCGGTGTCGAGTACGTCGTATTGGGTCTTGCCTGACATGGTTGCCTTGGCCTTTATCGTCACGGTCTGGAGCTTAGAGAGCCCGGCCCGGCGAGGATTCCCTGGCAGTTACCCGCTCAACTAACCCGCTGCCGCGGATGTCGACGGTGCTCAGTGCGCCGGGTCAATGGGCAATCAGACTCGCCACGATGTCCCGGCGCTCATGCAGAACGCGCACGACGTCCAGCACCTCACCGCTCACGCGGTAGAACACCAGGAAGGGAAAGCGATCGAGGGACCAGACGCGCAGCGATGCGTCCGGAAGCAGATGGGCATAGCGGCGCGAGCCAACGGTCGGATGCTCGACCAGGAAGGCCAGCACGCTTAGCAGTTCGTCGGTAAAGGCCTCGCCAAGGCCTGACGCGGCATCGTCATACCAGTCTTGGGCCGCATCGGCGTCACCGCGCGCGGCGGGACGCAGCCTCAGGCGCAGCGCCACGGCTTAGCGTTTGCGGTTTTGCAGGCGGGCGCGGAACTCGGCAGCGAAATCTTCAACCCGCGCGTATTCGGTCCCTTCGCCGCTGTTGAGCCCATCCACGATGAGTTCATACAGACGACGTTCCGCCTCGTTCTGCGGACCAACGGCATCGGCAGCGCGCGGCAGCAGGAACTTCGGCGAGGAGGGAGGAGTCAGGCGAGCCATACCGCATTCTACCAAGGGTTATCGTCCGGCTAGTCACCATCTTCCTTATCCAGAGCCTGCTGCAGCACTTCCAAGGGCGAGTGCCTGGCATCACCGTCCACTGACCGCGGCCGGCGCCGCCTCGCAGCCAATGCGGGGCCTCCGTGTAGCCTTGGCGGGCCAGGCCCCGATCGAGCGCATTGCCAGTTCACTCGGGCTTGATGTTCGCCTCTTTCATCCGGGTGGCCCAGCTTTGCAGCTGCGCGCGCACAAATTGTTGCTGCGCCTCGACCCCATTGGGCGCGACCTCCATGCCCATGCCCATGAAGCGCTCGCGCACCTCAGGCCTGGCCAGTGCCTTGTTGACCGACGCATTCAGGCGCTGCACGACTTCCGGCGGCATCCCTGCCGGCCCGGCAAGGCCGACCCAGAAGACCAGGTCGTAGGCCTTGAAGCCCGATTCCGCAAACGTGGGGACGTTCTTCCACTCGGGCAGGCGATGCTCCGTGCTGACCGCCAGCGCGCGGATCTTTCCTCCCCTCATCAGCGCCGTCGCGACCGACAGGTCGCCGACGACATAGTCGATCTGTCCGCCGGCCAGGTCTGTCAGCGCCGGAGGCTGGCTCTTGTAGGAAACGCCAACGGCCTGGATACCGGCAATCCGGTTGAACGCTTCCGCCGCAACCTGGCCACCCGGCGAGCCATAGCCAAAGTTCAGCTTGCCGCTCTTGCCCCGTTCCACAAGCTGCGCCACCGTCTTGATATCGCTGTCATGCCGAACCAGCAGCAATGCCGGCATGGTGGTCAGGCGCGCGATGTGGGTGAAATCTTGCGTCGCATCGTACGGAAGATTCTTCACCAGCCCGGGATTGATCGAATTGATGGAACTGCTCGATATGGTCAGGGTATAGCCATCCTTCGGTGACTTGACTGCGTATTCGGTACCGATCACGCCCTGGGCACCGGGGCGGTTCTCGACGACGACCGTTGTCCCCAGGTCCTTGCGCAGTTCTTCCGCGAGGATCCGCGCGCTGGTGTCGGTGGCGCTGCCGGCCGAGAACGCCGCGACAATCTTGATGGTCTTGTTGCCTGGATACGTGTTCGCCGCGACGACCGCTGCATTGGCCAACAACGCGGCAGAAAAAAGAACGGCTTGAACGATGCGCTTCATTTCGGTCTCCTCTGGTTGTTCTCTGCTTGCTGACGACTCACTTCTTCCACACGGCGGTCGCTGCGCCCGCTACGCATTTCAAGCTACCCAAGGCGGGCGGACCGCTCCGAACCGACGCCGGCGTCCCGCTCAGCTTGATGGGAACACCGGGACCAACGTAGTCGCCTTGCCTGACCACCATCTGCCGGTGCAGGGTATGGGGCGCCCCGGCAACGTCTGCAATGCTCAGGATGGGCGCGGCAGGAACGTTCCGGGCCAGCAGCGCCTTGCCAAAGGATTCGCCATCCACCACGGCAAAGGCCCGGCACAACTCGGTCGTCAACGCTTCGCGATGGATCACCCTCTGGCGATTGGTGGCAAAGCGCTCGTCATCCGCCAGGTGCCCGGCGTCCAATGCCTGACACAGCTTCCCGAACAGGCGGTCATTGGCGACCGCCACAAACAATGGGCAAGTCGCGGTCTGAAAAACGTCGTACGGAACGATATTCGGATGACTGTTCCCGGTCGGCTTCGGCGTCACCCCGGAGGCCAGGAAATTGGCCAGGAACGGATGGGCGACCGATACCGCGGAGTCGTACAGGCTCACGTCGGCAAGCTGACCGCGACCGGTCTGGTGGCGCGCATTCAAAGCCAGCAGCACCGCCATTGCGGCATTCATGCCCGTGGTCAGATCCACAACCGGCACGCCAAGGCGAATGGGACTGCCTCCCGGCTCGCCGTTGATGCTAATCAGGCCGGCCATGGCTTGCACTGCCGCATCGTAGCCAGGCAGTTGCCCCAGTGGGCCGTCATCGCCAAAGCCCGTGATGCGGCAGTGGATGAGCCGCGGGAAACGCTCGGTCATGCGGGACGGATTGTCGATGCCCCATGCCCTCAGCGTGCTCGCCTTGAAGTTCTCGATCAGGACGTCCGCGGTCTCCAGCAGTTGCCAGAAGGTCTCCCTGTCGGTCTCGCGATTCATGTCGAGGATCATGCCGCGCTTGTTGCGGTTGACGGCGCGGAAGTAGGCCGATGCCCCATCCACGAAAGGCGGGCCGAAGCCCCGGCACTCATCGCCCTCGGGCGCCTCGATCTTGATCACGTCAGCGCCGTGGTCGCCGAGGATCTGCCCGCAGAACGGGCCCGCCAGCACGCGCGATGCATCGACGACGCGCAGCCCGGAGAGCGCCCCTTGGCGGACTTCAGCATTGCTTGCATCGGCCATCTCAATCTCCTTCGATCGCCCACTCAAAGGCATAGCCTTGCTTGCCCTTGTGCCAGCTGGTTTTCAGGGTCAGCCGATGGTTATGCGCTGCCAGGGCCCCTTCGAACAGGCCGCACCATGCGTCGGCCACACAGGGATGTGCATCGGGCACCGAATCCATCAGCGTCCAGCCGCGTTGGTAGACCTGGCTGCCGAAGCCACCGATCTCGCACGCATCATCCTGGGCCCGAGCCAGCGTCTCCATGAACCTGGCGAAGCTGGCAGCGGATTTGTCGACCGGCGTGCCGAGCTGCGCAGCGGTCTCGTGATAGAACTGCATGCCGATCATCCTCGCGGTCAGGCGCAGCAGCCGCTCCGCTTCATGCGGACCCCAGAGGTTTGCGGCGACGGGAAGCGCGGTGCGCACGTATTCCATCGCGTAGTTGCGCTTGGCCTTGTCGAGCCGTGCTTGCGGCCAGGTGTCGGTAGGCAGGGTCGGTGCCGCGGCAGCATCGAAGTCCGGCGCCTCTTCATTGCGCGCAAAGCGCAGCCGCTCATGGGGCTCGAGATCATGGTCGTACTCGTAGTAGTAGCCTTCCAGACCGGATTGCCCGTCTGCTGCCTGCTTGGTGCAGACAAAGCCCAGGCGCGGCTTGCCAAGGGTCACGCCATTCTGGGCATGCCAGCCTGCCAGCATCGCGCGCGAGACTTCGGAAGGAATGCCGCAAAGCGCTGTGCCGGACCAGATCCAGCGCGGGGCGTTGTAGCGGATCCACGCCTTCCGGTCGCTCTCATGCATGTACTGCACGGCGACGCCGCCGATATGGTTGGAGAGGTAGTGATACTGGGCCGCCGCCACAGCTGGCGGCAGTCCGTCGATGCCCAGCTTGCTCAGTCCGGCCAGGAAACGCTCGCGGCGCTGGCGGCAGAAGATCTCGTAGACCAGTTCCGCCGCCGCCGGCGTTCCCTTGCGGGTTACGGTCGACAGGACGATACCGGTGAAAAATGCGTGGTAGAGGCCGGCGACGGCGCGCCAGCCTGCCTGCGGCTGGCATGGTTCCGGGTTCGGCATGTTGGCATCCGTTGGCTTCGTATGCGTCATTGCGCGGCCTCGATATCGGCGAGCGCACCCTTCTTGACCGCCCGTGCAAGGACGATGCGCTGGATTTCGGACGTACCTTCGTAGATCTCGACAATGCGCTGGTCGCGATAGCATCGCTCCACGACATTCGGTTTCACATAGCCCCGGCCACCAAGGATCTGCACCGCGTCGTCCACGACATCGTGGGACGCCTCGCTGGCATAGAGCTTGGCCATGGCGCCGAGCGTTCCGATGTCCTTGCCCTCGTCATAACGTCGAGCCGCTTCATACGTGAGCATTCGCGCCGCCGACAGGCGCATGGCCGCATCGGCCAGCTTGAAGCCGACGCCCTGATGGTCGATCAGGGTGTGGCCAAAGGTCTTGCGCGTTACCGCGTAGCGTCGCGCCGCGTCGTACGCACACAGGGCGATGCCGTTGGCCTGGGCCGCCACCACCACCCGCCCGACGGTGAGCGTTGCCAGAGCCAGCTTGAGGCCATCGCCTTCGGCGCCCACAATGCTGTCTGCGGGCACCCAGGCATCGAGCTTCAGGTTGGTAGTCGTCGTGCCACGGATGCCCATCTTGTCTTCATAGAAATCGACGACAAGACCCTCGGTATCCCGCGGCACCACGAATGCCGAAATCGCCTTGCGCGCGGCCACCTCGCCGGTGCGGGCAAAGACAATGAAGTGCTTCGAGTGGCCACCGTTGCCCAGCCAGCACTTCTCGCCACGAATACGCCAGCCGTCGCCCTCGCGCACCGCCGTCGCCTGGATGGCCGACGGGTCCGAACCCGCTTCGCGTTCGCTCAGGGCAAAGTTCACCGCCTCACCGCGCCGGGCCAGCCCGCCGAGCAGCGCCTGCTTCTGGGCTTCGCTGCCGGCCAGCAGAATCGGAAACGCGCCCAGCGCCAGCGCCGCCAGAATTGCCGACGTCGATGCGCAACCCTGTGCCACGGCTTCGACCACGGCGGCCACAGCCGCCAGTGACGCACCTTCGCCGCCGTATGCCTTCGGCACGAACATGCCGGAGATCTTCGCCTCAAGCAGCCTGGGCAGATGCTCGACCGGATAGCGTTGGTCGCGGTCGATTTCCTCGGCCAGCGGCGCAAACGCTTGCGTCGCCAAGGCGTGCGCCTTTTGTTGCCACCTCGATTCGGACTCGCCCAATTGCGGGTGCCAAAGCTCATTCATTTGCGGTCTCCAGTAATGCCTCTCGCTAGTCGATGGCGTCATTTCATCTGGAATCTTTGATACGTTCCAGCTAGCATGGAGTAATCTTTGTTCTGTTTTTGTGATTAAACGATGCTCGATGTCCGTCAGCTGCAGTGCTTCCTTGCGGTGGCAGAGGAACTTCACTTTGCGAAGGCGGCGGATCGCCTGGGGGTTGCGCAGTCAGGCCTGAGCACCCAGATCCAACGGCTGGAGCAAGACCTGGGCGTCACGCTGCTGAACCGCAACAAGCGCAAGCCGGTCACGCTGACCGATGCCGGGCGGCTGTTCTACTCGGAAGCGGAAGCGGCATTGCGCCACATAGCGCGCGCCGACCAGGTCGGCCGGCTGGCTGCCAGAGGGCTTGCCGGGGTTATCCGCATTGGCTACGTCGCCTCCGGCGTCAGCACCGGTCTGCTGTCAAGGATGTTGGCGGACTTCCGCAAGCACCATGAACTGGTCCGCGTCGAAGTCGTACCCATGGAAACGCCACGCCAGCTCGAAGCGCTGAACGATGGCCGGATCGATGTGGGGATTGTCAGGCCACGCAGACTATGCCCGACAGGAATCGTGACGAAGATCGTGCAAACCGAGCACTTGCTGACTGCGATGGCAAGCCACCACCCGCTGGCCAGGCGCGGACCGGTTGCGGCCCGGGAGCTTGCCGATCAGCCGTTCATCATTCCGCAGTTTGCCGACGAGGAAGGGTTCGGCTTCGCATTGACCGCACTGGGAAAGGCGGGAGGCTTTACACCACGCCTCGAGTATCGCGTGCAGGACTTCATTTCGGCCGCCAGCCTCGCCTCCGCGGGATACGGGGTCGCGATCGTGCCAGAGTCAATGCAGAACTTCTCGCAGCCTGGCGTCTTTTACAAACCGGTTACGGATTTCCGCCTGGCAGTCCATCTCGCACTGGCCTATCGCCAGCGCGAGATGTCGCCCGCGGTCAGGGCCTTCGTGAAGCAAACCGTGGACGCGAGCATGGCGGCAAAACGCTGAGCGCCGGCCGCCTTAGCCGATAAACCCCGCAAACGCCCCAAGATCCACATTCCCGCCTGACACGATGATGCCCACGCGCTTGCCCTTCACATCGAGCTTGCCATGCAGCACCGCGGCCGCGGCCAGGCAGCCGGTGGGCTCGGCGACGATCTTCATGCGGCCGGCGAAGAACTTCATGGTCTCGACCAGTTCGGCGTCCGACACGGTAGCGATGTCCGTGACCAGTTCGCGGATCACGGCAAAGGTGTGGCTGCCCAGGTAAGGCGTCTGCGCCCCGTCGGCAATGGTGCGCGGGGTGTCGATGCGGACGATCTCGCCGCTGCGCAGGCTGCGCTGGCCGTCGTTGCCGGCCTCGGGCTCGACGCCGTACACCGCGCAGCCCGGCGACATCGCCTGTGCCGCGACCGCGCAGCCGGACAGCAACCCGCCGCCGCCCAGGCACACCACCAGCATGTCCAGCGGGCCGGTTTCCTCGAACAGTTCCTTGGCCGCCGTGCCTTGCCCGGCCATCACGTGTGGGTGGTCGTAGGGCGGGATCAGGGTCATGCCGCGCTCTGCGGCGATGCGCCGGCCCAGGGCCTCGCGGTCGTCGCGGTAGCGGTCGTACAGCACCACCTCGGCGCCATAGCCGCGCGTGGCTTCGATCTTGATCGCGGGGGCGTCCTGCGGCATCACGATCACCGCCTGCACGCCCAGCAGGCGCGCCGACAGCGCGATCGCCTGTGCATGGTTGCCGGAGGAGAACGCCAGCACCCCGCCGGCCTTCTGCTGCGGCGTGAACTGGGCAATGGCGTTGTAGGCGCCGCGGAACTTGAAGGCGCCGATGCGCTGGAAGTTCTCGCACTTGAAGAACAGCTGCGCCCCGGTGGCCGCGTCGGCGGTGGCGGAGGTCAGCACCGGGGTGCGGTGGGCGGCGGCGCGGATGCGGTCGTGGGCGGCGACGACGTCTTCGAAGGAGATCGGCAGGTTCGGCATGGCGATGGCGGGAAAGAAGTGTAGCGGGACAGGCAAGTCTACCCGCCCCGCGGCGCCCATGCACCTGCCGGTTTGCTCCCCTCTCCCGATTCCCGGAGAGGGAGTACGGCGGCGCTACGCCGTCGCCATCGCACCCACCGCACGCGGCGCCAAACCGGGCGCCCCGATACGTCCACCACCCTCACCCGGCAGGCGGAAGAACGCCACCACCTCGCTCAGTTCGCGGCCCTGCTCTTCCAGCGCGCGCGAGGCATTGGCCGCCTCGCTCACCAGCGACGCGTTCTGCTGCGTGACCTGGTCGATCTGCACGATGGCCTGGTTGACCTGCTCGATGCCGCGGGTCTGCTCGGCCGACGCCGTCGCGATCTCCTCGACGATGCCGGTCACGCGCGCCACCGCCTGGGTCACCTCGGCCATGGTCTGGCCGGCCTCGCTCGCCAGCGACGAACCATCCTGCACTTGCCGCCCCGATGCCTCGATCAGCTCCTTGATCTCCTTGGCCGCGCTGGAGGATCGCTGGGCCAGCCCGCGCACCTCGCTCGCCACCACGGCAAAGCCGCGTCCCTGCTCGCCGGCGCGCGCCGCTTCCACCGCGGCGTTCAGCGCCAGGATATTGGTCTGGAACGCAATGCCCTCGATGATGCCGGTGATCTCGGCGATCTTGTCCGAGCTGGCGCTGATGTCCTGCATCGTGCCGACCACGCGCTGCACCGTGTGGCTGCCGCGTTGCGCCACATCGGCGGCGCTGCGCGCGAGTTCGCTGGCCTGGCGCGCATTCTCGGTGTTCTGGCGCACGGTCTCGGTCAACTCCTCCATGCTGGCCGCGGTCTGCTCCAGCGAGGCCGCCTGCTCCTCGGTGCGGCTGCTCAGGTCGGCGTTGCCGCTTGCGATCTCGCTGGTGCTGATGGCGATATTGCCGCTGCTGGCGCGCACGCGGGTGACGGTGGCGGTCAGGCGCTCGTTCATGTCGCGCAATGCCGCCAGCAACCGGCCGGTCTCGTCATGGCGGTCCACTTCGATGCGCGCGCCCAGGTCGCCGCCGGCAACGGTGCCGGCCACCTCCACGGCTCGCTGGATCGGGCGCGTGATGGCACGTGTGATCAGCACGCCGCCGGCCAGCGCAATGACCGCGGACACCAGCGAGATCAGCACCAGCAGGTTGCGCTGGCGCTCGTAGTCCGCCTCCAGCCTGCGCTCCATTTCCTTCTGCCGGGTCTTGGTGAACTCGGCGTAGGCATCGGTCGACTTGATCAGCGCCGCCAGCAACGGACGGCATTGCTTGTCGATCCGGCCGATGGCTTCCTCGATCTTGCGCTCGACCGCCAGCCCGACAATGCCGGTGGCGACCGGACCATACTGCGCCTCGACCCTGGCGACCTCCTCCACCAGCTTGCGCGCCTCATCGCTGACGCCAGGCTGGCGCACCATCTCGCTGAGCCGCGCGAGCCGGGCCTGCACGTCTGCGTGCGCTCGCAGGGCATCAGCCTTCTCGCGCTCCAGCTCGGCAGCGTCCGTCACCAGCACCAGGTTGCGCGCCGCGATGGCACGCCGGTCGACCGCGTTGCGCACCTGCGCAGCCATTTCCGCCCGGGCATTCAACCCGTTCAGGTAGTCATTGAAACCCGCCGTCGCCTCGCCAAGCGCATGCAGCGAGTACGCCGACACCACCAGCACCACGCCCGCCAGCGTGCCGAACCCGGCCAGCAGCCGCGTGCGGATAGACAGACTCCTGAAAACACTCATGATCACTCCCCTTACCGTCCAAGAAGACGTATGCGCTTCCGTTGTTATGGTTCCAACCCTGTTGCATGCCCGACTGCGGCATGCCACTGCGCGCCCGTTCCTGCCGGTCGGCACGGTACGCGGGATCGCCGGGGCGCATGGCCCCGGCGGCGGTCTCGCATCCGTGCTCCTTGTTGCGGGGGCTAACGGTAGGGATGCGGGGAACTGTTCCCTACTGGAGTGGGGGGCATCGACAAGCAGGCCGCCTGCAGCCGCATGGGCAAGTCAGCCGGTCCGAACAGCGCCGGCCGCTTCTGCACCGCAGGCTTGCGCAGTGCCACTGGCTCGGGGCCAGGCGGCGCCCCGGTTTTGCCGTTGTGATGTGCCTGCCCGGCACGGCTTGCCTACGCCAGCATCCGCACCTGCGGCTCACGATCCCACTGGCGGGTCTTTGCCGCCGCGATAAAGCGCGCGGTGTCGCCGGCGGGCACGATGCCAGCGTCCGGCTGCAATTTGGCGTGGGCAAGCAGCATGTCCCCGCCGGCATCGGCTGCGATCGCCTTCAAATGGGCGTAGGCAAAGCAGACAAAATCCAGCGCCGCGCTTTCCTTTACCAGCATGGCGGCGCCGTCGGCCGACAGCACCACGGCCACGGCATCGAACATCACCGAGGGCGTGCCCGCCAGCTGCCCGTCCGCCGGCAGCTTCGACCCATCGGCCAGCAGCGCGCCGCCCACCTTGGGCGCGACGATCTTCACCGTCGCGCCGGCGGCGCTGGCCGCCTGCCGGATCGCCTCGACGGTGGCGCCGTCGGAGCCGTCAGCGACCAGGATGCCGATCTCGCGCCCCTGCAGCGTGTCCTTCATCTTGCCGATGATCTGCAGCGCCGGCGACGGCGGCAGGTCCTGCACCGGCGCGGCGGTGGGCAGCGGCTCGGGCACCTGGTCCAGCGCCAGGCCGTCGGCCACGCGCCGGCCCAGGTCCGGGTCGATATTGAGCAGGTGGGCCACCATGCGCTCGCGCACATGCACGTGCTCGACCTTCGACAGCTCGAACACCAGCGCCGAGGCGATATGCGCCTGTTCGGCGCCGGTCTGGCTGCGATAGAACTGGCGCGCCTGGCTGTAGTGGTCGGCAAAGGTCTCGGGACGGATGCGGCCCTTGTCGCCCTGCTCGGGCACCAGCGCATGGCGGAAGCCCAGGTCCGGCGTCTCGCGCGGCGAGTCGTCGGACAGCGAGTTGGGCTCGTAGGCGACGCGTCCCTTGGGCCGTTGCATCTGCATATGGCCGTCGCGCTGGTGGTTGGCGAACGGGCACTTGGGCGCGTTCACCGGAATCTGGTTGAAGTTGGGGCCGCCCAGGCGCAGCAGTTGCGTGTCGAGGTAGGAGAACAGCCGGCCCAGCAGCAAGGGATCGTTGGAAAAATCGATGCCGCGCACGATGTTGGCGGGGCAGAACGCTACCTGCTCGGTCTCGGCAAAGAAGTTGTCGGGCCAGCGGTCCAGCACCATGCGGCCGATGATCTTCAGCGGCACGGTCTCTTCCGGGATGATCTTGGTCGCATCGAGATGGTCGAACGGGAACTTGGCCGCATCGTCCTCCGTGAACAACTGCACCCCCAGTTCCCATTCCGGGAAGTTGCCGGACTGGATCGCATTGAACATGTCGCGGCGGTGGAAATCCGGATCGGCGCCGGCGATCTTGACGGCCTCGTCCCACACCGTGGACTGCAGTCCCAGCTTGGGGCGCCAGTGGAACTTGACGAAGGTGGACCGGCCCCGGTCGTCGAGCAGGCGGAAGCTGTGTACGCCGAAGCCTTCGATCATGCGCAGCGAGCGCGGGATGGTGCGGTCCGACATGATCCACATGACCATGTGCATCGACTCCGGCGTGAGCGAGATGAAATCCCAGAAGGTGTCGTGCGCGGTGGCCGCCTGCGGGAACGCGCGGTCGGGCTCCATCTTGACCGCATGGACCACGTCGGGGAACTTGATCGCGTCCTGGATGAAGAACACCGGGATGTTGTTGCCGACCAGGTCCCAGTTGCCTTCCTTCGTATAGAACTTGACCGCGAAGCCGCGCACGTCGCGCGGCGTGTCGATCGAGCCCGCGCCACCGGCCACGGTGGAAAAGCGCGCAAACACCGGAGTCTTCACGCCGACCTCGGTCAGGATGCTGGCGGTGGTGAATTGCGCCAGCGAATCGGTCAGCTCGAAATAGCCGTGTGCCGCGGTGCCGCGCGCATGGACGATCCGCTCAGGAATGCGCTCATGGTCGAAGTGTGTAATTTTTTCACGGAGGATGAAATCTTCGAGCAGCGTCGGGCCGCGCGGATTGGCCTTGAGCGAGTTCTGGTTGTCCGCGATGGGCGCGCCCTGGTTGGTGGTCAGCGGGACATGCGTGCCGCCGGCAACCTGGTGCAGCTCTCCGCCGGTACCGCGCTGGGCATCGCCATAACCGGCCGGAGCACCCTGGGCAGTGGTGGCGGGTGTGGAGTTTGACGTGGGCTTGGCCTTGGCGTCGGACGTGTCGGGCATAACGGTCTCCTGTGTCGGGTTGAACGGATGAACGGCAGCAACCCGGCAGTGCCTGCAATTGCCACGCCTGCTTGCTGACACTTTTGGTTACAAAGCAAAATTGCCGAAAGTGCACCCTGTCAAACATCTGACATTTGATCGGTCAACAATCGCCCGCTGTCGCGACAAGCCACGGCCATCCCGGCAGCAACCGGCCAGATCCGCGCTTGTCATCCGCCCCGGCGGAAGTCCGATGCGTGCAGCCGTCTGTCGGCGCAGCGGGCGCGGCCATCGTTCTCTTCCTCAACCAGAAGAAAAGGCCCTGCACCAATGAGACCCACCCTGCTGTCGCATTCCGCCCGGCCATGGCTGGCGGCCGGCACCCTGACCCTGGCATTGATGCTTGCCGCCTGCGGCGGCGATGACGCTCCCGGCGCGGGAGGCGGCACCCTCCAGCCCAACGCCGCCAACGGCAACGCGCCGGACACGGCCGGCAAGCCTGGCAGTTGCAGCACGCGTTGCGCGCCCTGACCCGATGTGGCCCCTGATTTGCCCTCTGATTTGCCCCTGACGCGGGCCGCATTCCGATCCAGCGACAGAACGACCCCACCCACGCCATGACCTTCAATCCGTCCAAGCGACAGTTCCTCAAGACCAGCCTCGGCAGCGGCGCCGCCGCCGCGATGCTGGCCAGCTTTCCGCCCAGCATCCGCCGCGCCCTCGCGATCGAGGCCAACAACGCCACCGGCACCATCCAGGACGTCAAGCACGTCGTGATGGTGATGCTGGAAAACCGCTCGTTCGACAATTACTTCGGCACGTTCAAGGGCGTGCGCGGCTACGGCGACCGCTTTGCCATCCCGCTGCCGAACGGCAAGACCGCGTTCTACCAGACCGATGCCAACGGCAATACGCTGACGCCCTACCACCTCGACGAAACCCAGGGCAACGCGCAGCGCGCCGGCGGCACGCCGCACACCTGGCCCGATGCACAGGCCGCCTGGGACCACGGCCGCATGGACCGCTGGCCGGTGGCCAAGAAGGCGCTGTCGATGGGCTACTACGACAACGCTGAGATCCCGTTCCAGCGCGCGCTGGCCGACGCCTTCACGCTGTGCGACGCGTACCACTGCGCGATGCACACCGGCACCATCCCCAACCGCCTGTTCTACTGGACCGGCAGCAACGGCCCCACCGGCGACAACGTCGCGGTGATGATCAATGAGTTCAACGCCGGCGCCGACGTGGGCCCGTCCACCGAAGGCTGGACCTGGAAGACCTACGCCGACCGCCTGCAGGACGCGGGCGTGAGCTGGAAGGTCTACCAGAACGTGCCGGACAACTATGGCTGCAACCAGATGATGAGCTTCCGGCACTGGCGCGCCGAGATGGAGAAGATGCCGGAAGGGCGCAGGTTGTCCAACACCGCGGGCGCGGGCGTCAATCCGCCCTACAACCCGGATATCGACGACCAGTACAGCGAGCTGGCCAAGGGCTTCTGCAACACCATGCCCGACGGCGGCTTCCTGCAGTCGCTGCGCGACGACGTGGTCAACAGCCGGCTGCCGGAGGTATCGTGGATCATCCCGCCGGCGGAGTTCAGCGAGCACCCCGGCCCGTCCAGCCCGGCCAAGGGCGGCTGGTACGTGCAGTCCATCCTCGATGCGCTGACGGCATCGCCCGAGGTCTGGAGCAAGACCGTGCTGCTGATCAACTTCGACGAGAACGACGGCTTCTTCGACCACAGCCCGCCGCCGAGCGCGCCGTCGCGCAACCCGGACGGCACGCTGGCCGGCAAGTCGACCCTCGACGATGCGCAGATGGCCTACGAGTACTTCAACTTCCCGCCCGCCACGCCCAGGCAGCCGCCGCAGGACGGCAAGCCCTTCGGGCCGGGGCCGCGCGTGCCGCTGTGGGTGGTGTCGCCGTGGAGCCGCGGCGGCTGGGTCAACTCCGAGGTGTTCGACCATACCTCGGTGCTGCGCTTCCTGGAAGCGCGCTTCGGCGTGATCGAGCCGCAGATCAGCGCCTACCGCCGCGCGGTCTGCGGCGACCTGACCAGCGCCTTCAACTTCGCCACGCCCAACACCGAGACGCTGCCCGTGCTGGCGGGGCGCACCACGCGCGCCGACGCCACCAGCCTGACCGCCTGGCAGCAGACGCAGCCCGCCATTCCGGTGCCCGTCACGCCGGCGCTGCCGGCGCAGGCCACCGGCGCGCGCCCGTCGCGCAAGCTGCCGTATGAGCTGCACACCAGCGCGCGCGTCGATGCCGCCGCCCGCACCGTGCGCCTGCTGTTCGCCAACGACAGCGCGCACCAGGCGGGCGCGGTGTTCCATGTCTACGACAAGCTGCACCTGGACCGCATTCCGCGCCGCTACGTGGTCGAGGCCGGCAAGGCGCTGGACGACGTGTGGGACGTCAATGCCGACGGCGGCAAGTACGACCTGTGGGTGCTGGGCCCCAACGGCTATCACCGCGCCTTCACCGGCGATGTCAGCGAGGCGGCTACCAGCTCCGCCGAAATCCAGGTCTGCTACAACCCGTGCAGGAAGCCGACGATCCAGGTCAAGCTGCATAACGACGGCGATGCCGACGTGATTTTCACCGTCAAGGCGCTGGCCTATCGCGACGACGGGCCGTGGACGCAGCGGGTCAGGCGGGGCAAGGTGGAAACGCTGGAATGGCCGGTGGCCGACAGCGGCAACTGGTACGACTTCGTCGTGACTTGCGAGGCCAGCCCGGCGTTCGCGCGCCGCTTTGCCGGACGCATGGAGACCGGCGAGGATACGGTCAGCGATCCGGCCATGGGCGTGATCTGATCGCCTGCAGCAAGAGGCGCGGCGCGCAGACGCCCTGCATGCGCAAGGCCAGGGCTGTTTCGTCCGCAAGGAACGAAACAGCCCGTCGTTCTCGATGCTCGAGACTGCCTTGCCCCGCTCCCCCGTTATTCCTCCTGGAACGCCTCTTCGCGCTTGGCCTTGATCGATGGCAGCGCCACCACCGCCACCAGCGCCGCCGCGGCCACCAGCAGGCCCAGCGACAGCGGACGCGTGGTAAAGACCGAGAAATCGCCGCGCGACAGCAGCAAGGTGCGGCGGAAGTTCTCTTCCATCATCGGCCCCAGCACGAAGCCCAGCAGCAGCGGCGCCGGCTCGCAGCGCAGCTTGTGGAAGACATAGCCGATCAGGCCGCAGCTGGCCGCGGCAAAGACGTCGAACACCGTGTTGTTGACCGAGTAGACGCCGATGCTGCAGAACACCAGGATGGCCGGGTACAGGAAGCGGTAGGGCACCGTCAGCAGCTTCACCCACACGCCGATCAGCGGCAGGTTCAGCACCACCAGCATCAGGTTGCCGATCCACATCGACGCGATCAGGCCCCAGAACAGCGCGGGATTGCTGCTCATGACCTGCGGGCCGGGCTGGATGTTGTGGATCGTCATCGCCCCCACCATCAGCGCCATCACCGCGTTGGGTGGAATGCCCAGCGTCAGCAGCGGGATGAACGAGGTCTGCGCCGCGGCGTTGTTGGCCGATTCCGGACCGGCCACGCCTTCGATCGCGCCCTTGCCGAATTCTTCCGGGTATTTCGACGCCTTCTTCTCCAGCGAGTACGCCGCGAACGAAGCCAGCGAGGCGCCGCCGCCCGGCAGGATGCCCAGCGACGAACCCAGCGCGGTGCCGCGCAGCACCGCCGGGATCATGCGCCTGAAATCTTCCCGCGTCGGGAACAGGTTGGTGACGCGGTCGGTGAAGGTCTCGCGATGTTCCTTCTGCTCCAGGTTGGCGATGATCTCGGCAAAGCCGAACAGCCCCATTGCCAGCGCGGTAATGCTGATGCCGTCGGTCAGCTCCGGCACGTCGAACGAGAAGCGCGCGGCGCCCGAGTTCACATCGGTGCCAACCAGCCCCAGCAACAGTCCCAGCACGATCATCGCCACTGCCTTGACCAGCGAACCCGAGGCCAGCACCACCGCGCCGATCAGGCCCAGCACCATCAGCGAGAAATACTCGGCGGGGCCGAACTTGAACGCCAGTTCCGACAGCGGCGTGGCAAACGCGGCCAGGATCAGCGTGGCCACGCTGCCGGCGAAGAACGAGCCCAGTCCCGCGGTGGCCAGCGCCACCCCGGCGCGCCCGCGCCGCGCCATCTGGTAGCCGTCCAGCGTGGTCACTACCGCCGACGATTCACCGGGCAGGTTCACCAAGATGGCGGTGGTCGAGCCGCCGTACTGGGCACCGTAATAGATGCCGGCCAGCATGATCAGCGCGGCCACCGGCGGCAGCGTGTAGGTGATCGGCAGCAGCATGGCGATGGTGGCCAGCGGCCCCAGGCCCGGCAGCACCCCGATCAGCGTGCCGAGCACGCAGCCCAGGAAGGCATAGGCCAGGTTCTGCAGCGACAGCGCGGTGGAAAACCCCAGCGCAAGATGACTCAGCAACTCCATCCGATATCCCCTAGTTGACGAAAGCGGCCGGCCACACCGGCATCTGCAGGTTGATGCCGTAGACAAAGGCCACGGTGCTGATCAGCAACAGGACCGCGGCGTTGAGGATGGCGCCCTTCCAGGTGAACTCATGGCTGGCCATCGACGACACCAGCACCAGCGCCAGCACCGACAGCACCATCCCGAGTGGCTTGAGCACCAGCCCGAACAGCACCACCGAGCCCAGGATCCACAGCAGCGTCTTGATGTCCCAGCGTGCCATGCGATCTTCATCGCTCTTGTGCGACAACGATCCGGCCGCGACCACGGCGCCCAGCAGCGCCAGCACGATGCCAAGCCAGAACGGGAAATAGCCCGGCCCCATCCTGGCGGCGGTGCCCATCGAATAGCCGCGGGCAACGAAGGAAAAGCTGAGGCCAAGGATGATGAACATCAGGCCGGAACAAAAGTCGGTTTGCTTGCGTATGCGCATGCAGGCTCCTTGAAGCGGGGGGCGACGCGACGACACCAACAGGCGGCGTCGGCTTCGGGAGTCCCGAACAATACATCATGTTGTGATATATTTTTCGGCCGGCAAGGGTTATTCCCTACGAATCGGTCGCAGGTTCAGTGCGCGGGTTGGCCATGGCGGCTGGCTTGGCGCTGGCGCCCGCAATAGCGTGCGGTGGTGGAGGTGGGGCGCGAAAGTCGGCGTGCCGGGCACGCGTGCAGGCTCGGCCTGCAGCCGGACGATGAGATGCGGTTCAGGACCTACAGGGCGCTGGCTGCGCCCTGCTGGACAGCGGATGCCCGGCCTGCGCTGGCGCGCCGCGGCCTACGCCTTGCGCCAGACCGGCGAGGCCGACACCGCCACCTTGCGCGGCAGGATGCCTTGCGCGGCAAAGGCGTCGGCAATGCGCTGCTGCTCGGCCAGCGCGGCCGCGTCGACGGTGCGCACGGCATAGCTGCGGCGCGCGTTGGCGGCCTCCACCGTGGCGGCATCCAGGCCGATCAGCGGCGCGTGCCAGCGCGCGGCCTCGGCGGGATTGCGCTTGACCCAGTCGCCCGCGTCGCGCAGCGCGTCGAACACCACCTCCAGCACTTCGGCATGCGTGCGCGCGAACGGCGTCGCCGCCAGGTAGAAGCGGCGATAGCTCGACAGCCCTTCGCCGTCGCGCAGCACGCGCGCATTGGACTGGCGCTGCACCGCGGCCAGGAACGGGTCCCAGATCACCCACGCCGCCACGCTGCCGCGCTCGAACGCCGCGCGCGCATCGGCCGGGCTGAGGTAGGCCGGCTCGATGTCGCGGATCGACAGCCCGGCGCGCGCCAGCGCCTCGAGCACCAGGTAGTGCGCGCCGGCGCCCTTGGCAAACGCCACGCGCTGGCCCTTGAGTTGGGCCACCTCGCGGATCGGCGAATCGGCGCGCACCACGATCGCCTGCGCCTGCGGCGAAGGGGTCTCGGTCGCGTAATACGTGAGCGACGCACCCGCGGCCAGCGCGAACGGCGGCACCGCATCGGCCACGTCGGCGCTGAGGTCGATGTTGCCGAGGTTGAGCGCCTCCAGCAGCGGCAGGCCGGAGGTGAACTCATACCACTGCACCGCCACGCCTTTTTGCGCCAGCGCCTTTTCCAGCGTCTGCCGCGATTTCAGCAGGATCATCAGCGTGGATGACTTCTGATAGCCGATGCGCAATGTCGTCAGGCCCTGCCCCAGGCTGACCCCAGGCAGCGCAGCGGCTGCAGCCGCCGCGGCCAGAAGCCGGCGGCGACGGGAATTGTGGGTCGGGGTCATGGCGGTGCTCCAGGAGGCAAATCGGAGCGCCAGCTTAGTCGCGGAACCGGGCCGAGCCAACGAAGATTGTTGCCAATGCTTATGCGGCGGCTATCATCCAGGATTCCGCGCCACTCCCGCACCCAGACACCATGAACCTGTCGGCCGGCATTCCCATCCTCCGCATCTTCTCGGTCGACAAGGCCATGGAGTTCTACCTCGATTTCCTCGGCTTCACGCTCGACTGGGAGCATCGCTTCGAAGACGGGTTGCCGCTTTACGCGCAGGTCAGGCGCAGCGGCCTGACGCTGCATCTGAGCGAGCACCATGGCGATGCCACGCCGGGGTCGACCGTGTTCGTGCCGGTGGAGGATATCGATGCGCTGCACCGGGAGCTGCACGCCAAGGACTATCCGTACGCGAAGCCCGGTGTGGAGGATGTGGGCTGGGGGCGGATGCTGCAGGTGGCCGATCCGTTCGGGAACCGGCTGCGGTTCTGCCAGGTGGCCGAGGATTAGGCCACGACTTCCCATGCTGGCGGATCAGCGCGGGTCCGGAGCGGACTTCCCGCCATCCTCCACCGCCCCCGCCGGCCGCGCCTCTGCCCGGGGCGTGTAAACTGCTGCATTTTTCGAATCCAGCGGAATGTTACAAGTGCCCCGGCGCACAGGCTTGAGCGGACCCACGCTGGTCCGCCTGCTGGCCCGCCTGGCTGACGCCGACGCCCCCGCCCCTGCAGGCTCGCTTTCCAGCCAGCTGAGCCAATGGCTCGGCTGGGCGGATGCGATCGCGCTGTCGTCGGCGCTGAAGGCCCAAGTGCCGGCGATGCCGCCCCCGGCAAGTGGCGGCGGCGGCACCGAAGCGCAGCAATGCGCGCGTGTGCGCGCCCGGCTGGCCGACGCCATCGCCGAAGACGCCGCGCCGGCCGGCCGGCGCCGCGGTCCGGCGAGACCGTCGGCGCTGCCGGACCCGGTCGATGCGCAGGTCGACTACGCGGTGCATCGTCAGCGCTACCTGACGTTGCAGCAGACCATGGAGACCAGCATCGGCAGCCTGCGCGGCGGCCTGCGGGCGGCGCTGTCGGCCGGTACGCCGGCCATGGCCAAGCTGGCCATGGTCGACGCGGTGATGGAGCGCGTGCTCGGCGCGCGCGAACAAAGCCTGCTGGGCGCGGTGCCGAGCCTGCTGGAGGCGCACTTCCAGCGCCTGCGCCAGGCCGAAGCCGCGGCACTGGAGGCGCAGGCCCAGGCACAAGGACAACCCGCGGCGGTCCGCGCCGGCGCATGGCTGGGCGTGTTCCGCAAGGATATGCAGAGCGTGCTGCTCGCCGAACTCGAGATCCGCTGGCAGCCCATCGAAGGCCTGCTGGCGGCGCTGCAAGACAGCTAACCCGGACATCATGACCCGATACCTATCCCATATTGTTGCGTTCCTGGCGGGCCTGGCGGTCGTCTGCTGGATTGGCGCGGGCTATGCCGGCACCAATTTCCTGGCGCTGGTCGTCACCCTGCTGATCGGCGGCTTCTACGTGGGCGGCGCGCTCGAACTGCTGCGCTACCGCCAGGCCACCGCCACGCTGGCGCAGGCGCTGGCCGGACTGGCCGAAGCGCCGGCCAGCCTGGGTGGCTGGCTGGAACGCCTGCACCCCAGCCTGCGCGACAGCGTGCGGCTGCGCGTCGAAGGCGAACGCGTCGGCCTGCCCGGCCCCGCGCTGACGCCGTACCTGGTCGGGCTGCTGGTGCTGCTGGGCATGCTCGGCACGTTCCTCGGCATGGTGGCCACCTTGCGCGGCACCGGCATCGCGCTGGAAGGCGCCACCGACCTGCAGGCGATCCGCGCTTCGCTGGCGGCGCCGGTCAAGGGGCTGGGCTTTGCCTTCGGCACCTCGGTCGCGGGCGTGGCCACCTCGGCCATGCTGGGCCTGCTGTCCGCGCTGTGCCGGCGCGAGCGCATCCAGGCCGCGCAGGCGCTCGACGCCCGCATCGCCACCACGCTGCGCAGCTATTCGCGCGGCCACCAGCGCGACCAGGCCTTGCAGCTGCTGCAGCGCCAGGCCGAAGTGATGCCGGCGCTGGCCGAGCAGATGCAGGCCATGATGCGCGCCATGGCGCAACAGCACGAGACCCTGGCCGAGCGGCTGGTGGCCAGTCAGGACGCCTTCCACGGCAAGACCGAGGCGGTCTATGCGCGCCTGGCGTCATCGGTGGAGCAATCGCTGAAGGACAGCATTGCCGACAGCGCCCGCGCCGCCGGTGCCGCGATCCAGCCCGCGGTGGACGCGACCATGGCCGGCCTGGCGCGCGAGACCACGGCGCTGCGCGACACCGTCACGCAGGCGGTGCAACAGCATCTGGACGGCGTTTCGAGCCGGTTCGAGCGCGCCACCGCCGGTGTCGCCGATACCTGGAACCAGGCCCTAGCCGGCCATCAGCGCACCAGCGAGGCGCTGGCGGCGGACCTGCGCACATCGCTCGATGGCTTCAGCCAAACTTTCGAACAACGTTCGGCCAGCTTGCTGGACGGCGTCGCCAGCCGCTTCGACTCCGTCGCGGCCAGCACCGCCGAAGCCTGGCGCGAGGCGCTGTCGCAACAGCAGCAGGCTGGCGAAAAGCTGGCCGGCGACAACCAGCAGGCGCTGGCGGCCGCCGCGGCAACGTTTGGCGAGCACGCCGCGGCGCTGGTGCGCAGCGTTGACGCCTCGCACGCCGGCCTGCAGGCCCAGCTGGCCGCGCAGGACGCGCAGCGCCTGTCGGCCTGGGCCGACACGCTCGGCGGCATGACGGCCACGCTACGCCAGCAGCTGGAACAGCTGAACGCGCACACCGTCAGCCGCCACGACGAAATCAGCGCCACGCTGGCGCAGAGCGTGCGTGAGGTCTCGGCGCAGACGCAGGCGCATGCCAGCAGCACGCTGGCCGAGATCGACCGCCTGGTGCAGGCCGCCGCCGAAGCGCCGAAGGCCGCTATCGCGCTGCAGGCCGAACTGGCGTCGCGCGATGAAGCGCGCTTTGCCGCATGGACCGACACGCTCGGCGGCATCACCGCAACGCTGCGCCAGGAATGGCAGCAGCTGAACGCGCACACGGTCGCGCGCCAGGATCAAATCAGCGCGACGCTTGCGCAGAACGTGCAAGAGATCTCCGCGCAGACGCAGGCACATGCCAGCCGCACCCTCGCCGAAATCGACCGCCTGGTGCAGGCCGCCTCGGAAGCGCCGAAGGCCGCGGTCGCGCTGCAGGCGGAACTGGCCGAGCGCGATGCAGCGCGCTTCGCCGGCTGGACCGAGACCCTCCACAGCATCGCCGCCACGCTGCGCGAGCAATGGGAGCAGTCCAGCACGCACGCCGCCGCGCGCCAGCAGGAAGTCTGCGAGGCGCTGGCGCAGACCGCGCGCGCGATCTCGACCGAGACCCAGGCGCACGCCACCACCACCCTCGCCGAGATCGACCGCCTGGTGCAGGCCGCGGCCGAGGCGCCGAAGGCCGCCACCGCGCTGCAGGCGGAGCTGGTGGCGCAGGACGCGCAGCGCCTGGCCGCCTGGACCGAATCGCTGGGCACCATGGCGGCTGCGCTGCGCGGCGAATGGGAGCAGGCCAGCGCGCACGCCACCGCGCGCCAGCAGCAGATCTGCGAAACGCTGGCCGTCACGGCGCGCGACATGGCGGCACAGGCCCAGGCCCAGGCCACCGATACCGTCGCCGAAGTCTCGCGCCTGCTGCAGGCCGCGAGCGAAGCGCCCCGCGCCGCCGCCGAGGTCATTGCGCAGCTGCGCGAGAAGCTGACCGAGGGCATGGCGCGCGACCACGCCATGCTGGAAGAACGCAGCCGCATGATGGAAACGCTGGGCACGCTGCTTGACGCCGTCAATCACGCCTCCACCGAACAGCGCACCGCGGTGGATACGCTGGTCGCCACCACCGCCGACCTGCTCGAGCGCATCGGCACGCGCTTCACTGACAAGGTGGAGTCCGAGACCGGCAAGCTTACCGACATCGCCGCGCAGGTCACCGGCAGTGCGGTCGAGGTGGCCAGCCTGGGCGAAGCCTTCGGCGTGGCGGTGCAGTTGTTCAGCGAATCGAACGGCAAGCTGATCGACCACCTGCAGCGCATCGAAGCCGCGCTGGACAAGTCGATGACGCGCAGCGACGAGCAACTGGCCTACTACGTGGCGCAGGCGCGCGAGGTGGTGGACCTGAGCATGCTGTCGCAGAAGCAGATCCTGGAAGACCTGCAGCTGCGCGCAGCCCGGCAGGCGCCCAGCGCAGAGGCGGCATGAGAGAAGAACTCGACGCCGGCGTTGAGCCCACCGTGCCGGCCTGGGCGGTCTTCGGCGACTTGATGTCGGTGCTGCTGGGCGCGTTCGTGCTGGTGCTGCTGGGGGTCATCGGCGTGCAGATGGAGCTGTCGGCGCGGCTCGAAGCCGAGGTGAAGCAGCGGCAGGAAGAAGCCCAGCGCCGCCAGACGCTGGAAAAGGCGCTGGCCGGGCCGCTCGCGGCCGGCCGCGTGACGCTGGTGAACGGGCGCATCGGCATCAGCGGCAGCGTGCTGTTCGCGCTGAATTCCGCCGAATTGCAACCTGAAGGCCGCGACCTGCTCAAGAGCCTGGCCCAGCCGCTGTCGGCCTACCTGCGCAGCCGCGACGAGATCCTGATGGTCAGCGGCTTTACCGACGACCAGCAGGTGCGCGAGGGCAACCGGCGCTTTGCCGACAACTGGGAACTGTCGGCGCAGCGCGCCCTGACCGTGACCCGTACGCTGATCGATGCCGGCATCCCGCCCTCGTCGGTGTTCTCGGCCGCGTTCGGCTCGCAGCAGCCGGTCACGCCGAATGCCGATGCGGCGGGCCGCGCAAAGAACCGGCGCGTGGAAATCTCGCCGGTGCCACGCGTGACCACCGGCACGGTGAAGGCGCATGGCTGAGCTCGACGCGGCGGCCGGTGCCCGCGCGCAACTGGACGCCTGGCAAGCCAGCGGCGCCGATCGTGCCGACCCCGTGCGCTTCCGGCTGATGCAGGCACTGGCCGCCCGCGCGGCCGGACACGGCGGCGCGGCGCGCCAGTTGCTGGAGGCGCGCCTGCAGGACCTGGTCGCCGCATACGCCGCCATCTTGCAGCGCAACGCCGACAACTTCGACGAAGCCACTGGCCAGCCCGCGCCGGTGCAAGCCGCAAGCGCCCTTGGCGCACTGGTCCACGACCTCGCCGCGCGCGCGAGGCCGGCCATCGCCACGGCTTCAAACGATGTCCGTGCGCTGCCGGCGCCGGCACAAGGCGCGGATACGCCGCTGGTCGACACCCTCGCCGACTACTTCCGCGAGACCTGGGCCCGGGTCAGCGTCGAGCAGCAGTTCCGCGAGTCGCTGGAACGCGTGCCGGAGAACGCCGGGCCGCTCAATACCGACCATCTCGTGCATCGCTCGCTGTCGCTGATGCGCGAGACCTCGCCGGAATACCTGCGGCATTTCCTGTCGTATGTCGAGGGCATGGCGTGGCTGGAGCAGTTGAACGAGGCGGCCGCGGCGCAAAAGGAAGCGGCCCGCGCCGCCGCCAGGAAGAATACGCGGGCGAAGGCCCGCAAGTAGCGGCCCGGCCGCCTCAGTCCACCCGCACCACCACCTTGCCGAAGGCGCCGCGCTCGAGGTGATCGAGCGCCGCCGGCAGCTCGCCGAAGCCGTACGCGCGCTCGACCACGGGGCGCAGCTGCAGCCAGTCGACGGCGCGCACCAGGTCCTGCAATGCGCGCCGGTGCGACACGCCGATCCCCTGCACGGTCACGCGGCCATGCAGCACCGGATAGACGTTGGCACGCAGCTCGTCGCCCTGCAGGTTGCCGATCACCGAGATCCGGCCGCCCTGCGCCAGCGCGGCCAGCGAGCGGCCGAAGTTGTCGCCGCCGGCCAGTTCCAGCACATGGTCGGCGCCCTGGCCGCCGGTCAGCTCGCGCACCGCGGCGGGCCAGTCGGGCGTGCGGCCGCGATGGATGCCGTGCGCCGCGCCCAGCGCCTGGGCGCGCGCCAGCTTGTCGTCGCTGCCCGACACCACGATCACGCGCGCGCCCTGGGCGCGGGCGATCTGCACCGCGAACAAGGCGACGCCGCCGGTGCCGATCACCACCACGGTATCGCCGGGCCGCGTCACCGTGGCCTCGGCCAGCGCCTGCCATGCCGTCAGTCCGGCGCAGGTCAGCGTGCTGGCCTGCGCGGCGTCGAGCGTGCGCGGCGCCGCCACCAGCGCGTCCTCGGCCAGCACCACGTATTCGGACAGCATGCCGGGGCCCGGCACGCCCAGCGGCTTGCTGTGGCGCGGCTGCACGCCATCGCGCCAGCCGGTGAAGAAGGTGCTGATCACCGCATCGCCCGGGGCAAAGCCGGCAACCCCATCGCCAATGGCCACGACTTCGCCGCGCATGTCCGACCCCGGCACCAGCGGCGGCTGCACCGGCATCCCCATGCCGTCGTGGAGGATCAGCAGGTCGCGGTAGTTCAGGGCCACCGCATGCACCCGCACCAGCACTTCGCCATGTCCCGGCGTGGGTATTGGCGCATCGACGCGATGCAGGTGGTTGCGGCCGAATGCCGAAAGTTGCCAGCGTTGCATGGAGGAAGTCATGGGTGCGGTCCTGTGGGTGAAAAACGGTGAGCCCACTATACTGATTCCCCATCAGATCCATTGGGCAATCGAAGTCCTTTCTGTGTAGCCACCATGGAACCAATCACCCATGACCGGCTGGCCGGCATCACGGCCTTCGTGGTCGCGGCGGAAGCCGGCAG
Organism: Cupriavidus sp. 207A1; assembly: GCF_057798955.1. Taxonomy (NCBI): domain Bacteria; kingdom Pseudomonadati; phylum Pseudomonadota; class Betaproteobacteria; order Burkholderiales; family Burkholderiaceae; genus Cupriavidus; species Cupriavidus sp. 207A1. The sequence goes on along the minus strand of NZ_JBYOJO010000001.1, from coordinate 291,760 downwards.
TTTTGCCCAGGCGGCGGCACGCCTGGGCCTGACGCGCTCGGCCATCGGCAAGGCCGTCGCGAGGCTGGAGGCACGCGTCGGTGCACGGCTGTTCGTGCGCACCACGCGCAGCCTGGCGCTGACCGATGACGGCCAGGCGTTCTACGAGCGCTGCGCCCAGGCGCTGGAAGAGCTGGATGCCGCCCAGCACATGCTGGAGGCCGGGCGCGGCGCCGTCGCGGGCCGCGTGCGCGTGAGCGCGCCGGTGGTGTTCGGCCGACATCATGTGGCGCCGCTGCTGCTGGAACTGGCGGAGCGACATCCGCAACTGCGGCTGGAAGGCAACTTCACCGATCGGCTGGTGGACTTTGCCGACGACGGCATCGACCTGGCGATCCGCAGCGGCCGCCTGCCGGACAGCGACACGCTGGTGGCACGGCCGCTCGGCACGCAGGCCATGGTGCTGTGCGCGGCGCCCGACTACCTGCGCCGCCATGGCACGCCGGCCACCACTGCCGGACTGCTGTCGCACCAGTGCCTGGTCTACCTGCGCGGCACCCAGCCCGTACCCTGGTCGCTGGCCGATACCGACGGCAATCCGGTGCGCCCGGAACTGTCACATCGGCTCGCCTTCGACGACATCGATACCCTGGCCATGGCCGCGATCCGCGGCGCCGGCGTGGCCAGCCTGCCGCTGTGGCTGGTGCGCGCGCCGCTGCAGCAGGGCACGCTGGCGCGCGTGCTGCCGCAGGCCTCGGTCAGCCGCACGCCGTTGCACCTGGTATGGCCGCGCACCCGCTTCCTGCCGCACAAGCTGCGGGTGACGATTGACCTGCTGATGGCGGCGCTGCCGGCAGTGCTGGCGCCGGATTGAAGGCCCGCCGTGCGGCGCCGCGATACCGCTACGCCGCCACGGCAAACCCGTAAAGCGCCGCGGCGTTGCGCCAGCGCAGCGCCGCGGACAACGCCGCGCCGTCACCGCCCTGCTCTTGCCACGCGGCAAGCGTGCGGCACTCGTCCAGCCGCGGCGGCCCCTCGTGATTGGTCCAGGGCCAGTCGCTGCCCCACAGCAGGCGGTCATCGCCGACGAGGTCGCGCCAGCGCTGAGCAAGCCGGGGCCAGTCGTGCGGCGATGCCAGCCGGTAGGGCGCGCTGATCTTCACCCACAGCTGGCGGCGCGCGCGCACTGACATGGCGGCGTCGAAGACGGGATCCGCGATTCCTGCCGTGCCGGGCCGGCCGAAGTGGTCAAGCACGACCGGCGCGCCCGCATCGCCAAGCGCCGCATCCAGCTGCGCCAGCACCACTGCGCCCTGCCCGTTGCCGGTATGGAGCTCGACGTGCCAGCCCAGCGCGGCGATCCTGTGGAACAGCGCGCGCCATGGCGCAGTGGCAATGCGTTGCCAATCCGGATCGCCGTACAGGTTCAGGCGGATGCCGCGCACGCCAGCGGCCTGGAACGCCGCCAGTTGCGCGTCCGTGATCGTCGGGTCGATCACCGCCACGCCGCGCAGGCGCCCGGGCAGCGCCTGCAGCGCGGCCAGCAGCGCGGTGTTGTCGGTGCCGAGAAAGCTGGTCTGCACCACCACCCCATACAGGTCGCCCTGGCCACCCAGGCCGCCGAGCGCCGCCTGCCAGTCGTGCAGCCCGGCGGCATAGGCCGGCCGGTAACGCGCCGCTGCCGTGGCCACGCCGGTATCGAAGACGTGGAAATGGGTATCCACCAGCGGCAAAGCGCGCCTGCTCATCATCAAGCCTCCGTGGGGCGGGTATATCCGGATATGGCGTCCAGACCCGCGTCAGTATTCTAGTCCTCTAGAGGACATAAGCATTCAATCAATTTAGCACGGCTCCGGCATGCCAGACAACGCACCGCTCCAGACCACCACCGCCACCGCGGGGCTGAGCCGTTACGGCCAGATCGCGGCGGCACTGCGGGACAGGATCGTTTCCGGCGCCTGGACGCCGGGCAGTGCCATTCCGGCCGAAGGGGCGCTGGCCACGGAGTTCGGCATCGCGCTGGGCACCATCCGCCAGGCCATCGCCGTGCTGGTCCAGCAAGGCCTGCTCGAGCGCGTGCAGGGCAAGGGCACCTTCGTGCGCAAGGGGCTGAGCGGCGCCAGCCTGATGCGCTTCTTTCGCTTCGGCGGCGCCGATGGCGCGCCCGTGGTGCCGCGCTCCGAAATCCTGTCGTGCCGCGCCGTCCGGCTGGACAAGGCCATGGCGGGGCGTTTCGGGCTGGACAGCGGCGCGCGCGGGCTGGCGGTCTCGCGCCGCCGCTGGCTGGAACAGACGCCGCGGCTGCTGGAATCGATCTGGCTGCCGCTGCCGCGCTGCGAAGCCCTGCAGCAGCTGCCGCCGGCGCAGTGGGGCGACCTGCTCTACCCGCTGCTGGGCAGCGCCTGCGGCGTCACGGTCCATCGCGCCGTGGACGAGGTGACCTTCCGCACGCTGGCGGCGGACGAGGCCGCGTTGCTGACGCTGCCCGATGCGCATCCCTGCGCGGTCGTCACGCGCCACGCCTTTGACCTGGCCGGCCACTGCATCGAATACCGGCTGACACGCGGCGACGCCTTTGCCTTTCGCTATACCGCCGAAGTCCGCTGAGGTCCGTGATGGACCGTCGCCAAGGAGACCGACCCATGCATGCACGCCACGCGATCGCCGCCGCCGCCACCGCCTTGATCGCCATCGGCACGCCGGCGCAGGCCGCCGACAACGCCGCGGCCTGGCCGGCACGCCCCATCACCATCGTGGTGACCTATCCGCCGGGTGGCGGCGCCGACCTGATGGCACGGCTGATCGCGCCCGGCCTGGGGCGCGAGCTGGGGCAGACCGTGGTGGTCGAGAACCGGCCGGGTGCCGGCGGGCAGATCGGCGCGGCCTATGTCGCCAAGGCCGCGCCCGACGGCTACACGCTGATGGTCGATGCCTCGTCCTATGCCGTGAATCCCAGCCTCTATCCGCGCCTGCCCTACGATCCGGACAAGGCGTTCCGGCCGGTCGGCGTGCTGGCGCGCTATCCCAATGTGCTGGTCGCCACGGCAGGCTTCCCGGCGGGCAAGGTCAGCGAGGTGGTGGCCATGGCCAGGCAGAAGCCGGGCTCGGTGGCCTTTGCGTCGTCGGGCAACGGCTCGGCACAGCATCTGGCCGGGGTCTTGTTCGAGCAGCGCGCCGGCGTCGACTTGCTGCACGTGCCCTACAAGGGCGGCGGCCCGGCCATGACCGACGTCATTGCCGGACAGGTGCCGCTGTTCTTTGCCAACGTGGCTTCGAGCCTGCAGCACATCCAGGCCGGCAAGCTCAAGCCGCTGGCGGTGACCAGCCGGTCGCGCAGCCCCGCGCTGCCCGCGGTGCCGACCATGCAGGAAGCCGGCGTGGCCAGCTACGAGGTGTATGAATGGAACGCGGCCTTCCTCCCCGCCGCGACCCCGGAGCCGATCGCCGCGAAACTTGCCGACGCACTGCAGAAGGTGATGACCAGCGCCGAGATCCGGCAACGCGTGGCCGAGCTGGGTGGCGAGGTGGTGGCAGCATCCCCGGCGCAAGCGCGCCAGTTCATCGACGCGCAGGCGCGGCAATGGGCCAAGGTCATCCGCGACGGCAACATCAAACCCGAATAACCACCCGTATCGCCCCGGCCATGCAACGGCCCGGCTACCGCAATCCCAGGAGACATGCATGACCGCAGCCAATCCCATTCGCCGCCAACTGCTCAAGGCCAGCGCCGCGCTGGGCGCGTGCGCGCTGGCGCCCTCACTCGCCCGCGCCCAGGCGTGGCCGGCCAAGCCCGTCCGGCTGGTGGTGCCGTTCGCGCCGGGCGGCAGCTCCGAGATCGTCGCGCGTTCGACCGCGGCGGAGCTGACCAAACTGCTCGGCGTGTCCGTGTTCGTCGAGAACAAGCCGGGCGCCGCCGGCAATATCGCGATGGGCGAAGTCGCGCGTGCCGACGACAACCACACGCTGATCCTCGGCCATATCGGCACGCTGGCGGTCAATCCCTTTATCTTCCCGAAGCTGCCGTATGACCCGGTCAAGGACTTCCGCGCGATCTCGCTGCTGTCCAAGGTGCCAAGCCTGTACGTGGTCCACCCCGACGTACCCGCGAAGAACCTGAAGGAATTCGTGGCGCTCGCCAAAAGCAAGCCCGGCAAGCTCAACTATGGATCGGCCGGCAACGGCAGCGCCGGCCACCTGGCCTTCGAATACCTGAAGGCCGCCTCCGGCACCTTCATCACCCATGTGCCATACCGCGGCAGCGGCCCGCAGATCACCGACCTGCTGTCCGGCCGGCTGGACGCCGCCGCGGTGGGTGCGCCCGCGATCCTCCAGTTCATCAAGGCGGGCAAGGTGCGCTGCATCGCCACCGGCACGACCCGGCGCATCGCGCAGTTGCCCGACGTGCCCACGGTCGCCGAGCAAGGCTATCCCGGCTTCGAGATGACGCAGTGGTACGGCCTGCTGGCGCCGGCATCGCTGCCGCAGGCCGCCGCTGACAAGCTGGCCGACGCCACCATGAAAGCCGTGAAGAGCCAGAGCTCGGTCGAACGCCTGAGCGCGGACGCGGCCATCGTGGTGGGCAGCACGCCGGCGGAATTCTCGCGCTTCATCGCGCAGGAGCAGCAGCGCTGGCGGCCGATCATTGCGCGTGCCGGGATCAAGCCGGACTGATATCGGCCAACGCCGTCCGGCGGCTCATGGCTTTTCCTGCCACACCGCGATGCCGCCCGAGGTCCCGGCACGGCCATCCAGGCTGATCTCCATGCGGGTCAGGTCTTCGCCAACCAGCAATCCACCGGCATAGGTCTTGCGGACCCGCTCGACGATCTGCCCGACGGTGGCGTCGCCGTTCAGGCCGATATGGCTGAACACGGCCAGTTTCGGCGCCGCGGCCTGGAACACGCGCGCGGCGTCCTCGGGCGAAGACAGGTGGTCGTAGATGGCGCGGTACGCAGGGTTGGCAGCGAGCAGCGCATCGGGGATCAGCGTGACGCAATGCACCAGCACGTCCGCGTTCCTGGCCTGCGCCACCACGGCGGGGCTGAAGCGGGTATCGCCCGACAGCACCACCGAACGGCCGCGATAGTCGATGCGGTAGCCGTACGACGGGCGGATGTGGTCGCCGTGGTCGTTCTCGAAGGCGGTCACGCGCACGCCGTCTTTCTCGTAGACAACGCCGGGCGCGACGTCGTGCGCGTCGATGGTGATGCCGGTCAGCGCGCTGCCTTCATCCTTGTGGCGGATCGCAATATCGGCGGCAAAGGCCTGGCGCAGGCCGTCCGCCAGCGCGCGCGTGCCCGCCGGGCCGTACAGCGCCATGGGCCGGTCGCGGCGGCCGTAGGGCGGGCGCAGCCAGCCGGTCAGCCACAGGTCGGGCAGGCCCACCAGGTGGTCGGAATGGAAATGCGTGAGGAAATGCGCATCGACGCTGCCCAGCGGAATCCGCAGCTGCCACAGGCGCACCGATACGTTACGGCCGAAATCGAAGACCAGTTTCTGGCCACCGGCCTCCACCAGCGTGCTGTAGCCGGCGCGAGCTGGCGACGGCACCGGCGTGCCCGTGCCCAGCAGCGTCACACGGAAGTGGTCGGCGCCCTCGGCGCCGCCAGCGTGGGGGGCGGCCGTCGCAGCGGCTGCGGCACCGGTAGCCACCGGTGCCGTGGCGGGCGCGGCGGCGGCGAGCGCCGCAGCGCAGGTCATGACGATGCCGGTCAGCACCGACAGCAAGCGGGATGGTTTCATCGTTCTACCTCTTGAAGGAATGCCGCAACGGCTCAGAAGATCTGCTTGATGCCAAGCATGACGCCGGCCTGGTTGCCGCCGGGTACGGGATTGCCGCCGGGGCTGCCGCCGCTGACCGACAGCGCCGACTGGCCGCGATTGTCGATATAGCCTGCGGTGGCATAGATGGAGGTGCGTTTCGAGAACGCATAGGTGCCGCGGATCGCGCCAAGCCAGGCTCCGTTCGCGCTGTGGCGGTAGCTCAGGTAATAGATTTCGCCGGCAAGGTTGAACGCGGGCGTGAGGTCACGGGACACCCCCGCGAACCACAGATCGCTGCGCGGCGTGGCGCTCGCCTGGTTGTTGCGCGACAGCAGCCCCAGGCCCAGCTTGGTCCGCTGCAGCAGCAGGTAGCCGCCCAGCGAGAAGCGATCGTCTTTCAGGCTGCTGCGGGTCAGGCCGCCAAAGGCGCCGGGGCCGCCGCGCAGCGAATCGTAGGCGGCGCTCACGCCCCACCAGTCGGTCTCGTACATCAGCATGGCCGACCATTCGCGGCAGGCGCGTGCATCCGCGGGATTCTCGCCCGCGCAGTTGGTGCCGGCCGGTCCGGGGCCGGCATTGACGGCATCGCGACCCAGGCTGTACGTCGCGCCGACCGTGACGCCGCCGAACTTGCCCTTGTACGACACCGCGTTGTCGGCGCGCGTGTTGGGGATATAGCTGTCGATCGAGCCCACGCCATAGACATTGGAGGTCAGGATGTCGGTATCGAGCCTGGCCCAGAACAGCATGGTGTACTGGCGCCCAAACCCGAGCTGTCCCCACGGGCCGCTCAGCCCGACGAAGGCCTGCCGCCCGAACAGGCGCGCGCCCTGGTTCGACACCCCGGAGTCGGGCGCAAACCCCGATTCGAGCACGAACACGCTCTTCAGCCCGTTGCCAAGGTCCTCAGTGCCGCGCAGTCCCCAACGCGACGGCACGGTCGCCGCCAACGACGGCTGGCGCACCAGGGTACTGCCCGCCGCGCCAACGTGGTTCAGCATTTCCACGCCCGTATCGATGACGCCGTAGAGGGCCACTGACTGCGCCGCCGCCGCCATTGGCATGGCGGCGATCAGTGCGGCCGCGATGCGTATTTTCATGTTGCCTCCTCCTGGCCGGGCCGAGTTGCCGCGGATTTGCCCGACCTGTGCATGTTCATATTTGAACATCTGTTTCTTTATTGAACCAACAGGCGCGAATCATATCGCTGTCTGCAGCGCAGGCGGAGTGGGGAAACTACCAACCGGGGGAAACGCGGTATGTGGCTGAAGGCGGATCGGTGGCGCGCACGCCGGTCCCGCTACACGCACCATTTACAAACCGTGCCCCTTGCACGGGTTACGGCAACGCGCCGCGACGGTGGCCCGGAACCTGCAAGGGCTTGCTGCCCCGATTCACCCTTCAGGAGCCCGCCATGAGCATCTTCAAGGACATCCTCAACAAGCTGCTGGGCAAGGACAAGCCCGCGGCCACCACCACGGCGACCACCGCCAGCACTCCACCCGCGGCCGGAACGCCGACTTCAGCAGGCGCGCCGGCCGGCACTGCGCCAGCCGCCGGCACTGGCGCAGCGCCCGCGGGCAACGTCCAGGGCACCACCGGTGCGCCGGCCGGGGCCCAGGCCACGCCGCTGTCGGGCGTCGATGTCAAGGCCATCATGGACCGGATGGCGCAGCAGAGCGGGCAGACGCTGAACTGGCGCACCTCCATCGTCGATACGATGAAGGCGCTCGGGATCGACAGCAGCCTGGAACACCGCAAGGAACTGGCGCGCGAGCTGCACTACACCGGCGACATGAACGATTCCGCGGCGATGAACGTGTGGCTGCACAAGCGCCTGATGCAGGAGCTGGCCGCCAACGGCGGCAAGCTGCCGAAGGAACTGTCCTGAGCGATGACGTGAAAGGCGGCGCCGTGCTGGCGCCGCGGCAGGCTCAGCCCGCGATGCCGGCCCAGCGCAGGTGCCGCGCCCAGTCGGCTTCGCTGATCACGCCGGACACGCCCTGCCGCTGGCCATCGGCGCGATAGAAGTAGGTGCGCGGCATTTCGCCCATCCAGTCCGGATCGACCGCATAGCGCAGCCGCTCCTGCGGCTCGTGCCCGAACACCCACGCATTGCGCGTGAGCCGGACGCGTTCGAGCGTCTTTTGCACCTGCGGCGAGGCCTCGGCACTGTCCGTGGCCAGCGTAACCACGCGCAGTCCGGGATGCTGCGCACGCAGCTTGCCGAGGGCGTCGAAGTTGCGCTTGCAATAGACGCAATCCAGCGACCACACCACCAGCACGAAGGGCTTGCCCTGCTGGCTGGCGGCGATGCGCGCGGCATTGGCGGATTCGAACACGGCGACGCGGTCGGCGGCATTGGCGGTGCCGAGCATCAGCGCGCACGCGGTAACCGCGGCAGCAGCGGCGGCAGCGATCAGTTGGCGGCGCGATCGCATCATGCGCCCTCCTGCCCGAGCGCGAAGACCTGGAAGCCCTCGGCCTCGGTGCGCCATAGCACGTAGGCGCGGCCGGCGTGCTGCAGCAGGTGCGGCTGGTCGGAATCGCGCTCGGTGCCGGCCAGCTTGCGCGTCTGCCAGGTCTTGCCGCCATCGCGCGACAGCATGGCGGACAGCCGCGTCTGCTGGCCGTCGAACGATTTCCACACCACCGCGATGTCGTGGTCGTTCAGCGCGACGATATCGGCATGCTGTGCGCGCGGGTCATCGAGCGCGCGTTGCGCCTGCAGCTTGCCGTCGCGCCAGCGCCCCACCGACACCGTCGGCTTGCCGTCGCGCACGCTGAACCAGACCATGTGCACCGTGCCGTCCGGCGCCACCGAAGCGCCGGGGCCGTGGTGCGGGCACGCGTCGATGCGCCAGTCGTCGAAGCTGGCGCGCTGCATCGGCGTGGCCTTGCCGTCGGCGCCCAGCAGCGCCAGCGCGTGGTCGCGCGCATTGGGCGGGAACACGTGGCGCCACAGCGCCAGCATCCTGCCGTCGGGCGTGGGCGTCAGCGCGATGCGGCAGCATTCGCACGACTGGTCGGCAATCTTGTAGTCGCCCTGGAAGGTCTTGCCGTGATCGGCCGACACCGCGTAGTAGATCGCGGCACCGGCATACGGCTGCTTGCGCGCCTCGGCGGCGGCCACGTCGCGCTTGTCGATCCAGCTGACGAAGACGCGCCCGGCCGGGTCCACCGCAAGGGCGTCGAAGCGGTGCGCGATCTGGTCGCGGTTGGCATGCACCGTCAGCGGCTCGGCAAAGGTCTTGCCGCCGTCGGTGGAGCGCGCAAAGCGGATAAAGCCGGTCCACGGCCTGGGCAGCGGCTGGGTCCAGGTGATGTAGACCTGGCCGTCGGGCCCCGTGGCCACCTTGGGGCGGCTTTCATGATCGGCGGCGACCGGCTCCGGCGTGGCGTTGACATGCCGCGCCGCGCTGAAGCTGCGACCATAGTCCGTCGACGACCGCACGGCGACATGCTGGCCATCCTTGTAGGCAATCCACAGCCTGCCGTCGCGGTCGAAGGCCGCGCCGGTGCCGAGTTCGCTCATTTTCGCCCTGGCCTGGCCGCCGTGGCCGGCGTGGCCGGCGTGGCCGCCGTGCGCCTGCGCGGCCGCGGTGGCCGACGCCAGCGTGGCGCAGGCCACCAGTCCCGCAGCGATCAGGCGGAAAGCGCGGCGGGCGCCTGGCATGGTGGAGGTCAGCGTGTTCACGTGCTCAGAAGGAAAGTTTCGCCTCGGCGTAGAACGTCCGGCCCGGATACGGGTGGTAGACGTAATAGCGCTGGTCGGTGAGGTTGTCGATGCCAAGCCCGAGCCGCACATTGCGCGCGGGCTTGTACGTCACCTTGACGTCGAAGGTCAGGAAGCTGCTGGTGCCGCCGAAGGTGTCGGGGTTGTGGTCCGAATTGTCGAGCGTATTGTACTGCCGGCCCGAATAGGTCATCGCCAGCGTGCCGGCCCACGCCGGCGTGAAGCGATAGGTGCCCACCAGGTTGGCGCGCCACTTCGGGATGCGATAGAAATACTTGCCCACCGAGGCCGGGTTGTTGGCGTTCTCCAGCGTCTTCGAATGGTTGTAGGCGCCGCTGGCCGAGAGGTCGAAGCCGCTCACCAGCACGTCGCGCCCGTCGTAGGCCAGCTCGATGCCGCGCGTGCGCACCCGGTCGACATTCTGGAAGCTGGTGACGGTGGGGAACACCGTGGTGTTGGTCTGGCTGACCAGCGCCTCGCGGATATCGTCCTCGTACAGCGAGACCCGGAAATTCGACGCCTCCACCGTGCGCTCGAAGGTCAGGTCCTTCGAGAACGATCGTTCCGGCCGCAGGTTGGGATCGTTGTTGATCAGCGCGGTGCCGGTGATGCGGCCCTGGAACAGCTCGCTGACGGTCGGGTAGCGATAGGCCTGGCCCAGCGACAGCCGGCCCAGCCAGTCCTGCCCGAACGCCTTCTCCAGCGCCAGCTTGGGCGACCAGTTGGATTCGCTGCGCACCGGATAGCCGATATCCACGCCAGGCTGGCTGCGGCTGCCGTCATAGGCGCGCCAGTGCTCGTAGCGCACGCCGGGAATCAGCTTCCAGTCCTCGGCAAAGTACCAGGCGTCCTGCGCGTAGAGCGCCTGGGTCTCGGTCTTGCCGGTAAAGGCATTGTTGAACGCGGTGATGGTGGCCGCGCGCCAGTCCGAGGTGTTGTAGGTGGTGTTGCTCAGCCGGTAGTTGTCATAGTGGTAGCCGAAGGTGACCCAGTGCCCGCCCTGCAGGCGCTCGGGGCGGTAGTCGGCCTTCAGGTCGAGCGTGCGCCAGCCGGTGCCGTCGCCATAAGTCACCGTGCCCGGTCCGTTGCCGACGGCGTTGGCGCTGCGGCTCACGTCCTTGCTGACGTCGAACAGCGACGCCACCCCGGAAAAATTCCACCCCGTCTGGTTGCGCGTGCGCAGCGACAGCCCGTAGAGCCAGCGCGCGTCCTCGCCATTGCCGGGCGCAAAGGCATTGGCCGGAATCACGTACTGGGAGCCGCCGATATTCACCGGGCCGCTGGACACCACGTTGCCGCTGGCGTCGCGCAAGTAGCTGCCGGTGGCGTTGGAGCGGTCCTGCTGCCAGTAGGCAGCGGTGAACTGCGCCTGCAGCGTGCTGGTGATGTCGTAGCCGAGCTTGAGCTTGAGCTGGTCCTGCACCGTGTGCGTAACGCCCTCGCTGTTCACGCCCATCACCACGCGGTCGCGCCCGCTCTGGTCCTGGTCGAAAAAGGCCCCGGAAACCGGCGTGTCCGCCGCGCCCGCGGGCCGCGTCGAGCGCGACGCGGTGTAGAAGCTCAGCGGCTGGCTCTTGCTGTCCTGCCGGTCCACGCTGACCAGCCACGAGAACGCGCCGACGCGGTCGCCCACATAGGCGTTGGCATGCACGCCGTTGAAGTTATCGTGGGTGCCGTACAGGCCGAAGCGCTGCGTGAACAGCTGCACGCTGGCATCGCCCTCGAACTTCTCCGGCGTGCGCGTGGTGATCAGCACCGTCGCGCCCAGCGAATTGCCGGGATACAGCGCCGAATACGGGCCGTACAGCACGTCCATGCGCTCGATCTCGGCGGCATTGACCAGCGACCAGCGCGGCGGGAAGCTGAAGTCCGAGCCCAGCAGGTTGGACAGCAGCAGCCCGTCCGCATAGACCAGCCCGCGTGCCGACTGGCGCGAACTGGTGCTGCGCACCGAGATGATCGAATTCATATCGCCGATAAAGCGCTTGCGCACGGCGAGGTTGGGCGCGTACTTGAGCGCGTCCTCGGTATTGACCACGTTGAAGTCGGCCATGCGCGTGCTGCTGATGCCATACGCCGACGCCGGCGTGTTGGGCGGGATCGCCGGCGTCTCGCCGCGTTCGGGGCGGGCCGATACCACCACCTCCTGCAGCGGCGCGGGCGCCTCCACGCCTGCCTCCACCCCTTGGGCGGCGGCCACGGCGGGGCCCATCAGCACTGCCGAAACGGCCAGTGCAATGCGGTGTTTCTTCACTGAATGCCTTGTTGTCGTCGTTGTGGGCTCGCCGCGCCTGCGCAGCATCAGGCGCTCCTCCCGGACGTCCCCAATAGCGAGCGGTCCCCGATAGCGAGCGCTGACATTTTATGGGGCCGGAAGCCATCGGCCGATGCGACATAGCGACGCGGCCAGCGCAGCCATATCCGCATGTATCCGTGTTAACCCGCATATCCAATACGGGGCCTTGTCACTACATTGCCCCGACTGGCGTCAAGCCAGCGTGATGCAGGGAGAGACTGTCGCGGCGCCCGCCGCGCACGGCGCCGAAGGAGCAACCGCCCCGGAAACTCTCAGGCAAAAGGACCGGCATCACCCGTCAGTGCACTCTGAAGAATGCCGGACGCCATCGTCCGCCCGGCATACCGAAGGAGCAAGCGCGCCCGCCCCCGCGGCAAGGCGTCGTGAATCTCTCAGGTCCAGAACAGAGGGGGCGTCCTACACGCATGTCGCGTGCGGACTCCCACCCTTCGACGTTCCTGGATCCTGCAGATCATGAAGACAATCGCTGTCATCGGCGGTGGCATCACCGGTATCACCACCGCCTACGCGCTGGCGCGGCGCGGATTCTCCGTCACGCTGTTCGAACGGCATCGCTATGCCGCCATGGAAACCTCGTTCGCCAACGGCGGGCAGCTCTCCGCATCCAACGCCGAGGTCTGGACCCACTGGTCCACCATCGTCAAGGGGATGAAGTGGATGCTGCGCAAGGATGCGCCGCTGCTGGTCAATCCCCGGCCCAGCTGGCACAAGCTGTCGTGGTTCGCCGAGTTCATCGCGTCGATTCCCCACTACCGCCGCAACACCATCGAGACCGCGCGCCTGGCCATCGCCGCGCGCGAGCACCTGTTTGCCTGGGCGGCGCAGGAAGGCATCGATTTCGACCTGAAGAAGGAAGGCATTCTCCATATCTACCGTGACAAAGCCGGCTTCGAGCATGCCGGCCGCGTCTCCGCGCTGCTGGCGCAAGGCGGGCTCGAGCGGCGCGGTGACGCCGCAGGAGATGCGCGCGATCGAGCCGACGCTGGCGGGTTCCTACTACGGCGGCTACTTCACCGAAAGCGATTCGACCGGCGACATCCACAAGTTCACCAGCGGCCTGGCCGCCGCCGCTGCCCGCCTGGGCGTGCGCTGCCGGTACGGCCAGGACGTGCGCGCGGTGAAGACGGACGGACGGCATGCCACCGTCACCGTGCAGGACGGCGCGGACAGCGCCAGCTCTACCTTCGACGGTGCCGTGATCTGCGCAGGCACCGCCAGCCGCGCCCTGGCGGCAGGGCTGGGCGACCGCGTCAACATCTATCCGGTCAAGGGCTATTCGATCACGGTCAACCTGACCGACGAAGCCAGCCGCACCGCTGCGCCGACGGTCAGCCTGCTCGACGACGAAACCAAGCTGGTCACCAGCCGCCTCGGCGACGACCGCTTCCGCGTCGCCGGCACCGCCGAGTTCAACGGCACCAACCGCGATATCCGCGCCGACCGCATCCGCCCGCTGGTGGACTGGGTGCAGCAGTGCTTCCCCGGCGTCAGCACGCGCAGCGTGGTGCCATGGGCCGGGCTGCGGCCGATGCTGCCCGACATGCTGCCGCGCGTGGGCCGCGGCCGCTCCGCCTGCATCTTCTACAACACCGGCCATGGGCATTTGGGGTGGACCTTGTCGGCGGTGACGGCGGAGATGGTGGCGGGGGTTGTGGACCAGGCAATGGGGAGTGCGCCGGCGATGGTGCCTGGCGCGGTTTTGGCGCCGGTGCGGGCGTGAGGCGGCGGAGGCAAAGGGCTTAGCACGCAAGCGCATTTTCAAGAGTCAGCGATTTCTGAATCCGTTGCCCGGATTCAAACTTCGCGCGCCCCTGGAAATGCGACATCTCTCATCGATTCCCCGGTACCGACAGGAAATACTGGTGGCGTCATCGGACCACCGATGATCGGGTGTGGAAAGCCCGGATGTATAAGGTGGACAGGCGTTGCGCTTGTAGCGGGCAACGCCTGTGTGTTCGCACGAACCAAGCCGGCTCCCTGGCGGGCCGGGCGAGGCAGCCGCAAGGCTGGCCGGTTCCCCACCTTTGACCGGTCTTTCCACCCTCGCCGTCTGGCCCGCCGCCCTCATGTGGAAATGAGTGGCGCGCCTTTACTAGTGGGGAACTTATGGCAACGATCGATGAAATCACAAACGACTGTCTTCAGCAGGTTCGCGCAGGAATTGAAGGGGTTCTCGTACTGCTGGATCACGAAAGCGAAAGTTCGGACGGCTGCTTCAGTGCGCTGTGTCTGCTTGGCATGGTGAAGATGCAGCTGGATGGGCTGATGGTTGAGCGAGAGCGGTTGCAATAGTGGCTGACGGGTGTGACAGTGAGTTTGGGATGTCACACCCTTGTTCTGCGGGAAGCACCTTGAAACACCGCCTGCAAACCGGCCCTCATTGATCCTGAACGATCACGCTTTGACAGGCTCTCTTTAGTCGTTAAGCGTCAGTTTGGTTACTGATTCTGACGATAGCGCAGTCGTATGTTCGGTGGCCAAAGACCGGCCACACGCAGCTACAGCTGAAATGGGGCGGCGAAGCCACACACTCACTGTGCCCTTCGTCACAAAAATTTCACTTCACACACTTCCATTATTCGACTATTGTCGAAAAATGGAAACCGATCACGCCCTTGACGCGCTTGCCGCGCTCGCCCATTCGATACGTTTGTCCGTGTTCCGGCTGCTCGTGCAGGCCGGGCCTGGCGGCCTTCCCGCGGGCCGGATAGCCGAGCTGATGGAAATGCCGGCGTCATCCCTCTCCTTCCACCTGAAGGAGTTGCACCGTGCCGGCTTGTTATCCAGCAGGCAGGACGGACGCTCGATCATCTACATGGCCCATTTCGAGACCATGAACGCACTGCTCGGCTACCTCACGGAGAACTGCTGCAGCGGCAATCCGTGCTCCCCTGTGTCCCAATGTTTCGTCGCCTCGGAGCCCAAATCATGAAGCGCTTCCACGTGCACGTCAGCGTCACCGACCTGTCTGCGAGCATTCGCTACTATTCAGCCCTCTTCGCGGCCGAGCCCACGGTCGTAAAAGAGGACTATGCGAAGTGGATGCTGGAGGATCCGCGCGTGAACTTCGCCATTTCGGCCCGCGGCGCGGAGACCGGCGTCGACCACCTCGGGTTTCAGACAGACGACGCGGCCGAGCTGGCCGAACTGAAGCAGCGGGCCGAAGCGGCCGACATGGCGTTGCTCGACGAAGGCGAGACCACCTGCTGCTACGCGAAGAGCGAGAAGTATTGGGTCACGGATCCGCAAGGCATCGCGTGGGAGCACTTCCATACCCTGGGTAATGTGCCGGTGTACGGCGAATCCCGAAAAATCGATGCTGCGGGCCAGGAATCGGCCTGTTGCGCCCCCCGCACTCCGAAGGGCAAGCCGATCGGCGTCGCGGTCAACTCCACGCCGTCCTGCTGCTAAGGGTGCGTCCTCACACGCAATCCGATCCGCACTTCAATAATCTCGTAGCGCCCCATGACCACCAACGTACTGATTCTGTGCACCCACAACTCTGCCCGCAGTGTGCTGAGCGAGGGCATGTTGAACCATCTGGCCCGGCAGTCGGGCCGCGATGTGCGCGCATATAGCGCCGGGAGCTCGCCAAGCGGGCGCATCAATCCATTCGCCCTCGAGGTGCTTGGCAATGCTGGCGTCGACGTCGGCGACTTCCGCAGCAAGAGCTGGGATGAATTTGTCGGCGAGAATGCTCCTGAGATGCGGGTGGTCATCACGGTGTGCGACAGTGCCGCCGAAGAGGAGTGCCCGTATTGGCCGGGCAGCCCGGTCAAGGTGCATTGGGGCTACCCTGATCCGTCGAACACGGAAGGCGGCGACGAAAAGAAGCGGCAGGCATTCGAGTTGACACGTCAGGCCATCGGCTACCGCATGCTGCAATTGCTGCTGCTTCCGATCGAAGACATGAGCAATGCCGAACTTCAAGAGACGCTGCAGCGTCTGGCCCGGAGCTGAACCATGAGCAGCCAGAACGTTGCCACCTCGAGCGTGACCACCTCCAAGCCGGCCATCGGATTCTTCGAGCGGTATCTGACGGTGTGGGTTGCGCTGTGCATTGTCGCCGGCATCACGCTGGGGCAGATGTTGCCTGAGGTCTTTCACGCCATCGGCCGCATGGAGTATGCCCAGGTCAACCTTCCCGTCGGCATCCTGATCTGGGTCATGATCATCCCCATGCTGATCAAGATCGACTTCAGCGCACTGGGACAGGTGAAATCGCACTGGCGTGGCATCGGCGTGACCTTGTTCATCAACTGGGCAGTCAAGCCATTCTCGATGGCGCTGCTCGGATGGATCTTTGTCCGCCACCTCTTTGCGCCGTTTCTGCCTGCCGACCAACTCGACAGCTATGTGGCCGGGCTCATCCTTCTGGCCGCCGCGCCATGCACCGCCATGGTCTTTGTGTGGAGCCAGTTGTGCAAGGGCGACCCGTACTTCACGCTGTCTCAGGTGGCCCTGAACGACGCCATCATGGTGGTCGCCTTTGCACCGGTGGTGGCGCTGTTGCTGGGCCTGTCTTCCATCACCGTGCCGTGGGATACCTTGCTTACCTCGGTTGCGCTCTACATCGTTGTGCCCGTCATCATTTCGCAATTGCTGCGCAAGATGCTTCTCGGCCGCGGCGTGGCCCACTTCCAGCGCGTCGTACACCACCTGGGGCCGTACTCGATTACGGCGCTGCTCCTGACCCTGATCCTGCTGTTTGCGTTCCAGGGCAAGGCGATCATCGATCAGCCGCTGGTGATCGCGTTGCTGGCGGTGCCGATCCTGATCCAGGTGTTCTTCAACTCAGGACTCGCTTACCTTCTGAACCGCAAGCTCGGCGTTGCCCACTGCGTAGCGGGCCCGTCGAGCCTGATCGGTGCCAGCAACTTCTTTGAGCTTGCAGTCGCCACCGCAATCAGCTTGTTTGGTTTCCAGTCGGGAGCGGCGCTGGCCACGGTGGTGGGCGTACTCATCGAGGTGCCGGTCATGCTGCTTGTCGTTGGCATCGTCAACCGGTCTCAGTCGTGGTACGAGGCCAAGGCCAACTAAGGAAAACGCATGGCGGTAACGATCTACCATAACCCGGCGTGCGGCACCTCGCGCAACACGCTGCTGGCCCATCCGATCCTGATCAACCGGCCCTTTGTCGTCACTGAGCTTGGCGTGCGGCTGTGCCGGCCATCGGAAATCGTGCTCGACATCCTGCCCTCGCCCCAGCAAGGTGCCTTTACCAAGGAAGATGGCGAAGCCGTCATCGACGCGCAAGGACGGAGGATCAAATGACCATGGATCTGCCCAATGTCGTCCCGGCCGTGCTCGATACACCGGACCTGGCCAAGCTGCAACCGTCTCGCCTCAGCACGCATCCGCCGCGCATCCTGCTGCTCTATGGCTCGCTGCGCGAAACGTCTTATAGCCGCCTGCTGGTGCAGGAAGCCGAGCGCATCCTGCAACATTTCGGCGCGCAGACTCGCGTCTTCGATCCGCGTGACCTGCCGGTGTGCGACAGTGTTCCGGCGGATCATCCCAAAGTGGTTGAACTGCGCAAGCTCTCGGAGTGGTCGGAAGGTCAGGTGTGGTGCAGTCCCGAGCGGCACGGCACGCTGACCGCGGTTTTCAAGAACCAGATCGACTGGCTGCCTCTGGAAATCGGAGCCATCCGACCGACTCAGGGTCGCACGCTCGCCGTGATGCAGGTTTGCGGCGGCTCGCAGTCGTTTAATGCCGTCAATGCGCTGCGCGTGCTGGGGCGCTGGATGCGCATGGTGACGATTCCGAACCAGTCATCGGTAGCCAAGGCATACCAGGAGTTCGATGCCAGCGGCCGCATGAAGCCGTCCTCTTACTATGACCGCGTGGTCGACGTGATGGAAGAACTTTACAAGTTCACGCTGCTGGTGCGCGACCGCAGCGACTATCTGACGGATCGCTACAGCGAGCGCAAGGAAGCGGCGCCGGCGAACGTCACCGCGCTCGCCGCGGCAGCCATGAGCCATGAGCGGGACGCGCAGGTCAGCGATACGGATAGCGGCGAAGTCGAATAACAAGCCAACGGGATGGCCATGGAGCCAACGACCAGTGTGATCGCCAGATTGGGGGTTGCCCAGACGCTGGCATGGGGCTCCACCTACTATCTTCCGGCCATGCTGGCTACGTCCATGGCCCGCGACCTTGGCGTAGCACCGGCCACGATCTTCGCTGCGTTCAGCACCGCGCTCATCGTGTCGGCGCTGATCGGCCCCGCCGCGGGCAGGATGATCGACCGCACCGGGGGGCGCCAGGTGTTGGTTGCTACGAGCCTCATATTTGCCTCCGGCCTGGCGGGCCTTGGCTTCGCACAAGGCGTCATTGGCCTCTTCGCAGCATGGCTGATCCTCGGTATCGGAATGGGCGCGGGCCTGTACGAAGCTGCCTTTGCTACGCTCGTCGCGCTGTACGGTAATCGTTCTCGCGGCGCGATCACCGGCATCACCCTGATCGCTGGCTTTGCCAGTACGGTAGGCTGGCCCCTGTCGACCTTCATGGAGTCGCACATCGGATGGCGCGGCGCCTGTCTTGCCTGGGCCGCGCTT
The DNA here is from genome assembly GCF_057798955.1 of Cupriavidus sp. 207A1. NCBI lineage: Bacteria > Pseudomonadati > Pseudomonadota > Betaproteobacteria > Burkholderiales > Burkholderiaceae > Cupriavidus > Cupriavidus sp. 207A1. The sequence goes on along the minus strand of NZ_JBYOJO010000001.1, from coordinate 273,402 downwards.
CATCTGTCCCTCGGGTTGGCGCTCAATCTCAGCATGCCCCGCGGTACGGCAACTGAGCCGCCACCGGCCAAAACCGCATCGTCGCCGGCTGCTGGCGAGCGTGCGACATCTCAGCGGCTTGCCTCGTTCGCACTCGCCTTTGTCTTCGCCGCGACCTGGTTCATCAGTACCGCCATGGCGGCACACCTGCCGCGATTGCTACAGGCAGGCGGCGCGACACTGGCCACTGCTGTGATGGTCGGTGCCCTGATCGGGCCCGCCCAAGTGGGTGCCCGGATACTGGAGTTCGGCCTCCTACGCAAGATCCATCCACTCCTTTCCGCCCGGATCGCCGCTGCCCTTCACCCTGCCGGTGCCATCGCGTTCGGCGTTGCCGGAGCGCCTGCCGCGGCGCTGTTTGGGGTGCTGCATGGCGCGGGCAACGGCATCCTCACCATCGCCAAGGGCACTCTGCCGCTCGTTATCTTCGGTCCCCATGGCTATGGTCACCGGCAAGGCATTCTGATGGTGCCCGCGCGTGTGGCCCAGGCCCTTGCACCATGGCTCTTCGGCATCTGCCTGGATGCTTTCGGCGCCAAGGCGCTTTGGCTTTCATCAAGTCTTGGCGTCGCTGCGATCATGATGCTCATGTTCATCCGACAGGTCAGTGAACCAGCGGGCCGATAGGGCATGGGGATCGGCTCCTGCCACGCCCGAAATCCCAACCCACGCTGGCTCACCTGCATTTCGATGTATGCCCACTTTCAAGAGTCAGCGATTTCTGAATCCGTTGCCGGGATTCAAACTTCGCCCGCCCCTGGAAATGCGACATCTCTCATCGATTCCCCGGTACCGGCAGGAAATACTGGTGGCGTCATCGGACCACCGATGATCGGGTGTGGAAAGCCCGGATGTCTGACAAGGACAGGCGTTGCGCTTGCAGCAAGCAACGCCTGTGCGCTCGCATGGTTCCATGGCGGGCCAAGCGAGGCAGCCGCAAGGCTGGCCGGTTCCCCTCGTCAGACCGGTCTTTCCACCCTCGTCGACTGGCCCGCCGCCCTCTGTGACGGTGACTTTGCGCTGTCACACCTTGTCCTGCAGGAACCACCTAGGCGCGGTCATCCGTAGCGCCCCCTGACAGCATTCCGAGCTGGTCTTTAGTCAACCTTGATCTTTGCGCTTGCTGCCAGCGATTTCCACGCCCGGATATCCCTCTGGATCACACGCGCAAACTGTTCCGGCGAATTCTTCTCCACCCACAGCAGACCCTGCTGCGCGAAGCTGGCCTGCAATGCCGGCGCCACCATTACCCTGGCGATTTCCTCGTTTAGCCTCAGCACGATCCCGGCCGGCGTATGTGCCGGGACAAACACGCCGTACCAGCCATCGAGATCCAGGTCGAAGCCCTGTTCCTTCAGCGTGCGCACCTCCGGCAGCATGGGCGAGCGCCGCGTACCGGTCATGGCAACCGGCACCAGCTTGCGGGCCTGGATCAGTGACAGCGGCGAACGCGCGTCGACGAATGCAATGCTGACGACCCCGCCCTGCAGGTCGGTAAGCAGTTGCCCCATGGTCTTGTACGGAATATGCCGCATGCGCAGGTCGCGCTGGCGGGCAATGGCTTCCATCGCCAGGTGGCCGGTCGAGCCGACGCCCCACGTGCCGTACGCAAGGTTGGGATGCGCGCGAACGTAGTCGACAAAGCTTGCAAGGTCGCGCACCGGCGTCTCGGCGGTTGCCACCAGCAGCACGCCGCCGGCGCTGACCTGGATCACCGGTGCCAGGTCCTGATTCGTGTCGTAGGGCATGTCGTCACGCAGCGCTGCGTTGATCGCGATCGCGGAGGCGTTGCTGAACAAGACGGTATAGCCGTCCGGCGCCGCCTTGGCCGCCAGGTTGTTGCCGACAATGCCATTGGCGCCGGGCCGGTTCTCGACCACGACCGGTTGCCGCAGCGCGCGCGAGAGCGGGTCGGCGAACACCCTTGCGACGAGGTCGGTGCCCGAACCCGCACCGCCCGGCACGATCATCCGCAATGGCCGCGATGGCCAGGGAGAGGGTGTCGGGGCCTGCGCGAACACGTTCGGCGCGAGACACGCCGCGATGGCGGCGGGAAGTGCGTCCTGTAACCACCTGCGTCGGTTCATCATTGTCTTCCTCGGGGATTGTCCTGCCATGCATTGACCGCGCGCCGCTGCCTGGCGCTGGATCTTGCGCCACGGCAGCAGCTGTCTCGGTCGCCGGGGCTGCTCAGCCGCTCAGCCGCGCCTGGGCGGCGGCTGGAAGCCAACGAAGGCGCGATTCCAGGTGGGACTGATGACAAGCTCGTTGACCGTGGCGCGCGCCGGCAGGGACAGCACAAAGGCCACCGCCGCGGCCACGTCCTCCGGCTGCAGCATGCGCGCCAGGTCTTCTGCGGCGGGCGGGGTGGGCCGGTTGATCAGGATGGGCGTGGCGGTCTCGCCGGGATAGATGGCGCAGGCGCGGATGCCGTTGGCGCACTCTTCCATCGCCACCGACGTGGTCATCGCCGCCATGGCGTGCTTGCTGGCGCCGTAGGCGGCACCGGTCAATGCCGAGGCGTAGCGTCCGGCCCACGACGAGATATTGATGATGGTGCCTTCGCCCTGGTCGCGCATGCCGGGCAGCACCGCATGCATGCAGTAGAACGCGCCGTTGAGGTTGATGTCGATGACCTGGTCCCAGTCAGCCGGCGTCAGGCGGGACAGCTTGCGGTTGACCACGTTGATGCCGGCGGCGTTGACCAGGATATCGACGGCGCCGGCACGCTCCTGCAGCTGGCGGCCGGCGGCAGCGACAGCTTCAGGGTCGGAGACGTCCAGCGGCAGTGCGATCACGCGCTCATTGCCGCATTCTGCGACGAGACCGGCAACCGCCGCTTCGCTGCGCGCGGAAATCACGACGGTCGCGCCGGCTTGCCACAGCGACAGCGCGCAGGCGCGGCCGATGCCGCTGGAGCCGCCGGTGATCCAGGCGGTCTTGCCGTGAAGGGAAAGGATGGGGGCGTTCATTGCGAAAGATTCCTTGGTCTGGGATAGCGGAAAAGCGGGACGCTTCAATGCGTGGTCACGCCCATGATCTGGTTCACGTCATAGATCGGCGGGCGCGGGTTCTTGGCCCACGCGTCGGTCAGCAGGTAGCGCAGCCGGAAGCTCTCGGGCACGTCGGCCAGGCCCGGCGTGAACAGCCACAGCCGCAGCAGGTGGCGCTTGCGGTCCAGCTCGGGATGGTCCTCGTAGCTGGTGCGCGAATGCAGGACCACGTAGTTGTTCAGGAACTGCATGTCGCCGGGCGCCAGCTCCATGTCAATGCGGAAGCGCGGGTCCTGCGTGTATTCGTCGAATCTGTCGAGCGCGGCGATGTCCACGGGCGCCAGCGGCGGCGCGTCGGGGAATCGCTGCGCGGTATTGATGAAGCTGCGGATATAGCGGTTGAACAGGCGGCCGTTGTGCCAGCTGAACACATGCGTCATGGTGTACGGCGCCTGGCCCGGCGCTTCCTCGTGCCGGCGGTCGAATGCAAAGGGCTGGTACAGCCGCGCCAGCAGTTCCGGATGCTCGCGCAGCATGGCGTTATGGATTGCCATGGAACTGGCGATGCTGCTCATGCCGCCGCGGCGCGCGGTTCGCAGGCACAGCAGCCCGACCACGTCGGCGCCATCGGTATGGAACGGCAGCCGATGGCGCGACTGATAGCCGCGCGCCGTCATGTCTGACTTCGGGTCCTTGCCAAGATCCCAGACATGGCCCAGCACGTCGCCGAACGCGTTCTGCGCGACCGCGCGGCCCAGGTGCATGCCGATGCCCCAGTAGATCGTGCCGGCATCCATCTTGGTATAGCGCTCGACCGGCAGCCCGCGCAGCAGCACCACGCCCAGTCCCCGCTCCAGGCGATGGCGCAGGTCTTCCAGCTTCGCGGCAAGGCTGCCGAGCGGAAACGTCTCCTTGCTGATGGCCGGCACGGCAAGGCCCAGCGATTTGCAATGCGCCAGCGCCGTCTCCAGCTGCACGATCTCGTCCGCGCTCAGCCAGACCACCCACTCACTCTCCTTCGCGGCAATGTCGCTGGCTTCCCACGCCGCCGGGGTCTCCACCGCCTTCAGTGCTGCTTGCGCCTGTGCTGCTTCCATTGCTGTCTCCTTGTTGTCTCGGCCATTGCCGGGCCGGTACAGCCATTGTGCGAAGGCAGTGCGCGCATGACTAATGAAAGTTGATGCGTCTGACCAAACCAAAAGGTAATATCCACGCTGCGGTGCTGTGGCATGACCGGCCGCACCGCAATGAATCAAGCTTGTTTCTAGGGGTTTTCACCATGGACGCGATCGGCTTCCTGCGCAGCGGACTGAAGCTACGCCATCTCCGTCTGGTCATAGCACTGGAAGAGCACCGGCAGGTCGCGCGGGTCGCGAACGCGATGAACATCACGCAGCCGGCGGTATCGAAGGCGCTGGCCGAGGTCGAGGAAGGCCTGGGCTACCCCTTGTTCGTGCGGCGGCCCCGCGGCATCGAACCCACGCCGCACGGCATGATCTTCGTCAGCTATGCGCAGTCGATCCTGGATGAGCTGGACCGCGCCGGCGACGAGCTGCTGGCGCTGGGGCAAGGCGCCTGCGCATCGATTGCGGTCGGCGCCATGCCCGGTTCAACGCTGGCGCTCGCGCCGCGCATCATCGCGCTGGCCAAGGCGCGGATGCCGACGCTGAACATCGCGGTGTACGAGGCGCCGATGGACGTGCTGATTGGCCAGTTGCGCACCGGCCGCCTTGATATCGTGCTGGGGGCGCTGTCGGAGCGCGCCACGGCCGGGGATATCGAGCAGCGCCACCTGTATGAGGAAGTGCTGCGGGTGGCGGTCCACCCGGAGCATCCGCTGGCAGCGTCAGCGACGGTGGACTGGCCCGACCTGGCGTCGTACCCGTGGGTTGTGCCGCCGCGCACCGCCCGGCTGCGCCAGAGCCTGGACGCGTCGCTGCGGCGCATGAAGGTGGAGGTGCCGGCCAACCACGTCGAGTCGGTATCGGCCGGCCTGGTGCTGGGCCTGCTGGAGGCGATGCAGGCGGTGGCGATGATGACGGGGCGCCTGGCGCGCGCCTATGCTGCGCGCGGCCTCGCCCATGTCCTTCCGCTGGAGATACCGGGCGTGCTGCTGCCGGTGTCCACCTTTACGCTGGCCGGCAAGGCGCCCTCGCCGGCCGTCGAGCTGTTCCAGCAGTGTGCGGAACAGGCCTCGGCCGGCTGACCGGCCTGCGCTTTGGCCGCGAATCAGCTGCGATTAGCTGCAAGGCGGCGCCGCTATTCCGGCCTGATGCCGTTGACCTTCACCACGCTGGCCCATGTGGCATAGTCGTTGCGCACCGTGCGCGCGAACTCGTCCGGCGTGGTCAGCGGCGGATCGGCCATCATGTTGAGCTGCTGGAAGCGTGTGGCGAGCGCCGGCGAGCGCAGCGCCTTGTTGATCTCGCGGTTCAGCGTCACGACGATCTCGCGTGGCGTGCCCTTGGGCACGAATAGCCCGTACCAGCCTTCGTTGGTCATCGGGAAGCCCTGCTCGGCCATGGTCGGGACATCGGGGAACGCGGGCGCGCGGTGCTTGCCGGTGATGCCCAGCGGCCGGATCTTGCCGCTCTTCACCAGCGGCACCGAGGTGGTGATGTCGACGAAGGCGATCTTCAGCACGCCGCCCTGCAGATCGGTCAGGATCGGCGGCACGCCCTTGTAAGGCACATGGGTCAGGTCGATGCCGGCCAGCGTATGCAGCTGTGCCATGGCGAGGTGGCCGCCCGAGCCGACCCCCCAGCTGCCGTAGTCATACTTGCCGGGCCGCGCCTTGACCGTTGCCACGAAGGACTTCATGTCCTTTGCCGGGAAGTCCGGCGCGACCACCAGCAGCACGCCGCCGGAGCCGATCTGCGCGACCGGCACCAGGTCCTCGACGATGTTGAACGGCAGCTTCGGCTGGATCGCCTGGTTCATCACGGTGGCCGAGGCGCTCGCCAGCAGCACGGTATGGCCGTCGGGCTGCGCGCGCACGACGGCATCGACCGACAGCTGCCCGTTGGCGCCGGGTTTGTTGTCGACCACCACCGGTTGCTTCAGCGCTTGCGAGATCTGTTCGGCGAACACACGGGCCAGCACGTCGGGGCCGCTGCCTCCGGGGCTCGGCACGACCATGCGGATGGGGCGCGAGGGCCAGTTTCCCTGCGCGAGAACGGGGGCGGCTGCCAGCGCGGTGGCGGCCAGTACTGCGAAATGCCATGCGCGCTTGCCGCGGCATGTCGGGCTTGATTTCATATTGTCTCCATAAGCCCACGCCGCTTCTGTGAATGGCGATGCCCCTGGGTCGAGAAGGCATCGGAGGCGTGTGTGCACCGGGATTTTGCGCACGATCCGGCCGCGAAAACCAATGAAATAAAACTGCGGAAGCATAAGCGATTGGTCATGCCGGCACGGTGCACCGTGCGCGGGCTCAATCGCGATGCAACGTAAGCCGCGGCCTGCGGCGCTCGCCCGCGCGCACGGTGCCGGGCGCGACACCCTGCCAGCGGTGGAAGGCCTTGTTGAAGCCCGCCTGCGTCTTGAAGCCGAGAGCCCGCGCGACATCGCCAAGCGGCATGTCGGTGTGGCTCAGCAGCCGCCGCGCCAGCGCTTCCCGCTCTTCGTCCAGCAATTGCGCGAACGAGGTGCCGTGGTCCTGCAGGTGGCGATGCAGTGTAAAGCGATGCACCGCGAACAGCGATGCCAGCCGCGGCGCGCTGCATTCGCCCAACAGCATCAGGTCGCGGATCGCCTGCCGGGCCTGGCCGAGAAAATCCGGCGCGACATGCGATTCCAGCTCGCTCAGGTAGCGCACCACCGAGGATTCGACCGCCTCGTCTACCACGCCGCAGCGCTGCTCCAGCGTGCCGGCCGGGAACACGAATTCGTCGCGCGGCTGGCCGAAGCGCACATCGGGTCCGAAGTGCGCGACAAACGGCGCCAGCTCCGGCGGCGGCGGGCGCGACAGCGAGACCGCCGCGGGCAACCAGTGCTTGCCGAGCATCAGCCGGAACATCTGCAGGTTGGCCGCGAGGTAGGCGGTCAGCAGTTCGTCGCGGCCCGCGAAGGCGCCGTCGATTTCGATCGAGAAGACCGCATAGCCTTCGCGCACGGTCAGCGCCGTATCGATGCCGCGGTACCAGATACGCCCGTAGCGCAGCAGCCCGTCCACCGCGTCGCGCACATTGCGCGAAGAAAGCAGCAGCAGGCGCAGCGGCCCGGCGTTTTCCATATTGGCGCGGGCGCCGACCTGCACCGCGAATGTGGGCCGGCCGGAGGCCTGCGCCGCATCGGCCAGGATGCGGCCGCAAAGCGTCAGCGCCACCGGCGCCATGGGCTCTTCCAGGGCCGCCGCGCCGATGCCATGGCGGCCCAGCAGCGGCCACGGGTCGGCGCCCTGGGCCCGCAGCACCTCGACCACCCGGGCAAGCGTGCCGACCGGGACCGAACGGCGCTCGGGCTTCATGGTTCGGGTTTTCACCAGATGTGACAAATGGATAGGAAATAGTGACAACAGGATAAACGCAGCATGCGCCCGGCGTCCAGAATACCTGCATCGCCCCCGTGCAAAGGGCGTCACCATCAGGAGACTATCCATGCATTTTCTCGACGACAGCCTGCTTCCCGAAAACCAGGAAAAACTGGTGATCCAGGTCGCACCCTATGGCCCGCAGTGGCTGCCCTCCGACTCGGACGATATCCCGGTGAGCATGGACGCGCAGATCCAGAAGGCCGTCGATTGCTACAACGCCGGCGCCACGGTGCTGCATGTGCATGTGCGCGAGTCGGACGGCAAGGGTTCCAAGCGCCTGTCGATGTTCAACGAGATGCTGGCGCGCCTGCGTGAAGCCGTACCCGACATGGTGCTGCAGGTCGGCGGCTCGATCTCGTTCGCACCCGAAGGCGAAGGCAAGGCCGCCGAGTGGCTGGACTACGACACCCGCCACATGTTGGCGGAACTCGATCCCAAGCCTGACCAGGTCACGATCGCGATCAACACCAGCCAGATGAACATCTGCGAGATGCTGACCGCCGACGACGTGCAGGGCACCATCCTCGAGAAGCCCGAGTATCTGAAGGCGTATAGCGAGATGGTGGTCGACTCCAAGCCGTCGTTCTTCATCGAACACCTGCAGCGCCTGAGCAAGGCAGGCATCCAGCCGCACTTCATGCTTGGCCACGTGGCGCAGCTGGAGACGGTCGAGCGCCTGATCCGCAAGGGCCAGTACCGCGGCCCGCTGATCCTGAACTACGTCGCCATCGGCGGCGGCGCTGCGGGCCTGCACCCGGCCGACATGATCGAGTTCGCGCGTCGCACGCCGGACGGCGCGGTGCTGACCATCGAAAGCGCGATGCGCGCGGTGCTGCCGATGAACGCGATGGCGATCGCGCTGGGCCTGCACGTGCGCGTGGGCATCGAGGACAACCTGTGGGGCCGCAAGGGCGAGCGCATGACCTCGGTGCAGCAGATCGAGCAGACCGTGCGCCTGGCACGCGAGCTCGGCCGCGATGTCGCCGACGGCAAGGAAGCGCGCCGCATCTACAAGATCGACGAGTGGTACGACAGCGCCGACGAGACCATCCGCCAGCTCGGCATGGCGCCGAACCGCAAGCCGGGGCAACGCGGCTTCACGGTGCCGGGCTGCGCCTGAGTGCAGCCATCCGCCACGGCATGCGCCTTGCCTTGGCCGCGCGTGCCGTCGGCATCCGAACACAGCCCCTCCTTGCAGCAACCGAGCAACCGATCATGAAACTGACCAACAAGATCGCCGTGGTGACCGGCGTCGGCCCCGGCCTGGGCCAGGGCATCGCCGTGGCGCTGGCGCGCGCCGGCGCCGACCTGGTGATCTGCGACATCGACCCCGCTTCGCTGGCCGCGGCGCGCGAAGCAGTCCTGGCCGAAGGCCGGCGCTGCCTTTCCGTCGTCTGCGACGTATCGTCGAGCCAGCAAGTGGCCGACATGTTCGCGCAGGCGCGCGAGACCTTCGGCACGGTGCATATCCTCGTCAACAACGCCGCGCTGACCCCGAACCGTCCGGTGGACACCGAGCGCCGCAACCAGCTGTACGCCTACCTGCAGACGCCGGTGCCGCGCGCGTCGCTCGGCTTTACCAGCGAAATCACCGACGAGGAATGGCTGCGCTACTGGGGCGTGAACGTGCATGGCACCTTCTACTGCACCCGCGAGGCGTTGCGGCTGATGCAGCCGCAACGCTACGGCCGCATCGTCAATATCGCGTCGATCGCCGGGATCTCGTCCCGCAGCGCGCACAGCCCGCACTACAGCGCCACCAAGGGCGCGGTGGTTGCCTTCACCCGTTCCGTGGCGCTGGAAGTGGCCGGCGCCAACATCTACGTCAACGCGATGGCACCCGGCGGTGTCGCGACGCCCGCCTTCAATCAGTACCTGGAAAAGATCGGCGAAGACGGCCGCAACCGCCTCTGGCAAAGCTGCCCGGCGGGCCGCTTCGGCACCGTCGAGGAATACGCCGCGACCGTGCTGCATCTCGCCAGCGACGAGCACTACCTGGTCGGCCAGGTCATCAGTCCCAACGGCGGTTCGGTCATTTGAGCCCGCCCTATAACCAGACAGCCATGCAACACAATCTGTTTGCCCACTACAAGGCGCTGCGCGATACCGGCGTGCTCGGCGGCGAGCTCGATCCGCTGACCGAATGGGATCCCAGGTGGATTGCCAGCTGGGTCGCGCTGGCTCGCGATGCGCAGGCCGAAGGCGTGCTCGATCCCAAGCTGGTCGCGCTGATTCGCCTGAACCTCGACGTCACCGCCACGCACCTGTACAAGCCGGGCGTATCGCGCCACGTGCGCGAGGCGATCCGGCTGGGCGCCACGCGCGCCGAGATCCTGGAAGTCTTCAAGCTTGCCAGCGTGGTCGGCATCCATGCCTGTGCGGTCGGCGTGCCGGCACTGGCCGAGGAACTGGCCCGCGCCGGCATCCCGGATGAGCCAGTCGCATCAGGCGCGACGCCGGTGTGCGACGCGGTACGTGCCAACGGCATGTTCAACCCGCTGTGGGAAACGCTGTACCGCTGGGATCCGCAGTACCTGGAGAAATTCCTGGCCATGGGCTTCGGCCTGTGGACAGACAACATCCTGCCGCCGCTGTGGATCGAGTTCCTCTGCATCGCCGGCGATGCCGCGATCACCCACATGTACGGCCACGGCACCCAGCGGCATATCGAAGCCGCGTTGCGCCTGGGCGCCACGCGCGCGCAGATCCTGGCGGTGCTGAAGATCGTCAGCCTGCAAGGCATCGAGGCCTGCGAACTCGCGGTGCCGATGCTGGACCGCGCCACGCGCGAAGCCGCGGCCTGACCCCGCCGCCGGCTTCTCTCCCCTTTCCCATAAATGGGAGAGGGGAGACAACACTTGCAATGCCCAGGAGTACCAAGTGCAACCACTCGCCCCCGCCTCTGCCATGCCCTCGGCACCGCCGCACGATGCCGTCTCGCTCGCCGCCCTCTACCGCAAGATCACCTGGCGGCTGCTCCCGTTCCTGTTCGCGGCCTATGTGCTGAACACGATCGACCGCATCAACATCTCGTTCGCCAAGCTGCGCATGGGCAGCGACCTGGGTCTCTCGGATGCGGCCTATGGCATCGGCGCGGCGGCCTTCTTCGCCGGGTACATCCTGTTCGAGGTGCCCAGCAACCTTTATATGCAGAAGACCGGGGCGCGCCTGACCATTACGCGCATCCTGCTGCTGTGGGGCCTGGCGACCGTCGCCACCAGCCAGGTCAATTCGCCCGAGGCGCTCTATTTCGCGCGCTTCCTGCTGGGTGTGGCCGAAGCCGGCTTCTTCCCGGGAGTCATCCTGTACCTGACCTACTGGTTCCCCGCACAGCGCCGCGGACGGATCACGTCGCTGTTCCTGATGTCGGGCACTTTCGCCGGGATGATCAGCGGTCCGCTGGCGGCAGCGATCATGCTGCACCTGGATGGATGGCTGGGCCTGCGCGACTGGCAGGCGCTGTTCGTGGTGGAAGGCCTTCCGGCGATGCTGCTCGGCCTGGTGGCCTGGCGCTACCTCGACGACAGCCCCGCCCAGGCAAAGTGGCTCACGCCCGCGGAAAAGGCCATGCTCGCCAGCGACCTTGGCAAGGAAGTCCAGGCGCGCCGGCACGGCGGCATCCTGGCGCTGCTCAGGGATCCACACATCTACGTCATCGGCCTCGCCTTCCTGTCGATCTATGCCTGCACCAACACCATCGCCTACTGGATGCCGACGCTGATCCAGGGCTTCGGCGAGGCGCACGTGTCGCGCATCGGCTGGATCTCCACGCTGCCCTATGTACTCGGGCTGGTAACGATGTACCTGCTGGCGCGCAGCTCAGACCGCCTCCTGGAACGGCGCTGGCACGTGGCGGGTTGCCTGCTGGTTGCCGCCGCCAGCTTCCTGCTGATGGGCCTCGCGCGCGGCGAACTGGTGCCGGCGGTGGCATGCATGACGGTCGGGGCCGCCGCGTGCCTGGCCGCGCTGCCGGTGTTCTGGACGATTCCGCCGGCGTACCTTGGCGCGCAGCAGGCGCCCGCCGGCATCGCACTGGTCAGCAGCCTGGGCGGCGTGGCGGCCTTGCTCAGCCCGATCGCGGTGGGCGCGATCAAGACCCACACCGGCGACCTCTATCTTGCATTCGAACTGCTGGCTATCCTGCTCGCAACGGGAGCGGTCACGCTATTGCTTGCGCTGCCGGCGCGGCTGCTGGAACGCGGCAGCGGATCTCGCGAAGGGTGTCACGAAGCCGAAGTCAAGTCGCCCCAAAGAGCATAGTGCCGTCATTGGAGGTGGGAAACTCTGCGCGGCGCAACAGCGGGAGCCAGTCAGTCTCAGCACCAGGCATCGCAGCAACGAGGCGACGGGAGATCGAGCGCAGTGCGCCGCTAGTTCGGTTGCTTTCACCCCCGCCTTCCCAGTCAACCCGACCTCACCAGATTCAGCGCCGCCAGCGGTCCTCCAGGAAACTGCTGCTGCCTTCCGCCCGCATCGAGCGAACCGAGATCGATGCCGAAGAATCCAAGACGATCGATCAACCTGGCCACCTCGACCTTGGCATTGGCATCATCGCCGGACAAGAACATCACGCGCCGGGCACGAGGTCTGCGGCAGCTTCGACCAGTTCACGGCCACCAGCACGATCTCCTGCGCTGCGGCTTCCTCGCGCGTGCCAGGGCGAATCGAAGGCCCGATTGCTTTCACGGCATCGCCCAGCGTTTCAGGCCCACGGCTGTTGGCGACCACCGCCTGGATGCAGGCTGCGTCCGGGCCGGCGAGGAATGCCACGACGCCGGCAATCTCATGTGGCTGCCCATATCGGCCCAAGGCAATGCCGGGCCCTACGATCTCGCTGACCGGGCCGCCGGCGGGATTCATATCGGTGTCGGTCGGGCCAGGATGGACGGTGTTGACCGTGATGCCTTTCGGCCCCAGATCACGCACCAGACTGCGATTGAAGCCTGCGATCGCACCCTTGGTCAGCGTGTAGAGCGAGGCCGTGGGAAACTTACCGAGCGACCCTGGGTGCTCCGACACCGGTCACTTGCACTGCAGTAACTTCGATGCCACGCGCCTAGAGTTTTGCTGTTCCTCTTCGGATCAGCATGTCAAAGAGAATCTGCGCGGCCGGCGCCAACGGGCGTCCTCGACGCGAGATCAATCCCAACGTTCGAGTTATGGCTGGGTCAGTCAGCGGGATCGCAAGAAGACCACTGCCGGACTTCGGCGGCAAAGCCATTCGAGGCACAACACCGATTCCCAGGCCGGCCTGGACCAGGCTTACCAGGGCGGGAACGTGATTTACCTCGCAGTACCAGCGCGGTCTTACCTGCAGCCGCGCAAGGGCCTGGTCAATCAGGAAGCGATTGCCGCTGCCTTGCGCGAGCGTAATGTAGTCAAAACCTTCAAGGTCTTTCCATTTGACGCTTTTTCGCGAAGCTAACGGATGCCCTTTGCGACAGGCGACAACAAACGCCTCTTCAATCAAAGGGCAGAATTCGATGTCTGGCTCCTGCGTCCCGATATAGGTCAGACCGAAATCCGCATCGCCGCGCGCGACTGCGAGGAGGACATCGCCCGAAGACTCGTCAATGATGCGGAGTCTTATCCCCGGATAGCGCTCGTGATACGGCCCCACGACCGAGGGCAAGAAATGGCCTACCGCAGACGGTACGCAAGCAAGCGTCACCTCGCCCGACAGCCGCTCGGCAACGGTCTGGATGCCGAGCATGGCCTCTTCAAGCTCGTTGATGACATTGCGCGCCTTGTGCACAAACATGCGGCCCAGGGTAGTCAATTCGACCTTCCGGGTGGTCCGCGTGAAAAGCGCAACGCCAAGCGCCTCTTCCAATTTATCGACACGACGCGACAGTGCCGACTGCGACAAGAACATCGCATCGGATGCTGCCTTGAAGCTGCCCAGATCGGCTACGGCCAGAAACGCCCGCAAGTCCGCCAGATCGAAATTCATGTGCTCAACGCAAGAATACTTGTGATATTTGCACTTTACACCGGAATCCGGCGAGCGTGATCATTCGCGGCACGGACAGAACAAAACGCTGTCATGACCAAGCAGGAGACACAATGCCCAACAAAGTACGAGAGCCGGTACGGCGCATGCCGCGCCGTGCCGCCCTTGCCGCCCTCGCGATCCCGCTAGCCGCTTTACTGATCCCCGCACATGCGCAGACCTGGACACCCGTCAGGCCGATCCGGCTGATCGTCCCGTATGGACCCGGCGGAAGCTCGGACGCCATTGCCCGCGCGATCGCGGCAGAGATGTCGAAGGGTCTGGGCCAACAGATCGTCGTGGACAACAAGGGCGGTGGCCAGGGTGTCATCGCCATGCAGGAAACCGCGCGCGCCGCGCCTGACGGATACACACTGGTCCTTGGCCACGTTGGCACGCTTGCCGTCAATCCCGCCATGATGCGCAAGCTTCCCTACGATCCTCTGAAGGACTTCACGCCGGTGACATTGCTCGCGAAAGTGCCGATGGTGTTCGCGGTCGGGCCTACCGTCCATAGCGATTCCATCAAGGCATTCATCGCCCAGGCCAAGGCGAAGCCTGGCGCCATGACATACGGATCGGCGGGCAACGGGAGCGCTGGCAACGTCGCCTTCGAGATGCTCAAGCAGGCCGCGCATATCGATCTCGTGCACGTGCCTTACAAGGGCACCGGCGCCCAGATTACCGACTTGCTGGCCGGAAACATTGACGCCGCATCGGCGGGCCTGGCAGGGATCCTGCAACACGCCAGGGCAGGCAAGCTGCGCATCCTCGCGGTTGGATCGTCAAAACGCCTCACGCCGATTCCCAACGTTCCCACCATTGCCGAGGAAGGCTATCCCGGATTCGAAAGCTCTCAGTGGTTTGGGCTGATGGCGCCTGCGCGCACGCCCACGCCGGTTGTCAGTCGTCTGCATGCCGAGGCAGTAAAGGCCCTGGCCAGCCCACTGGTGCGACAGCGACTTGCAGAGGACGCAAGCACGCCTGTCGGTGCGGGCAGCGCCGAATTCACGTCATTCATTCGTACCGAGCAACAACGCTGGGGCACCGTCGTCCGCAGCGCGGGAATCCAGGCCAACTAAATCTTCAGAGAATATCCAGCATGCAACAAGATCGAATCACGGTATCCGAAGCCGATCTCCGTCAGCTCGGAACACGCGCGTTCCAGGGCCTCGGCCTGGCCGAACATGACGCCAGCGATGTCGTTGACATCCTCGTACTGGCAGACCTCTTCGGGCTCAGCACCCATGGACTGTCTCGCATTGAATCCTATGGCGAACGACTCCGGTCCGGCGGTATCTCGGCACGCCCCACCATTACCGTCGAACGCGCCGCGCCGGCGCTGGTAAAGGTCGATGGCGGCAACGCGGTCGGTCCGCTCGCTGGCATGAAGGCGCTGCGCGCCGCCATGGAAGTCGCCGGAGAATTCGGCATCGGCATGGCCTTCGTCCGGGGCAGCAATCATTTCGGGCCGGTTTCGCCGTACAGCTACATTGCGGCGCAAGCAGGGTTCGCCAGCATGATTGGCAGCAATGCCACGACGACCATCGCGCCATGGGGCGGAAGCGATGCTCGCCTGGGCAACAGCCCACTGGGCTTCGGCGTACCGGGGCATGACGGCCGCCACTTCCTGCTGGACATGGCAATGAGCGTGGCCGCGCGCGCCAAGATTCGCAATGCACTCAAGGCAGGACAATCCATTCCGGATTCGTGGGCCACCGACGCGCAAGGACGAAGAACCACCGATCCCAAAGCCGCCCTCGATGGCTTCCTGCTGCCGATTGGCGGGCACAAGGGCTATGGGCTGGCACTGATGGTCGATCTCTTCGCTGGATTGCTCTCGGATGCGGCGTACCTGACGCACGTCAAGTCTTGGGTCGATGCACCTGACGAACCCCAGAACCTTGGCCATTTCTTTATCCTGGTCGATACCAGGCGGCTGGGATCGGCGCAATGGCTGGCTGCCCGCATGAAAGACTTTGCAGCCATCCTCCACGGTAGCGCACCGGCCGAGCCTGGCAAGCCTGTCATTGTTCCCGGAGAGATCGAACTGGACAAGCTGGCGCGTCAGCGCGAAGAGGGCATCGCCATGGACCCGGCAGTGAAAGCACTACTGGATCGACATGCGAACGCGAAGACCAACTGAGATTGCACACTCGGAAGCACCATGACAAATGACCATGCACGGCTCGAGCTTGCGCCGACGGGAATCCTTCGCGCATCCATTAATGTGGGCAATCCCATCCTCGCAAACCTCGATGCCGAGGGAAATCCATTCGGCGTTTCAGTAGACCTGGCCGGCGAGTTTGCCCATCGCCTTGGCCTGCCGCTTGAGCTTGTCGTGTTCGATTCCGCGGGAAAGTCGGTCGATGCCGTCACGGCCGAGCAGGCTGACTTCGGGTTCTTTGCCGTCGACCCAGTCCGGGGGGCCGGCATCGCCTTCTCTGAACCCTACGTGCTGATCGAGGGCGCATACCTGGTGAAGCATGAATCCCCCGTCAAGACCAACGATGAAGTCGACCTTGCCGGACGCCGCGTCGTCGTAGGGAAAGGGAGCGCCTACGACCTTTATCTCACTCGTACGCTGAAACATGCACAGATCGTGCGCGCCCCAACGTCTCCATCCGTGGTGCAAACATTCCTGGAAGAAAATGCGGACGTCGCTGCAGGGGTGCGACAGCAATTGGAAGGAGATGCCAGGCGCACTGCGGGCCTGAGGTTGCTGCCGGGCAGGTTTATGGTCATACAGCAGGCAATGGGCCTCCCCAAAGCCCGCAGCGCTGAAGCTGTGGAATGGCTACGGCGGTTCGTCGAGGAGATGAAGGCCTCCGGCTTCGTTGCGGACGCTCTCAGGCGTCACGGAATCGAGGGCGCGTCCGTCGCCGCCGCGAAATCATAGCACTGCAAAAGGCGCTACCGCCGCTCGCCAAGGGGGATTGAACATCGGCCTTTCTTTGCGCTTGGCGAAATCCGGCGCGGGCTGCTGAGCTGGCACGACTGCACGAGAACTTTACAGGGCCGCCATTTCGAAGTCGGCCTGCGAGCATCGCCCGAAGACAGGAAAGTATTTGTCCTCCCGATCCTTGTGCGCATATGCTGAAACCACCACCTCGCAAGCAACTTCCAGGAGTTCCACCATGGCCAATGGCCAGTTGCGCGGCAGCGGCGAAGCCAGGAAGCCCACCATGCGCTGGATCAAGAACCCGGCTTGGGACCTCGTTTGGGTACTGAATGCGCTGTGGTTAGCCCCTCTGGTCCTTCTGCTGGCCTGGGGTCATGACGACGTGCGCGCCAGCCCGGTGGACGGACTGTTTTTTGCCTTTGCAGTACCCCTATGGTTCGGCCACCGCGTCGCGTCGGCCTGGTTGGCCTACGCAACCCCGGCCTACCGTCCTCTGCTCACGACTCAGCGGCTACGTTTCGTAGTGGCCCCGTTGACCATCGCCGTGGCCTGCTTCGCCCTGCTTCTGGCGCCTGAGAGGTTGCTGCCGATCCCGGTGACTGAGCGCGTGGTGTGGCTGGCCGTGCTGGACTACCTGCTGGTGAGTCACCATTTCGCCGCGCAGCATTTTGGGCTACTTAGCCTCTACCGCTCTCGCGCAGGACGAGCATCCGACGCGGTCACGCGACGGCTTGACCGGTGGTTCGCGCTCGTCGTGGGCGGTGGCCTGGTCGTACTGGCAGACGCCTTGGCTGGATCGATAGCCTTCCAGGATCGCTGGGTCGAGCCGCTGCTGGGGGTGGGCTGGTCGGACCTGTTCGCGCGCATACTGCACGATGGCGGCATTGCCTTCGTCATCATCCTGACTGGCCTGATGCTATACGTCGAACTGCGCTCGCAGCGTGCATCGCTGCCGCGCGTGGCCTACGTCCTCAGCGTCTCGTCCAT
This sequence comes from Cupriavidus sp. 207A1, assembly GCF_057798955.1. Lineage (NCBI taxonomy): Bacteria > Pseudomonadati > Pseudomonadota > Betaproteobacteria > Burkholderiales > Burkholderiaceae > Cupriavidus > Cupriavidus sp. 207A1. Next base: position 255,955 of record NZ_JBYOJO010000001.1, on the reverse strand, counting down.
GGTGCTCTTCGCCTTCCTCGCGCGCGACCCGTTCCTGTTCATCGTGCTGTGGAGCGTACAACATTGGAGCGCGGCAATGGGACTCACTTCGCTCGCAGCTTCCGGTAAGGCTCAGGCGCCCGGCACACCTTGGCAGCAACTGCTCGCACCCATCAATCGACGCGGCTGGGCAGTGCTGCTCGTCCTCGCCGTCATCTCCACCTTGCTGCTACCCGTCCTGGAGGTGGAGGCCGTGACCGACGAATACGCCTACGCCGATCGCATCTTCGGCGAGGCGGCGCGCTGGCTGCGCTCCTCGCCTTACGTGCCGGCGCTGCTGGCACTGGGCTTCGCGACTGGCTTCATCCACTACTTGCTGGATCGCGCCGTCTTCCGCTTCTCCTCGCCCGACGTCAGGCAGGCCGCCCGCGGGCTGATCGAATGATGATGCCGCAACCGGCCACTCATGGCTGCGGAGTTGCTGCGGTGTCGCCAGGGGACCGATGTAGCGCCGCCAGGCGATACATGCCTGCATAAGGCATGCGCGCTCACACAGCGCGACGCCCCGCATATCTCGGACGTTCGACGGTGGAACTATGCCATCAGGAGCGCCTCGTATTCCTCCCGAAACTGATTGAGGGAACTGTCTACCACCGTCACGGCGCCATCGATTAACCCGCAGCGACCGCTGCCGGGAAGGATGCGGCAAAGGTTTTCCAACGCTTCCAGGTCCGCGCGAACGCCGCGGCCCGTATCGATCCGGTTGAGCAGGCGCATCAGTTGAAAAGTCCCCCCCTTGCACGGCGGGCACTGGCCGCATGAGCCCTGGGCGAAGAAGCTGACGTACTCCGCCACCTTGCGCACGATGCTGGTCCCTTCCGATACCACGATCATCGCGCCGGTGCCCAGCCGCGAGCCCCGTTGCCGCACGGAATCGAAGTCCAGCGCCACATCGAGATCGCGCTTGGTCAGCAGCGTATTGGACGGGCCACCCGTGAAGACCGCCTTGAACTCCTTTCCCTGCAGCATCCCGCAACCATGCCGGAATACCAGCGTCTCCAAGCTCGTGCCCATCGGCAACTCGTACAGGCCGGGCCGCAAGACGTCGCCCGACAACGAGTACAGCTTGGTTCCCGCGGCATGGCCGACGCCGAGGCTGCGATACCACTGGGCACCGTTGCGCAGGATGCCCGGGACGTGGGCCAGCGTCTCGGTGTTGTTGACGACCGTCGGTGCGCCATGCACGCCGTGCTCGGCGGGAAACGGCGGCTTGCGGCGCGGAAACGGGAATCCTCCTTCGACGCTGGCGATGACTGCGGTTTCCTCGCCGCCGATATACAAGCCTGAGCTGGGTACAACGCGGAGCGATACCGGTCCGCCGACCACCCCTGCCAGCTCGGCGAATTGCGGGTGTGCCTGCCATTGCTGCACCGCCTCGCGCATCGTCGCCAGCGACAGCGGCTGATGGGGGTTGACATACAGCACCACATGGTTGGCGCGGGTAGCGACCGCGGCGATCAGCGCGCCCTCGACCACCTGGTGCGGCGTATGTTCCAGCAGGAAGCGGTCCTTGAACGTGCCCGGTTCGTCTTCATTGCCATTGCAGATGATGTATTTTTCAGCGGCAGCCACCGCAGCGACCGCTGCCCATTTTCTATGCGTCGGGAAGCCGGCGCCACCCATCCCGCGCAAGTCCGCCCGCCTGATCTCGGCAATGATTGCGTCCGGCTCTCGCAGGGCCTGCGCCAGCCCCTCTCCGCCGCCGCGTGCCAGCCAGGCATCCAGGTTGGCGCCGACCCGGATGTCCTCGTTGATCAGAACCTCGTTGAGCTGTTCCATGGCGCGCTCCATGCTCCGCCTACATGGTGCCGCCGACAGCCCGACCCGACGCGCCCGTGTCCAACCCTGCATCGACGCGCAGATCGAAATTCGCGTAGCCAGGGAAGAGCTGGGGGGCCTTGACGTGCAGCGGCAGCCCGGCCAGCGTCAGCTCCCGCTGCCACGCGTGCACGTGGCCAATGCCCGCGCGCGCGCCCATGGCGCCGCGCCCGGCTTGCGCCGCGCTGGCACCGGCGCGCCTGCCCATGCTCAGGATATCGAGCAGCGCGTTGCCCATCAGCCGGTTGCGCCCGTGAATCCCGCCCGTGACCTCGCCCACGCAGTACAGCCCCGGCACGTTCGTCATGCCGTTCTTGTCGATGGCAACGCCACCATTCTGGTAGTGCAGGGTCGGATAGACCAGGAAAGGCTCCTGTGCCGCATCCTGTCCGCACTTGTGCGCAAGATGGCGTAGCGTCACGAGTCGACTGGCAAGAATGCCGGGGTTCTCCATTTCCAGCGTCGGCGTGTCGAGGAAGACTCCAACCCTGCCGCCACGCTCGATGCCGCGCCCCTGCGCGCATTCACGCAGGATCGCCGAGGCCACGATGTCCCGCGGCTTGAGTTCATCGACAAACCTCTCGCCCTCGCCATTGATCAGCTTTGCGCCGGCCGAACGGGCAGCTTCCGATATCAGGCCGCCCGCCAGGTGCGGCGGGTAGGCAATGCCGGTGGGATGGTATTGAAACGAATCCAGCTCGCGCAGCCGCGCGCCGATCCGATAGGCAAGCACCAGGCCATCTGCGGTAGCACCGTAGTGATTGGACGTGGGGAACGCATTCAGGTGCAGGCGCCCCGCCCCTCCGGTTGCAAGAACCACGGCGCGCGCGCGTACCAGCATGAAGGTGCGCCATTCGAGGTTGTAGATCACCGCGCCGGCGCAACGCCCCCGTTCGTCGGACAGCAATTCGACCACGGGGCAGCGGTTCCACACCGCGATTGCGGGTTCCAGGTCCACCGCCTCGCGCAACACGCGCATCATCTCCAATCCGGTGTAGTCCCGGTAGGAGAGGATGCGCGCGGCCGACGCCCCGCCGGGCTTCTTGCGCAGCAGATTGCCACCCAAGGGCCGGTCCTCCTCCTGGTCAAACATCATACCTAGCCGGATCAGCCAGCGAATCACGTCGGGCCCGTCCATCACCATCTGGGCGACCAACTCGGGCTCGCCGCAGAAATGTCCGGCGCGCAAGGTGTCCTCAAAGTGCAATTGAGGGCTGTCGTCCTCGCCGATGGCTGCCTGGATCCCGCCTTCTGCCATCACGGTATTGCTGTCACCGAGGCGCAGCTTGGTGGCGAGAACCACCTGCGCGCCCTGCTTGGCCGCGCTAAGCGCCGCTGCGCAACCGCCACCACCCCCGCCGACGATCAGCACATCTGTGGAGACAAGTTGCGCGCCAGCAATATCGACGTCGTCGATCAGCGCGTTGGCTTGCAGATATCGGGCGAGATCCGGCTGACAAGGCTCGCCGCGATTGACGCCTGCGCCCAGCACCACGCGTGCATTGGGGCCGTGGTCGGGGTGATAGCCCTTGAGCAGTTCGTCGGCGGGAATGTCGTCGCCGCGCATCGTTGGCGCCGTGCCGGGACGGTAGCGCTTGCGCGCGTCTTCGTAGGGGATGCCAGCCGGCATGATGGTTCATCCCTTCAGCGCGGCGGGTGCGCGCCCGCTGCGTCGAAGTCGATCTTCATCTCGCCGTTCTCGATCTGCTGCAATCGCAGCATGAGATTGGCCGGCCGCAGCGTTTGCGCCGCGATCATTCTCCGCACGAACAAGCCGAGATGGTTGGGACGGATATGCTCGGGGCACGCCAGCGTGCAGAGGTTACACATCACACATTCGTCGAAGACCTGGCTCGAAGCTGTCAGCTTGCCTTCGACCGCGAACTTCACCCCGTCCTGGACGTCGAGCCCCTTCGGGCAGGCGCGGTCGCATCCACTGCAGTGACGGCAATGCGCGGCTTCGGGGAACACTTCGGAGATGGTCCGCAAGGCCTCCCAGCTATCGCCGATCTCGTCGATGCGATAGACGTGCCGCTCCGAGGCCGTGAAGTAATCCAGAAACGCGACTTGCATACCGTCCTCGACCAGCGTCTCGCAGGCGAGCGCCGTGCGCACGTCCTGCTCGCCGCTGCGCCGCACCATGACACGGCAAGAGCCGCATACACCCTGGCCCATGCAGCCAACGCCCTCGACAAGCGTTTCTCCCGCCTGCAAAAAGGCCTGCAGGATGGAGCAGTTTGCCGGTGCTTCGAGCTGCCGTCCTTCGACGCTCAGACGTACCATTGCGCGCTCGTTTGGTAGCTGGGCCGGCCAACGCACACTGGTCCCCTAGCCGAAAAGGTCATATAAAAAACCATAGCACACCGATGGTTTTTGCCTAGGCACGCCGCATGACGAATCTGCAGAGCCGCGTGTGCTGTTTCAAGCACTCCGGAGCGGGGGCAAAGCGACCAGTTCGGCTATAGGGCGCAAGCGGCTTCAACAGTGATGCAGGTCGCGTACCGTGGTAGCGCTGTGACTTTTGAATTACGTCCTTCTATGCCGGTGATCATGAGTGCCAGCGGGACGCAAACTTCACCGTACTGACTGCCGGCGTCGGTGTGAACCCAACTCTTCTGAGAAGGATCGCAAAATGCTTACAAAACTAAAAGCAGCGTTCCGCTACTTCAATAGTGTGGTCCCGTTCCGACTGGGCCCAGCGCTGATCACCACGGTCGTGCTGATCACCCTGCTGCTGCTGCCCGTGCCTGAGGGGCTCACCTCCAAGGCCTGGGGCCTGGCTGCCATCTTTCTGACCACAATCGTTGCGATCATCCTGAAGGTCATGCCGATCGGGGTGATGGCGATGATGGCCATCGTGGTCCTCTCGCTGTCGCAGGTCACCTCGACCTCCTCCAAGGGAGCGATCGCCGACGCGCTGACCGCCTTCGACAGTCCGCTCATCTGGTTGATCGTGGTGGCCATCCTGATCTCCCGCGGCGTGAAGAAGACCGGCCTGGGCACCCGCGTTGGCCTGCTGTTCATATCCCTGATGGGGAAACGAACGATAGGCATCGGCTATGGTCTGGCCACCTGTGAACTGGTGCTGGCGCCGTTCACGCCGAGCAATACCGCGCGCGGTGGCGGCATCGTACATCCGATCATGAAGTCGATTGCCAACGCGTTCGACTCGGACCCGGCCAACGGCACCGAGGGCAAGGTTGGCACCTACCTGGCCTTGGTCAACTATCACGCCAATCCTATCTCCTCGGCGATGTTCGTGACCGCCACCGCCCCGAACCCCCTGGTGGTGGACTACATTGCCAAGGCAACCAACCAGAATCTGCATCTAAGCTGGACGAGCTGGGCGCTGTGCATGTTGCTGCCCGGTCTGCTATGCATGCTGGTGATGCCGCTGGTGATCTATGTGTTGTCGCCGCCGCAGCTCAAGGCCACGCCCAACGCAGTGGAATATGCGCACGCCGAAATGGCGAAGATGGGCCCAGTGTCGCCGAAGGAAATGGTCATGATATTTACCTTCGCGCTACTGCTGCTGCTGTGGGCCAACGTTCCGGCGATGGTGTTCGGTCCGTCGCTCACGCTGGACCCAACCGTGGTCGCCCTCGTCGGCCTGTTCGTGCTGATCATCACTGGCACCATCGACTGGGACGACGTGCTGTCCGAGAAGAGCGCCTGGGACACGCTGATATGGTTTGGTGCGCTGATCATGCTGGCCGAGCAACTGAACAAGCAAGGCGTGATCACGTGGTTCTCCAAGGGCATGAGCGACGCGATCGTGGCCAGCGGCATTGGCTGGGGCGGCACGGCTGCGATCCTGGTGGCGGTCTTCGTTTTCTCCCACTACCTGTTCGCCAGCACGACGGCGCACATCAGTGCGATGCTGCTTGCCTTCCTGTCAGTCGGAGTCAATCTGATACCGCCAGGGTACGTGGTTCCCTTCATGCTGCTTATGGCGGCCGGCTCGGCGATCATGATGACGCTGACCCACTATGCGACGGGCACCTCGCCGATCATCTTCGGAAGCGGATATGTCACGATGGGAACCTGGTGGCGCGTCGGTTTTGTGATGTGCGTGGTGGAGCTGCTGATCTTCGCCGTGGTCGGGAGCGTCTGGTGGAAGGTGCTTGGCTTCTGGTGAGCACTCAACCGTACGACGCCCGACGCGCGCACTGCGCCGCAAGCTTTCGCGCTCGGCTGGGTTGAGTTCCGGATAAGCCAGTAGCTGCGCTCCGCTGCCATGATTACCGGAGGCACGACGTTGCAGTGTCAAGGCCCACCGCGAAGCCATCCACTTGGCATCCTGGAGACAACGGTTCGGGAAAACTTCACTGATTTGCACGGTCGAGTGGGGGACTCGTCTTCATTGAAACCCATGTCGGCCATCGGCTGCAAAGCCGCCACTGGAACTACCCCCCTCAGTGGCAGAGACGGGGCAACGGCCGCTCACCAGAGGGAAATTTCCCCCTGCCGGCGGGTGCCCGGTTTCGGTATAGCAATGGGCCAAGCATCGAACGCAAGGCGCCACTGCGCTTCAGTCCGGCTAATTCGCACTACTTCTCACCGCAGTTAGGCCAACGTCAAACCACCCCCTCCCCCCGCAGCCGCACCAACTCCTCCTCCCCAATACCCAACTCCCCGTAAACCTCCGCATTGTGTTCCCCCACATCCGGCCCGGTACGCGGTGATGGCGGCGCATAGCCCGAAAACCGCGGCACCACGCAAGGGGCCGGCACCGTGCCCAAATCCGCATCGGGCAGCCTGACGATGGCCTGGCGCGCCACCATCTGCGCGTCTTCGACGATATCGGCGATGCTGAACACCTTGCTGAACGGCACCTGGCATTGTTCCAGCCGCGCCGCGGCAACGGCGTAGGGCTGCGCGGCGAACCACTCGGCGATGCAGCCGTCGAGGGCTTCGATATGGCGCACGCGACCGGCATTGGTGGCGTATTCCGGTGACTGGGCGAGATGCGACGCGCCCATGGCCTCGGCCAGCCGGCGGAAGGTGGCGTCGGACGAGGCCACCACGGTGACCCAGGTATCGTCCGCCGTGCGGTACATGTTGGACGGCGCGGCGTAGGTGGTGCGGTTGCCGGCGCGCTGGCGCACATGGCCGAGCCGTTCGTATTCGATGGCGAGCGGGTCCAGCAGGCGGAACAGCGCCTCGGTGGCGGCCAGGTCGATCTCGCGGCCGGGCTGGCCTGGATTGGCGCGCTGCTCCGCCACCGCGGTGGCGATGGCAAAGGCGCCGAACAGGCCGGCGATCATGTCGCCTGTCGGGTAGTTCATATGCATCGGCCCGCTCTGCGCCGTGCCGGCCAGGTTGGTGAAGCCGCTCCTGGCTTCAAAGATGCGGGCAAACCCCGGTCGCGTCGCATCGGGCCCGGTCTGGCCGAAGCCGGTCAGCCGCAGCACGATCAGCCTGGGGTTGGCCGCGTGCAGCGTGGCGAGATCAAGCCCCCAGCGCGCCAGCGTGCCGGTGCGGAAGTTCTCCACCAATACATCGAAGCGCGGCAGCAGGCGCAGGAAGATCTCGCGGCCGCGCGGCGTGCGCACGTCCAGCGAGATGCCGCGCTTGCCACGGTTGGTCACCTTCCAGTACAGCGCGTGGTCCTCGGTGACCGGCTCCAGTCCGCGCAGCGGATCGCTGCCGTCGGGCAGTTCCAGCTTGACCACCTCGGCCCCCATGTCGGCGCACAGCGTGGCGGAGAACGGCGCCGCCACCACGGTGGCCATGTCGAGGATGCGCAACCCGGCGAGCGGGCCGTTGCCCGCTGCTTCGGGCGATACAGGGTGGGCGTGCTGGTCTGGCATGGAGGTCTCCGGCGGCAGGGTTGTCCGCTGCAAGGTGGCAGGCGGCCGGCCGGGGCGCAAGTACGGTTTCGCTCTGCGGAACGGTCGTGCTACAACATTGACGCCCCCTTTTCCGGATCCCAGCATGGAACCCAAGCAACCACCGCACAGCATGGACCGCCACCCGGAACCCCTGCCCCTGCCAGGCCTGGCCAGCGAGGATGCCCTCGCCACCGACCGCCAGTTCGCCACCAACCTGGCGCGCGGGCTGCAGGTGCTGCGCGCGTTCACGCCGTCCAGCCCGGTGCTGGGCAACCAGGACATCGTGGCGCGCACCGGGCTGCCCAAGGCGACGGTGTCGCGGCTGACGTACACGCTGGGGCTGCTGGGCTTTCTCAGCCGCGTGCCCGGCAACCAGAAGTACCGGCTCGGCGCCGGGGTGCTGGCGCTGGCCTACCCGATGCTGGCCGGGCTGGCGATCCGCCAGGTGGCCCGGCCCTACATGGAGGCCATCGCGCGTGAAACCGGCTGCACCGTGAACCTGGGCATGCGCGAGCGCCTGTCGGTGGTCTACGTCGACAGTTGCCGGCTGGATCCCGGCAACTTCTACCAGCCGGACATCGGCAGCACGCGCCCGCTGCTGGCCAGCGCGATCGGCCGCGCGGTGCTGCTGGCGTGCAGCGCGGATGAGCGCACGGCGCTGCTGAACCGGCTGCGGGTCGAAGACCCGCAGCGCTTCAGCCAGGAGCGCCAGATGTGGACGGAGGACCAGCAGCACTTCCGCGCGCACGGCTATTGCCTGAGCCGCGGCGAGTGGCGGCCCGAGATCCATGCGATCGCGGCGCCGTTGCGCCAGTCGCTGCACCAGGACCCGTTCGCGCTGAACTGCACCATCGCGGCATCGCGCAACCGCGACAACCTGCTGGAGCGCGAGGTGGCGCCAAGGTTGCGCGAAGCGGTGCGGCAGATCGAACTGAGCTGCGCGCGCTGACCCGTTACGGGACAGTGGCGCGACGGCGCAGCCTGCCGGCAATGTCGCCGGCAGGACCAGGACCAGCGGCCCGCCAGAGGCCTGCATGAGACCGACCTCGCGCCCGGCAACGTCCCGGGCGCAGGCAACCAAGGAGACAAGATGGATGCCTTTTACCCATGGCGCCGGCTCGCCGCCGGCATGCTGGCCTGCGCCGCGCTGACGCCCGCGGCAACGCTGGCCGCCGCCGACGACGCGGCGCGCTTCCCGGACCGCCCGGTGCGCATCATCGTGCCGTTCTCGGCGGGCGGCGTGGTCGACTCGGTCACCCGCATCACGGCCGAGAACATGGCCGAGGTGCTGCACCAACCGGTGATCGTCGAGAACAAGACCGGCGCCGGCGGCGCCATTGGCGCCGACCTTGTCGCCAGGGCACCTGCCGACGGCTATACGCTGCTGGCGGTCAGCCCCAGCTACGTGGTCGGGCCGCTGCTCAATCCGTCTTTCCAGGGCCAGGGCAAGGGCAAGGGCGGCAAGGACTTCCGCGCCGTGGCCGGCATCGGCGCGGTGCCCAACGTGATCGTGGTGCCGGCCTCGTCGCCGCTGCGCACGCTGCCGCAACTGCTCGACGCGGCACGCAAGCAGCCGGGCACGCTGACCTACGCCAGCGCGGGCATCGGCACCTCCAACCACCTGTCGGCGGAATTGCTGGCGCAGATGACGCACGTCAAGCTGACCCACGTGCCCTACAAGGGCCAGCCCGAGGCGCTGAGCGACCTGCTGGGTGCGCGCGTGTCGATGATGGCCCTGACCTCCGCCATTGCGCGCCAGCAGGTGCAAAGCGGCAAGCTGCGCGCGCTGGCAGTGACCTCGGCCAAACGCACGGCGGTGCTGCCGGACGTGCCCACCGTGGCCGAGGCGGCGCAGTTGCCGGGCTATGAAGTGGGCGCATGGTTCGGGCTGGTGGCGCCGCAGGGCACGCCGGACGCGGTGGTGCGCAAGCTGGCCGAGGCCGCCGCGCGCGCCACCGCCGACCCGGCCACCGCGCGCCGCCTGGCCGAACTCGGCATGGACCTGGCCCCCCAACCCGCGGCCGCGTTCGACCGCTTCCTCGATGCCGAAACCAAAAAATGGACCGGCGTGCTGAAGACCGCCGGCATCACGGCACAGTAGCCGCGCCCCCACCACCCTCAACCCGCCACCGGAAACCCTCCATGATCCGCGACTCCGCCCGCCAGCAAGCGCTGCTTGCCGAACTCCGCCGCTTCGTGCTGGAAACCTGCATCCCGCTCGAGGCGCAGATCGACCAGACCGATGTCATCCCCGAGCCCGTGGTCGAGCAGATGCGCCGCCTCGGCCTGTTCGGCCACAGCATTCCGGAAGCCTACGGCGGCGCCGGCCTGACCACCGAAGAGCTGGCGCAGGTAAACATCGAAGTGTCGCAGGCGGCCACGGTGTTCCGCGCCCGTTTCGGCGGCAACACCGGCATTGCCTCGGAGTCGCTGGTGGCCGACGGCACCGAGGCGCAGCGCCAGCGCTACCTGCCGCAGCTGGCGTCGGGCAAGGTCACCGGCTGCTTCGCGCTGACCGAACCGGAGGCTGGTTCGGATGCCACCGCGCTGCAGACCACCGCCAGGCAGGACGGCGACCACTACGTGCTGAACGGCAGCAAGTGCTTTATCACCAATGCGCCGATCGCCGACCTGTTCACCGTGTTCGCCCGCACCGACCCCGCGATGCCAGGCGCGCACGGCATCAGTGCCTTCCTGGTCGAGCGCGGCACGCCGGGCCTGAGCACCGGCGAGCCGGAGCGCAAAATGGGCCAGCACGGCTCGCCGGTGGGCGACGTCTACCTGAAGGATTGCCGCGTGCCGGCCAGCGCCATCGTCGGCGGCAAACCCAATGCGGGCTTCAAGACTGCGATGAAGGCCCTGAACAAGCAGCGCATCAACCTGGCCGGCCTGTGCGTGGGGCCGGCGATCCGGCTGGTCGACGAGATGGTCCGCTACGCGGCGCAGCGCCGCCAGTTCGGCAAGCCGATTGCCGACTACCAGCTGGTGCAGCAGATGATTGCCGACAGCAACACGGAACTGCACGCCGCCCGCGCGCTGGTGCTCGAGACCGCGCGCAAGCGCGATGCCGGCGAGGACGTGACCATGGAGGCGTCGATGTGCAAGCTGTTCGCCTCCGAAATGGCCGGCCGCGTGGCGGACCGCGCGGTGCAGGTGTTCGGCGGCAGCGGGTATATGGCCCGCACCGTCGCCGAGCGCTTCTATCGCGATGTGCGGCTGTTCCGGCTGTATGAAGGCACCACGCAGATCCACCAGCTCAATATTGCCCGCCGCACCCTGGAAGCGCGCGGCGCCGCGCTGGAGGGTGCCGGCGCAGGCTGATTGCCGGATCTATGCACTACGGCGGGGCGGGCCTGTGCGCGTGCACGGCCGCGCCCCCTGCCCGACGCGCGGCCACCACGGCCGCGCAGCAGCAAGCCAATCCCCTCCACAACAGCGCCCCGGGCCGCCCAGCGCCCGGCATCGCGCCCGCGAAAGTGCTTAACCAAGCATATTTCGTTGCGAAAAATCCCCGCTGAATCCGGCCCGCCTTGCGCTGCCGCGTGACCGTTCTATCCCGTCCACCTAGTCTGCATGCAGACGTTGGATTGGTGGAAGTCCCGTCACAATCCTTGGCTAAGACTGGCACAGTGGTCGCTACACGAAAACGCGTCCCATGGCACGCCGGCAGCCGGCGCGCCACCAGGGAACATTGCGCCCGGCACCCCCCACGCATGGGCGGCTGGCTTTGGCGCAAACGCCATGCAAGCCTTGCCGCTTCCCTCCGATTCATATTTATCTGTTGAAGGACGACCGATGCTCTCCGAAGCCGCGCCTGTGCAATCCTGCCACCATGCCTGCCGCAGCAAGGCCCCGACCCTGCCGCCCTGGATCACCACGCGCATGGCGCAGCATTTCGAGGAACGCATGGGCAAGCTCTGGGGCGGGGACCACCTGCTGCACGGGCTGACGCCCGGACCCGACGCGCTGCACCTGAGCAGCAACGACTACCTGTGCCTGCTGGGCGAAGCTTCGCTGGTGCAGGCGCAGGCGCGCGCCTTTGTCGATGACGCGCCGGAGCTGCTGATGTCGTCCGTGTTCATGCACGGCGATACGCCGCAGAGGCGGGTCGAGCGCAAGATCGCGGACCTGATGCAGGCCGAGGACGGGCTGATCGCCCAGTCCGGCTGGGCCGCCAACGTTGGCCTGGTGCAGTGCATCGCCGGCCCCGGCATTCCGGTCTATATCGACATGAACGGGCATGCCTCGCTGTGGGAAGGCATCATCGCCGCGGGCGCGCAGGCGGTGCCGGTGCGCCATAACGATTGCGATCATGTACGCCGCCAGCTGGAGCGCTTCGGCCCGGGCGTGATCATGGTGGATTCGGTCTACAGCACCACCGGCAGCGTGGCGCCGCTGGTGGACTATGTCGAACTGGCCGAGGCGTCCGGCTGCGTGCTGGTGGTGGACGAATCGCACTCGCTGGGCACGCATGGCCCGCGCGGCGGCGGGCTGGTGCCGGCGCTGGGGCTGTCCGAGCGCGTGCATTTCCGCACCGCGTCGCTGGCCAAGGCCTTTGCCGGGCGCGCCGGCTATGTGGCCTGCTCCACTGCCTTCAAGGATTTCTACGCGGTGGAATCGCGGCCGGCGATCTTCAGCTCCGGGCTGCTGCGCCACGAGATCGCGTGGTTCGACGCGGTGGCGGACTTCATTGCCGCCGCGGACGAGCGCCGGGAGCGCCTGCATGCCCTCACCCGCGATACCCGTGCCGCGATCTCCGCACTGGGCTACAACATCAGCGAGGGCTCCGAGCAGATCATCGGGCTCGAGGCGGGCACCGAGCCGCAGGTGAAGGTGCTGCGCGACGCGCTGCAGCGGCGCGGCATCTTCGGCGCGGTATTCTGTGCGCCGGCCACCCCGAAGAACCGGGCATTGATGCGACTTACGCTGCATGCGAAACTTGGCGCCACCGAAATCGACCGCCTGGTCGGTGTGCTCGCCAGCATCCGCGACGAAGTCCGGCTGGAAGAGTGGTCCTCGACGCGCCGGGCACGGCGCAAGTCCTGAAAATCCCACAAGCGGGCCGATCGCAGGCATCCGCGAGGAGTAGTCCTGGAGATGGATGCAAAGGTAGCGCAAGCGGAGGACGGCCGCCCCAACCTTGCCGGGCTGGCGCGCCAGGCATGGCAGGCCGTGTTCGAGACCGCCGCGCGGGCCACGCTGCTGGACGAGGAAAGCGTCATCCGCCTGCGGCGGATCCAGATGGTGGGCGCACTGGGCGTGGTGGGGCACCCGCTTTACTACGTGATCTGGTCCTATGTGTTCCCGCAGCCCTATGAAAACCTGTGGCTGCGGCTGGCCTGCACCGCGCTGTTCGTGCCGCTGCTGTTCGCCTCGGCGTTCTCGGGCCGGCGCTGGCTGCCGCCCTATGCGCTCTTTGCCATCACGATAGGCCTGCCGTTCGCCTTTATCTTCTTCTACCTGGAGAACGGCGGCTCGATGGTGTGGGCCGAATCGGTGATCATCGCCGTGGTGATCCTGTATCACTTCAACACCGCCTTCGCCACCATTGCCCTGTTCTCGGGCGCGGCGGCCGCGATAGCGCTGTTCGTGCTGGCCGGCAACTCCATGGGCGGCATCCCGTGGGAGCCGGTGCTGCTGCAGTTGCCGGTGATCGGCTTCGTGATCGCGGTGCTGGTGGTGATCAAGATGGACCGCCAGCTGCTGGCCGAGCAGAAGCGGCGCGGCATGGCCGCCGCGCTGGCGACCGTCGCGCACGAGCTGCGCACGCCGCTGACCAGCCTGGCCATGACCGCCAGGGGCCTCAAGGCCCGGCTGCCGGCGGCGCTGGACCAGGACACGCCGCAGCGCGACGGCCTGATGCAGGCCGTGGCCCGGATGGAGTCAGACCTGGCCCATATCAGCAACAGCATCGAACTGCTGGTGGCCAACTCCAAGAACCCGGAAAACGCCACGCAGGCACTGTTCGAAGTGGGCGAGGTGATCCGCGACGCCGTCGGCCGCTTTCCGTTCGAACCGGGCGACATGGAACGGGTCACGGTGGACCTGCCCGGCCGCGCCTACGTGATGGGCAACGCCCAGCTGTTCGGCCTGGTCACGACCAACCTGCTGAAGAACGCGCTGGAAGCAATCCGGCGCGCCGGCAAGGGCACCATCCATATCCGCTGCGAGGTCGAGCCCGACGCGGTCCACGTGGTGTTCCGCGACACCGCTACCGGTGTGCCGCCGCAGGTGCTGGCGCGGATGTTCCAGCCCTTCTTCTCCTATCCCGCGCACCGCGGCACCGGCATCGGCCTGGCGTTCTGCCAGAAGGTGCTGGGCAGCTGGGGCGCCGGCATCAGCTGCCGCTCCGAGGAACACGTGTTCACGGAGTTCGACATGCGCTTCCCGCGCAAGGGCAAGTGGCCGGAGCCGCAGCAGCCTGACGCGTCGTAGCCCGCGCCGGCCAGCCACCGGCGCGGCTTGCGCCGGCCCTTACACCACGCCGGCCGCCTTGAGCGCGGCCACCTGCCCCGCATCCATGCCGAGCAAATCGCCCAGCACGCGCTCCGTGTCCTGCGACAGCAGCGGCGGCGCGGCGCGCACCGGCACGCGTTCGCCGTCGAGCCGGTACGGCGGCGCCAGCACTTCCACACGGCCGGTTTCCGGATTGGGCAGTTCGGCCAGCAGGCCGGCTTCGGCCGAGCGCCGCGAGCGCAGCGCCTCGAGCAGCCCCAGCACCTCGCCGCACGGAATGCCGGCGGCGCTCAGGCGTGCCAGCAGCAGCTCGCGCGGGCGGCGCGCCAGTTCGGCGCGCAGTTCCGGCAGCAGCGCCTGGCGGTTGGCCGAGCGGCCGGTGTTGGTGGCGAAGCGCTCGTCGGCGGCCAGGTCCGGGCGCTCGATCACCTCGGTGCAGAAGCGCTGGAACTGCGCGTTGTTGCCGACCGTGATCACCAGCGGGCCATCGGCCGCGTCGAATACGCCGTAGGGCACGATCGACGGATGGGCGTTGCCGTACTTGGGCGGGTCCTCGCCCATCAGCAGCGCCTCCAGGCCATAGTAGGCGGTGATCATCAGGCCGCAGTCGTACAGCGCCATTTCCACGTGGCGCCCCTGGCCGGTGCGCTGGCGGTCGTACAGCGCGGCCAGCACGGCCTGCGCCGAATACATGCCGGTGAACATGTCGACCACCGCCGTGCCAAACTTCAGCGGTCCCTGCCCTTCCTCGCCATTCAGTGCCATCAGGCCGGCCTCGCCCTGCACCACCAGGTCGTAGCCGGGGCGGGTCGCCTCCGGGCCGTTGCTGCGGTAGCCGGTGATCGAGCAATAGACCAGCCCCGGGTTGATCGCCTTCAGCGCCTCGTAGCCCAGCCCCATCTTGTCGATGCCGCCGAACTTGAAGTTCTGCACCAGCACGTCGCACTTCGCCGCCAGTTCGCGCACGATGCGCTGGCCTTCGGGCTGCTGCAGGTCGATGCCGATGGACTGCTTGTTGCGGTTGGCGCTGTTGAAGTAGGCGGTGTTGCGCGTGCCCACGCGCAGGCCCCAGTCGCGCGTATCGTCGCCGCGGCCGGGGTGTTCGACCTTGATGACCTCCGCGCCCAGGTCGCCCAGCGCCTGCGTGCACATCGGTCCGGCCAGCACGCGGGACAGGTCCAGCACGCGCACGCCAGCCAGCGGCAGGCGCGGGGATTGATTGGTGTCAGCCATGCGGCGATCTCCTTGTGTGTGTCTCTCCCGGGCTTGCGATGGATCGGCCCGGGCTTCGCCCGGATTTTGCACTGTCAAGGCGTGGTCGACAATTCCATGGATCATTGACACGGTGTCAACCAAAAATTAACACTCCGCCGCCGCCAGCCAGATGGCGGCGGTGTACAGCGGGTTTACCTTAGTGCGCGGCAACACAAGAGTTTGGGGGGAATCACCCTACTGCCCGTGCCCGCGCCATCCCTAGTATTGACTCACCGCGGCGACGCAAGCCTCGCCAGCGGGAACAGGCCAGACCTGCCTGCCACGCATCGCCATCATCCCTGACCACCTCGTCGAAGCCAGCCGCTCACCCGCTGATCGGCTGCGGATGCGGTCGCGGATACGGCGGAAAAAAGAACCAAGGAGACAACCATGCTGCACGACCTGCCCGCCCGCCCCGAGACCATCCACTGGGGCTACTTCGATGCCACCCAGGCGCCCGCGCTGACCGTGAAGAGCGGCGACCTGATCCGCGCCGAAGCGGTGACCCACCATGCCGGCGACGCCCCCGACCTGATGATGGACGACGCCATCCGCGAGATCTACCGCAAGATTCCGCACGACGACCGCCACCCGGGCGTGCATATCATGACCGGGCCGATCTATGTCGAAGACGCCAGGCCAGGCGATGTGCTGGAGGTGCGCTACCTGCAGATGATTCCGCGCTTCCGCTTCGGCGCCAATGTCGCTGCCAACTGGGGACAGCTGTATAAGGAGTTCGAGAAGGAACGGGTCACCATCTACGAGCTGGACCAGGCCTCCAACACCGCGCATGCGCTCTACGCCTATGACTATCCCGGCAAGCTGACCATCCCCGGCAAGGTGGTCGACGAGCGCGAATGCTGCCGCCAGCCCGCTCTGGCCGGCGTGCGCGTTCCCGTGCGGCCGCACCTTGGCACCGCCGGCGTCGCGCCCGACGCGCGCGGCCGCGTCACCACCGTCGAGCCCGGGCTGCACGGCGGCAATATCGACAACTGGCGCATCGGCGCGGGCGCGACCATGTACTACCCGGTGCAGGTCGACGGTGCCCTGTTCTCCATCGGCGACCCGCATATCTCGCAGGGCGACGGCGAAGTCAGCGGCACCGCGATCGAGGCCTCGCTGAACGTGCTGTTCCAGATCGTGCTGCGCAAGGACTTCCATTTCCCCTCGCCGCTGCTGGAAACACCGGACTGCTGGGTGGTGCACGGCTTCCACGAGGACCTCGATGAAGCCGGCAAGAACGCGGCGCGCGACATGATCCACCTGCTGACCGAGCAACAGGGGCTGTCGCGCGACGATGCCTACTCGCTGATGAGCGTGTCGGCGGACTTCGGCGTGACCCAGGTGGTCGATGGCACCCAGGGCATCCACTGCACCATGCCGCGCACCATCTTCCCGCCCAAGGGCAAGGGCTGAGCCGACACCATCGACGGAGAACGCGCATGCAATACGTCTACATAGGCCGCAACGAACTGGTGGCGCTGGTGGTCGGGCTGGTGACCGGCACGCTGTATTCCTGGCTCGACCTGCCGATTCCCGCGCCGAATGTCACCGGCGGGATCTGCGCGATCCTGTTCACCTACATCGGCTACCTGATCGTGCACGCGTGGCGCCGGACCATCGCCTTCGGGCGGCCGCCGGCCAGCCACTGAATCATCGCAACTCATGCGTTGGGGGAATGACATGGTGGAAATCGCATTGGGCAGTACCGAACTGCAGGCCGCGGCCGTTGGCCTGGTGACGGGTCTTCTTTACACTGCGGTACGGGCGCCGATACCGGCCCCGAACGTGCTGGGCGGCATCTTCGCCATCTTCGGCACCTTCGCCGGCTTTGTCCTGGTAGCCGCGATGCGGGGGCAGCTGCTGATCGGCTAAGGCATCGCCAGGCCTTCGCCAGCAACGTTGCGCCGGCGCGGCGGACCGCCATGTCCGCCGCGCCGGCGCTGTGGCAGTCAGACGCCAGGGAGGCTCCCATTGATATGCAGCCGTTTTGACCCGAACCGGATACGCGCAACCCGCGCG
>NZ_JBYOJO010000001.1:0-238522 GCF_057798955.1 Cupriavidus sp. 207A1 | reverse complement strand
TTCGGGCCGCCCCCCCGTGCCCCCCCCCCCCGCCCCCCCCCCCCCCCGCCCCCCCCCCCCCCCCCCCCCCCCCCGGCGCTGTGGCAGTCAGACGCCAGGGAGGCTCCATTGCATCTGCAGCGTTTTTCCACCGAAGCGTATCCGCGCAACCGGCGCGGCGCCGCATGGCGCGACGAACTCAGGGCCGCGCGCCTGCAGTGCGAGAGCCTGTGCGCGGACCACACCCTGCACGGCACGATCCAGTCGCGCACCACGCCTGCCGGCATCGGGCTGACCTGCATCGCGTCGGTTCCGCAGACGCTGGCCATCACTGCCGGCGACGGCCGCGGCCTGATGCTGCTGATGCTGACCGAAGGTGAAGCCCACCTCGCCAGCCCGGACCTGCGCGAGCCGCTGCGTCCCGGCCAGGTGGTCTGCGTGCCCGAGCACGCGGCGCGCAAGGTCGCGCTGACCAGCGGCTTCCGCCTGCTGATCGTGCATATCGGGCAAGCCTTGCTGAATGCGCGCATCACCGCGCCGTTGCCGCGCTCCGCGCTGGTGCTGGACGGCGACGCGGCGGAACTGTTCGCGCGCCTGCTGCAGTCCATGGCGGCCAGCATCGACACCCTGGTGTCCGCCGACGACCGCGCGGTGCAGCCCTTCGACAGCACCATCGTCGCCTGCCTGGGCGCGGCCCTGTCGGACAACCAGCCGAGCGCGCCGGCGGACATGACGCCGTCGCGCGCGGCGGTATTCGCGCGGGTCTGCAGCCGCATCGACGCGCGCCTGGCCGAGCCCGAGCTCAGCCTCAGCGCCATCGCCGCGGACGAACACATGTCGGCGCGCTACCTGCAGAAGCTGTTCGAGAAGTCCGGCAGCAGCTTTTCCGCCTACCTGCGCACCAGCCGGCTGGAGCGGTGCCGCGCCGACCTGGGCAATGCGCAGTACGACAAGCTCTCGGTCTCCGACATCTGCTATCGCTGGGGCTTCAACGATCCTTCGCACTTCAGCCACGCGTTTCGCGAGCAGTTCGGGATCTCGCCGCGCGCCTACCGCGAGCAGGCCGCGGGCACCCCCGCGCAGCGCCCGCCGCTGAATGTGTCGCGCGGGCTGCCGGCCGATGCCAGACGCGGCCCCGCGCCACAGCGCGCCCCGGCCAACGACGGTGCGCGCGCACGCGCGCTGCCCGCGCCGTCCGTGGTCCCCATCACCCAGGCCCGCTCGCACGCGGCGCGTCCGGAAGGCCGCCACCACTGGCTGCAGGCCACCGACAAGACCGTGCACTGGGGCTACCTGAGCCACCAACTGCCGCCCGTGCTGGAAGTGATGTCGGGCGACACCGTCACCATCGAAACGCTGACCCAGCACGCGTCGGACGACCGCGAGCGCATGATCGACGGCGACCCCGGCGCCGAAAGCGTGTTCCACTGGACCGCCGAGCAGAAGAATGTCGACCGCCGCGGCGCCGGTCCCATTGACGCGTCGGTCTACGGGCGCGGTGCCGGCGAGGGTTTCGGCGTGCATATCTGCACCGGCCCGGTCGCGGTACGCGGCGCCATGCCCGGCGACGTGCTGGAGGTGCGCATCCTCGACGTGCGCCCGCGCCCGTGCGCCAACCCCCGCTTTGCCGGCCGCGCCTTCGGCAGCAATGCCGCCACCTGGTGGGGCTTCCACTACCGCGACATGCTGACCGAGCCGCGCGAGCGCGAAGTGGTGACGGTGTTCGAGATCGACTGCGAACGCGCCGACGGCTGCGCCCGCGCCGTCTACAGCTTCCGCTGGACGCCGCAGCGCGATCCGTTCGGCGTGCTGCATCCCACCATCGACTATCCCGGCGTCCCGGTCGACCACGACACCATCGTCAAGAACCACGACGTGCTGCGCGATATCGAGATCCCGATCCGGCCGCACTTCGGCGTGATCGCGGTCGCGCCCGCGCAGGACGGCCTGATCGACTCGATCCCGCCCTCCAGCTTCGCCGGCAACCTCGACAACTGGCGCGTCACGCGCGGCGCCAGCGTGTACCTGAAGGTGGCGGTGCCGGGCGCGCTGCTGTCGATCGGCGATCCGCATGCCTCGCAGGGCGATTCCGAGCTGTGCGGCACCGCCATCGAATGCTCGCTGACCGGTGAGTTCCAGCTGATCCTGCACAAGAGCACCATGATCGAACGCGGCGCGCCGTTCGCGGACCTGAGCTATCCGCTGGTGGAGACCGCCGACGAATGGATCCTGCATGGCTTCAGCTCGCCCAACCACCTGACCGAGCTGGGCCAGATGGCGCAAAGCCACATCTACCTGAAGTCCACGCTGGACGACGCCATGCGCGATGCGTTCCGCAAGACGCGCCGCTTCCTGATGACGGTCAAGGGGCTGAGCGAGGACGAGGCGGTGACGCTGATCTCGGTGGCGGTGGATTTCGGCATCACGCAGGTAGTGAACGGCAACTGGGGCGTGCACGCCATCATCAGGAAGGCCTTGTTTACGCGATCGTAAGGGTCTGCGATGAAGGGCGCGGGGGCCTGCTGCCGGGCCCTATAGTATTCTCGCGGGTTCCCCGACCCGTACCACGAGATTGATGCCACACACCGAAGACGCGCTGCCCGAGCACGAAGCCTCAGCCATCCACGAACCGCGCCTGTGGCGCGACAAGGGCTGGACCGCCCGCGTGATCAAGAACGAGGATGGTGAAGGCTGGGCGGTCGAGATGATCCGCGACGGCAGCGCCGAGCCGGCGCTGGTCGGCCCCTGGACCATGGGACGCAACAAGGTCGACCCCAAGCCGCTCGATGCCACCGCGCACCAGACCCTGGTCAAGACCGCCTCGGAAGTGATCCGGCGCCATGAGCAGCAGTTGCACGCGCAGCTGAACAAGCAGGTCAGCATCGAAGCCGAAGCCGGCAGCGTGACCGTGAAGCTGGCGATCACGCCCGATGAGTTCGAGCCCTTCGGCACGCTGAGCGCCGAGGATGCCTTCGGCGAGGTGCTGGCCAGCATCAAGGTGCGGCCCGACTTCCGGCTGACGCGCGACAGCGCCGAGCGCTGGGCCGCCAGCGGCTTCGACAAGATTCGCTAGCCCGGACGGTTACTTGCGCAGCCGCAACAGCTCGGCGTAGGAGACCAGCTTGCTTTTCTCCTTGGCCAGCGTTTTGGTCTTGGCAGCCGGGCGCTTCGGCTGGCCGCGCTCGAACTTGGCGGCAGCGCGTTCGTCTTCACGCGCGTAGGTGCGCGCGGACCTGGCTTCGGCCTTCAGCCGCTCCGCTTCCAGCCGCGCGGCGCTGCGTTCCTCGCGCGCAATATCCTGCGCGGCCGACATGATTTCGGCCCGCAGCAGGTTGCGTCTCTGCCTGGCGGCGGCACGGGCCGCCTGCAGTTCTTCCTTGCGCTGCCGCAGCCAGTCCCTGCGGTTGACCGGCGCGGGCCTGGCTTCCGCCGGCACGCTCAGGCGCAGGGCCCGGCTGAGCGAGACCTGGTCGGTCCGCCGTGCGCGCCGCGGCGTTTCCTTCCCATTACTCACGCTGCATGACTCTCCTGACACCGCACGGGTGCCGCCTGCGTCTCGTCTATGGATGTCGTCGAAACCATTCACCAACCTTACCACAGCGACAAAAGCCGCTTGCCCGGTTTCCAGGGCAGCGAAGTGCGATGGCAATCCGCGTTGTCCGCACTATCCGGTATCGGATTCATCACACGCCACGGGGCTGGAATCTAGTGGCGGGGGCAAGGTCATCCGCTGATACGGGCCAGCGAACGATCCTGAACGCCGTGCCAGCACGCGCGCCGCGGCGCAAGCGAGCCCTGCACGACGCCCGCCTGCCAGTCATGCGTGCGATGACGCACAGACCAGAATTCGCCAGCCATTAATCTCGACCCCATGAACGCGCCATCACTTCGAATGGCGTGCGCCGGTCTCTCAGGAGCATCGGATGGATCGATTTTATTTGTTGGACGCCTCGTTCTGCCCGAGCGTCAACCAGGGTCGCACTCCCATTTGCGTCAGCTCGCCCGAGCGCGCCGTGGCGTCGCAGATGACCGCGTTTACCGCGGCGCTGCAGGCGTGTACCGGCCAGTCGTTCCACCGCTACGGCGCGCTGCACGATTTCTCGGTACGGGAATACCGGACATTCTGGCGCTGCTTCCTGCAGTGGTCAGAGGGGCTGGCGTGGTCGGGCAGCCCAGAGCCGGTCTGCGTCGGCGACGATTGCGAACATGCCCGCTTCTTCCCGAACCTGTTGCTGAACTACGCGGACAACCTGCTCGGGCTGGAAGTCGCGGGCCCTGACGCACCGGCGCTGACCGCATGCCACGCCGATGGCCGGCGTGAACGCCTGACTCGCGGCGAACTGCGCGAGCGTGTCGCGCGCGCGGCACATGCCTTGTCGCAACTGGGGCTGCGCGAAGGGGATCGCGTGGTGGCCGTGATGCGCAACGACGCCGAGGCCATCGTCGCCGCGCTGGCCGTGACCGCGCTCGGCGCCACGCTGTCCACCGCCGCCGCCGAGATGAGCGTCGAAACCCTGCTCGACCGCTTCGCCCCGCTGGCACCGCGGTTGCTGCTCGCGCACACCGCGCAGCGCGCCTTCGACACCGGCATCCCGCTGGCGGACAACGTCGCCGGCCTGGCTGCCGCGCTGCCTTCGCTGCAGGGCATCATCCAACTCGACGACGGCGCCTTGCCGGCCACCGTCAGCCAGCCGGTCCATGCGCTGGCGGACCTGATCGGCCGTGGCGATGCGGCGCAGTTCTCCTTCCAGCGCTTTGCGTTCAACCATCCGCTTTTCATCATGTTTTCGTCGGGCACCACCGGCAAGCCCAAGTGCATCGTGCACGGCGCCGGCGGCAGCCTGCTGGAGCACCTGAAGGAGCACCGGCTGCATTCCGACCTGCGGCCCGGCGACCGCATGTACTTCCACACCACCTGCGCGTGGATGATGTGGAACTGGCAGCTGTCGGCACTGGCGTCCGGGGTCGAGATCGTCACCTATGACGGCCCGATCGCCACGGTCGACGCGTTGTGGCGGCTGGTTGCGCAAGAGCGCGTCACGGTGTTCGGCACCAGTCCCGCCTACCTGAAGATGTGCGAGGACGCCGGCCTGGTGCCTGGCCAGCAGTTCGACCTGGGCGCACTTCGCGCGATGATGTCGACCGGATCGGTGCTGTTCGATGCGCAGTTCGAATGGGTGCGCGATCACGTCAAGGCGCTGCCGTTGCAGTCGATCTCCGGCGGCACCGACATCCTCGGCTGCTTCGTGCTGGGCAATCCGAACCTGCCGGTCTATGCGGGCGAAGCGCAGTGCAAGAGCCTGGCGCTCGATGTGCAGGCGTGGGAACACGGCGCGCCCACCAGCGGCATCGGCGAGCTGGTGTGCGCCAACCCGTTCCCGTCGCGGCCGCTGGGCTTCTATGGCGACGTCGACGGCCAGGGCTTCCACAAGGCGTATTTTTCGGCCAACGCGGGCGTGTGGACCCACGGCGACCGGATCGAGTTTCCGCCCGAAGGCACGGCGCGGCTGCATGGCCGTTCCGACGGCGTGCTCAATGTGCGCGGCGTCAACGTCGGGCCGGGCGAGATCTATCGGGTGCTGCGCGATATCCCGCAGATCCGCGAGGCGATGGTGGTCGAGCAGCGCGCGCAAACGGCACCGCCCGACCGCACCCACGCGCAGCGGTACGAGCAACGCATGGTGCTGCTGCTGGTCTTGCAGCACGGCGTCGCGCTGACCGGCGCGCTCGCCGCGCACGTGCGCCGCGAACTGGCGCGCCGCGCCTCGCCCACCCATGTGCCCGACCGCATCCTGGCCGTGCCTGAGCTGCCGGCCACGCATAACGGCAAACTGTCCGAAGCGGCAGCGCGCAATGCGGTCAACGGCCTGCCGGTGGGCAACGCCTCAGCGTTGCGCAATCCGGACTGCCTCGACGCCATCCGCAATCATCCGGCCCTGAACCTGGCGGCGCGCGAACTGCCCGCGCCCGGCACATCGCGCGAGCAGCTCGAACGTCATCTGCAGGCGCTGTGGGAGCGCTTGTTCGATTTCGCCCCGATCGGCCGCGACGACAATTTCTTCGACCTCGGCGGACATTCGCTGCTGGCCGCGCGGCTGCTGGCGGACGTGCACCAGTCGACCGGCCGCACGATCCCTCTGGCGACACTGCTGTTCGCGCCCACCATTGCAGGCCTGGCCGCGGCCATCGACGAAGCCGCGTCCCCGCGGACTTCGCCCAACCTGGTGCCCGTGCGCAGCGGCACCGGCTCGCCGCTGTTCCTGGTGCATGGCGCGAGCGGCTCGGTGATGGAGTGCTGGGGCATGGTCAACGCGCTGCGCACTTCGCGCCCGGTGTATGGGCTGCAGGCACGCGGCCTTGACGGCGAACAGCCGACGCAGCGGCGTGTCGAGGACATGGCGGCCAGCTATATCGAACAGATCCGCAGCCTGCAGCCGCGCGGTCCCTACGCGCTGGCCGGCTACTCGTTCGGCGGGCTGGTGGTGTACGAGATGGCGCAACAGCTGACCCGCGCCGGCGAGCAGGTCGAGCTGCTGTGCCTGCTCGACACCTATGTCTGCGAGCACTTCCTGCCGTGGCGCACCTGGATGCGCTACTGCTGGAACTATCCCGGCTGGCAGCTGCGCAAGCTGCGCGCGGTGCCGGCGGCACAGCGCGTGCGCTACCTTAAATACGCGCTGCGCCGGGCCGCGGAAGGTGTCGGCATGCGCCGCGGCGGCATCACCTGCAAGCCCGACGCGTTTACCGAATCGCTGCCGCCGGCACTGCGGCAGGTGCGCGAGACCATGGTGCGCGCCATGACGACCTATCGGCCGCGGCCGTACCATGCCAGCCCGGTGCTCTACCTGCGCGCCGCGGTCAGGCAGCAGCAGCGCGGCGATCCGCTGTCGCTGTGGCGGCGCGTTGCGCTGGGCGGCCTGACCATTGCCGAGGTGCCCTGCAGCCATTTCGACCTGGTGCTCGAACCCAACCTGCAGGCGGTGGCGGCGATCCTGGACGAAGGGCTGGCGGGCGCGTGACGCGGCGGACGTGGCACGGCATGCAGCATGACGACGTTGCCGCACGGGGCGCGGTGGATACCGCGCCGTTCGTGCTGCCGCAATCGGAGCGCCTGGCGTTGCCGGACGGCGCGGTACAGGTATGGCGGCTGGATGACGCGCAGGTCAACCCGGCATGCACGCGCCTGGCCCATACGCTTGCGCCGGACGAGCGCGCGCGCGCCCTGGCCTACCGGCACGCCAGGCACTGCAATGGCTATGTCGCCCGGCGCGGGCTGCTGCGCTGGCTGGTCGGCGGCTACCTGCACTGCCAGCCCGAAGCGCTGCGCCTGACCGTGTCGCCATTCGGCCAGCCGGTGTTGCAATGGCCGCAGGCCGGGCTGGCCTTCAGCGTGTCCCACACCGACGGCCTGGCGCTGCTGGCCTTCGCGCGGGATTGCCGCCTCGGCGTGGACGTGGAGCGGCGTGCCGGCGGCGTGAACGTAGCGGCCGTCCCGGGATTTGGACGCGGCATATTTTCCGCGCAGGAAGCGCAGGTCCTGGCGCGTGCCCGGCCCGCTGCGGCCGACGCGCTGCTGGGCATCTGGACGCGCAAGGAAGCGCTGCTGAAAGCGCTCGGCACCGGCCTCTCGGCCGATCCCACCGCGTACACCACGGAAGACGACTGGCGGCGCGGCGCGGGCCATTGGCGGGCTTCGCGAGATGGCATAGCCATGTCCGGCTGGACCTGCCTGGACCTGGATGCCGGTGCCGGGTTCAGGGTGGCGCTGGCCGTGTCGCTGCCGGACGCAAGCGTCACGTGGCACCGTTGCTGACCGGTCCCGCGGCTTGGCAAGGGTTCGGCGACGTAACACGTTACGTTACACGTAACGCCAGCCGGGCCGATGCCAGCCATGCGCGCGGGCCGGTCCGCACCGGCCGCCCTGCCGCAAACCCGCGGCCCGCCTGGGTCGCGGCGCTGACCGGGAGCGCACGCCCGGGCCCTGCCGGCATTGGCATCCCCTTTGCTGATCCCGGTGAAAAGCGTTGGCCAGGAAGCCAATGCCCGACAACGGAGGAAGGAATGAGCTGGACTAACCATGGAACGCCGGCCCCGGCGCAGGTGCTGGAGTGCGGCGGCGAGGCCCATGCCGTGGTCATCGACGACATGCCGATGTACCGGCACGGCATCGCGCGCCTGCTCGGCGAGATGCCGGGCATCGGCCGGGTGGAACCGGTGGAGACCGAGTCCCTGGCGGCGCGCAACCTGCGCTTGCCGGCGCCGGCGCTGCTGGTGTTCGGCATGCCGCAGGACCTGGCCGAAGGCTGGAACCAGCTGCGGCTGGCCAGCCTGGTGCTGCGTCCGCGGCGCCTGCTGCTGATCTCAGACAATATGTGGCTGCGCCTGCCGCCCGGCCTGGACGCGCGCTTTGCGCGCACCCTGTGCCGCTCGGCATCGCTGGCAACGATCGAACGGGACGTGCGCGCGCTGCTGGACCTGCCGCTCGCCGCGCCGGCCCGGCCCGGGCCGGACGCCATGCCGACCGGAGTCCGGCGTCCCTTCCACGCGTTCGCGTAAGACGCGGCTATCCGGGCCTATCGCGCCGGCGAGATCCTGTGCACCTGGGCCGTGGCTCCGGCGCTGCGGCGCGCGAACGTGCCTGCGTTCTCGTTCTCGCCGTAATAAAACGTCGGGGCGGGAGCGAGATGCCTCAGGAACGGCTGGAACTCGCGGCTGCCGATGCAGATCTTGGACCGCTCCGAGGCCGCGCCAAGCAGCACCTCCCGCGCCGCGTGGTCAGCCCTGTCCATGCCCACCGCGCGTGCGCGCTGGTCGGTCAGGTCATCGTCGACCAGCACATAGCGCCCCGGCAGCAGGTGCGACAGCATGAAATCGCTCAGCGCTTCCTGGACCGATATCGACAGGCCGAACAATCGCCGGGGCATGTTGGCGGGATTGATGCCGCCCCAGTCATAGGTGCCGCCCTCGCGATTGCGGCGCGGGTTCACGGTGAACTTCGACGACATTGTTCCTATCGCCATGACGTGTACATCGGCGAGCGAGCGCAGCAGGGAATACTGCGCCTCGTGCACGGCCAGCAGGCCCGGCGCATTGGCGTAAAGGCCGCCATCGACGAACTGGTTGTGGTTGAAGGTGTAGCGCGCGAAGTAGGCCGGCGCGGCACTGGTCGCCATCGCGATATCCGCAATGCGGAACTTGTGGTCGCGCTTGAAATTGACGTGGTGCGGCGTCTTGAATATCTGCGGCCGCCCGGTGGAGTAATTGATCGCGGGAATGACGACCCGGTGCGCGCAGGCGCCGAGCAGGCGCTCGCCGAACAGATGCTCGGCGCACAGCAGTTCCAGCAGCCGGCGCGAGCCGAACGGCGCGCGCCAGATGCCGGCAAGCGACCAGCGCCGCTGAAAGATCTGCTCGCCATGCCGCGTCAGCAGGTCCACGATGCGGCTTGCCGGCAGCTCCAGCGCCAGGGCCAGCGCAATGACCCCGCCGATCGAGGTCCCCGCGATCAGGTCGAAGCGGGTCGCAATCGGAGCTCCGATTTCCTCCTCGAAATCGGCAAGCAGCCTGGCCGTGTACAGCCCGCGAAAGCCGCCGCCCGAGAGCGCGAGGATCTGAAACCGGTCCGGAGCCGACTCGTCCAAGGATTCCCCCTGCCGCCATATGAACCGTCGTCGCACGGCCGGAAACCCACGTCTGGTCCTCGCGGCAATGCCGCCCGCCTCAATGCCATGCGCATCCATACTAGGCGACGGCTACATGTTTTTACAGAAGCGTCGCGGGCGATGTAGCCAGAACATGCAGGCAATTAGATGGCATTTCATTCTGATTTGCACGACGGCACTGTCATGCGCCATCGGGCCGCTCCCGCGCGTCGCACCGCGAAGCGAACGCCAGCGCCGGCATGCGAGACCATCCATGCGATGATGGCCACGTCCTGGCCAGCCTAGCCACCCCATGCCCGACCGCATCCCACGCTCGTCCCCGGTGCAGCGCGCGCTCTCCATCCTGCGCGCGCTTTCCGATCCGCAGGTGCGGCGCCTGTCCGATGTCGCGCGCGCCACCGGGCTCGACCCGGCAACGACATCGCGCCTGCTGGAGATGCTGGTCGCGGAAGGATTCGCCACGCGCGATGCCCAGCGGCGCTTCGGCATCGGCGCCGAGGTCTTCCAGCTTGCCGACGTGGCCCAGCGCCGCGTCGACCTGCGCGCGCTGGCACGGCATAGCCTGGAGCGGCTGGTGGAGGAATTCGAGGACACCGCCGTGCTGACCGAAGCCAGCCGCGGCGAATCGGTCTGCACGCATATCGAGCTGGGCACCTTCGCGATCCGCGCCAACTATGTCGAGGTCGGCACGCGCCGGCCGCTGGGCGTGGGCGCGGGCAGCATGGCGGTGCTGGCCTGGTTGCCGCCGGCTGAGCGGGCGACGCGGTTGCAGCAGACCGCGCGCCGGCTCGCGGGTTATCCGCGGCTGACGCCGGAACTGATCGCCAGAGAGGCCGTGGCCGCGCGCGAACGCGGCCACGTGATGTTTCTCGACTGGGTGGTCGAGCAGATGGGTGGCATCGCGGTGCCTATCCTGAACTATGAAGGCCAGCCTCTCGGCGCGCT
Source organism: Cupriavidus sp. 207A1 (assembly GCF_057798955.1). NCBI lineage: Bacteria > Pseudomonadati > Pseudomonadota > Betaproteobacteria > Burkholderiales > Burkholderiaceae > Cupriavidus > Cupriavidus sp. 207A1. The sequence goes on along the minus strand of NZ_JBYOJO010000001.1, from coordinate 227,936 downwards.
CAGCATTGCCGCGCTCAGCGAACGGCTGCGCTCGCGCGAAGCGCGCCTGGCCAGGCGGCTGAAGGATGAAGCGCGCCGCATCAGCAGCGCCTGGACCCGGCGCGCCGGACCGCGCTAGCGCTTCAGGCCGGCGGCCCGCGCAGCAGGCCGGCAAGCGCGTCGGGAATGTCCAGTTCGAAGCGCAGCACTGCGCTGGCCAGCGCCTTGCCGTAATTGTCGAGCGCCAGGCTGCGCGATACTCCGCCGCCCAGCGCGCCGTGCGCGACAAAGTTCAGCACCTGCAGGCCGTCGACGGCATAGCGCTCCACCGCTCCCGTGATCACGCCGCCGAACAGGGCCTTGAACGCCGGCGCGGTGAGCTGCGCCTTCAGGTAGGGATAGAACGCCGGGTCATAGGCAATCACGGCCGTATTCGAGGTATTGCCCTTGTCGCCCGACCGGGTATGCGCGACGCGCCGCAAGCAAACGATCATTGGCTGGCCCTCAGAGAAAGTGGATGCGGGACTCGACCTGCGCGCGCGGCACCAGTGCCGACCACACCCCGATGATCTCGCGCGTGCGGTCCTGGTGCGGCACGCGCTTGCCGGTCGACGCCAGCCCGCAGACCGCCATGCTGTCGATCTCGCGGCCGACCTTGGCGGCCTCTTCGCGCGTGCGGGTGCGCGCGGCCACGCGCACTGCAACCTCGTTCGGCTCGCATGGCGGCACCGGCGACGCCGCGCCATGGATGGCGTTGACCCCTAGGAAGTCGATGCGCAGTTCATCCGCCTGCAGGTTGGCCAGCGCAAAGCGCTTTTCCAGGATGACGCGCGCCAGCTGCGCCTTGGCCAGGCAGCCGGGCCCGGCGTAGAAGAACATGTCCTCGCCGATAAAGCCCTCGGTACAGCCCAGCGACACCTTCAGCGTGCCGGTGCGCGGCGCGCCGCGCACGCCGCTGACGCGCACCTGGTCCGGCCCCGCCTGCTCGAGCACGGCGGTGGTGAAATCCACTACCACGTCCGGCGTGATATAGCGGGCGGGGTCGTGCACCTCGTAGAACATCTGCTCCTTGATGGTCTGCAGGTCGATGCGGCCGCCGGTGCCGGCCACCTTGCCGATGACGGCATTGCCGTGCGCATCGACCTCGGCGATGGGAAACGCCAGGTTCCAGGGTTCGGGCACATCCTTGTAGCCAGGATCGCCGAAGTATCCCCCCGTTGCCTGCGCCCCGCATTCGAGCAAATGGCCGATGGCGCTGCCGCGCGCCAGCAGGTCCACGTCGCGCGCATAGTCCCAGCCAAAGGCGTGGATCATCGGCGCCAGGAACAGCGACGGATCGGCGACGCGGCCGGTCACGACGATCTGTGCGCCCTGCTCCAGCGCCCTGACGATGGGCAGCGCACCCTCGTAGGGCTCGGCCGAAATCAGCGTGCCGCGCAGCGACGCAACCGGCGCCCCGCTCTCGAGCAGCGCCAGATCCTGGTCGCAGATGGTCGGCGTGAGATCGGTGGTGGTGATGGCGGCGATGCGCGGCATCGGAAGTCCCAGTTCCTCGCAAATCGCGGCAATGCGGCGCGCCGCGCCAAGCGGATGGATCCACCCCTGGTTGCTGATGATGCGCGTGCCATTGGCCAGGCAATGCGGCAGCACGGCGCGCATGCGCTCGTCCAGGTAAGTGTCGTAGCCGGCGAAGGCCGGATCTCGCCGCTTGCGCACTTGCGCTGCGGAGACCGTCGCCTCGGCCATGGTTTCAAAGCACAGGTAGTCGAGCCGGCCCAGGCGCGCGCTGAGGGCGGCCGGTTCGACGCGGTCGCCCCACCAGCCGGAGCCGGAACCGACGCGCAGCGTTGTCTTGGTCATGGCATTGTCAGGAAGTGGAAGGGTCGCCTTACTGGGGCTGGATGCCCGCCTGGCGGATCACGCGCGACCATTTGTCGTGGTCCGCGCGGATGATCGCCGCGAAGGCGGCGGAGGTGTCGCCGCCTGGCATGGCGCCGAGCTGCTCGATGCGCTGGCGCACCGCGGGCTCGGCCAGCACGCCGGCCACCGCCTTCTGCAGCCGCGCAACGATCTCCGCTGGCGTGCCGGCCGGCGCGAGCAGGCCAAACCAGGAATTCACCACGTAGCCGGGCAGGCCGGATTCCTGCACCGTCGGCACGTCCGGCAACACGGGGGAGCGTTGCGGACTGGTCACGGCGAGGGCCCTGACCTTGCCTGCCCGGATCTGCGCCAGCGCCGACGGCAGGTTGTCGAACATCAGCTCGACCTGCCCGGCCAGCAGGTCCGTCATCGCGGGTGCCGCGCCCTTGTACGGTACATGCTGCAGCCTGATGCCGGCCATGCTGGCAAGCAGTTCAGCCGACAGGTGCGGCGAGCCGCCGGTGCTGGTCGACGCGTAGTTGATGCGCCCGGGCTCCTTCCTGGCCTGCGCGATCACGTCCGCCACCGATCGCACCGGCTGCGCCGCATTGGTCAGCAGCACATTGGGCGAGTTGGCGACCAGCGTCACCGGCGCAAAGTCCCTGGCGGCGTCGTACGGCATGCGCGCGTACAGGTAGGCGTTTGTGACCTGCGTGCCAAGGGTGCCCATCAGCAGGGTGTAGCCGTCGGGGGCGGCGCGCGCCACCGCTTCCGCGCCGAGGTTGCCGCCCGCCCCGGGACGGTTCTCCACCACGACACTCTGTCCGAGCACCTCGCCGAGCCGGGCACCGACCACGCGCGCCAGGATATCGGTGGTGCCGCCGGGCGTGAACGGCACCACCAGCCGCAGTGGCCGCGCCGGATATTCCGCCGGGCCTGCAGCCTGCGCCAACGGCAGGCAACATACCGCGACCACCAGCGCCAGCCGGCGCAGTCCTTTCGTCCGCATTGCTGTCTCCTCGCACTGCGCCGGCAGCGCCAGCGCAGTTTCGCCTGATGAAGGTCTAGTGCGGGCGATGTTAGGCAGCCGACAAAAATGCCGTCAAACTTTTGCGGTTTATTTTCATTGAATGAAAACCCGCGTTCCGGAAGGGAAGCGTCGGGGTGGCACCGATGCGCGCCAGCGGAAATCCGGTCCGCCCCCAAAGGTGACGCCCACGCCGCAGCAACAGGCAGCGATTTTTCTAAGCTCGCCGCCCAAAAAGTTTCACTTCCGCTGCAAATCGCAAGCTGTAACCATGCACCCAACTCTGTCCCCGGCCCGCATGGATGGGGAACGCGCGCGGCGGTGGCACCGCCGTTTCCCAAATCACGCGAGCGACGGATGACCATGGTGTTCTTGCTGACGCGGCGGCTCCCCGTGCTGGCCATCCTGCTGTGGCTTGGCATCGCCGCGGTCCGGGCCGCGCCGGATCCCGCCGCCGAAGCGGCGGCCGTGCCGGTCGAAGTCCGCCTGATGAACCGCCCGATCATGGTGCTGCGTGCCACGCTGGCCGGTGTCACGCCTGAAGTGCGCGCGCGGCGCGCGCTCGACCGCTTCGAAGCCATGACCCCGTCGGACCTGCGCCAGCCCGTGCGCACCAGCCCTGGCGAGCTTGCCGGCCAGCGCGGCGAAGCCATCTATATCGGCGAGCGGCTGCTGCTGGCCGTGGTCGAAGGCGACCTCGATCCCGAGGACAAGGCCGCCTCGCTCGAGACCCTGGTCCGGCAGACCGTCGACAATGTCGGCCAGGCCGTCGCCGCGCGCCGACAGCAACAACATTGGCCTACGCTGATTCGCGGCGCCTTGCGCACGGGCGGCGCGCTGGCGGTCGCGGTCTTGCTGGTCTGGGGGTTGACCAGGACCCGGCGCTTGCTGGGGCGCGTGGTGGACGCCTCGCTGCAGCGGCACCTGAAGGCGCGCACCGCCAACGGCTTCGACTGGACCGCCGCGCTCTACCAGCTGACCGACCGCATCGTACGCATCCTGGCGGTAGCGCTGTTTGCGCTGGTCGCCTTTGTCTGGCTGGAATTCTCGCTGCTGCAGTTTCCGCTGACGCATCCGCTCGGCGACCGCATGGGCGCCTACCTGTGGCGGCTGCTGGAAGGCATCGGCAACGCCGTGGTCGGCGCCGTCCCGGGCCTGCTGGTGGTCGCCATCATCCTGTTCATCACGCGTGGCGTGCAGGCCGTGGTCTCGAGCGTGTTCACGGCCACCGAGCGCGGCAACCTCACGGTGCCCGGCCTGCATCCGGAGACGGTGCCGGCGACGCGCCGCCTGGCCATGGTGCTGGTGTGGGCGCTCGGCTTCACCTTTGCCTACCCCTACATTCCGGGGTCGCAGAGCGACGTGTTCAAGGGCGTGTCCGTGCTGCTCGGCTTCATGCTGACGCTGGGCTCGGCCAATGTCGTGAACCAGCTGATGAGCGGCATGGTGCTGGTGTATGCGCGCGCGCTGCGCGTGGGCGACATGGTCAGCATCGGCGATACCGTGGGATGGGTCGAGAACCTGGGTCCGCTGTCGGTCAGGCTGGTCAACCTGCGCCGGGAGCAGGTCACGCTGCCGAACGCGGTGGTGGTCGGCAGCGCCGTGCACAACTATTCGCGCTCGGGCGACGTCCACCAGGGCAGCGCGGCCCTGCTGTCATCGGCGGTGACGATCGGCTATGACACGCCCTGGCGCCAGGTCCATGCGATGCTGCTCAATGCCGCGCGCCAGGTGCCCGGGCTGGACCCGGCCACCGCACCCTTTGTGCTCCAGCGCGGACTGTCGGACTTCTACGTGGAATATGAATTGTTCTTCGCCATCGAAGACCCGCGCCACCGCTTCTTCGCCCTGTCCACGCTGCATGCCGCGATCCAGGACGAGTTCAATCGCCACAACGTGCAGATCATGTCGCCGCATTTCGTGCTGCAACCGAAGGAGCCGGTGACGGTGCCGGCCGAACAATGGCATGCACCCCCCGCGCAGCAGCGCAGCGACGGCTGAATCGCCTGCGCACTGCACGCTGCGGAGGATATGGCTGCAGACGAGGCCACGCCATCTTGACCCGACCATCCGTAGCGGTCAGCGCTTGCGAACCACGCAGGCTTAAAGAGCTTATAAGCTGTACTTATCAATCCGGCACGGCATTCTTGACGACAATGATGGCCTCATGACAGGCGCCGCAAGTTCGCGCGCCTTGGCATGGCACCGTGCCATTGTCTTCACAAGGAGTTCCCCATGACAAGATTCCAGGTCAACGGCCAGCCCAAGGACGTCGACGTTCCAGGCGAGATGCCGCTGCTGTGGGCGTTGCGCGATGAGCTGGGCATGACCGGCACCAAGTTCGGCTGCGGCATGGCGCTGTGCGGCGCCTGCACGGTGCACGTCGACGGCACCGCGATCCGCGCCTGCGTGACGCCGGTGTCGGCCGTCGCGGGACGATCCGTTGCCACCATCGAAGGCATGGAAGGCGACCGCGTGGGCCAGGCGGTGCAGCAGGCGTGGATTCAGCATAACGTGGCCCAGTGCGGCTATTGCCAGGCCGGGCAGATCATGACCGCGGTCAGCCTGCTCAAGACCTCGCCGGCGCCGACCGACCGGCAGATCGATGAAGCCATGAGCGGCAATATCTGCCGCTGCGGCACCTATCCGCGCATCCGTGCCGCGATCCGGCAGGCGGCCAGCCGCCTGGCGCAGGGGGGCAAGTAATGGCCGACCTCGCTCGACTCTCCCGCCGCGGATTCCTGCGCGGCAGCGTGGGCCTGATGACGCTGGCCGTGACCAGCGGTGGCCTGGTAACCGTCGCCCGCGCCGCTGATCCGGCTCCGAAGAAGTTCGGCGCCGACTCCATGCCGGGCGGCACCGTCGACAATCCGCTGGCGTTCGTCTCGATCGCCGCTGACGGCACCGTCACCATCGTGGCCCATCGCGCCGAGATGGGCACCGGCGTGCGCACCAGCCTGCCGATGGTAGTGGCCGACGAGATGGAGGCGCGCTGGGAGCGCGTCAAGGTGGTCCAGGCCGAGGCCGACGAGACCCGCTACGGCAACCAGAACGTCGACGGCTCGCGCAGCGTGCGGCATTTCCTGATGCCGATGCGGCGCGTCGGCGCGGCGGCGCGACAGATGCTGGAAGCCGCTGCGGCCGCGCGCTGGTCGGTGCCGGTGTCCGAGGTCCGCGCCGTGCAGCACGAAGTGCTGCACCAGCCCAGCGGACGCCGCCTGGGTTTTGGCGAACTGGCAGCCGATGCGGCGCGCCAGCCGGTGCCGAAGGGCGATGCGCTGCGGCTCAAGCCCCGCGCCGGCTTCCGCTATATCGGCAAGAACGCGGTACGGCCGGTCGACCAGGAAGCTATCGGCTCGGGCCGCGCCGTCTATGGCATGGACCTGCGCCTGCCCGGCATGGTGTACGCCGTGGTGGCGCGCCCGCCGGTGGTGGGCGGCAAGCTGCGTCGGCTGGACAGCCGCAAGGCGCTGGCCCTGCCCGGCGTATTGAAGGTGGTGGAGATTCCCGCCTTCCAGGGCGCGCCGGCGTTCCAGCCGCTGGGCGGCGTGGCGGTGGTTGCGCGCAACACCTGGGCGGCCATGCAGGGCCGCGCCGCGCTGGAAATCGAATGGGACGACGGCCCCAACGGCAGCTACGACTCCACGGCGTATCGCCGCACGCTCGAGGCCGCGTCACGTACGCCGGGCAAGGCGGTGCGCAACCAGGGCGATGCGCAGCGGGCCTGGGACACCGCGCCGCCCGCCGAGCGCCTTGCCGCCGACTACTACGTGCCGCACCTGGCCCATGCGTCGATGGAGCCGCCGGTGGCCACCGTGCGCATCCGCGGCGGCAGCGCCGAGGTCTGGACCTCGATCCAGAACCCGGTTGCCGCGCAGACCGCCGTGGCCAGGCGGCTCGAGCTCAAGCCCGGCAACGTCAGGGTCAACGTGCTGCTGCTGGGCGGCGGCTTTGGCCGCAAGTCCAAGCCCGACTTTGTCGACGAGGCCGCCATCGTCGCCCAGGCAATGCCCGAGGGCACGCCGGTCAAGCTGGTATGGACGCGCGACGACGACATCCACCACGACTACCTGCACACGGTCTCGGCCGAGCGCCTGGAAGCGGTCATCGACAGGCAGGGCCAGGTAAAGTCGTGGCTGCACCGCAGCGCCGCGCCGACCATCGCCTCGCTCTTCACCGAGGGCGCGAAAGGCCAGCAGATGTTCGAGTCGGCCATGTCGGCGATCAACATGCCCTACCGCATCGACAACGTGCGCGTGGAAACCGCCGAAGTGCCGGCGCATGCGCGCATCGGCTGGTTCCGCTCGGTGGCCAATATTCCGCACGCGTTCGCGGCCCAGTGCTTTATCGCCGAGCTGGCGCACCGCGCCGGCAAGGACCACCGGCAGTTCGCGCTCGACCTGATCGGGCCCGCACGCAAGATCGACCCCGGCACGCTGGCCGATACCTGGAACTACACCGAATCGCCCGAACGCTACCCGTATGACACGGGGCGCCTGCGCGGCGTGATCGAGGCCGCCACCCGCGGCGCGGGCTGGGGCCGCAAGCTGCCCAGGGGCCACGGGCTCGGCCTGGCGTTCTGCTACAGCTTCATGAGCTACACCGCCACCGTGGTCGAGGTGGCGGTCGATGCGAAGGGCGAGGTGCGCGTGGTGTCAGTGGACATGGCGATGGACTGCGGCCCGCAGATCCATCCCGACCGCATCCGCGCGCAGATGGAAGGTGGCGCCATCATGGGCCTGAGCCTGGCGCTGGCCAGCGAGATCACCTTCGACAAGGGCCGCGTGATGCAGAGCAACTTCCACGACTACGAAGTGCTGCGCCATCATGCGTCACCGCGCGTGATCCGCACCCACCTGGTCAACGACAACCACGACCTGCCGCCGGGCGGCGTGGGCGAGCCGCCGGTGCCGCCGGTCGCGCCCGCGCTGTGCAATGCGATCTTCGCCGCCACCGGCAAGCGCGTGCGCAGCCTGCCGGTGCGCAAGGTGGCATAGGGAAGGCGCCGCGACCATGGCCGCGGCGCCTTTCGCGCAAGCGCGTCAGGCAGCCCGCGCGGCTTCGGCGCGCGCGGTCAGCCAGGTCAGCAACGCCGCAATCCCCAGCAGCGCCGCGCTGGCGACGAAGGTGCTTTGATAACCGCTGCGGTCAAATAGCAGGCCACCCAAGGTAGAACCCAGCGCGATGGCCAACTGCACCACCGCCACCAGCAGGCCGCCTCCGGCCTCGGCGTCGTTCGGGAAGGTCCTGGCGATCCAGGCCCACCAGCCCACTGGCGCCGCGGTGGCCACAAAACCCCACAGTCCCAGCAGCGCCACCGCCGCGCCAGTCTGGCTACCGAATGCAATCAGCGCCAGCGCAATCCCGGCCATCAAGACCGGTATGGCGATCATGGTCGCGTAGAAGCCGCGCCTGAGCGCCGCGCCGATGGCCATGGTGCCGATAAAACCCGTAATCCCGATCACCAGCAGGATCAGCGACAGCGACGACACATCCACGCGCGTCACCGTCTCGAGGAACGGCCGCACATAGGTGAACAGCGTGAACTGTCCCATGAAGAACACGCTGGCGCCGAGCATGCCCAGCAGCACCAGCGGCTGGCGCAACAGTCGCAAGCCGCTGGGGGAGTCGCTGCCGCGCGCTGCCACCGGCATCGCCGGCAGGCTGAGCCACTGCCACGCGAAAGCGATCAGCGCCACCGGCACCAGGCAAAAGAACGCGCCGCGCCAGCCGATCACCCCGCCCAGGTAGCTGCCCAGCGGCGCCGCCACCACCGTGGCCAGCGCGTTGCCGCCGTTGAAGATCGCCAGCGCGCGCGGCACCTGGCCGGGCGGAACCAGCCGCATCGCCGTCGCCGCCGACATCGACCAGAAGCCGCCGACCACCACGCCGATCAGCGCACGGCCCGCCATGTAGGCAAGGTAATTGGGCGCCAGCGCAATCACCGCGCCGGAAACCGCCATCAGCGCCGTCAGCCCCAGCAGCAGCGTCTTGCGGTTCATGCTGCCGGCCAGCGCGGAGATAAACAGGCTGGTCACCACGGCAAAGGCGCCGGAGATCGCGATGCCCTGGCCCGCCAGGCCTTCGGTGACATGCAGGTCGACGGCCATGGGCGTCAGCAGGCTGACCGGCATGAATTCCGAGGCAATCAGCGCAAATACGCACAGCGTCATCGCCAGCACGCCACCCCAGTGGGCAGGCTGGCGTTCGGCATCGTGCGCAGGGAGGGTCGCGCCCATGGGGGCGTCACAGAGTCGGGTTGTCATGCAGTGCGGAAGATGTGGATGCGCGCACCACGCCGCGCGGCGCCGTCATCGTCCGGAGCTGCGTGGCCTGAGCGCGGGGAGCGGAAAAAATGTGCCGGAAGCGGCAATGGCGAAGCCGGGTGTCCCGCCTCTTCGTCCCACCCATGTTCGCGCGTCGACGCGCCCGTGACTAGCTAATGTGTGCTTAAAGACGATATAAGTAGCACTAATCAATATGCCGATGGAGACCGACTCATGGTCCGACGCAATCTCAACGACCTGCTGGCTTTCGTGACAGTGGCGCGCGAAGGCAGCTTCACCCGGGCCGCCGCCTCGCTGGGCGTAACGCAGTCGGCGCTGAGCCAGGCCGTGCGCGGCCTCGAGGAACGGCTGCGGATCCGGCTACTGACCCGCACCACGCGCAGCGTCTCGCCCACCGCCGCGGGCGAACGGCTGATGCAGGCCATCGGCCACCGCTTCGACGAAATCGAGGCCGAGCTCGATGCCCTGACCGCCTTGCGCGACAAGCCCGCCGGCACGGTCCGCATCACCTGCGGCGACAACGTGCTGCACACCATCCTGCTGCCACGGCTCACGCCGCTGCTGCAGGAATATCCGGACATCAAGCTGGAGTTCGACGTCAACTACGGCTTCCGCGACATCGTGGCGGACCGCTTCGACGCCGGCGTGCGCCTGGGCAACACCATCGACAAGGACATGATCGCCGTGCCCATCGGCCCGCCGCTACGCATGGCGGTGGTGGCGTCGCCCGCCTACTTCGCCGCCAATCCGCCGCCGAAGACTCCGCAAGACCTGATGGCGCACCGCTGCATCAACCAGCGCATGCCCACCTCCGGCGGGCTCTACGTCTGGGACTTCGAGCGGCGCGGCCGCCAGGTGAACGTGCGCGTCGACGGGCCGCTGATCTTCAATACCACGCAACCCCAGGTGGATGCCGCACTCGCCGGGCTGGGCATTGTCCTGCTGCCCGAGGATGAGCTGATGCAGCATATCGAAGCCGGCCGGCTGGTGCGCGTGCTGGAGGACTGGTGCCCGAAGTTCAATGGCTACCATTTGTACTACCCGAGCAGGCGGCAGCCGTCGCCGGCGTTTGCGTTGGTGGTGCAGATGTTGCGGGGGTAGGGTGGGAGCGCGGTGGCGATCGATCGCGGCCGTGCGACCTCGGCCAAAGAAAGGACAATCAGTCATGTTCTCTAGCCCACACCCACGCGTGACTCGTTAGCTTGCGGTCGAGACGCTGGGCCGAAACTTTACGCGATCGTCCTAACTGTCGAAAACCCTACGATAACGTCCGTGGCCCTTGGGCTCGCGGCGCGTCGCTGTACCCATTACTGCAAGTACCGCTTCCGTACTCGTTCCAGCGATTGCCCGAAGATCCGCCGCATCAGCGTCCGTCATCAGCGGGACGCCACCTGGGGTCTTTCTATTGGCTTCAAGAACGCGCCGTTCAAAGGCATTCAATTCATAAGCCAACGCTCGGCGGCGCATATTGTTGGCATACCCTGGATTGCCCGACTTCTCCGCGCTCTCCATCAACTTGTCATGCATTGCCTTCTTCTTCCTGACCTCAGCGATGAATACCGCTCTGTCGTCCTTGGTAATCGGACCGAGGAGCCAGAACCCCCCATGTGAATCATGCACGAACTTGTCGAAGAACTCACTCACCGCGGCGGGGACGCTGGACGCCGCGTTGACTTCCGCCACTATCTGCCGTTGCACCGCGTCTGCTGGCGGCGGTAGGTCAACATAGCCGATTCTGGGATTGAAAACCCTTCGCGGCTTGCTTGCCTCCTGGGCGCGTGCGACATCCTTGCGCCAGTCCAACTCCGATTCCCACAGATCCGTCTTGTCCTGGGCGCTGGAATTTCGATAGCTGGACAGACCTTTGAACTTTGAATCAGGAGATACCTGCGCACGCCAACGCCAATAGAGTTGCATGTGATATTGCATGCGGTTCTCGCATGGAGGACCATTTCCAGCGCTTACGCTTTCCTTCTCGACGAATCTGGTCCAGTCGCAATATGCATTGAATGCATTGTCCAGCTCTGGAGCGATATCGAAGTCCACACGGGCTTCAGGCAACATCTTGTCTTTAGGCAACAACTTGACGCCTGCATTGCGCGCTTCAAAGTACATGTCATTCAAGGCTATCTGCGACAGCAGTGCCGATCTACCACTGACTGACTTGCCCTGATCTCCTGGCCCATATCCACCCCCCAGGTCCGAGTGGGCGCCAGGATAGATGAACTCGTTTGTGTTGGATGGGTAGGCCTTGGCACCGATACGCGCGGTGGACAGTGGAAAGGATTGTCGGATTTCGTGAGCCGCCACGTAGTGGACCACTTTGCCAACATTCTCGATATCCATAGTGCCGTCAGCCCAGTCCATCAAGCCCTTGGCAATAGGCATTGAATCTGCCACTCCAACCGAGGCGACGGTGTCAAAAATCCCCAGGAAACGCAGATCGAGCGTGGCGTTGCCGACCTTCATGCCGGTTGCCTTTCGAATCCATTGGCAGAATGTACGGGCTTCTGCTGCGCCGCGTGAAAAGCCGAATACGGAAAGTCGGATGGCGAAAATTCTGGGGCGTTTGCCTTCGATGGCTTTCAGCAAGCGACTTTGAAGCTCACCGAAAACGCTAATCATCTTCCCGTCACCTAAACGCCATCCGGTGGATAGACCATTAACAACGTTGGTGGCCAGCGCTTTCATTTCATTATCGTCAAGCAAATTTCTTTTTAGCAGCGACACATGAACGGAATTGAAAACCTGAAGCATAGCCCAATGAATACGCGCCTCACCACCACTAGCAAATGCTTTGCCACCGCTGGACTCTGAATTCTCACCTATCTCGGGGAACTTTGTTCCCACCCCCGGCATGTAGTAGCGAAATCCCTCTACACGATCGTCGATGTGAGCGTTGAACAGGGTCACAATGTTGGAGTGACTGTTCGTAGGTATGTCGCGCACCATGTTGTTATTGGTGCCATCGAAAAATAGCCCGACGTGTATTTCCCTTGCGCAATTAATAACGCCATCGTTAGCTGCGGCCGCAGCTGCACGTTCGCAAAACTCGCGCGGCGTGGGGGTTCGTTTTGCACGCGATCCTGCTATCGGTAGCATGGGTCGAAATGCTGAACCACCTGGAGGCTCATTCCACCAGTCAGTGGTAGATGCTGAGGCCAGGCGGCGAAAGTGTGGGGACCACATCGCAGGCCTGCCGTTCCCATTCAATCCCGATGGATCCTGCCATAACAGAGTCTGGTGGCCGCTACTCTCGACCAGACATTCCGCGGTTAACGTAGTCGCGGTCTTAAAGTATCCACACCGTACATCGCGGGTGATGGCATTAAAACCGAGTTCATACCAGCCCGGCTGAAAAGCGCTCATTGTCGCTCCTTCGGGTATAGGGGCATTTGTTCTGGCGAAAGCGAAGGAGAATCACCGGGACTAACCTGAAGCGCGCGGTGTTTCTCTTGCGAGCGAGCGCGAGCTTCCGCCTCACTTGCCGCGCCACGCCAGGGGGCGAAATGAAAATCCGGCGGCTTTACCGGATAGTCGGGTCCGGGATAGTCGGGATGCCCTGACATGAAATTCGAGATAATTATTCTAATTTTCCCTTCAGGTAGGAAGTGAATTTGAACTGTTCCTGTTTTATCGTACTTCTCGATTGGAACAATCGCTTCGTGCCATTTACCTACTGCCGCGTCGCCCGTCGCATTCGGATCCGAACTCGAGGTCGTCCAGCGTACCGTTGCAGTCAGTCCTTCATGCCACTTCCTTGGGTAGGTCACACAACAAACAAAGCCTCCGCCACCGCCATAGGCGAAGGAATTGCCTCCCCACGCGTCGTTGACGTAGAACTGATGGATATAGTCGGGCGTATGATTGTAAGCAGTGATACTTGAAGCAGCCATATCATCCGCCCGCCCCTCACTCTTGCTGCATGCCGCAATCATCATGGTCAGCGCTGCCAGGATAACCGTCATCAATGTCGTGCGCTTCAGCTTCATACCATTTCCGTCCTTCACCGTTTTGTCTTATGTCCACGCATTGCTCACCTACGCACTATTCCGGGGATTTCACCGTATTGCCGGACTCATAGCAGTACTACCACCCGCCACCTTCCCTTCCAGTACGTTCCATATGGCATCAGACCATTGCGTCATGCAGTCCTTGAGACTTTCTCCACCAGCCACCCGTCTCCAGGTATCCGCCAGTTCCGGCAATCGATAAAACGCCTCAGTACAGGTCAGACTTAGTACTATGAACTGAAGTTTGTCTGCCGGCGCTCCTATTCCTAGCTTCGTGGCACGATCGATATGATCCATTAGAGTCGCATGGAACTCCCCCCGTTGTACGACAGGAACCAATTCAGGCGTTGTGTCGAGAAGGAGGCTGAACATGGTGTCGCCCTCACTGGCATCAAGCATTGCGGCAAACTGGCCACCGGTGAGATGTAGAAATTCATGCTGATCGGCAACTTCATAACTGTTCGTGACGACAGGGTTCAGCCGACAAGGCGCATTTGTCCGGTCCAAGCAACTCCACGATGCTATGTCTTGCGTCACCCTGAGACGTTGGGAATCCGTCAACAATCGCCACAACTCGGGCAATATGCGCGTGTCGGCAAACCGACAGTGGAGTTCCATGTCGCTGTCGATCTGAGCCATCGCCAGATATGAAAGCGTTTGACATACCTGCTCGGCGCGCTGTGCCGAAGACAGCCAGCTGAACGCGGGAGCGGCGGCACCTGCCGCAATGAGTTGACCGACACGCGCTTGTGTGCTTGCATCTCTGGCGGGCAGCTCGATTAAGTGCGGTGCCATATCGCCAAATGCCGCGAGCCTGGAGTGTGCCAGCACATTATGGATCGGCCAGGCATCTTTTCGCGCAATGGTGCGGATTCTCGCAAAATTAACGAGCATCGCATCTACCAATAGCCACTGTGAACGACCATCTTGTGCGGACTGCCACTGCGCAATTTGTGCCGCCGCAGTTTCAGGATTGAGGATGTCGACAGCAAAGTCCACGGCATTCCTCATTGCAACATCGAGAACGGCGCCCCGCGCTTCGCGGCCTCCAATGCGCATTCAACGCAAACACTGGAAGGAAATAGCGGAATGCCATAAGACTGACTCACCGGCCCCTCGAACTTCCTCTGCGCCGCCTTATAGGTAATCGGCCCCGGGCATTCGAAGGTAATATTGCCGCCCTCAATCGTGATGGCAGCCCCACCAGCCGTCGCAATGCGAATCCCCTTGGCCGCGGCAAAGTCCACATTCATATTGGCCGACACAATGGTCAGGTCCTCCCGCGCCGCCAGCCTCAGCAGATCATGCTGCGCCTGGAGATCGATATCGCCCTGACCTGCTGTCACTTGCAGGCCGACGTTTCCGTCGCCTGCCGCAGACAGTCCTGCGGCCACGCCAATCGCCTGCCCCGCATGCACGCGCACCTGTCCCGCGACGGAGAAATTGTTGTCCTGCCCGCTGGCGAACACGACGCTTTCCCCACTGGCAATTTGCAGGTCCTGGCCCGCCACCATAGCCACGCCAGCCCTGCCGTTGAGGTGGACCATCGGCTCGCCTTGGTGCGGCACCTTCCCTGGTGTGCTGGTATTGCCGCCAGCCGCATCGCCTATGGCGGTATCGAGATTCCGACCATCGACCATGCCCGAGGCGGCCTTCAACTGCCTTGCCAGCGGCGACTCGTCATCCTTCCCGGTCGACAGGACTTGGCTTTGATGCGTGGTGGCGCCCTCACCCAGCGTCCTGACCAGATCGCCCGCCTGCCGCAGCAACGCGATGCCGGCGGCGTTGTCGCCGGTCGGCAGTGCGTGGCCGGTGACGGCATCGCGATAGGTCGTCAACAACAGCCCGGCCCGGCCGCGTACCGCGGCGTAGCCATCGGTCCGCAACTCGAATCCCTGGCCTCGGAAGCTGCCGCGGCGGTTGTCCTGCTGATGAATTAGATGGCCGAGGTTAAGCTGGGTAGCTTGTTCCGTCGTTGCCAGTTGCGTGCGCAGCTGCCCGTCGCTGTCGTCAAGCACCAACTGGTTGTAGCCCATGCCGCCGTGTTCCTGACTCTTGAAACCGGTCAGCGCTGCGGCATTACGGTGTCCGTCTGGGTCAGTGCCCATGCCATGCCACGCGGGGCTGTTGCCACTGGCCAGGTTGCCTTGCGCGCTCGACTGGCTGTCAGAGCCAAGCGCATAAATGCCAGTGGCCTCATAGGGTTGGGAGAACGTGCTGCCGTTCATGGACTTGCCGCCCGGCGTGGGCGGGATGCCGGCTTCGCCTTGGCCGTTGTAGAGCGCGCCGATCACGAACGGCTGGTCGATGTCGTCATCCGCAAATTTGACTAGCACCTCCTGCCCGATGCGCGGCAGCCATTGCCAGCCCATTCCGGCCCCAGCCTGCCGTTGCGCCACGCGCACCCAGCGGCTGCTGCGGTCGTCGGCGCGCTCGCCGCGCTGCCAGGGAAAGCGCACGCGAATCTGACCGCGCGGGCTGGCGTGATGTTCGGCATTGCCGGACGGCCGCGTCTGTCCGTCGGGGCCGACTACGATCGCCGTATGAACGCCGAGCGGGGTGGCGCGGCTGTAAAGACGCGGACAATCAGCGCCCAGGACACGCGCGCGCCATGGCCGCCGCGCGTCGTAGGCGCGGAAGAGGCACGCGTAGCCCTGCTGTTGCGCTACCGCTTTCAGCGCGGAGGTAGGGCTGAGCCGGTCAGCCTCGGACAGCGGAAAGGGGTCCGGCAAGCCAAGCGTGAGCTCGGCAATATCGGGGGCCGGTAGCGGTGTGTCGAAGCACAGTGCCGCGTCCAGCGGTCCCAACCGGTCGGCCAGCGCCGCACGCGTGTCGGCGGCGAGGCTGTTGATGCCGCAGTGCTCGACGGCGTCGATCAGCAGCGGATAGCCGATGCCATCGTCATCCAGCGGGGGCAGGTGCGGGCAGCCATTGACGGTCAGCCGGGTGCCGCTACGCAGCGAGCGCACCGAGGCGCGCCCGGTGAAGCGCAGCGAACGGATTTCGATCGCTTCCATGACCTGTTCGGCGACCCGCTGGGCGCTGGCTGCGTCCGGCGCGAGCGACAGACTCACCGACAGATAGGGGTCCGGGCTCGCGGCGCGGTTCACATGGCCAGCGAAGCGCGCCGGGGCGTGAGCCCGGATCGTGCGCTTGGCTTCTGCGTCCCACGCGGACACGGCGACGCCTCCCACGCCGACCGATGTTTCGCAGGCCAACTGCTGGATAGCGTCCCGGGCTTCCTGGCTATGCGCACGGTGGAAACGAATGCCGCCGCCATCCGCCGACTCGGTGTCTTCGGGCAGTTGCGCGCTGTCGGCAAAGATCACCACAGCGTGACCACCGGCCGCTTCATCTTCTTCCACCACGGTGTAGCCCAAACCGGCCTCGGCCAGCAGGCGCGACAGGAACTGGTAATCGGTCTCGCGGAATTGCGCGACGTGGGGGCGCTCGCCGATTGCCGCGATGCGGGCCTCGGCGCCGGCGGCATAGCGCCACTGCACGTAGGGCGAATATTGCTGCAGGATCGCCTCGATGATGCTGTCGAGGCGGCGGTTCTGGAAAACCTGGCTGTTACGCTGCTGCGTGGTCAGCCATAGCCACGGCACCACGGTCAGCCGGTAGCGCGCCAGGCTGCCATCCGCGCCGAGCTTCTCGGCCTGCCAGATCAGGCCGGTACGGCGCGACTGCCCGCCATCTGCAAGTGCGGTAAGTAGCGTGACGCGCTGCCCAAGCAAGCTGTCGAGCGGGATGCCTGCATTGGCGCTGAGCGCGATGATGCGTGATTCCGCGAGCATCGAGATACCTTCGCGGCCGATCCATGCTTCGACGGCAAGTTCCTCGAGCGGCGAGCTGCCGTCCAGCCTGTACAGACGGTGGTGCGATGAAAAAAGATGCTGATAGAGCGTGGCAAGGTCCATTTTCCGTACAACCAGGGCAGCGCAATCACCGATGGGCGGAACATGCGAATTTGCCGCGAAACGGTACGGAAGTCCATCAGAAATGTATTAAATGATATTTATATCTATTTCTAGCAGATTAAAGAACCGTCAATGAGGGCCTCTGCCGGCTTCGCTAAACAAAAAAAGCCGCTCAAAGAGCGGCTTCCCATGACGCAAGCAGGCACCCAGCCCGCCCCTCGCATCAATCGTCCAACAACGACAAATCCCTCACCGCGCCCTTGTCCGCCGACATCACCAGCTTGGCATACGCCTTCAGCGCCGCCGACACCTTGCGCGGGCGCGGCTTGGCGGGCTTCCAGCCCTTGGCGTTCTGCGCTTCGCGGCGGCGCGCCAGTTCTTCGTCGGACACCAGCACGTTGATGGTGCGGTTGGGGATGTCGATGCGGATCTTGTCGCCGTCCTGCACCAGGCCGATGGCGCCGCCGGCCGCGGCCTCGGGCGAGCAGTGGCCGATGGACAGGCCGGAGGTGCCCCCGGAGAAGCGGCCGTCGGTCAGCAGTGCGCAGGCCTTGCCCAGCCCCTTGGACTTGATGTAGCTGGTGGGGTAGAGCATTTCCTGCATGCCGGGGCCGCCCTTGGGGCCTTCGTAGCGCACGATCACCACGTCGCCGGCCTTGACCTTGTCGCTGAGGATGTTCTCGACCGCTTCGTCCTGCGATTCGGTGACGTGGGCGGTGCCCTCGAACACCAGGATGCTTTCGTCGACGCCGGCGGTCTTCACCACGCAGCCGTCGAGCGCGATGTTGCCGGTCAGCACCGCCAGGCCGCCTTCCTTGGAGAAGGCGTGCTCGTAGGAGCGGATGCAGCCTTCGGCGCGATCCAGGTCCAGGCTGGGCCAGCGCGTGTTCTGGCTGAACGCCACCTGGGTGGGAATGCCGGCCGGGCCGGCCAGGTAGAACTGCCTGACGGCCTCGTCCTCGGTGCGGGTGATGTCCCACTGCGCCAGGGCGTCCTTCAGCGTGGGCGCGTGCACCGTCGGCACGTCGGTGTGCAGCTTGCCGGCGCGCTCCAGCTCGCCCAGGATGGCCATGATGCCGCCAGCGCGGTGCACATCCTCGATGTGGTACTTGTTGGTGTTGGGCGCGACCTTGCACAACTGCGGCACCACGCGCGACAGGCGGTCGATGTCGGTCATGTCGAAGTCGATTTCCGCCTCGCGCGCGATCGCCAGCAGGTGCAGGATGGTGTTGGTCGAACCGCCCATGGCGATGTCCAGCGTCATGGCGTTCTCGAACGCCTTGAAGCCCACCGCGCGCGGCAGCACGCGCGCGTCTTCCTGCTCGTAATACTGGCGGGCCAGTTCCACGATGCGGCGGCCGGCGCGCTTGAACAGCTGCTCGCGGTCCGCATGCGTGGCCACCACCGTGCCGTTGCCGGGCAGTGACAGGCCCAGCGCCTCGGTCAGGCAGTTCATGGAGTTGGCGGTGAACATGCCCGAGCACGAGCCGCAGGTCGGGCAGGCGGAACGCTCCACCTCGGCCACGTCGGCGTCGGAATACGCGCTGTCGGCGGCGATCACCATGGCGTCGACCAGGTCCAGCTTCTTGAACTCCATGGCCTTGGTGACGGGGTTGGCCAGGCGCGTCTTGCCGGCTTCCATCGGCCCGCCCGAGACGAAGATCACGGGGATGTTCAGGCGCATTGCGGCCATCAGCATGCCCGGGGTGATCTTGTCGCAGTTGGAGATGCACACCATGGCGTCGGCGCAGTGCGCGTTGACCATGTATTCCACCGAGTCGGCGATGATGTCGCGGCTGGGCAGCGAATACAGCATGCCGTCGTGGCCCATGGCGATGCCGTCATCGACCGCGATGGTGTTGAACTCCTTGGCGACGCCGCCCGCGGCCTCGATCTCGCGCGCGACCAGCTGGCCCAGGTCCTTCAGGTGCACGTGCCCCGGCACGAACTGCGTGAAGGAGTTGACCACGGCGATGATGGGCTTGGAGAAGTCTTCGTCTTTCATGCCGGTGGCGCGCCACAGCGAGCGCGCCCCCGCCATGTTGCGGCCGGCGGTGGAGGTTTTGGAACGGTATGTGGGCATGGTCTTGCTTTAGAAGTATCGCGGTAGGAAGCGGGCCGCGGGAATAAGGGCCCTGGCATGCCCGTGCGATCAACCTCTTGAGCTGCGCCGTGGGCAAAGCCGCGATTATCCCACAGCCGGCCGGGCAGGTTATGCCGTCCCGCCCGTGGCGTCCGGCGCGCGCAAACGCCGCGCAATGTTCGGGCGGCCACCATGGGAGCGCGCCATTTGTCCCCGACGCCCTTGCGCGATCGCCGTTTCGGGGAAATGCTTGCGCTTATGTCACCTGCGCGGAGCAACGTCATGGACACATCAAGTGAACTGCAAGCCACCGTGGATGCCCTGGCACAGCCGGGCAAGGGCCTGCTGGCCGCCGACGAGAGCGGTCCGACCATTGCCAAGCGGTTCGAGCGCATCGGCGTGGAATCGAGCGAGGAGAACCGGCGCGCGTGGCGTCAACTGCTGCTGGGCACGCCGGGGCTGGGCGACTACATCAGCGGCGTGATCCTCTACGAGGAAACGCTGGGCCAGAGCGCGGACGACGGCACGCCCTTGCCCGAACTGGCCGCGCGCCAGGGCATCGTGCCCGGCATCAAGGTCGACAAGGGCAAGCTCGCCCTGGCGCTGGCCCCCGGCGACGAAATCACCGAAGGCCTCGACGGGCTGGGCAAGCGGCTCGCCGGCTATCGCCAACAGGGCGCACGCTTTGCCAAGTGGCGCGCGGTCTACAACGTGTCGGACACCCTGCCCGGGCGCGCCGCCGTGCAGGCCAATGCCGAGGCGCTGGCCCGCTACGCCGCGATCTGCCAGCAGGCCGGCGTGGTGCCGATCGTCGAGCCCGAAGTGCTGATGGATGGCGGCCACTCCATGGCCCGTTGCGCCCAGGTGACCGAGGCCGTGCTGCACGAAGTCTTCCACGCCCTGCACCGCTACGGGGTGGCGCTGGAACACATGCTGCTCAAGCCCAGCATGGTGCTGCCCGGCAAGGACGCCGGCCAGGCGCCACCGTCGGAGGTCGCGATGCAGACCGTGCAGGTGCTCAAGCGCACCGTGCCCGCGGCGGTGCCGGGCATCTTCTTCCTGTCTGGCGGACAGACTCCCGCCGAGGCCACCGCAAACCTCGACGCCATGAACCGCCTGGCGCCGCTGCCGTGGCGGCTGTCCTTCTCCTATGGGCGCGCGCTGCAGGAACCGCCGCTGCTGGCCTGGCGCGGCGACGCTGCCAACGCCGCGCAGGCGCAACAGGCGCTGCTGCTGCGCTCCCGGCTGAATGGCATGGCCTGCCTGGGGAAATATGACGCGGCGCTGGAAAGCTCCGCCAGCTGAATGCTGCCGCTGCGCCTATGCCCTCCGGGCGTAGGCGCTTGGCCAGCGTCCACACGACGCCTGACCAGGGTCCATGCGCGTTGCGCGACATTGCGCCGCGCCGCGGATGCTTTTAACATTGCGGGCAATCCCCCATCACCGAGGTACTCGTCATGCGCCATTGATGCCGCCGTCTTCATGACGGCCAGTCTCCCACCTACCCCCATGAGCAGGGGGAGTTCCTGGCATCTTTGGAATCGACGCATGACGCATCCCTATCTCGCGCTGGAAAGCGTGTCTTACGTTCTGCCCGACGGCAGGACGCTTTTCTCCGACCTCACCGAACAGTTCGACCAGCGTGCCACCGGCCTGGTCGGGCGCAATGGCGCCGGCAAAACGGTGCTGGCGCGCATGCTGGCCGGACAAGTGCAGCCGACCGGCGGCCGCTGTATACGCTCCGGCAGCGTGTATTACCTCGCCCAGCAGGTATCGCCTGCGCCTGGCGCTACGGTGTCGGGCCTCGCCGGTGTGCAGGCCACGATCGATGCGCTCGAACGCATCGAAGCAGGCAGCAGCGCGCCTGAAGATTTCGATGCCGTGGGCGAGCGCTGGGATGTGCGCGTGCGGCTGCAGGACGAACTGGCGCGCAATGGCCTGGACCATCTCGATGCCGCGACGCCTGCCAGCGCGCTCAGCGGTGGCGAAGCCATGCGCGTCACGCTGATCGGCGCCTTGTTGTCGGATGCCGATTTCCTGATCCTGGACGAGCCCAGCAATCACCTCGACCGGCCGAATCGGCAGGCGCTGCTCGCGCAGCTGCAGCGTTGGCCGCGCGGGCTGCTGGTGGTAAGCCATGACCGGCAACTGCTCGACGCCATGGCGCGCATCGTAGCGTTGTCTTCGCTGGGACTTCGCAGCTATGGGGGCAACTACACCTTCTACGCCCAATGCACGGAGCGCGAGCGGCAGAACGCGATCCAGCAACTGGAACAACGCAAGCTCGAACGCCGGCGCGAAGAGCAGTCCCTGCGCGAGCAACGCGAACGCCTGGAGCGGCGCCAGGCACGTGGCAACCGGCATGCACAAGAGGCCAACCAGGCCAGGATCCTGCTCGGCCGACAGAAGGAACGCAGCGAAAGCTCGGCCGGCAAGCTGCGCCAGCAGCATGCCGAGACCCGGCTGGAAATGGCCGAGCGCGTGCGCGAGGCCGCGCAGCGGGTCGGGCACGACCTGGCCATCGTCGTGCACGAGCTGCCGGTTGCCCTGGCTTCGCAAAAACGTGTCGCGGAACTGGAGGCCGTGGAGCTGCCCTTTGTCCAGGCTGCCACGCGCCAGATCAGCCTCACGCTGACGGGGCAGCAGCGCGTGGGCGTGGTCGGCCCCAATGGCAGCGGCAAGTCGACCTTGCTCAAGGTGCTCGCGCGCCAGCTGCAGCCCCTGGCCGGGACATGCAAGCTTCCGGTGCAAGGCATCTACCTCGACCAGCGGCTGGCCAGCCTGGACCCGCGGCGTCCCGTGCTGGAACAGATGCTGGCGGCCAACCCGACGACGAGCGAAGGCGATCTGCGCATGCGCCTTGCGCACCTCGGCCTGGATAGCGGGAAGATTGCAGTGCCTGGCGGCTCGCTCAGCGGTGGCGAGCGTCTCAAGGCGGCGCTGGCGTGCGTGCTGTATGCCGATCCACCGCCGCACCTGCTATTGCTGGATGAGCCCAGCAATCACCTGGACCTGCCTTCGGTACAGGCGCTGGAAGCGATGTTGCGCGGCTACCAGGGCGCGCTGGTGGTCGTGTCCCACGACGACGCGTTCATGAACAACCTTGGCTTGACGGATCGGCTGGTGGCAACGGAACAGGGCTGGCGGATTGCGCCATGGTAATTGCCGGCGCTTCGACCCGCAGATTTAATATGCGCTCGTGCAGGTCCATCCCGCTACCGACAGAACCAGAGGAACACCCATGATCACCGGACACGTCTTCATTGCCACCAGCCTCGATGGTTTCATCGCCCGCCCCGATGGCGACATCGGCTGGCTTCTGGAGCGGGATGACCCCGCTGAAGACCATGGCTACACAGCCTTCATCGCCGACAAGGACGCCATCGTGATGGGCCGTGGCAGCTATGAAAAGGTAGTCACGATGGGCGAATGGGCCTACGACCGTCCGGTGCTGGTGCTGTCCCGGCAACTGGCAGGCAAGCCGGTGCCCGAGGCCTTGCAAGGCAAGGTGCGATTCTCGGATGCCACGCCCGCGGACGCGATGGCGCAGCTGGAGGCGGAAGGGGTGCGACGCGTTTATGTCGATGGCGGCCAGCTGGTGCAGTCGTTCCTTCGAGAAGGATGGATCGCCGACATGGTGGTCACCACGGTGCCGGTGTTGATCGGGGCAGGCCGGCCATTGTTCGGCGCCCTGCCGCACGACGTAAGCCTGAAGCTTGAATCGAGCCGTTACTTCCCTTCCGGGCTGGTGCAGTCGGCCTATCGGGTACTGCGCTGAGGGCCTGCTGACGGCGGGTGGGGGCGCCCTGCCTCGCGCCCGCTGCTATCGGGCTCAAATGAGTTCGAATTTCGCCATCCTGCGCGCCCTCCTGAGCCGGCGCATCTGCGTCCGCAGCCCCTGAAAGCGAGCGCCATGCTCGCCCTCCGATTTGCGGCAGTGACCGCCGCTTCCCCGATGACACCACCCCGGGTGGCTTCCCTCGTCCTTGGATTTCCTGTTTTTCTTTTCTACGATTGGCTGTATATTAATTCGACATTTCGAAGACAATATCCAGGAGACAAAGATGAACAGAACTTTCCGAGTCCGGTTGCGGCCACTGGTGGCAATGCTGGCCCTGGCGCCGGCGCTGTCATGCGCGCAGGACAAATTCCCGAGCCGGCCGATCACCTGGATCGTGCCGTTCACCCCGGGCGGAATCACCGATACCGCATCGCGCACCATCGCCAAGAAGATGTCGGAAACCCTGAAACAATCGGTCGTGGTGGAAAACCGGCCCGGGGCCGGAGGCATGGTCGGCACGGAAGTGGCGGCGCGCGCGGCGCCCGATGGCTACACCTGGATCTATGGCACCCAGGGCACGATGGCGGCCAACCTGGCGCTGTACAGCAAGGTGCGCTACGACCCGCTGAAGGACTTCGTCCCTGTCCACGCGCTTTCCGAAACCTCCACGATCATGGTGGTCAACAGTTCGCGCCCCTACAAGACCGTCAAGGAACTGGTGGAATACGCCAGGAAGCACCCGGGCAAGGTCAACTTCGGATCGGCGGGCGCCGGCACCGGCACGCATCTGAACGCCGAACTGTTCCAGGCCAGCGCCGGCGTCAAGCTGACCCATATTCCATACAAGGGCAGCTCACCCGCCATCAACGACTTGCTCGGGGGCGTGGTCGACGTGATGTTCGACTATCCGAGCATCGTGCTGCCGTTCATACAGAGCGGCAAACTGCGCGCGCTCGCCACCACGGGCAAGGAACGCCTGGCGCTGCTGGCGAACGTACCCACCATCGCCGAATCCGGCTATGCCATGGCGCAGGCCAGTAGCTGGTCCGGCATCCTGGTGCCGGCCGGCACGCCGCCGCAGACCGTGGCGCTGATTGCGAAGGCGACCGAGCAAGCGCTGCGCGACCCCGAGGTGCGCAAATCGATCGAGCCATACGGCAGCATGCCGATGTACGGCCTGTCCGAAGCCAGGTTCGGCAGCTTCATCCAGGCCGAGATCGTGAAGTGGGGCGATGTGGTCAAGAAGTCCGGCGCCAGGCTGGACTGATCAGCCCAGCTGCGCGGGGCGCGACGCCAGGCCGCCGCCCCGCGATACCCGCGATACTTCAGGCCATCCCTTCCAGCGTCACCGGGAACCCGGGCAGCGGCCCGCTTTCCGTCTCGGTGATCCGCGCGCCCGACCTGGTCCGGGCCTGCGCAACTGCCTCGACCGCGTCCAGCACCGGAAACACGGGCAGATCGGCTTGCGCCAGGCGTGCCATGAGCACATCCGCGTCATACCCGGCCACGCACTGCGCCAGGCGCGCATTGATGGCATCGGCATGCGCGATCCGCGCGGCGTGGTCCACGCAACATGGATCGTCGGCGGCAAACAGACCCAGCGCCGAATTCAGGCCGCGCCAGAAGTGCTCCTCCAGCGCCGCGATGGTCAGGAAGCGGCCATCCTTGCAGCGGAACACGCCATAAGCGGGCTTGCCGCCCAGCATCGCGCGCTGCGCGTCGGGGGTGGTCGCGGCCTTCTGGCGAAACAGCCCCAGCCGAGGCGCCATCCAGTGCAGCACGCTGTCGGCAAGCGCCGCGTCCAGATACTGGCCGCGTCCGCTCGCCGTGCGCTGGTAGAGCGCGGCCAGCAGCGCGGAGAGCGCCGTGGAGGCGCCAGCCAGATCCGCGATCGGCAGCATGGCCTGGTGCTCCGGCGGACCACCCGGTGCGCCCGTCAGTGACAGCGCGCCCGCCGCCGCCAGATAGTTGATGTCGTGCCCTGGCAGCAACGCATGCGGGCCGTCCTGACCAAAGCCGGTCAGCGACAGGTAGATCAGACGCGGAAACTGCTCGCGCAGACTGTCGTAGTCCAGCCCGAGCCGGCGCATCACGCCGGGGCGATAGGATTCGATCAGGATGTCCGCCTGCGCGATCAGCTCCCGCAACTCGGCCAGGCCGCTGTCGCGCTTCAGGTCGCAGAACACGCTGCGCTTGCCACGGTTGAGCGCGGCGAACAGCCCCGGTGCCAGGCGTCGGGCGTTGTCCCCGTGCGGTGGGCGTTCCACCTTCACGACTTCGGCGCCCATCTCGACCAGGGACTGCGTCAGGAACGGGCCGGGGAGCAACTCGGTCATGTCGATCACGCGCACCCCCGCGAGCGGCGGGGAGTGGCTTGCTTGGGTCGTGCTCATTGCTCCCCCTCGCCTTGCGCCATCACGATCACCGCATCGAGCGGCAAGACTCCTTCGCCCGCGACGCCGAGCCAGACCGGGTTCAGGTCCATCTCGACCAGCCGGTCAGCATGCGCGACGACGAAGTCCGAGACCTTCACCAGCAGCGCCGTCAGCGCGGCGATATCGCGACGCGGCTTGCCTCGCGCGCCATCGAGCAACGGGAAGCAGCGCACCTCGCGGATCATCGCCTCCGCCTCGGTGGCCGACAACGGCAACATGCGGCGCGAAACGTCCTTGAAGACCTCCACATAGATTCCGCCCAGGCCGAAGGTCAGGATATGCCCGAACACCGGGTCGCGCGAAACGCCGATCAGTATCTCCAGCCCGCCCGGCGCGGCCATGTGTTCGAGCAGCAGTCCGTCGATGCGCGCATCGGGCACGTGGCGCGCGACCGACGCGTGAATACCTTGCCAGGCCGCCTCGAGCCCCGCTTCATCTACGATGCCGACCACCACGCCGCCGACGTCCGACTTGTGCTGGATCTGCGCGCTCACCACCTTGGCAACCAGCGGGTAACCCACCTCGCGCGCCAGCGCTCGCGCCTGCTCCAGCGTGGCCGCCACTCGCGACACCGGAACGGCGATGCCGGCCTGGCGCAGCATCGCCTTGCCCTCCGGCTCGGACAGCGCCCGCGCGGGCACGTCGGCCAGCGGCCGCGCAGCGGTCTGCAGCAGCGGCGTGAAGTCGAGATCGGCGCGGGCACGCCAGTCGGCATAGGCCAGCCAGCGCTGCACCGCCTTGACCGCCTTGCTGATGCTGCGAACGGGCGCCAGGCCCGCATCGGCAAACACCTTGTAGGCTTCGCCCTGGCGCTCGCTCATCCAGATCGGCAGCATCGGCACCGGGCTCTCTTCCTGCACCTGTACCGTGATGTCGGCCGCCAGCTTGGTGATGGCGCCATACTCGAGCGCCTGCGGCAGCAGCACCAGCGATACGTTGGGGTCATGACAAACCGCCTGCAGGCAAGTCCGCGCCAGCTCCGGCCTGGCCATCACGGCGGTGGTGGTATCGATGGGGTTGTCGATGGCGGCATACGAAGGCAAGGCGTCGCGCAGCACGGCAAGGGTCTGCGGCGCGAACTCGGCCAGCTGCAGCCCGGCGTTGCCGACCATGTCGGCGCACAGCGCCGCGGTGCCGCCCGACCCCGAGTAGATCGCCAGGGCACCACCCTGGCGCGGCAGGCCGCGCGCAAACAGCCAGGCGGTGTCGATCAGCTCGTCGATGTCATCCACCTCGACCACGCCAAGCTGGGCGAACACGGCGCTGTTGACCTCCGCCGAGCCGGTAATCGATGCCGTGTGCGACTGCGCTGCCTTGCGCCCGTATTCGGAGCGCCCCACCTTCAGCGCCACCACCGGCTTGCCCTGGCGCGCCGCATGCTGCACGGCGGCGACGAACTTGCGGCCGTCGTTGACGCCTTCGAGCAAGGTGGCAATGACCTTGATATCGGGCGCATCGGCCATGTAGTGAATGAAGTCGCTCACCTGCAGGTCGACCTCGTTGCCGCTGGAACTCCAGAGCCCGACCCCGATGCCACGGTCCATCGCCTGCAGCACGTTGCGGCCAAGGCCGCCGCCCTGCGTGGCCAGCCCCACCGGACCGCCGCGGAGATCGTGCCGGAACGACGGCGAGAAGGTGAAGCCGAGCCGCTCCGTGATATTGGTCAGGCCCGGGCAGTTTGGTCCGTAGATGCGCATGCCAGTGCGTGCCACGATTTCCTTCATGGTCTGTTCGGCGGCCTTGCCCTCTTCGCCGGCTTCGCCAAAGCCCGAGGTCAGGATGATGGCGAAGCGCACCCCTTTCTCGCCGCACTGCTCCAGTACGGCGAGCACGTGCTCGGCGGGCACCGCCACCAGGGCAGTGTCGGGCACCGCCGGCAGCGACGCCACGTCGGGCCAGGCCTTGTGCCCGGCCACTTCCTGCCTGGTCGCGTTGACCAGGTACACGTCACCCCGAAAATCCGAATGCTCGAGCAGGTTCTCGAGCGCGCGGGCGCCGATGCTGCCACTGCGGTCACTGGCGCCCACCAGGGCAATGGAACGCGGGCTGACGAGCCGCGACAGGTCTTGGTATGTCTCCATCTTTGTTCTCTCGATGCGGAAGTCTGTGGAATCCGGCGCTACGCTGATGCGCCGGGCGATAAGCGTTGGCACGCTCGCGCGGCTGTTGCCGCTCAGGCAATGGCCGACATGCCGAGGATCTCGCGGCCGACGATCAGGGTCTGTACCTCGGTGGTGCCTTCGGGAATGGTGCCGCCACGCGTATCGCGGAAGATGCGCTCGATCGGATAGTCGGTCGCGTAGCCGAGTCCGCCGTGCACCTGCAGGGCCATGCTGGCCACTTCGTGCGCGGCCTCGGTCGCATACAGCTTGGCGATCGACGCCGAGACCCGCGTATCCTCTCCGCGGTCGAGCGCCATGGCGGCGCGGTAGCCGAGCGCACGTGCGGCTTCCACACGAATCGTCATGTCGACGATCATCTTCTGCACGAGCTGGAAGCCACCGATGGGTCGGCCGAACTGGGTGCGCGTCCTGGCGTAGTCAGTGGCCAGGTCGAGCGCGGCCTGCGCCGCGCCCACCGCGCCCATCGCGATATTGACGCGCGCCCCGTCCAGGCCCTGCAGCATGCGCTTGAGCGCGCTGCCCTCCTCGCCCAGCAGGTTCTCGCGCGGCACGCGAACATTGTCAAAGCCCAGTTCGGCGGTGCCGGTACTGCGCAGCACCATGGTGTCGACCCGGCGCACCTCGTAAGGACTGACGTCGCGCTCGACCAGGAAGGTCGACAACTGGCCCTCGCAATTGTCGCTATAGGTACGGGCCACCACGATGCCGAAGTCGGCGAATGCGCCATTGGTGATCCAGAGCTTGCGGCCATTGAGCACGTAGTGGTCGCGGTCCAGGTCGGCACGCGTCTGGATCTGCGCGATGTTGGAGCCGGTACCCGGCTCGCTGATCGCGGTAAACACCTTGCGCTCGCAGGCCAGCAATGGCGCGAGAAAACGCGCCTTCTGCTGCGCCGTGCCGACCGTGGCAAGCTTGGCGATCGGGCCGTTGGTAATGTTCAGGATGGTGCGCAGCGAAAGCCAGGCATAGCCGGCCTCCTCCATCATCATCGCCCAGGTGAGCTGGTCCAGCCCCATCCCGCCCTGTTCCTCGGAGAGGCGCCCGCCGATATAGCCGAACTGCGCCAGACCCTTCAGGATCTCGAACGGAAAGGTCTTCTCCTGGTCGTGCCGGCCGACCAGCGGTGCCACCTCCGCCTGCATGAATCGGCGAATATTGTCGCGCAGCAGCCGCTGCTCGGGAGTTGCTTCGAAAAACATGGGTGTCTCCTGTAAAAGCCCGGTTGAGAAATACGGGCGACGCCGGGCAGCCCGGGCATCGCCGATACCAAGGCCGGACACAGGGACGGTTCCATGCGCCGGCCTAGTTTTGTTGGAACGCGGGGAAAACCAGATCCCGCGCGGCCTCGATCACCTCCAGGTACTCGTCCTTGCGGCGCTTGAATCGTTCGGTGGGACCCGCCAGCGAGATCGCGAAGGGTTCGTCGCCGATCCGTCCGGCCACCGCAATGGCCGTCACACCTTCACCGCCCTCGTCCTCGACCCAGGCCCAGCCGCGCTTGCGCACGTCAGCGATCTGCTTTTCCAGCACCACCGGATTGATCTCCGTCCTGGGTCCCAGCTTGGGCAGCGCGCGCAGGCGCAACTGCCGCGCCGCGTCTTCCGGTGGCAGTACCGCCAGCAGGGCCTTGCCAAGCGCCGTGGCATGCAAGGCCAGGCGCTTGCCAACCCGCAGCACGTACCGCAATTCGTAGCGGCTTTCCTGGAAGCCGGTCACCCGCACATGGGCCCCGTCAAGCCGGCCGCACAACGAGGTCTCGCCGGTCTTGCCGGTGAGGAACTCCGTGGCCTCGGCGGCCACCGCCGCCAGCGGATCGTTGCCGGCAATGGCTTCACAGATGGAATGAAGCCGCATGGTGGGATAGAAGCGGCGCGTGCGCGCGGTCCGCATCAGATACCCGGTCTCGGTCAGCGTATGCAGCAGGTCGGAGCAACTGCTCTCCGGCAGATCGAGCAGGCGCGCCAGTTCCGAATTGGAGAGCTCGCGCTTTTCGCGCGAGAACACCTCGAAGACGGCAAGACTGCGCGCGGCAGCAGGAACAAAGCTAGGCATGGGTTCTCCGAAATCCTCGTGATGGCAGGGCGAGATCCGCCCAAACCGCAAGTCTACGAGATTTCGTACGCGCTTCCGTGTTTGACAGGGGTCATTACTACGATATACTGGATGCTAATACGACCTATCGTAGTTATGCAAGATAAAGATCGACACCGGTGCCAGACATCCGGGCATCCGCACACTGAAAAGGAGACCCATGCAAAGCGAGCCATCCCGTCCGCCTGAAACCCAAGGCGCGCCATGCCTGGCCGTCCTGCGCTGCGGCGCTTGCGGCCATCCCACCTATCCCGCTTCAGCCTATGGCTGCCAGTTCTGCGGCGCGGAGCCCGAACGTGGCACCGTTGAAGAACTGCCCGCCCGGGGCACGCTGCGCAACTACGTGACCGTGCATGCGCCGCTGGTCCCTGGCATGCCGCCGCCATTCGTCGTCGGCGAGGTCGACTTTGCGCCAGGCATACGCGAAGAGGTGCTCCTCGACGTGGCCAGCGAATCGGAACTGGTTCCCGGCATGACGGTCCAGGGCGTGATCCGCCGCGACGCCCCCTGCGGCGACCGCTATCCGCTGCGCTTTGCCCCCGCAACCGGAGAGGTGCAGCGATGAACCGACTGCTTCAGCAAACCCCCGTGTACGTCATTGGCATCGGGCTGCATCCATACCAGTTCGCATCGGACATCCCCTATGTCAGCCTCGGCCTGCGCGCAATGCGCGAGGCGCTGGCCGACGCCGGCATCGCCTGGCCCGAGGTGCAGAGCGCCTACGTCGGGACGTCGGCGATCGGCATGGCTACCGGGCGCGTCATGTTCCGCCACCTGGGCTCCACCGGCCTTGCCGTGACGCAGGTGGAAAGCGCTTCGGCATCGGGCTGCTCGGCGTTCCGCCAGGCGTGCCTGGAGGTGGCAAGCGGCGTCTCCGACGTGGTGGTGGCGATGGGCGTGGACAAGTTCGGCGATGGCCGCAAGGCCGCCGACAAGGACGGCCTGCCGCACCTTGCGCCGACCGCGACCATGCCCCCCGTGAAGTTCGCGCTGATGGCGCATGAATACCTGCGCCGGCATGGCCTGAAGCCCGAAGCCATGGCGCGCGTCGCGGTCAAGAACCACGGCAATGCGGCGCTCAACCCGTACGCACAGTTCCGCAAGCCCCGCACGCTCGAGCAGGTCATGGCCTCGCCCAAGGTGGTGGGCGACCTGACGGTGCAGCAGTGCTGCCCGCGCGGCGACGGCGCCGCTGCCGTGATCGTGGTGTCGGAGGCCGCGATAAAGCGTCTCGGCCTGGACAAGCGCCGCGCCGTGCGCGTGCTGGCATCGGTGGCGAACAGCGAGCAGCTCGAGCAAGGCGATGCCTCGGCAGCCATCGACATGGTGCGCAGCTCTACCGCGCTGGCGTACGAGCAGGCCGGCATCGGGCCGCGCGACCTGAACCTGGTGGAGCTGCACGAGGCCTTCTCGATCGAGGAACTGGTCTACACCGAGGCCATGGGCCTGTGCGCCCCCGGAGAAGGGGCAGCCTGGCTTGAACGCGGCGCTTCGGCCATCGGCGGCCAATGCGCGGTCAATGCATCGGGCGGCCTGCTCGGCATGGGTCATCCGACCGGGCCGACCGGTATTGGGCAGATCGCCGAGATCACGCGCCAGATCCGCGGCGAGGCGCACGGGCGGCAACACCCGGGCGCGCGCCTGGGCCTGGCGCACATGATCGGACTCGGCTCGGTGGCCTTCGCCCACGTGCTGGCGGCATCGCAGTGATCCCCCGGGTGCGCCGGCCGCAGCTGCCGCCGGCGCACCCTGGCGCGGACACCGGCGCGAACATCATTCCAAGCAAGGAGACATCGATGCAGTTCGAAACCCTGTTGTACGAGGTGGTCGACGGCGTGGCCATTATCCGGCTGAACCGCCCAGAGCGGATGAACACCCTGGGCGGCACCATGAAGCCGGACCTCGCCAAGGCATTCTTCGTGCTGGCGCGGGACGACGCCAGCGTGCGCTGCGTGGTGCTGACCGGCGCCGGCGACAAGGCGTTCTGTGCTGGCGCCGACATCAAGGAGCGCGCCGCGGGCACGGCCCATCCCGCCGACTACTACGTCACGCAGCAACGTACCCACGAGCTGTTCCGCGGCATCGAGGAATTCGAGAAGCCCGTGATTGCCGCCATCAACGGCGTGGCGCTCGGCGGCGGCCTGGAGCTGGCCCTGTGCGCTGATATCAGGCTCGCCGCCAGGTCGGCCCGCTTCGGCCTGCCCGAGATCAGGCTCGGCGTCATCCCCGCCGCCGGCGGCACGCAGCGCCTGCCGCGCGTGGTGGGTGCGGCAGTGGCCAAGGAACTCATCTTTACCAGCGAACTGATCAGCGCCGACGCGGCGAAGGAGATGCGCCTGGTGAACCGGGTGACCGACGACGACAAGCTGCTGGACGAGGCCTTGACCATGGCCAGGCGCATCGCCGCGCAACCGCCGTTGGCGGTGCGTTTTGCCAAGCGGTCGGTCAACCTGGGCATGCAGGGCTCGGTTGACCTGGGCCTGCAGTTCGAATGCTACGGCGCGGCCATGGTGGTGGACAGCGAAGACAGGAAGGAAGGGATGCGCGCCTTCGTCGAAAAGCGCGAGCCCCGCTTCGTCGGGCGCTGAGCGACCGCGGCGGGCATTGATACATCGACATACCGAAATCTGGAGGAGAACCGAAATGGAACTGCATCTGCAAGGCAAAGTGGCGCTGGTGACGGGCGGCGGACAAGGCGTAGGGCGACGCATCTGCCTGGAACTCGCAGGCGAAGGCGTCAGCGTGGTGGTCAACGACTATTTCCTCGAGCGCGCGCAGGCCGTGCAAAAGGAAATCGAAGCCGCAGGCGGCCAGGCATTGGCCGTGCAGGCCGACACTGGCGACGCCGGGCAGGTGGAGCGCATGTTCGCGCTGGCACGGGAACGCTTCGGCGATGTCGACATCCTGGTCAACAACGCCGGCGTAACCGTGGCGCGCCGTACCAGGGGCGGCATGCCGCCGACGTTCATGGAAATGCCGGTGGAAGACTGGAAGGAAGTCGTCGACCTGAACGTCTACGGCGTGATGAACTGCTGTCGCAGTGCCCTGCCCGGCATGCAACGCCGGGGCGGCGGCAAGATCGTCAACATCATGTCCGAAGCCGGACGGGTCGGCGAGGCGCGCCTGGCGGTCTACTCCGGCGCCAAGGCCGCCATGCTGGGATTCGCCAAGGCGATCGCGCAGGAGCACGGGCGGGATTGCATCAACGTCAACACCATCGCACTGGGCGCGGTCTCGCACGAAGGCATCGCCAACGGCCCGCTGCACCCGTCAGCCACGCCCGAAACCGACGACCGCCTCAAGAAGATGCTTGGCGCCTACCCGATCGCACGCGGACTCGGAAGGCTGTCGCGGCCGGAGGATATCTCGGGTGTGGTGACGTTCCTGGCATCGGATCGCGCCGCCTTCATCACCGGCCAGAGTCTGGGCGTGAGCGGTGGCTACGTGATGCTTTGATGCAGCCCCGATGGGCGCGATCGGATTTATCACCGCGCCCAGGTGACCGCCCCGAGTTGTGGCATAAACTCTTCCGAATGCGCGCCCGCCCCCCCGCTCTACACCGCGGCGCATCGCCTTCGCCATGACAAACCCAGCCCGCCGTCGTTACGTGACTTATGCCTGCGCGCTCGGCGCCAGCGCGCTGACCGCCGCATGGCCCACCGAGACGCGCGCCCACGCGCCGCCTGCCATGCGGCGCGCATCCCGCTGGCCGCTCTACCGGCAGTTTCTGGAACGCTTCGTGCAGGCGGATGGCCGCGTCATCGACTACTCCACGCCCTCGTTGCAAAGCACGTCCGAGGGCCAGTCCTACGGTATGGTGTTCGCGCTGGTCGCCGATGACCGCGATGCGTTCGACCGTCTGTGGCGCTGGAGCGTTGCCCATCTTGGCGATGGTCGCCTGGACGACAAGCTGCCGGCATGGCAGTGGGGCCGGCGCGACGACGGCACGTGGGGCGTACTGGACCGCAATCCGGCTGCCGACGCCGACCTGTGGTTCGCGTTCGCGCTGGCGGAGGCGGCGCGCCTGTGGCAAGCCCCTTCCTACGCTGGCGCGGCACGTGCCTTGCTGCGGCGGGCGGCAGAGCAGGAGGTGGTGACACTGCCCGGCTTCGGCCCCATGCTGCTGCCCGGTCCGCAAGGGTTTATCGACGATGGCCCCGATGGCTCGCGCCGCTGGCGCCTCAATGCCAGCTATCTGCCGGTACCGCTGCTGCGCCGGCTCGCCGCCTTCGACCCGTCCGGCCCGTGGGACAAGCTGGCCGCACAGGCGGCCAGGCTGATCGGCGCGGTGTCCCATGCCGGCATCGTGCCGGACTGGTCGGCCTACCGCGCCGGGGGGCGCCGGCAGGGATTCGTGCGCGATCCGGTCAAGGGAGACGTCAGCAGTTATGATGCCGTGCGGGTCTACCTGTGGGCTGGCATGACGCCGCAGCAGGACAGCACGCGGCCTGCCCTGATGCAGGCGCTGCTGCCCCACGCGGCGCGCGTGGCCGGCCGTGCGGCACCGCCGGAGAAGATGTACGCGCAAAGCGGCAAGGTCGAAGGCACCGGGCCGCCGGCTTTCTCCGCCGCGCTGCTGCCGTTCCTGCAGGCCGCCGGCTCGCCCGCCCTGGCCACCCAGATGGCACGTGCGCAGGAGATCGTGGGCGCTCCGTCGGGCCCCGGCGCCCCGACTTACTATGACACGGTGCTGGGCCTGTTCGGGCTTGGGTTCATGGAAGGGCGCTACCGGTTCTCCGACTCGGGCCAGCTCGACATGTGATGGCGCAAGGCTGATGCGTCTGCCGCAGGATGCACTT
The DNA here is from genome assembly GCF_057798955.1 of Cupriavidus sp. 207A1. Taxonomy (NCBI): domain Bacteria; kingdom Pseudomonadati; phylum Pseudomonadota; class Betaproteobacteria; order Burkholderiales; family Burkholderiaceae; genus Cupriavidus; species Cupriavidus sp. 207A1. The sequence goes on along the minus strand of NZ_JBYOJO010000001.1, from coordinate 193,538 downwards.
TGCCTCGCATCTTCGGGGAAACAGCCATGGCCGGAAACAAAATCCACGTCGTGCCCGTCGATGCCTCCGGGGCCCGGGCGGCGTGCGCCGCATGCGCCGGGCTGCGCTGACCCGGGCACCGGCATCGGGAAACGCCATGGGTGCACGGCGAAAAGCTGATGGGGCGTCGGCCTTCGCGCTCGGCATCGGCGAAAGATACGAGGCTGCCGACGAAGGGGCGGCCCGCGCGACCTGCCGCCAGCATACGAGCACGTGAAACTGGCTGCATCTACTGCAGCGTCAGAACAGCGACGATTGCGGTGTGGCCGCCTGCTTCCAGACAATCCGGTTTTCCGGCGGCAGGCTTTCAAAGGGCACGGCGCGTGCGCATGGCGCGTCGATGTCGTATTAGAGCGTGAGGCGCAGTCGATGCTATCCGCCCCGGTGCACTGGCAATGCCACCCGAGCCAGCTCCGCGAAATACCGCGCCCCGACGCTCAGCACTCCGTCGTTGAAGTCATAGCCGCTGTTGTGCAGCGGAACGCCGCCAGGCATTCCTGTCTCGCCGTTGCCGATAAAGACAAACGCCCCTGGCACGGCCTGCAGGAAGGCGCCGAAGTCTTCGGAGATCATCATCGGCGCGATGTTGCCGTCGACGCGGTCGCTGCCCACGACATTGCGGGCGGCCTCCAGTGCGGAAGGCACCCACTGCTCCCAGTTCACCGTCGGCGCGAACTCATGGGAGTAGGTGAAGGCGCACCCGGCCCCATGCAGCCGGCAGATTCCCTCCGCTATCTCGCGCATGCGGGTTTCCAGCAGCGCCTGCACCGCAGGCGTATAGCTACGCGTATCGCCCTTGATGGTCACGTTGGTCGGAATGGCGTTGCGGATGCCATCTGTGATGAACTCGGTGCACGAGATCACCGCGGGCAGGCCGGGATCGAGGTTTCTGGATACGATGGTCTGCAGCGCCAGGACGATCTCGGCGCCAATCACGATGGGGTCGACACCCATGTGCGGCCGCGCGGCATGCGTGCCGCGCCCTTTCACGTGGATCACGAAGTTATCCTCGCTGGCCATGATGCCGCCTGCGCGCGTGGCGATGCTGCCAGCCGGCAGCCCGGGCATGTTGTGCGCACCGAAGATGGCGTCCACGGGGAAACGCTCGAACAGGCCATCCGCCATCATTGCCTTGGCGCCACGCCCATGCTCCTCGGCGGGCTGGAAGATAAAGCGCACCGTACCCTCGAAATCGCGGCGTTCGCTGAGCAGTCTGGCGGCGCCCAGCACCATCGCCATATGGCCATCGTGGCCGCAGGCGTGCATCTTGCCGGGCGTGGCAGACGCATGGGCGCGTCCCGGCGCGTCTTCCTGAATGGCGAGCGCGTCCATGTCCGCGCGCAGCCCGATCACGCCGGTACCTGAGCCGGCGCGCAGGTTTGCCACTACGCCTGTGCCACCGATGCCGCGATGCACTTCCATGCCCATCTCGCCAAGCACGCGAGCGATGAAGTCCGCAGTTTGCCATTCCTCGAAGCCCGTCTCGGGGCAGCGGTGCAGCGCGTGGCGCCAGGACTTGAGCTGTGCAGCGAGGTCGTCGTCAGGAATCATGATTCGGTCCGCAAGAGAAAACATGAGGCATGGCCGATCATAAGGGCTGCCCGCTGCAACGATGTCCGGTTCCACGGGATCTATTCGGGACATCGTTGCGCGCCTGGCCGTTGCCCCGGCAAAACGTCGCGATTCAAACGAGATGGCGCCGGGGATGCTGCCATGCTCGGCGTGGGATGCGAAAATGGCCGTTCCATGCCATGCGCGGGGCCACAGCCCCGCGCGCAAAGAGGACCACGGGCAATGCAACTCGACGCGTATGACCGCAAGCTGCTGCGACTGCTGCAGGACAACAACAAACTCTCGCAGCGACAGCTGGCCGATGCCGTCAACCTGTCGCCGTCGGCCGTCAACCGGCGTATCGCCGCGCTGGAAGCGGATGGCGTGATCGTCGCCAATACCGCCGTGGTCGATCCCGCACAGGTCGGCAAGATGATCACGGTACTGGTCGAGGTGACGCTGGAGAACGAGCGGCTGGACCTGCTGGACGAGGTCCGCAAGCGCTTCGTCGACTGCCCGCAGGTCCAGCAGGTGTACTACGTGACTGGCGACTTCGATTTCCTGCTGGTGCTGGCCGTGGCCGACATGACCGAGTACGAGCGCCTGACGCGCGAGTTGTTCTTTGTCTCGGGCAACGTCAAGAACTTCAAGACACACGTCGCCATGCAGCGGGCCAAGGTGTCGCTCGGTGTGGCGATCGAGCCCTGAATGGGCTCGATCATGCATCGTGTCTTGTCAGTACGCGTGGCTCAGCGTGCCGTCCACGCGGCCTGGCGCGCCAGGACGGAATCCGCCGATTCGCCCACCAGTTGCTGGTAGACCACGGGAGCGGTGGCTCCTTCGGTATTGATCACCAGCACGCGCGAACCAGCATCTAGTCCGGCCGCTGCGGACAGCGCCGGCTGCGCGCGCAATACCGCCAGTCCCGCGACGCCGGCCGCTCCGGATTCGCCAGCGACCACGGGCACGTCGCCGTCGTTGCCGCTGGCGAGACGGTGCATGGCGGTCACGGCATCGTCGTCGGCAATCGTCATGAAGACGTCCACGCTGGGTTCCAGGAAGCGCCAGGCCAGCGGCGACGTCTCGCCACAGGCCAGTCCCGCCATCACCGAGTCGACCGAACCGGTTGCGCGCGCGGGGCGCCCCTGCAGCGCGCTTTGGTACAGGCAATCTGCCTGCGCCGGTTCCACCACGACGAATTTCGGCCGGCCGGCACCGAAGCGCTCCCACAGATAGCTGGCCACGCCGGCGGCCAAGCCGCCGACGCCCCCTTGCAGGAACACATGCGTGTACGGGCATGGCTGGCCGGGCGCGACGTCGCGCTGCGCCAGCACTTCCGCGGCAATGGCGCCGTAGCCCTGCATCACGTCGCGCGGGATGTCCTGATAGCCCTCGTAAGAGGTGTCGGACACAACGGTCCAGCCATTGGCCGCGGCCAGCCGCGCGGCTTCCTCGACCGACTCGTCATAGTTGCCGACGATGCGCACGATGCGCGCACCGCAGGCCGCAATCGCGTCTTCGCGCTCCTGGCTGACGTTCGCATGCAGTACGATCACGCACCGGCAGCCGAAGCTGCGCGCCGCCGCGGCGAGCGCGCGGCCGTGATTGCCGTCGGTGGCGCTGATCACCGTGAAGTCACGCAGCAGCGCGGCATGGCGCCCGGCGATCAGTTCGAACGGATCGAGCTCGCGCTCCGGAAACATGCGCAGCACCAGCCGCACCAGCGCGATGGGAGCGCCGAGCGCCTTGAAGCTGCCAAGCGGCGAGCGGGCCGACTCGTCCTTGACGCTCAACTGCGCGATGCCAAGGCTCGCGGCCAGGCCGGGCAGTTCGCGCAGCGGCGTGAGCCCGGCGTTGAGCTGGTCCCAGTGCGACAGCCACGCGAGGCTGCGCCCGGCTTCGGCGATGCTCATCAGCTGCCTCAGCTCGGCCGGATAGTCGCACAGGTGGGCGCGGGAATTAATGGTCAGCATGGGGGTATCTGCGGTCATTGGAGAAGGGATTCACTCAGAGGTATGCCCAAGGCGGGCGAGGATGACATCAAGCAGCACTTGCGCGCCCATTACCAGCTGGTCGTCGTCGGTGTGCTCGCGCGGGTTGTGGCTGATGCCGCCGCGGCTCGGCACGAAGATCATTGCCGCGGGGGCGATGCGCGCGATCATCTGGGCGTCGTGGCCGGCACCGGAGGTCATGCGCCGATGCGTGTAGCCAAAGCGCGCCGCCGAGGCTTCGATGGCGGCAATGATGCCGGCATCGAAGCTCACCGGCTCGAAGCGCGCGAGCGGCTCGGTGCGGATCGTGACACCCTCGGCTTCGGCGGCTTGTGCCAGGAATTCCGCCAGCCGTGCTTCGGCACGTTTCAGCCGGATTTCATCGGGATCGCGCAGATCGACCGTAAACACCGCCTTGCGCGGAATCACGTTGATCACGCCGGGCTCCACGCGCAGGCAACCCACTGTCGCCAGCGTGGTGCCATCCGACGCGTTCGCCAGTTCACGCAGGAACGCCACTACCGCGGCAGCCGCCCAGCCGGCATCGTGCCGCAGGCGGGTAGGCGTGGTGCCGGCGTGGTTGGCGTTGCCCTGTACCGTCACCTGCTGCCACGAAATCCCCTGCAAGTTCTCGACCACGCCGATCTGCGTACCCTCGGCCTCCAGCACCGGGCCTTGTTCGATATGGAGTTCGATGTACTCGTGCGGCACCACGGCGCCGGGTTCCATGTCGCCGGCATAACCGATGCGCGCCAGTTCGTCGCCAAGCCGCGTGCCGTCGGTGCCGACCGTGTCGAGCGCCTGCCGCACCGGCAGTCCGCCCGCATACACCAGCGAGCCCATCATGTCGGGCTGGTAGCGGATGCCCTCCTCGTTGGTGAAGGCACCGATCATGATGGAACGGTTCGGCGTGACGCCGGCCTGGCGGAAAGCGCGCGCCACCGCGAGCCCGGCCAGCACCCCGTAGCAGCCATCGAGCGCACCGGCATTGGTGACGGTATCGATATGCGAGCCGGTCATCAGCGGCGCCTGGCTGCCATCATCGGCCGCCGAGCGCAGGATGCCGAAGACGTTGCCGATGCGGTCGATGCGAACTTCAAGATCCAGCTCGCGCATCCATTGGACAACCTGGTCGCGGCCCGCTTTCTCGGCGTCGGTCAGCGCAATCCGGGTGCGGCCGCCGCCTTCGGGGTCGGCACCGATTTCGCCAAGCGCACGGATCTGGGCCAGCAGCCGTGCGCCGTCCAGCGATAGCGGGTTTCGCCGGGAGGGGGTGTGTTCCATTCACTCTCCATGTCGGTCGGCCCCCGGGACGCTGGTGCGGAAGACCTGGACGTCGCAACGGGGGTGATAACGTCAATGGTAGAGGCGGCGGGATGAAACACGCGCCCTATCCCCGGCACGCAAACGCAACAACGGTGCAATCTCCGCGGCGGCGTGGGTGCGGCGTAGCGTAGTGCAATGCGCAGCACATTAGCGTCTGCGCGAACTACCGCGCTGCACGGTGCGGCCAGCTTCTCCCAGCACCAGCGCCCGGCCGATGGTGTCGAGCGCGTCGCGCATCAGCAAGGCTTCCTCGACATCGCTGGCATACGCGCTTAGATCCGACCAGGTCACATGGCAGAGCAACCTCGACAGAGCGGCTGCGCGCCGCTCGTCGAGCGCCAGTTGGAAAGTTGATGCCATCACCGTCCTATTGCATCCCCGGTCCCACATTGGGCATCTCGGCCAGGCCCGGCCGCCCTTCCCTGGTGTAGAACTTGTAGGCGACGAAGACGATGGCGACCCACGATGCGGAGACGATCAGCGACATCCGCATATCCGGCAGGATCGCGATGCAGACCAGCACCGCGGCAATGAACGCCAGGGCAATGTAGTTGCCATACGGGAAGAACGGCATCTTGTAGGACAGGCTGTCCGCTTGCCCGGTCTGGATCCTGAGCTTCCGGAAGCGCAGGTGGCTGACCACGATCGAGGTCCAGGCACACACCAGCGCGAACACCGTGATCGACGAAAACAGTTCGAACGCCTTTTCCGGCATCAGGTAGTTCAGCAAGACGCCCGCGAACATCGTGGCGAACACCAGCATGATGGCGCGCGACGGCACATTGCGGCGGTTGACCGTGCCCAGGAAAGCCGGTGCGTTCTTCTGCAAGGCCAGATTGTAGAAGGTGCGGCTGTTGGTGAACACGCTGGCGTTCACGGCAGACAGTACCGCGGTGATGACCACCAGGTTCATGACCCCGGCCGCCGCGGGCACGCCGATCCTGGTGAAGACGTCGACAAACGGGCTGCCCTTCGCGGTCAGCGAGGTCCACGGGAAGATCATCAGCAGCACTGCAATGGCACCAACGTAGAAGATCAGCAGACGCCAGAAGGTCGCGCTGACGGCCTTGGGCATGGTGGTCTTGACATCCTTGGCTTCGCCTGCAGCCAGGCCGAGGTTCTCGATGCCGCCAAACGAGAACGCCACCATGACGATCGACAGCACCATGCCGCCGATGCCCTTGGCGAAGAAGCCGCCATGGTCCACCAGGTTGTGATGGCCGATGGGCTCGCCATTGTTGCCCAGGCCGAAGAAGATCATGCCGACGCCGAACACGATCATGGCAACGATCGCGGTCACCTTGATCAGCGCGAACCAGAATTCGGCCTCGCCGTAGAACTTCACGCCGATCATATTGACGCAGAACATCACCGACACGGCTATCAGCGCGGTCACCCAGATCGGCATGGCCGGGAACCAGAAATGCACGTAGTTGCCCAGCGCGTTCAGCTCGGCCGCGCTGGTTGCCAGCAGGAAGATGAATGCGTTCCAGCCGTTCAGGAAGCCGGCAAACCGGTGGATATAGCGGTTCGAATAGGAAATGTAGGACCCGGAGACCGGCTCCTCGACCGCCATCTCGCCCAGCGCCCGCATGACGAAGTAGATCGCCACGGCGGCGACCAGGTACGTCAGGATGATCGCCGGACCCGCGGTCTTGATGGCCCACGATGACCCGTAGAACAGGCCGGTACCGATCGCTCCGCCAATGGCGATCATCTGGATATGGCGGCTTTTCAGATCTCGTTTGAGCTCTTCCTGCTCATAGGACTGAGCGTCTGTTTTCCTGCGCATTACATTGTCTCCTTTGGTACATCTCTTTGTGATGCTTGTCGTTGTGGGTGGCTGTTGCGACGGGCGAGCGCCGTCCGCAGCCGATGGCTCCTTTTCCATCGACTGTCGGTTGGTTTCGTCTTGCGTTCGCTGAGCCGGATCAGAGTCCGGCGACGGCGGCAGTCAATCTGCCGATGGCTTTATCCACGGTCGCACGCGGGCATCCGAGGTTGACGCGCATGTAGCCGTGGCCCTCGATGCCGAACTTCTGGCCCTTGTCGAGCCACAGGCGGGCCCGGGTCAGCATGAACTTGTCCAGCGACGGCGCGTCCATGCCGAGGCCGCGGCAGTCCATCCATGCCAGGTAGAGCGAGTCGGCCGGCAGCACCTGGATGCGTGACGTCGCGCGATGCACCGACTCGCGGAAATGGTCGTGATTGGCGCGCAGGTACGCCAGCATCTGTTCGAGCCATGCTTCGCCGTGAGCATAGGCCGCCTCTGCGGCAACCATGCCCAGCGTATTGACCAGCGGGAACATATTGCGGTCGTACTGGCGGCGCAGTGCGTCGCGCAGGCGCCGGTTCGGCACGAACACGTTCGCGCTTTGCAAGCCCGGCAAGTTGAAGGTCTTGCTGGGCGCCGTGCATGTGATGCTGTGCTGGGCAAAATCTTCGCCGAGCGAGGCAAAGGGGATGTGCCTTTTCTCCGGATTGATGATCAGGTCCTGGTGGATCTCGTCCGAAATCACCAGCACGCCGCGTCGCAGGCAGATCTCGCCCATGGTCCTCAATTCGTCCTCGGACCAGACGTTGCCGGTGGGGTTGTGCGGATTGCTAAGGATGAAGAGCCTGGTATCGTCGCGAATCGCCGCTTCAAAGACCGCCGGGTCGAAGCGGTAGCCGGCATCGGTGCGCCCCAGCGGCGCGAAGGCGAGATGGCGGCCGTTCATCAGCACGTCGTTATGGAAGTGCGCATAGACCGGCGGCTGAATCAGCACCGAATCGCCCGGTGCTGAGAACGCCTGGATGGCGGTCTTCAGCGTGGTGATGATCCCGGAGGTCTGCACCACCCATTCCTTTGCCACCTCCCAGCCGAAGCGCCTGCCCTGCCACGCGACGACGGCATCGACATAGCTGTCGGTCGCGCCGCCGGGATAGCCGAAGACGCCGTGCGCCACCGCGTCGTGCAGCGCATCGATGACGGCTTGCGGCGAGCGGAAATCCATGTCGGCGACCCACATCGGCAGCGGCTTGGCGGCAGCCTCGTCCGGCGCGAGGAGTTTTTCGCGGATGGCCCATTTCATCGAGTGCGAATTCGTGCGGTCGATCACCTCGTCGAAGATGCTGCCCGCATGGCCGGCGGCCCCAGCCGACGTCTCGCCTTGCACTGCCGTTGCACTGACCTTCATGATTTCCTTTCTCGCTTCAGGGAGGCGCCCGCCGGCGCCAGGTGGCTACGATGGAGGCCAGCATAGCAACGCCGTTATATGAAAAAAAATGGTATCTTTTCATGAACCAATGAACGGGAGTCATGGGTGCTCGATCGCCAACATCTTGCGGCACTGGTCGCGGTCAGCCGTACCGGAAGCGTCACCGCCGCCGCCGAAAAGCTCAACGTCACGCAATCGGCGCTCTCGCACATGGTCAAGAAACTGGAAGACCACCACGGCATCCGGATCTGGACCAAGAACGGCCGCGGCCTGCGCTTTACGCAGGCAGGGGAATTCCTGCTCGCGCTGGCGGAACGCCTGCTGCCCCAGTTGGATCATGCCGAGCGCATCCTTGCGGACTTTGCCGAGGGACGCCGCGGTGCGTTGCGCGTCGGCATGGAATGCCACCCGTGCCAGAAATGGCTGGCGCGGCTGACGCCGCATTACCTGGCCGCGTGGCCGGACGTGGACTTCGATGTCCGAACCTCCTTCCGGTTCGACGGCGTCGCTGCCTTGCTAGGGCACGAGATCGACCTGCTGATCACGCCTGACCCGGTCAAGCTGCCGGAGCTGGTTTTCACGCCGGTGATCGACTACGAACTGGTGCTTGTCGTTCACGAAACCCATTCGCTGGCGTCGCAGCCCTACATCAGGCCACAGGATCTGGTGGATGAAACGTTGATCACGGTCCCGGTCAGCATCGAGCGTCTCGACATTTACACCCGCTTCCTGGTCCCGGCGCATTGCCAGCCGCGACGCCACCGCACCGCTGAGGTGACAGACCTGATGCTGCAGCTCGTTGCCGCCGGTCGCGGCGTTTCCGTATTGCCCGACTGGCTGGTGGAAGAGGAAGGTGCGGGCATGCCATTGCGGACCCTGCGCCTGGGGAAGCACGGTATCCGCAAGCACATCCATCTGGGCATTCGGCGCGGCGACGAAGGCATCTCCTACGTTGCGGGATTTGTCGCGATGGCGCGGCAATCGGGACGCTAGGCGGTGGAGGGGTCGGAATCACCCTGCACCATCTGCTTTCCGATGTTCAGCTTGGCCAGATCGCCGAAGGGAGACAGGGCTTGTGAGCATTGACCGGGCAGCAAGCTGCCCGGTCTATGCAATCTCACGCCATGCTTTGGTGCTCGGCGGCAAGGGCCTTGTTCCTTCTTATCGCCACGGCGAGCGCCACCAAGGCCAGCGCCAGCGGAACGAACGAGACCCACAGCACTGTGTTCCAGCCATAGGCGGACAACAGGCCGCCGGAGGAAAAAGAGCCGATCGCCATCAGGCCAAAGACGATGAAGTCGTTGAGGGACTGCACGCGCGTCTTCTCCTCGGGGCGGTGGCACTCCAGCACCAGCGCCGATGCGCCGAGGAATCCGAAATTCCACCCAAGGCCGAGCAGGATCAGCGTGGCCCAGAAGTGTGCCACGTCGACGCCGCCGAGTCCGACGGCGGCAGACAGCCCGGTGAGCGCCAGACCGACGATCGCCACGCGGCTTGCTCCGAATCGCGCAATCAGAGAACCCGTGAAGAAACTCGGCGCGTACATCGCGATGACATGCCATTGCATCCCCAGGTTGGCGGAGGCCTGCGGATGCCCGCAGATATGCATTGCCAGCGGTGCGGCAGTCATCAGGAAGTTCATCAACATATAGGACACCGCGCCACAGATCGCCGCGGCAATGAAACGCGGCTGCCGTGCGATTTCGGTGAGCGGCCGGCCGCTGGTCATTTCCGCAACGCTGGGTCGAGGTAGCTTTACCCCGAGCAGGACGAGCGCCGAGAGCGCTGCCACGAGTGCCTGCACCAGGAAGGTAGTGGCAAACGTATGCCCTGGCCACAGATCCATGGTCCAGGTCACCAATTGCGGCCCCACCACGCCCGCGGCCACGCCACCTGCCATGACGAGCGATAGTGCCCGTGCGCGCCGGGCGGGTGCAACCCCATCGGCGGCCGCAAAACGAAACGACAGCACCACGGCGGCGTAGCTGCCGCCAAAGAAGGTCGCCAGGCAGAACAGCCAGAACCAGCCCAGGATGACAGCAAGCATGGCCAGCACGCCGGTCAATACACCGGCCCCTGTGCCCACCAGAAAGGCAGCGCGCCGGCCATATCTGCGGGAGACCGCACCGATGGGCAAAATGCACGCCGCCATGCCCACCACAAAGATGGAAATGGGCAACGTAGCCAGCATGGGGATCGGCGCCAGCATGTCGCCGACGATGGCGCCGGTGGCATAGACCACCACCGAGTTGGCGCCAGCCAGTGCCTGGGCGATGGACAAGCGCCAGATGTTGCCGCTCTGGACGCGGTCGGGGAGAAGATCGGATGCGTCGAGGGCTGGTTGGGTATTGTACTTTGTCATATTAGTATTTGGCCGCCCCTTGCACAGAGGGGTAGCGCGTTCAACGCGGATTATCCATCGTCAGCACCATGCGGTATTTCGCGCTACCGGATTTCATCTTCGCGTAGGCCTGAGCTGCTTGCTCAAGCGGCATGGTCTCTATCCGAGGCCGCACATTCGCTAGCATACTGAAGTTCAACGTTTTTTCGTTGTCGTAAGACGTACCCGTGAGCGACCCGAGGATGCTGCGTTGTCCGCCGACGAGCAGACCTGGGGGGATGTGTAGTGGGCTTCTGGCGGGGTTGAGGACAACCAGCCGCCCCTCGGGTGCCAGGCCGGGGAGCAGCGCCGAAATTGCCTCGGCATGATCGATCATGGTCACCATGGCCTGCGCGCCGCCCATGGCCTTGAGCCGCGCAGCGGCATCTTCCCGGCGGTTATCGATATAGACATGTGCGCCCAGCGCCAGCGCGTCGCCGGCCTTTTCGTTGCCTCGCCCGATCGCCACGACCCGGAAACCCATGTTTCGTGCATATTGCAGCGCCATGTGCCCCAAGCCGCCGATGCCGAGGATCGCCACCGTATCGCCGGCTTGCGCGCCGCACTTCTTCAAGGCGTTGAATGTAGCGATACCTGCGCACAGGATAGGCGCGGCCTCTTCTGCGCCAAGCGCATCTGGAATGGCGACGAGGCCGGTGCTGCGCGCCAGCATCATCTCGGCGTAGCCACCGTCGACGGTGGCACCCACCACAGGTTGGTTCAGGCAAAGCTGGAACCGCCCCTGCCGGCATTGCACGCATTCGCCACAGTGACCACCCAGCCGGCCCACGCCCACACGCTGGCCTGTCGTCCAGATCGATGGCGTGCCTGGGCCCATCGCCAGGATTCGGCCAACCACCTCGTGACCGGGCACACGCGGCGGGTGCGTAGCAGGGCCAGTTCTCTCGATGTCGGCCGCATCCGCTCCGCAGATGCCGCAGGCTTCCACCCGGATCAGCACCTCTGCGACGCCAGGCTGTGGCACGGCCCGCTCCACAAGCTCCAGTACGCCTGGCCTGCTGATCTGCATGGCCCGATAGGTAGTCTTCATCTCGACACTCCAATGTCTCTGCCGGGCCCGTGTTGCGCGCAAGGGCTGGCGTGGGTCAATGCCAAAGGGAATGTGCGGTATTGCCGGATGTCAACGCGGCCACTGCCCGCCGGGCAGCGTCCAATGCGCCCGCGACATACCCGGAAAACTCCGGCGACCATTCGCTGGCAATACCGGTGAGCCGGTCGCGCCAAACGCCGGACGCCGCGCTGGAAGGCAATCGCAACATCTGGTGGAAGCCCACATTCTGGTCGGCTGCCACTGCCGTGTAAGGATCGCGCGCCCAGTCTTTCAGATATTCGACCCGGGGTGATGAAGCGCTGCGCCCGAACAAACGAACCAGCTGAGCACGGCAGAGCGCCCGCAATGCCTCCTCCGGAATCTCGCGGCGCACAGGGGCGTGGATACCCAGGAAGCCGAACAAGGCACCATGGCAAGCCAGGGCCGAGGCGTCGTGAATCTCCGTCATCGGGCCGACCGCGCTGCGCGCCGCGCCGGATAACCCCTGCTCGCGCCAGAAGGGTCGATCGAAGACCGCCAGATACTTTGCGTGTGGCGCCATCCAGGTCGCGCAATGCTTCCATGGCAGGGCCAATGCGTCAGGCAACGCTGGCTCGAACACAATCATGCTGGCCGCAAGACGAGGCGGCACCGCCAACAGAACGTGGGCCACGCGATGCATGCGTTCTCGGCCCCGCGGGCCGTCAGCCTGCACCTCGACACAGTCATCCAGGGAGCGCACCCGCTTCACATGGCAATGGCTCTTGAGCCGGCTTGCCGTCAGCCGCTGATGCAGGGCATCGATGAGCGCGCCCATGCCGCCCTCCAGCCGCCGCGAGGCCGGCGTAGAGCGATAGCCATCGACGCGCGCGGGGGCGTGCGTCGGGGAACGCTCCAGCAGCATGTCTCCCTCTTCGTGCTGAGCGAAGGTCTGCAGGCCCAGTTCGTGCACCAGCGCCTGAAGATCGGGTTGCAACGCGGGCCAGAACCAGGTCGCGCCAAGGTCATACTGTTCACTGGGCCGCTGTTCGTCGGTACGGGCCGTTGGCGATACAGAAGCGATCCGCCCGCCGAAGGCGTCGCGAGCTTCCAGCAGTACATAATCCCGGATGCCACGTTGCTCCAGCAAGTAGGCCGCGTACAGGCCGCTCAGGCCGCCGCCAATGATGGCAATGCGCTCGGTCAGCATGACGCAGCCGCCAGACTGACAGGGTTCGCGAGATGCCCGGTCTTGAGGTACACGCAGGCTCCGGAGCTGCCTGCGACAAGATCCGGATACGTCCCCGGCGGCAGCCGCAGCCAGCTGCCCCGCTCGTATGCTTGCGCACGCTCGCGCAAGCTGCCCTCCACTACCAGCAACTCGGCACCGTCCACCGGACCGTTGAACGCGATCGCGCCCGCCGGCATGCGCTCAAGGCGGACATGCTCGATGTCGTCGGCGAACAGCGGGCAGCATTGACGACCATTCCTGACCGTCCAGCGCGACACATCCCGCGTGTCGATGCGAACCGGGCGCGATTCGCTCGGCTGCATCTGCCAGAGCTTCACGAAGATCACCGCGCCCTCGGCGCTGGAGGGCTGGTGGCTTGAGCCCGGCGGGCTGCGCAAATACCAGCCGGCCGGATAGTGCTTGTGGCCTTCTGAGAAGGTGCCCGACAGCACGAGAATTTCCTCGCCTCCCGGATGGGGGTGGTGGGGAAAGCAGGAGTCCGGCGCATATCGCACAACGCTGGTGGCGCGCGCTTGTTCTCCCCCCATTCGATCCAGCATCACGCGCTCAACCCCCGCTTGGGGCGAAGCTGTCCACTGGTACTGATGTGGCGTCACGAGCGCGCGCAGTGAAAGATCCGCATTAACTAGCATCGAGACTTCTTTAAAGACAAGCGGGATACAGGACCGCAACGTTCCGCGGCGGCCCGATGTACCCCATACCCTTTACCTGGGCAGATGTGCGTGGGTATCGAGCACGCGTGCCGAATAGACGAGAGCGGCACCGGCGTTGAGGGCAATGGCAACCCCGAGCGCCTCGGCAATTTCTTCGCGCGTGGCACCATACTCCGCTGCCTTCTGCGTGTGCACGGAAATGCAGCCGTCGCAGCGCGTGGTAACGGCGACAGCCAGGGCAATCAGCTCGTGCATCTTGGGTTCCAGATGTCCGGGCCTGGCCACGAATTCATTCAACTTCGCGAGCCCTGCCATTACCTCTGGGTTCAACGACGCGAAATCGCCGACGCGCGTCTTCAATTCATTCCGGTAGGCATTCCAGTCCTGCATCATGTCTTGAGCTCCTGCTGTCAATGAGTGGGCGGGCGGTTGCGGCGAGATCACGCGACCTCGTAGATCCGCACGTCGGGCGCGGCACCCAGCAATGGCTCGAGACCGGCCACCACATCTGCCGTGAACAGCTCGCTTCGCAGATAGGCAGCGGCGTTCTCCCTGCTGTCGAAGCCATGCAGCACTTGCACGTCTTCCTCACGCACCAGCAGTTCCTTCGACTTCGCGCCGGCAACGGTACTGAGGAACGGCGCCTTGTACCTTTGGTAGACGCCAGCCGCGGCCGCGCGGTTGGCGCTGGCGATCATGAGGGTAATTTGCAGATAGACCATACGTGCTCTCCGAGCAGGTGGTTGGGAAAACAAGGAGGCAAACGGCAAGCGCTCGCCCCACGCATCAGTTGCGGCCAGCCATCACGCCGCCATCCACATCCCAGATGGCGCCCGTCACCCAGCGCGCCTTGTCGGAGAGCAGGAAAACGACCGCTTCGGCAACGTCCCGCGGTTTGCCAACGCGGCCGATGGGATGGAAGCTGTTGAAGCCTTGCAGGGCGCCATGTACTTCAGCCTTGGGAATGAAGCCCTCGTAGATCGGCGTTTCGACCACCGCAGGCGACACCGCGTTGACGCGGATGTTTTTGGAGGCCAGCTCCATCGCCACATGCTGCGTCAGCGAATGCAGGCCGGCTTTGGCCATCGAATACGCCGAAGATGGCGTGGCTGCAATCGCCTGCCTGGCCCACATCGAGCCGATGTTGACGATGGCGCCGGTTTTGCCTTGCGCGACCAGGTTGCCTGCGACGCGTTGGGTAATGAAGAAGAACGCCTTGTTGATCTTCATGTACTGGTCGTAGTCAGCCTCCGAATGTTCCAGGAATGGCTTTGGAAAGAACACACCGGCGGCGTTCACCAGCAGGTCGATGTCGGCATGCTGCCCGTCGACGGTTTCAAGCAGTGCGCGGAGGCCCTCATCGCTGGCGAGGTTCACCGTCAGTGCCCAGACCTGGCCCAGTCCGGCTAGCTCGCTGCGCGCCGCCTCGGTCTTTTCGGGGCGATTGCCCACGATCACCACGCTGCCGCCTTCGGCGAGCACCATGCGAGCGGTCTCCAGCCCCATTCCGCTGGTGCCGCCGACGACCAGCAGTTTTTTGCCCTTGAACTGATTGCTCATATCTCTCTGCCTGTCGGATAGGCCAAATCGGGTTGAAAAAAGAGCACGGTGAGGCTGCTAGTGCGACTTGATGTCCGAACCGAGCGCCAGACCTGCGCCGAAGAAGCGAAATGGCCCTTATCGAGGGTCAATGCAACCTGAAAGGAAAACTATCCGCCCAGGGATGCGCCATCTGCTCCCGGGATCCGCGACAGAATCCAGGGAATTGCCGCGAATCTTTGCCAATTTTTGGTCAATCCGAAACCTCTGGCAAATGAGATAAAATTTCTTTCCTTGAAAGAAAACCTTTACTGCGATGAAGCTACCGGTCCATCTGAATGCGCTGCGCGCCTTTGAAGCCAGTGCCCGACACGAGAGCTTCTCCGCAGCAGCGGAGGAACTCAACGTCACGCCCGCCGCCGTTGGTCAGTTGGTTCGGGGCCTTGAGGATTGGCTTGGCTCCCCGTTGTTCGTCCGGGGCAACAGCGGTCGGGCACGGCTTTCTGCCACCGATGCCGCACTGCGCGCATTGCCGGACATCCGCGCCGGATTTGACCGGCTATCCCTGGGCCTGGAACGGCTGCAGGAGGGTTCCGTCCGCGGAGTACTGAGCGTCACGGTCAGTCCGGCTTTCGCTGCCAAATGGCTGCTGCCACGCTTTGAGCGATTCCAGGCGATCTGTCCTGACACTGATATTCGCCTGGAGACCAACCTCAAACCCGTGGACTTCGTGGCGCAGCGGGTGGACATCGGCGTGCGCTACGGTACCGGCACGTGGCCCGGACTGACCGCGGAAAAGCTCATGGAGGAGGAGGTGTACCCGGTTTGTTCGCCCGAGCTGCTGCGTCAGCATCGGACGCTGCGCCGCCCCGCTGACTTGGATGGCGTCACCCTCATTCACGATCTCTCCATGGATGGCCATGCGGGCTTCCCCACATGGAGCCAGTGGTTTCAGAAAATGGGCGTCTCCGGCGTAGCGACTTCGCGCGGCATGAAGATCAACAACTCCGCAGCCGTGTTGCAGGCAGCAAGCGAAGGACGCGGCGTGGCGCTGGCGCGCAGCGTCATGGCCCGCGACGATCTGGCGGCCGGGCGTGTGGTGCGGCTTTTCCCAAAGTTGAAATTCCCTTCCGAGTTGGCCTACTACGTCGTTTATCGACCGGAGAGCGCCGGCTTGCCGAGGTTGCAGGCATTCCGGAACTGGCTGCTGAGTGAAGCGGCCTTACCAAACGAATAGCCCTATCCCGTTGCGGCGGCGCCGGCCGGAGACGACCTTATTCGATCGAATAAGCCAGGTAGTCCTTCACCACTTCATCGTTCAATGCCTGACCCAGGCCCGGCGCGTCAGGCACCTTGAAACGCCCGCCTTCCGGCTGATAGTCGTGCACGCACAGTTCGCGCACGCATGACTTCAGGGCATAGGTATGATGTTCATGAATCACGAAGTTCGGGACAACGGCTTCGACATGCAGGGCCGCAGCCGTCGACACCGGCCCGCCGCAGATGTGGATCTGGACCGTGGCGTCATAGACATTGGCCATGTCGCAGATCTTCTTGCCTTCCGTGATGCCCCCTGCCAGGCACAGGTCGGGCTGGACGACCGCCAGCGCCTGCTTCTCGAGCAGTTCGCGATAGCCCCAACGGGTATAGGAGCGCTCGCCTGTCGCCAGCGGAATCGACGTCTTGCTGGCGATCTTCTCGAAGTTCTTCGCGTTCAGCGGGTTCACCGGCTCTTCGTAGTAGAAGATGTTGTACGGCTCGATCGCGTTGGCAAACTGGATCGCGGAGTTTGTTCCCAGTAGCGAATGAATCTCGCAGATGATGTCCACACCGGGACCGACCGCTTCGCGAATCGCTGCGATGCGTTCGACGCCCATCTCAAGCTCGGCATGGCTCAACAGGCCATAGTGCTTCTGGTTGATCCTGGTGACGCCCGTCTTCACGCCATCCCGTCCGATCTGGAGCGGATCCACCTTGACCGCATCGTAGCCCTCCTCGATGGCAGCGCGGGCGCTGGCCGCGTACTGGTCGGGCGTGACGTTTTGCGAGTACACATCGCCCCAGCCGAACTGGAGCTGGCTGGCGTACGTGCGCAGATCATCATTGGTCTTGCCGCCTAACAGCTGATAGATCGGCTGCCCCATTACCTGCCCGCGGATGTCCCACAGCGCGATATCGATGGCACTCATGCCGCCGTAGATCACGGGCCCGCCGCCGGCGCCCCAGTAGGTGGTGCGGAACAGCAGCTCCCAGATGGCTTCGACCTTCATGGGATCCCTGCCGATAATGAACGAGGCGAAATCCCGCAGGATGCCAACGGCCGCCTTGGCGCCGGCGCCATAGGCAAGACCCACCTCACCGATGCCACTGATACCGGCATCCGTGTGCACCCGGAGCAGGACCGGGTTGAACTTCGCCATCGATGCATCCTTCCGATTGACTTCGCAATCGAAAATCTCCACTTTCGTAATCTTCATGTCTACTCCACGAGTGATCGCTTATCCAACAACGCTCTGTGCGTGCGCCGAAGCGCTGGCCTGCGCGTTACGGACCGGGGAAAGCGAGTCGCTGATGTAGTGGCAAGGGCAGGGATCCGTACTCGCCACCGATCACGACTCGTCGCGAGCGAGTGTAGAAATCGGGCGAGCGCATGGTCAATTGACCGGCACGCGACCTGACATGTCAGGCCTGACGTTTCCCCTGATTGACGAGCGCAGGGGCTGAGGGCGCAGCGCGCTGCGAAGGCTACGAATCGATCTGGCTCAGCAGATTGCGTTCGCGCTCCGAGAAGCTCTTGCGGATATGTTCCTGCAGCCTGTCGCAGGCGCCTTGCACGTCGCCAGCTTCCAGCGACGCGACGATGGCCGTGTGCGCGGCGAGCGAGGATTGAAAGTGGGAATCGGGGAAGGTCAGCACACTCCTCATGGCCCAGATCTTGATGTCCAGGGTCTCGTAGGCGTCCGTCAGGTATGGGTTGGCGGCATAGACGAAGGACAGCTTGTGGAATTCCCGGTCCAGCTCGCGGTAGGCGCGCCGGTAGTTGTCCTTGAAATCCAGCGCCTGCGCGCGGGCAACGTTCTGGCGCATGGCCTGTGCATATCCGCGCGCATCCGCGGCCATCGCCAGCCTGATGGCGGCGCATTCGAGCAACGTCCTGACCAGGTTCAGCTGATCGAATTCCGCTTCGTCCAGCGAGAAGATAAAGGTGCCGATGCGTGGCTTGACCTGAATGATGCCGATCGCGGCGAGCGATGCAATGGCACGGCGAACTGGCGCCTTGCCGATGCCCAGGCGCTGGGCCAGCTGTTCCTCGCTGACCTTCTGGCCCATCTCGAATTCGCCCTGGACGATCAGCGACTTGATCCGCTCCTGTATCTCAAGTTCGTGGCTGTTCTCTTCCAGATGCATTGGCACGGCTGTCTCCCCAATACTCAGACCGGCAATGACCGGCGCGCGCCAGATGATATCGCCGCAGGCGCGAGCACGACAGGGCGGTCGCCCTCGTCACCGCGTCCGCGCATGAATGCCTGCGGACCGCAACCCATGTCGAGGCGGAAGGCGTAGACGAACGCGGAGGTGGAACCGTAGCCCAGCTCCATCGCCGTGCGCGTCACGCTCAGCCCGCCGCACAACAGTTCAATCGCCCGGAACAGGCGCATGCGGCGGCGCCATGAACGCAGCGATATGCCGGTTTCGCCGACAAAGCGCCTGGAAAGCGTCCGCGCCGACATTCCGAGCACCAGGCCCCATTCTTCCGGCCCGCGGGCGTCGGCGGGATCGGCGTACAGCGCCTCGCACAGCGCCGTCAACGGCGCGCTGCGCGGCCACGGCAGCGCGGCGGGAATCGCCTCGGCCCTGCGCAGTTGGTCAATGATCAGATGCGTGACGCGTCCGGTGTAGCCGTCGACGTCTTCGGTGCCATCGATCTCGGCTGCCTCGACGATCAGCGCCTTCAGCAGGGCCGAGACCCGGAACACGGTCGCCTGGGCAAACGGCAACTCGCCGCCCACGCCATCACTGATCCAGAGGCTCCGGAACTCCGCGCCGAGCAACGAGCCGACGCGGTGCCGGAGGCCGGTGGGCAGCCAGGCGGCCTGCTCAGGAGAAATGACGAAGGAGCCACCGGGCACGGTGACGGTCAAGGCGCCCGATATCGCATAGACCACCTGGTGCCATGCATGGGCGTGATCCGGAAAGGCATGGCGTGCCGGAATCGACTGGGCCCGCACGGTCATTGGCCGCGGCGGCGCTATGCCGTGTGGTGCCTCAATGATGTCCCATCTCATGGTCCTGCCCTCCCCTTGGCAGTTATTCTATATAGATTGACCGTTAGTCGAAAGACGGCCAGCACGGCTTCGGCTTTAATAGTTGGCATGGCGATCCTCCGGCCTGCACTACGCACCGGGATGCCGCCGCTTGCCCAAGGCCTTGACCTCACAGGAGTGAATAGTTTTATGGCGCGCTTCGAAGACCGGTACGGTCTGCAACTCTCCACGACTTCTGACGTCGCCGCGGACCGGTACCGGACCGGCATCGACCTGCTGCTGTCCCTGTGGCCGGACGCGGCAGCGACGCTCGATGCCGCCATCGCGGCCGATCCGGATTTCGCGCTCGCCTACGCTGCGCGCGCACGCCTGCACGCTATCCGCGCCGAGGCGACCGACGCCAAAGGGAAGATTGCCGTCGCCCAGGAACTGGTGGCGCGCCATGGCACCGAGCGCGAGCGCAGCCATGTCGAGGTCCTGCGGCTGGCCATCCACGGCCAGTCGGCCAGGGCGCTGGCCGGCGCACTCGAGCACGCCGACCGCTGGCCGCGCGACATCCTGATCCTGTCCCTGCCGCTGGGCGCCTTCGGCTTGCTTGCATTCTCCGGCATGGCAGACCACGACCAGGCACGGGTGGACCTGTGCGAGCGTCATGCTGCGCATTTCGACGCGGATGACTGGTGGTTCCTGACCTATCGCGGCTGGGCGCATGGCGAGAACGGGGATGTCGTGCGCGGTCGCGCCTTCACCGAGCGCGCGCTGCAGTTGCGACGGAACAATGTCAACGCGGTTCATGCGCTCACACACGTGATGTATGAAGCCGGCGCTGGCACCGAGGCGGAAGCGCTGATCGAGGACTGGTTGCCCGGCTACGACCGCAGCGGCATCCTGCACAGCCACATCGCCTGGCACGCCGCGCTGGTTGCGCTGGAGCGGGGCGACACAGAGCAGGCGCTCGGGATTTATGGCCAGTACGTAGCGCCCTCTAACACCTTGGGCGTTCCGATCAATGTCGTGAGCGATACGGCTTCATTCTTGTGGCGCTTCCAGGCTTACGGGCATCCGGTCCCGGCGGGACTCTGGCAGGATGCATCGGCCTATGCTTCGCGGTACTTCCAGCAGCCCGGCTTCCCGTTCGCGGACGTTCACATGGCGCTGGTGGCGGCAGCCAGTGGCGACAGGGCTGCGCTCGAGGCGCGCGTCAAGGCGCTGAACGCACTCATCGAGGCGGCAAAGCTTCCCGCCGGTCCCGTGGTGCCGACCATCTGCCGCGCTGCGCTGGCATTCGCCGAAGAAGACTACCTGGGTTGCGCCAGCCTCCTGGAACCCATGGCGCACGAAGTTGTGCGTATCGGTGGCAGCGCGGCGCAGCGGGAGGTCGTGGAAGACACCCTGCTGGTTGCATGGATGCGCAGCGATAACGCGGCCAAGGCGCGGGCGCTGCTCAGCAAGCGGCTGCATCGCCGCCCCTCGCCTCGCGACGCAAGCTGGCTGGAAGGTCTCGCCGCGGCCTGACGCCGCACAACGGACGACTCCGCTGAGCGACAGCGCAAAGGGGGGCCGTCGATTCTCGCCGTTGCTCCGGCCTGCTTCGCTCCCGCGCATGCAAGGATCGCCGCGTCCAGCCAGGGCCAAGGCGGCGCCTGCCTGTTCCCGGAACAACGTCCCTCCCCCGCCGCTCGGCAGGCATCGGCCTGCCCGGCCAATCACTCCAAATGACCTCCATCGCAACTACGGAAGCCACGGGGCTTCGACGGCTATTGGTTCACGGCATTGGGCCCGTCGCGGCGATCGCCATCGCGCAGCTTTTCGGCACCGCCTTGTGGTTCAGCGCGAACAGTGCCGCAGCCGACCTGATGCGCGTCTGGCATGCATCGGAGTCCGACATCGGCTGGCTTACCAGCGCCGTACAGCTTGGATTCATCCTCGGCACGCTCGGCATATCCCTGAGCGGAGCCGCGGACCGCTTCCGCGCGAGTTCGATCTTCGTCGGAAGCGCGATTGCGGGGGCGCTCTTCAATCTCGCCTTTGCCTGGTTGTCGATGGGTTTCGCCAGCGGTGCGGCGCTTCGCTTCTGCGTGGGGGTCTGCCTGGCAGGCATCTATCCAATGGGGATGAAACTCATTGTTGGCTGGGCACCGCACCGAACCGGTCAAGCACTGGCTCAACTGGTCGCGATGCTGACCCTCGGCACCGCGCTACCGCATGCCATGCGCTTGGTGGGCGCTGGTCTGCCATGGCAGCTTGTCATTACCGCTTCCTCGGTACTTGCCCTGCTCGGCGCCTGTGTGATCGCGGCGCTTGGGGATGGTCCCCACTCGGTCATAAAGCCTCGGCAAGCGCAGCACGCACAGAAGGCCGACGCTGCGCCGCGCTCGGTGCTCCAGGTCTTCCGTATTGATGCATTCCGAGCCGCAACACTGGGATACTTCGGACATATGTGGGAGCTCTACGCCTTCTGGACCGTGGTACCCGTTCTTGTCGCGCGCACATCATTGCCGACGCTGTTCCCGGACATCGGTGTCTCGGGACTGGCCTTCATTGTGATCGGGATCGGCGGGCTTGGCTCTCTGATCGGTGGCGTCTTCTCGCAGCGCGTCGGTAGCGCCAGGGTGGCATTGACCGCGCTGAGCATTTCCGGGCTGTGCGCCATAGCATTCGCCCTAGGCTGGCAGGTCCTGTCGCCTATCCCCCTGTTCGGTTTGCTACTGCTGTGGGGAGCCTCCGTCGTGGCCGACTCCCCACAGTTTTCCGCGCTTGCATCGAAAGCGTGCCCGCCGGAACTAGTGGGCAGCGCCCTCGCGATCCAGAACTCCATCGGCTTCGCCATCACCGTCGTGTCCATCGCAGCAACAACGGCCCTGATCGAACGCGTCGGCCTGGACGCCACCTGGCTCCTTGTTCCGGGCCCGATCCTGGGACTGGCCGGCTTCGCGCTGACGTCCTTACGGGCGCGCGCTGCGCGCTGACGCAGTGCGACCAGCTGACGAAACAGACCGCTGACGACGTCACCGGATTGTCAATAGGAGGAAACGCCGGACCTGAAATGTCAGCTTCGGTAGGGGTCAATTGACGCTGCCGGCATGCGAAACCTAGACTCGGCCGCACCAAGGATGCAAGCGCGCTGACTGGCCGTATGACCTGCCTGCGGACACGATAGCGCGCCTCACTGGTGCATGAATCCATACGATCTCAAGACAGGGGAGACAGTCATGAAGTACAGCGCAAGGCTCGCCGGCATCATTGCCCTTTCATCGTTTGCCGTCACCACCGCGGCCTGGGCAGACGACTATCCGAATCGCCCGATTACGCTTGTCATTCCCTGGGCGGCGGGCGGATCCACCGACGTGGTCTTTCGCACACTGGCGAACGCTGCGGCCAGGCGGCTTGGCCAACCTTTCGTGGTCGAGAACAAACCCGGAGTGGGCGGGACACTGGGCGCCGTGACCATGTCGAAAACGGCAAAGCCAGACGGCTATACCATTGCCCAGGTATCGGTACCCTTGTTCCGCCTGCCGCTTATCCAGAAAAGCAACTGGGACCCCGAGAAGGACTTCACGTACATCGTTGGCCTGATGGGTTACACCTTTGCCATCACGGCGGCGGCGCAGTCCCCCTACAAGAGCTGGGCCGACGTCGTCAGCGCGGCGAAGAAGCATCCCGGCACCATTACGTACGGCACCTCTGGCCAGAGCTCCACCCCGCACCTTGGCATGGAACAGATCAGCGCCATGGCCGGCATCAACCTCGCGCACGTGCCGTTCAAGTCGGGCTCTGAAACGAGCGTCGCCCTGCTGGGCGGACACACGCAGCTACAGGTGGAAGGCGGCACGTGGATCCCATTGGTGAAAAGCGGCAAGGCAAGACTGCTTGCCGTCTGGACCGAGAAGCGCAGCAAGCTGTTTCCTGACGCACCAACCCTGAAGGAACTCGGCTACCCCCTCGTCATCACCTCGCCGATTGGTCTGGCCGGGCCCCGCGGCATGGATCCAAAGATCGTCAAGAAGCTTCAGGATGCATTCCATGCTGCAATGGGTGATCCCGAAGTGCAAAAGATCATGGACGACTATCTGATGCAACCGGACTACAAGACATCGGAGGATTTCCGGAAGTTCATGCTGCAGGAGCAGGCCAAGGAAAAGGCTCTGGTCCAGCGCCTTGGACTCAGTATGCAATAACGCAGAGGCGAAACTGAGCCGCGCAAAAAATAAAGCCATGGCGCGTTGACGCTCAACGCGCTGTGCGCGCCACCGGTTATCCGTCTTGGCCGTGGCCATAGCCTTGCCGCAGCAGGTTCAGCAACGCGCTGACGTAGCTTCTTGGCCCCAGCACGTCCTTGCGCGCGCAGAGATTCAGCGTTCTCTTCGCCCAGGAATCCCTGAGTACCACCACGCGAAGCCCCTCGCAATTGACGGTCGCCAAGGCGGAACGCGGAACGATGGCCACCCCGGCGCCGGAGCGAACCATGGACGCCACCGCCGCGAAGCCGGCCACCTGGATGCGCACATCGACGCGTTTTCCGAGTTCCGACGCCTTGGCGAGCAAGAAGGAGTGAATGGCCGAGCCGTTCTGCTGGCTGACAAACGGGAAGCGCAGACACTCCAGGAATGACACGGGTTCGCGCTCTTCCCATGGTTCGGACGCTGCCAGCAACAGCACGATTTCATCCTCCCGATAGGGAAAGTACACAAGGTCGGGATGGGGCTCGGCCTGCGTGAGGATACCGATATCGGCACGCCCTTCGACCACCGCGACGAGGATGTCCCGGCTAACGTGCTCTTCAAGCGTTATGCGCGCCTTGGGATGGGCTTTCAGGAAGCCTTGCAGGTCGCCGGGCAAAAAGCTGGCGATCGCGCTGCTGTTGGCGTAGATGGCGACCTGTGCATGGACATCTTCGGAGAACGGCACAAGGCTAACGTGCATCTCCTCCAGTTCGCCGAGGCACCGCCTGCAGTGGTCCACCATGATTTGGCCGGCTCTCGTCGGCGAAACCCCGCGCGCCTCCCGCTTGAACAGCTTTGTGCCAATCACCTGCTCCAGGTGCTTGACGCGCAGGCTTGCCGTCGAAGGCGCCAGGAAGCAGGCCGCGCCCCCCTTCGTCATGTTTCCCGCATCCGCGATCGCCACCACAAGCTTCAAATCCATGATGCTGCAATGCATCAGTCTTTGCATTTCTCAAACTCTCGTCTTGCCACAACTCGTTTGTCCAAAGGCGTCTGCGCAGACAGACTTTGCCTGCCGGCATTGTGCTCGACCTTTTGGAAATCGCAAATGTGCAAATCAACGCAGTCTCCTTCGGCCGCCTTGGCGGTCCTCACCAGCGCCATAGACGGGATTCTCGACAACGCCCGGGATACCGATGTCAGCGCCGTCCGCGCGGCCATCCAGCAGGCCTTCCGCTCAGGGGTCTGGCTCCCGGACGCGCAACGCACACCAGGCGAAGAAAGCTATGCGCGCCATGTCCTGCATAGCGATCCGGACCGCCGCTACACCGTTCTTGCCCTGGTATGGAAGGAAGGCCAGGCCAGCCCGGTACATGCCCATCACACCTGGTGCGCCTACTCGGTGGTTTCGGGAGAACTCTTCGAAGAGCGGTTCTCATACGACGCCGCGTGCCACGGCGCCGTCGCCGCTAACAGTGGCTTAAAAGGACCGGGCGACGGCGGCTGTGGCCGTGCAGGCCTGAACCAGATTCATCGCATTCGCAATCGCCGCAGCGAAACGGCCATCTCGGTACACGTATACGGCGTTCCCGCAACGGAACTGCGTCACGGCGTCAACAACGTCCTGCCGCTTCTGGAACCGACCACAATTTGAAGGGAGTTGCCATCGTGAAGAACATCGATCACTGGAAACGCATGGACGCTGTATTGCGCGGCGATGCCATGGAGCAGATTCCCATCTCGCTTTGGCGGCATTTCCCCGTCGAAGATATGGACCCCGGCAGGCTGGCCCGGCATACGATAGCGTGGCAGGAAAAGTGGCGGTTCGACTTCGTGAAGTTCATGCCTCCCGGCACTTTCAGTGTGGAAGACTGGGGCGCAGCTACCGCGTATACGGGCGCGACGAACGGCGCCCGGGTCGTGACCAATGCCGCCGTCAAACGCACGGAAGACTGGAAGAAAATCCGGCACCTCAACGCGCGAGCCGGGTCGTGGGGACAGCAAAACGTTGCGCTGGCGCAAGCCGCGGGCGGGCTCAATGGTTCGGTACCGATTCTGCAAACGGTTTTCAGCCCGCTGACGACAGCCCGCAAGCTAGCCACGGATGGCATGTTTGCCGACATCCGCTGCAACCCGGATGCCCTCGAAGCCGCGCTGCGCGTGATCACCGACGTCACCATCGAATTCTGTCTCGACGCGATTCGTGCGGGCGCGCATGGAATATTCCTGGCCACCCAACTTGCATCGCACCGGCTTCTTACCGTTACCGAATATGAGCGCTTCGGTGCGAAGTACGACATTGAAATACTCGAAGCCTTGCGCGGCCGCTGTCAGTTCAACATGCTTCACGCCCACGGCGATGACATCATGTTTGATCTGCTCTCCAGCTACCCCGTACAGCTGTTCAACTGGCATGATCGACTGACCGATCCGGATCTGCGGCGCGCTCGACAGAAATTCTCGCAAGTGCTGGTGGGCGGGCTGAACGAGCACAACACACTCGTCCGCGGCACCCCCAAGGAGATTGCCGGCGAGGTCGGGGACGCCATCGAGCAGACCGACGGCCGGCGCCTGATCATCGGACCCGGATGCGTGCTGCCGGTCGCGACTGGCGATAGCGCCATCCAGGCCGTTCTGGAAGCAGCGCGCGACCACAACACGGTAGCGTTGTAGCGTAATGCAGCACAAGGTCAGCACACGTACAACAACAGGAGACACCATGTTCAAGCATGTTTTCAAGGTAAGCATTGCAGCCGCGCTGCTGGCGGCCGCGCAAGCGGGCTATGCCGATGCATGGCCGGAGCCGTCCAAGCCAATCAGCCTGATCGTTCCCGCGCCGGCTGGCGGCGGCACCGGCGACACCATCGCCCGGCTGCTGGCGCAGAATCTCAAGCGGGAACTGAATGCGACCGTTGTCGTCGATAATCGCGGTGGGGCCAACGGGAACATTGGCGCCGGACTGGCGGCCACCGCAAAGCCGAACGGCTACACCTTTCTGCTGTCCTGGGCTGGCACGCTGGCCGTCAACCCCAGCCTGTACCGCAAGTTGCCCTTCGATCCCCAATCAAGCTTCACGCCGGTTTCCATGGTTGCCGAGGTGCCAAACGTTCTGGTGGTCAACAACACCTTGCCGGTGAACGCGTTGGCAGACTTTATCTCCTACGCCAGATCGCACCATGGAGAACTCAACTATGGCAGCTCAGGCAATGGAAGCTCGATGCACCTGGCGGGAGAATTGTTCAACCGGGAGACCGGCGTCAGCATGACCCATGTTCCTTATAGCGCGCCGGGGACAGCCACAACCAACCTCCTCGCCAACGACATCCAGGTGATGTTCCAACTGGTACCGGGCATCATTGGCCAGGTCAAGGCGCACAAGGTCAAGGCGCTGGCCATCCTGTCGGCAAAGCGGTCTCCTGCCTTGCCCGACGTTCCCACGACGACGGAGCTGGGACACCCCTTGCTCGTCTCGTCAACGTGGTTTGCCGTGTTGGCGCCCAAGGGGACACCCGATCCGATCGTTCAGCGCATGAACGCGGCGATCAACAGAACGCTGACGAGTCCTGACGTAGCAAAAGCCCTGGCCGAGATGGGAGCGAGCCCGCTAGGGGGCGATCCAGCCAGGCTCGCCAGCACGCTGTCAGCTGACCTGAGCAAATGGCGGGCGGTGGTGAAGCAGGCGAATATTCAACTGCAATAGGATGGCAGCGGCACAGTCTGTTTGACCTGGAAAGACAAGGGCGTTCAGAGCTGTGGCTCTGAACGCTTTTCGAGCGTCGCTTCATGCGACGGCGATTGCCGCGACGGGAATACCCGGTTCTCTTACGTTCCGGCCTCGCATCGGCGAGCTGCCTTATAGCAAGATGCCAAGACCGGTGAACACCAATAGCACGCAAACGAGGTGCTTGAGCGTTGCCCTGGATACTGGTGGCTGACGGTTCGCGGCAAAAGCAGTGACCGCCACAGCGACTGGCAGCGCCTCTGCGGCAAGCTGGATAGCAAGTGGGCTGATCTGGCCGGATACACCCATCACCACCAGTCTCAGTACTGCGCCAACGCCAAAACTGAATATCAACGACTCCTGGATGACCTGCACCGGCCACGGCTGCCGGTAGACGGCATACACCAGTGGCGGCGCAGCCGTCGCAAACATGCCGCCGAGCACGCCAGACAGCGCCCCGACCAGCGCAAACGTCTTGGCGCCTGAGGGCTCCGGATACGGTTCCGCCACCTTCCATAGAACCAGGGCACATGCGATCACGCAGATTCCCAGCAAGGTACGCAAGGTGTGGAACGAGTTATTGGCCAGGTAGGTAAGGAAAGCCATTCCGATAAGCGAACCCGCCAGACTCCCGGTGATGGCAGGTTTGATCGCCGGCTCAATGCGTAACGGACGGCGTTTGTAGAGGAAAAGGCCGGCGTTCACGATGATGATGACCGTCACCGCATTCACCGCATCCGGCAGCGGAACAATGTCGGTAAGTCCGACCAGCCCCAGCAGCACAAGGGCCAGCGCAAATCCGGTCACATTCGAGGTATAGACCGCTAGCGCGACAAACAGCAGGAACAGCAAGTGAACCTTCTCATCACCAGCCAGCATCATGCCTCCAAACGATTCGAGCACGCCGGCGACAAGGATCTCGTCAACGCGCTTTTCCGATTCGACCGTCACGCCTGCGATGTGAGGCGTTAGAACGAGATTGTGAACCCTCGGTATACAGTGGCTACCTGCCCTCTCCGACCAGGTAGCTCTCATCCGCGTGCCAGTTAGGCGTTGGTGTAACCGGAGATAAAAGTCTTCTGCTCCCCGGTGTGCTCGTCATAGACATGACGTGAGATCTTGCCGATGTTCCCCCCATAAACATGGATGCTGATCGACACGCTGTCGTCATGCGCATTCGCCACGCGGTGAATATCTCCAATCGACGGCGACACCCGATCGACGTGACCGGGCTTGAGAATGTCTTTGCCGAGGGAACGCATCGGCTTGCCAGGCGCAGCGACTTCGAATCGTTCGGACGTCTCGGCACCGCGTAGCATGCCGATGAGGGCCCACACCGTGTGGTCATGCACCGGGGTCTTCTGGCCCGGGCCCCAGACAAAGCTGACCACCGAGAACCTATCGCCCGGGTCGGCATAGAGAAGGTATTGGCCGTAGTACTGGGGATGCGGCTGCGCGTACGCCTCCGGCAACCAGTCATCCACGGCAATCAGTTCGCCAAGCAGCTTCTCGCCCGCATCGAGGATGCGGCGCTCGTTGCCTTCAGCGGTATCGACGATCCGGGTCATTCCGGCGATAAAGTCGGTAAAAACCTGGGGCAGATTCATTGCATGTCTCCTTTCTGGGGTCAAAGCCTTACGTCGTCGCGCGGCCCAGGTCACTGCCAGGCCGCCCTGGTTGATGCTTTTCCATCCTGACAAGGCAAGTGTGAGCCGCACAGCCTTGCGAGAAGCCGGAGCTGCATTTGTCCAGGGTCAGCACGTTCGGATTGCCGGCGACATCTAAGGCGTTCGGCCCCTCGTCTTCCGGCGCATACCACGCGCCCGTCGGCAGCATCAGCACGCCTGGCCGAACCGCATCGGTAACGGATGCCGATGCCAGGCACTGTCCCCGGTCATTCCATAGCCGCACCGCGTCGCCATCGGATATCGACAGCCTTGCCGCATCGCCCGGATGGATCCACACCCGCTCACGGCCGTTATGCTTGGTCGCCATGCTGACCGGCGCCTCGTCCAGCTGGCTATGCAGCTTGCCGGCCGGCTGGCGGGACACCAGGTGAAATTCTTCCGGGCCGGCGCAGCCCAGCCACTCGGCGGGCGGGATCCAGGACGGGCACGGCGGACAGTCGTCAAGGCAAAGCGTGGCTAGCTTGTCGCTACCCAACACGATGCGCCCGCTTTCCGTGTTGAGGCGATGCCCGTCGGGATCACGCCGGAAAGCGTCGAGATAGGTGAACATGGGCCTGGTCGGCACGGGCGCCGATCCACGTTCCCAGAAT
The DNA here is from genome assembly GCF_057798955.1 of Cupriavidus sp. 207A1. Taxonomy (NCBI): domain Bacteria; kingdom Pseudomonadati; phylum Pseudomonadota; class Betaproteobacteria; order Burkholderiales; family Burkholderiaceae; genus Cupriavidus; species Cupriavidus sp. 207A1. Next base: position 164,150 of record NZ_JBYOJO010000001.1, on the reverse strand, counting down.
GTCTCGAACTCCGGCAGCTCGACGCCCAGCCTTTCCCGGCTGTGCCGCGCCGAGCGTTCGTACATCATGCGGATCCACTGCATCTCATCCCGCCCTTCGCTGAAGGCGCATTCCACACCGAGACACGCGGCGATACCGCGGACGATGTCGTAGTCGTTGCGCGCCATGCCCACGGGACGGATGGCCTGATGCATGGCGATCAGGTGGTCGGAACGGCGGTTGCCCGCAATATCGTTGCGCTCGATGGAGGTGGTCGCGGGCAGCACAATGTCGGCGCGGCGGGCCGTTGCTGTCCACATCGGCTCCTGCACGATAATGGTATCGGGACGAGACCACGCCTTGCGCAGCCGATTCAGATCCTGATGGTGGTGAAACGGATTTCCGCCCGCCCAGTACACCAGCCGTATGTCAGGGTAGGTGTGCGTCATGCCCTCGTACGTGAACTCTCGCCCCGGCTTCAGCAGCAGGTCGGCGATGCGTGCGCACGGGATAAAGTCTGCATTGGGTTTTGCGCCCTGCGGGAACGCCGGAGATTGCGCCTGGGAAAGCGGCGATCCGACACCGCCAAGGGAACCATAGCCAAAGCCGACGCCAGTGCCGGGCAGTCCGATCTGGCCGATCACCGACGCCAGCGCCAGGGCCGCCCAGTATGGCTGCTCGCCATGGTCTGCCCGCTGCAGGCTCCAGCTCACGGTGATCATCGAACGCGTATCGACCAGGCGGCGGGCGAGCGCGTTGAGACAACCAACGTCAAGGCTCGATATCCGCGAGGCCCACTCCGCGTCTTTCCGCACGCCGTCATGCTGTCCGGCCAGATAGGCCAGGAAGCGATCGGAGCCGCTGCAATAACGGTTCAGGAACGCCTGGTCGTGCCGGTTCGCCGAGACGATTTCTCCGGCCAGCCCCAACATGACCGCGGCATCGGTGTTCGGGCGCACGGGCAGCCATTCGGCCGGCACCCACTCCGGCAAATCGTCACGCATCGGCGAGACCAGGAAGAACCTGACGCCGTTATCGACCATGGCCCGCAAATGGGATTCGAGCTGGTGGCGTGCAACACCGCCGGCCTCGCTCTGGGCCGTGCGGGGCGACAGCCCGCCGAAGACAACAACGGTTTGCGCATGCCTGGCCACGGCATCGAGCGTGGTGGCGCCACCATTGCAGGCCTCGCTGTCGCCGAGGACGTGGCGCAGGATGACCGGGCCGGCGGCAATGCTGTAGGTATCGACATGGCCGGTATAGCCGCCGACCAGGTTCAGCATCCGCTTGATCTGCGAGGGGGCATGATGGAACCGCCCGCAGCTGGTCCAGCCATAGGAGCCCGCGAAGATCGACGCATTGCCGTACTCATGGCGCACGCGATCGATCTCGCTGGCGACGATCTGGTTGGCCTGCTCCCAGGACACCGGCACGAACGCTTCGTTGGCCTTTCGCTCGCCCGGCCCGCGCTTGGCGAGCCAGCTCTTCCGGACCATGGGCTGAGCAATCCGGTTGGCGGACTCGGCCCAGTACTTCACCGAGTGGATGACCGGTGACGGCGACGGATCTCCTGCGAACGGCTCGACCCCGACGATCCGGTTGTTCTCCACCAGCAGGGTATAGGCGCCCCAATGGCTGCAATGGCTAAATTTCTGGACTGCCATGGATTTCCTCCTGCCGCTCACTTCGGCGCTTGCCGCAGCACTGTCGCGTCCCCGGACGTCCTGGCCAGCACACCCAGGACCCGCTGCGCCACCAGTTCACAAACTCGCAGCTCCGAATCGGCGGTCACGCCGGCTACGTGCGGTGTCAGCAGCAGGTTCGGCACCCCCGCCAGCACCGACCCGCCAGGCAGCGGTTCGTCGTCGAATACATCCAGTGCGGCCGCCCGGAGCTTTTTTTCCGTCAGGGCGCGCGCCAGAGCTGCCTCGTCGACGATGCCCCCTCGCGCGGCATTGATCAGCACCGCTTCAGGCCGCATCATGGCGAGCCGGTCCGCATTGATGAGGCTACGTGTCTCCGGCATCAGCGGAACGTGCAGACTGACGACGTCACTGACGGCCAGCAATTCGTTCAGGGGAAGCATTTCGCATGGGAAGTCGGGCGACGTCCCCGGCCGAAGCGCGGCGTCATGCGCCACCACGCGCATGTCCAGCCGGCTGGCCAGGCGGCCGGTCAACTGGCCGATCGAGCCGAATCCCACCAGGCCCAGCGTCCGACCACAGACCTCATGGCCTTCCGGCGTTGCCGGACGGGTCCAGCAGCCATCGGCCAGCGTGTCGCTGACGCTGTAGTGGGAAAACCTGAGCAGCAGCATGGCGCAGGTCACGACATACTCCGCCACGGAGCGGGCGTTGGCTCCGAGGGCCGGGATCACTTCGATACCGCGCTCCTGGCAGGCGGGAACGTCGATATTGTCAAGGCCGACCCCAAGGCGACCAACGGCCCGGCACTGGCCGAGCGCATCGAGCAGCTCGCCACGCACCTGCGTACGGTTTCGGACGATCAGGGCCTGGGCATCGCGCGCGGCATCCAGCAGCGCCCCCTGGCGCGCGAAGAGGGTAGGGTCGAACACGACCTCGTGCTCCTTGCGCAGGCGCTCCAGGGACCGGGGGTGAATCAACTCGGGGATCAGGATCTTCATGTTGGCTCTCGTGGTTCCGGGCGCTCGGTTACGCCGTCGACTTCGGTCTCGATCATCGATGCCAGGTCTACTTCAGCAGCCCGCTTTGCTTGAGCACCGGCGTGTACTTGCGGTAGTCCGCCCAGGCCGCCTCGCGCGCGGTGGCACCATCCTGGTAGGCGATATCCAGCGCGTTGTCCGCGGCAAATTTCCTGAATTCCGGCGTTTCCATGGCCGCCTTGGCGGCATCATGGATGTACTTCACCACGGGTGCCGGCGTTCCTTTGGGAACGACGATGAGGTAGCGCACGCCGAAATCCGCCGCGACGCCCTGCTCCTTCATCGTTGGCACGTCCGGCAATCGTGACTGCCGCGTTTCGCTGAAGGAGCCGAGCGCACGCATCTTTCCTGACTTCAGGTACGGCACCGCCTCGATGGGCTGCGCGATCGCGGCGGTGATGTGCCCGCCCAGCAATTGGGGACCCCCTTCTCCCCAACCCTTCTGGGCCACGTCGATCAGCTGCACACCGGCCAGGCGCTCGAACTGGAGCAGGTTGAGATGGCTCAGAGTCGTCACGCCCGGAAAACCCACGCTAAGGCTTTCCGGGGCCTTCTTGGCCGCATTGAGCAAGTCCTGCAGCGTCTGGTAAGGCGAACTGCTCGGCACCAGCATCACCGGGGCGAAGTTGACGATGTTGATGACTGGCGTGACATCGTCCGGCGATTTATAGGACAACGAATTGACCTGCGGCGACAGCGCCAGGTTCGAGTTGGGTACGAATGCGAACTGATACCCGTCTGGCTTGGCCATCGCGAGCGTCGACACCGCCAGGCTGCCACCGACACCCGGCTTGTTTTCGACCACGATGCCCGAGGGGAACCTGGGCGCCATGACCGCTGCCAGCTTGCGCGTGACAAGGTCCGCGGCACCGCCCGGAAGATACCCGACCAAGGCGGTGACCGGTCGGCTCGGGTAGCCGTCCTGCGCCATCGCGGGGGACACGACGGCGCTTAAGAGAAACAGGGAAAGTAGTGCTCGCATGCTTTGTCTCCAATCGATCTTATGTTTTGCCGGGGATATGCCGGGGCTGCGCCCTGCCTGCTGCTTAATCGCCGAGCTCGACGAAGGTGGTAACCATGCGCCGCTCTGCTTCGGGCGCGAGCGTCATGCCCAGGCCCGGTGCCGTCGGCACGTGGAAGCGGCCGCCCTGCGGCTGCAGATCCTCGATAAACAGATCCCTGTTACACGCCTTCAGCGCATACGTGTGGTGCTCATGAATCTCGAAATTGGGGATGGCCGCTTCGAACTGCAGCGCAATCGCTGTGGCCAGCGGCGATCCGCACACATGGGCCTGCACCCCCACATCGAAGGTGTGCGCGAGGTGTGCAATCTTGCAGGCCTCGCTGATGCCACCGACCAGGCCCACGTCCGGCTGGATCATGTCGATCGACCCGGCCTCCAGGTACGGCAGGAAGCCCCAACGGGTATAGAGCCGCTCGCCGGCGGCTACCGGCACCGGCGACTTGCGCGCGGCACGGTTGTGCGCATGCGCGCCGTTGTAATGAGTCGGCTCCTCCATAAAAAGAATCCCCAGGTCCTTCAAGGTTTCCGCCGCCTGCAGCGCGCCGGCCGTGGAGGTGAAGGAGTGCAACTCGAGGATGATGTCGGCGTCGGGGCCAATGCCGTCCCGCACCGCCTCCATGCGCGCGCGCAGCATCTTGCGCTGCTCGGGTGTCAGGATGCCGCGCAGCTTGGCAGCGCGGCTGCCGTCCGGCGCGATCATCAGCGGATCGACCTTGACGCAGTCGTAGCCTTCCTCGCGCGCACGGACCGCGGCTTCGCGATACCGCGCCGGGTCGACAAGGTTCACCGTTTCCCCGGCCCAGTCGAACTGAAGCTGGCTGGCATAGCAGCGCAGCGGCGCCGGCGTGTCGGCGCCCAGCAGCCGATGCACGGGCAAGCCAAGCGCCTTGCCTTTGATGTCCCAGAGCGCCGCGTCGAGCGCGCTCATGGCGCCGAACACCACGGGCCCGCCGCCTTCGGCCCAGAAGGACTTGCGCAGCATCCGCTCCCAAACGGATTCGGTCGAAAACGCGTTGTGGCCCAGCACGAAGCGCTGGCCCAGCGCCAGCACCATCGGCCCGGCGGCCTGCGCGCCGGTCCCGTACGCCATGCCGACCTCGCCCAGTCCGCTGACGCCTTCTTCGGTGTGAACCCGGACAAATACGTGATGCCACGAGGCAATGCCGCCCTGGCCGGACAGTTCGGCCTCGAGCACTTCGATCTTGGTAATTTTCATGATGGTCTCCCCCAGGCAGTTTGGGTTGGATGGCCGGCGCGCCAGGTGGCAGCCGACCATTGCGAGATGTGGCATGAGAGGATGCACAGCACTCCCATGCCGTGATGACATCCCCGACGAGGGCAGTTCGTGCTACTCGACCCGGATGTTGGCGTCCCGCGCCACGGCGCTCCAGCGGTCGACTTCGCTCAGCAGCAGCTTGCGCAGCACCTCTGGATTGCCGCCGCCGGGCTCGGCACCCTGGCGCCGCCATTGCTCGACAAAGGCATCGTGGGCAAACGCCCGGGCCGTGGCGCCGTTGAGCGCGGTAACGACCTGCACCGGCGTGCCGCGTGGCGCGAACAAGCCGTACCAGCTCGCCGCGTCATAGTTGGGCACGCCGGACTCGGCGATGGTGGGAAGGTCCGGCAGCGTGCGCGAGCGCTGCCTGGAAGTCACCGCAAGCGCCCGCACGCTTCCGCTGCGGACATACTGCAGCGCCGACGGCATGGTTTCGAAGTAGACCTGGATGGTCCCGGAGATCAGGTCGACCAGCGCGGGGCTGGAGCCCTTGTAGGGGACATGCATCATCCGGGTTCCGGTGACGGCCTTGAACTGCTCCGCCATCAGGTGGTGCAGCGTGCCGGTGCCGGGCGAGCCGTAGGCCAGCTTGTCGGGATTCGCCTTCAGGTAGGCGATCAGTTCGGCGACGTTCTTTACCGGCAGCTTGTTGGTCACCAGCAGCACATGGTCCACCCGCCCCAGGAAGCTGACCGGCACCATGTTGCGGATGTCATAGGGCAGCGCCGGGTAGACGGTCTGGGCGATGGCGTGATGCGCAGCGCCAAACAGCACGGTGTAGCCATCCGGCCTGGCGCGCGCCACCGCATCCGCACCGATGGTGCCGCCCGCGCCGGCGCGATTCTCGACGATCACCGATTGGGATAGCTCGCGCGCAAGTTGCGACGAAACCAGCCGTGCCAGGATATCGACGGTGCCGCCTGGCGGGAACGGCGCGACCAGCCGCACCGGCGCAGCGGGATAGGCCCCGCTCGCAGCGCGCACACCCACAAGCGGCGCCATGGACCCCGCGCCGATATACGACAGGGCTTTTATGAAGTCTCTGCGCTTCATATCTTTGTCTCCTCCGTTATTTTTGCGACCGGCCTTATTTCGCGAGGTAGCCGTGGCGCGTCTGCGGCAGCTTCATCTCGAGCACGCTCGCCGCGACCTGCGTTCTCAGGATCTGCGCGGTGCCGCCGGCAATGGTGAACATCCGGGCATCGCGGACGTGCCGCTCCATCGGGTTGTGGCGGCCATAGCCAGACGACCCATAGAGCTGCAGCGCATCGTTGGTGACCTTGTTGGCCGTCTCGGCGGCGAAGATCTTGGCGCGGGCGGCGCGGGCCATGTCGGGAAATTCCTTGCCACTGCACGCGGCCGAGTGCAACAGCAAGCGCGCGGCCTCCAGTTGCACCGACATATCGCTGATCATCCACTGCAGGCCCTGGAATTCGGCGATGGGGCGGCCGAACTGCTGGCGCGACTTCGCATAGCGCACGCCTTCCTCGAACGCGCCCTGCGCGATGCCGAGCGCCACCGTGCCGGCACCGACTCGCTGCGCGTTGTACGCGTTCATCAGCGCCGCGAAGCCGCGCTGCAGCCCGCCCGGCGGTACCACCAGCATGGATTTGTGGATCTTCAGGTCGCGGAACTCGATATGCGTCTCGGGGATGCCGCGCACGCCCATCGCGTAGAGGCGGCGGCCGATCACCAGGCCGTCGGGAGCATTGCCATCGCGCACGCAGATGAACGCGCCGATGCCCTGGTCGACACCATCGTCGAACACGCGGGCGAAGATCAAGTGCAGGCGCGAGACACCGCCGCCGGTGATCCAGTACTTTTCGCCGTTCAGGATGTAGTCGTCGCCGACCCGGTCCGCGCGGGTGGTCATCTCGCTGGCGGCGCTGCCGGCGTTGGGCTCGGAGATGCAGATGGCGGGCTTGTCGCCGCTGAGCACGGCCGCCGCGGCGAGCTTGCGCTGCTCGTCGGTGCCATAGCGCAGAATGGCGCCGATCGCACCCATGTTAGCTTCGACGGTAATGCGGCCCATGGTGGCGCACGCCTTCGCCATCTCCTCGATCACGATCACGGTATCGTGGTAGCTGCGACCTTGTCCGCCCAGCTCCTTCGGGATCGTCATCCCCATGAAGCCTGCGGCAAGCAGCCGGTCCACGTTCTGCCAGGGATAGGCCTCGGTCAGGTCGGTGTCGGCAGCGGTCGGTGCGAATGCGTTCTGCGCCAGGTCGCGCGCGGCCAGTTGCAGTTCTCTTTGTTCAGCGGTCAGTTCGAACATGCGTCTCTCCATTGGTTTATGAGTTGCCGAGCCAGTCTTTCAGGATCGCGTCGCGATGCTCGTCCAGCCGGGGCGGGGGTTTTCGATAGGTCGCGGGCGTCTCTGACAGCTTGAGCGGATTGGCGAGCAGCCGCAGTTGGCCGTTCTTTGCCCATTCACAGGGCATGCGGATCTCAGCGCCCCGTGCCTTGACATGCGGGTCGTTGAAAACGTCTTCGAGGTTGTTCACCGGGCCGCATGGCACCCCCGCGTCTTCCAGCGCGGCGAGCCATTCGGACCGGCCACGCTGGCGTAGTGCCGCGGCGACCAGCTCGCACACCGCTTTGCGATTGGCAACCCGCGCCGGGTTGGTGCGGAACCGCGCATCCGCGGCGACGTGCATCAGGTCGGCGACCTCGCAGAACCGCTCGAACTGGCCATCGTTGCCGACCGCGAGGATCATCGGTGCGTCAGCGGTATCGAACACCTGATAGGGCACGATATTGGGATGCCCGTTGCCGAGCCGTTGCGGCAGCACACCGTCGGCAAGGTAGTTGGTGGCGCCGTTCACCAGCCACGCAATCTGCGAATCGAGCAGCGACACATCGATATGCTGGCCGCGGCCATGCGCGGCGCGGTACTGCAGCGCGGCGAGGATGCCCACCGCGGCATACATGCCAGTCATGACATCGGCGATGCCGACGCCGACCTTCATCGGCTGGCCGTCGGGCTCGCCGGTGAGGCTCATGATGCCGCCCATGCCCTGGATCAGGAAGTCGTAGCCCGGTCGCTGCGCGTAAGGGCCGGTCTGGCCGAACCCCGTGATCGAGCAGTAGATCAGCCTGGGGTACTGTGCCTTGAGCTGCTCGTATGACAGGCCATAGCGCGCCAGCCCACCGACCTTGTAGTTCTCCACCAGCACGTCGGCGTGCTGCAGCAGGTCATGGATCAGCGCGCGCCCTGCCTCCGACGCCAGATCGATGGCAATCGAGCGCTTGTTGCGATTGGCGCTGAGGTAGTACGCGCTTTCCTGCGTCGGGTTACCGGCGGCGTCCTCGATGTATGGGGGACCCCATTTGCGGGTATCGTCACCCTCCCCGGGGCGCTCGACCTTGACGACATCGGCGCCAAGGTCGCCAAGCAGCTGCGTCGCGCTCGGCCCGGCAAGGATCCGCGAGAGGTCGAGAACCTTGATGCCGGCCAGCGCCAGGCGGTCAGGAGGCACGTTCATTGCGCACCTCGCAAGCATTGGGCCGCTGGGCACTGGCCTGGTACGGCCACGCTGCGGTTCGGCGTTCTACTGCATCGCATGACAAGATCTCCTTGCAGGTCATGCGATCGATTCTAAGAATCGGTGTCCGACAAGCTCAATTGAATTGCGGCGCAAGGAGAGGAGAAACCCCTAGGCAGCCGCCAGCGTTGTCATTTGCGCAGGGCGATGGCAAGCATCTCGGCGGTGGCACAGAGAGTCTCGCCCGCCGTGAGCATCATCTCGACCCACACCTTGCGGCCGTCGATGGCTTTCAGTTTTCCCGACACCGTCAGTACCTGCGCCTGCGGCGTGGGTGCAAGGAAGTTGACCTGGAGTGAAGCGGTAACGAACCGGCCCAAGGGTCCGGAGGGGTCGTCCGACTGCTGCCTGTGAAAGGCGGCAGCGGAAGCCGTGCCGTGGCAATCGAACAGCGATGCGATCATGCCGCCGTAGACGTTGCCAGGCACGCCACCGCTGTACATCGGGTCCGGCGTGAAACGGGAAACTGTTTCTGTGCCGTTCAGGTAGGTCCTGAGTCCGTTGCCATGAGGGTTGGCGACGCCGCACCCATAGCAGTGGCTGTTCTCGGGGGAATATTCTTTCTGGATCCAGACGTCGGCGCGGTCGATATCACTCATGGTCAAGAGGCAATAGTGGCTAGTCCCCGTAACGCCGCAGCGTGCAGCGGGCGGGTTCCGGCAAATGCCCCGAGCCTAAGAGTGGCCTCGCTCATGTGCAATTGAATCGGATTTCAATGCGAGCCGAAGACCACCACCTTAGTACCTGGCCACGCTGAACCGCTTCGCCTCCTGCCACAGCGCCTTGGCTGCGGGCGACAGCTTGTTCTCGCTCAGGCAAGCCAGCCCGATGCTGCGGCGGGTCTGGGGCAGCAGCGGAACATAGCGCACGCCCGGATACGTATCCGGGACCGCAAGCCGGGCCAGGATCGAGACGCCTTCGCCACGGGACACGTACTCCAGGATCGACATGATCTGCAGCAGCTCATGCGCGATCGTGGGACGACAACCATGGCGCGCGAATAGTCTCTGGATCAATTTCTGCGAACCCGCGCGCGTCATGATGAACGGAAAGCGGGTGATTTCGGCGAGCTGGACTTCGGCCTGCGCGGCCAGCTCATGGTCAGCGGGCAGCACCGCAACTAACTCGTCGACCGCCAGCGTAATGGTCTCGAAGTCGGGCTTGGGCAAAGTGACCGCGGCCAGCTCGATGCGGCGCTCGATCAGGTCCTGGCTGGTTTCCTCGTCCGGCCGTTCGGTGACGACCACGCTGACGCCCGGATACCTGGCCCGGAACTGCTGCAGCAGCTTGGGCAGCGCATGCAGCGACGCGCTTGCGCCGAACGAGCCGACGCGGATCAGCCCGGTCTTCAGTTCCGCGCCGGCACGCGCCGTGGCAGTCACCAGCTGCAACGAGGCGAACACGTCCCGCACATGCGGCAGCACCTGTTCGCCAGCGTAGGTCAGCGACAGCCCGGTCTGGTTGCGCTCCACCAGCTGGACACCGAGCGCATCCTCCAGCGCCCGCAACGCGTGGCTGGTGGCGGATGGCGTCATGCCGAGCTTGGCGCCGGCGCCTGCTATGCCATCGGAAGAGACCAGTGCGAGGAGTAGTTCTAGTTGCCGCAGGGTAGGGTGCTGAGCTCTTTCAGATTTGGGCATCGACGATCCAAAGGCAGAACAGGTGGCGTTGAGATGGATTTCACCCCTAGCCGCGGATCGTTGAAAGTAGCCTCATTAGTTAGACGTGTCAATGGCGCCGGACTGAGCACGTGCGCCAGCGAAAAGCTCTGGCCTTGACTGGCTTAAAAGTCAGTCTCGCCTCCTGGCAGTCAATTCCATGGCTAAGGCCAGGAACAACGCAACCGCGCTGCTGGCAAAGATGAGCCCGTAATTTCCGTCTGTGCGCGAGAACAGCCAGGCATAGCCGTAGCCGCCCAACGCCTGGAACAGCGCGAACGATGCCGTCGCGCGACTCCAGGCGGCGCGTTGGTGGATGGCATCATGCGGTAGCAACTCCTGGATGCGTCCCAGCACCAATGGCACGATGCCGGGCGTGAAAGCGCCCAATATGATGGTTGACACCATTAGCACAGCGGTATGCTGCGAGATTGCCAACAGGCCAACTGCGATCGCCTGCAGCAACAGGGCAATCCGATAGGCATTGCCGAAGCCTACCCTCCCCCCGGCCCATCCGCTGAACAGCGGTCCCGCAGTCGCCGCGACGCCATAGAGCACCCAGTAGCGTGCGCCTACTGTCGCGCCTTGTCCCAGCCCACGTGCGACATAGTCGACCAGCAGAACCATAGCTGGCACCAGTCCCAATGCATTAGCGGCGTACTGCATACAGATGATTCTGAGCATGCGAGCAAGGGTGGGACGGCTGGCTGCAGCACATTCGTTCACCGATCTTGGCGCAGGTCTGCCAGCGGGCTTGTCCGCGGCTGGCCACCCGTCCCAACTCAGCACGGTGAGCAGCAGTGACACCGCCCCCAGGCCGAGCCATGCCGCACGAAGGCCCATCGACAGCAATCCGGGCACCAAGGTGCCGGACGCAGCAATGCCCAGACCCACACCCAGAAATATCATGCCGCTCACCAATGCCCGGCGGGCCGATGGGATATGAGGAAGGATTGTCGTTGCCACCAGCACCATGATGGCGCCGCCGGAAAGCCCGGACAGGAAGCGCCAGATGAAGAACCAACTCCGGGAGACCGGAAGCGCACACGCGAAGAACGCCGCGGTGGCGGTCAGCATCATCCAGCGCATGACGTTCCGGTTCGACATGCGAGCGGCAAGCAAGCGGCCTGACAGTGCGCCCACCAGGTATCCGGCAAAGTTCGCCGCGCCAAGCGAGACAGCGTCGGCAGCGCTGAACCAGTGGGCCTGAATCAACGCCGGTATCAAAGGCGTGTAGGCGAAACGGGCGAGTCCGATCGCGACCAGACTTGCACTCAAGCCGGCGAAGGCGGCATGCAACGCACGCCGGTCGATCAGCCCGCTTGCATGGGGCAAGCCAGCACTTGCTTCCGTAGCTGTGACATCTTGTGACATGGCAGAAATTTTCGTGGGGAATCAGACCCACTGGATAAAGCGCTGAACATCAATTGCGAACGTACGACGATGGCTTCCGATAAGCCAGATGCCCGAAGACACGCCTCGAGCGAGGCATTGCTCACTTGCGCGGCAGCGCTAAAGTCAACTGCGAGATCGCGCGATCCAGCGTCTGGCGTGGGCACGCCAGATTGGCACGCATGAAGCCGTGGCCCTCCTTGCCAAACTTCGGTCCACGATCAAACCAGACGCGGGCCTTGGTTAGCAGGAAGTTCTCGAGGTCTGCGGGAGGCAGTTGCAGATCCCGGCAGTCAATCCAGGCCAGGTACAGAGAGTCCGAGTCCAGAACGCGGATCCCGTCGACACGGCTGTTCACCTCGGTGCGGAAGTATTCATGGTTGGCGGCCACCTTTCCTACTAGCGCGTCTACCCATTGGTCCCCTGACGTGTAGGCTGCCTCCGTTGCCAATGCGCCCACCATGTTGACGTGCGCATTCATGTTCCGCTCGATCGTTCGCTTGATCTCGTCCCGCTTACCTTTGTCAGAGACGACGATATTCGCGCACTGCAGGCCCGCCAGGTTGAAGGTCTTGCTTGCCGAGATGCAGGTGACACTGTTGTCGGCATAGTCGTCCCCGAGCGAGGCGAAGGGCGTGTGCCTCTTGCCACCACCGAAGACGAAGTCCCCATGGATTTCATCGGATATGACGAGCACACCATGGCGACGGCAGATGTCGCCCATGGCGCGCAGCTCGTCCGGGCTCCAGACGTTCCCGGTGGGATTGTGAGGATTGCAGAGAATGAAGAGCTTGGTATCCGCTTGAATGGCGCGCTCGAAGGCCTCCGGGTCAAAGCGGTAGCGCTCGCCATCGAACCTGAGCGGCGCCATCGCCAGCTGGCGCCCGTTGATCAGGACGTCATGGTGGAAGTGCACGTATACCGGCGGCTGGATCAACACCGAATCCCCTGGCCGGGAAAAGGCATGGATAAGGGTCTTGAGCGCGGCAATGACGCTCGCAACCGGCACGATCCATTCCTCGTCGACGGGCCAGCCAAAGCGCCGGCGCTGCCAGTCCGCTACCGCCTTGAAGTAACTCGCCGGAACCGAGGAGTATCCGAACACACCCTTGGCCACCATCCCCTGAATTGCCTCGACGACGACGCTGGGGGAGCGGAAGTCCATATCCGCCAGCCACATCGGAATCGGCTCGGCTCGCACCTGATGCGGTGTGAGAAAGCTGGCCGGAAAACACCACTTCATCGAACTGGAGTCGCTGCGATCAACGATGTCGTCAAATTCGAACTCTGAAACCTTTACCATCACATCATTCCCTCAAACATCCATCATGCGTTTTCAGTACCCCAATGCCTTCAATACGGGCGTCATGCATACGACCACACCCACGAAGAATACGAAGTAGACCGACTTGGACTTGTAGGCGTGTAGCGCAGGAACCTTGTAGACAAGCAGGCACGGGATAATGAAGGAGGTGACGCCGTAGATGGGCGCGGCGATTTGCTGTAGCAAAAGGATCGAGAACTTTGATTGCACCCAAAGCCAGAGCGCTCCCACGATCAGGACCGATGTGCCGATTGAAACCACCTTTCTGTTGATGTTCTCCCTGGGAATGAACCGGGACAGCACATTGATCGCGATGCCGGAAACAGCCTCGTCGATCCCCAGGTACAGGCCAAAGAATGCAGTCACGATGGCAAACACGTTCAGCGCGGTCGTCATCAGCAACACGTCAGCCCCAGGAATCACACTACCTGCCAGGGCCAGTGCGGAGATGTTCTGTGCCTTGGCAGACAATGCCTGTTCGTGCGATAGCGAGAACGTGAACGAAGTGGCGAAGAACAACACCGATACCACCAACACGACGTATGCCACCCGGTGCGCGCGGATCGCGCGGTATGTCGCGATGCGCGGATCTGAATCTTGCTTGCGGAACGCAATGTTCATCGGACTCAGTATCTGAACGAAGAGAATCGAGAACACGGTGAACGGCAAAGTCAGCACGGTGTCGATCGCCAGCTTCTTCAACTCGGGGAACGAAGGAAGATTCCCCATGATGTCCCAATGCGGGATCATGACGAAGCCCAAAAGCAGGACAATAGCGAGCTTCACGATCACCAATGGCCCGGAGACCTTGAACAGCAACCGCTCACCTTGCGCCGCGATCAGCACCAGCACAACCAGAATCGTCAGAGAGTACAGCGGACTATCCGACAGCAGCTGGGTGGTGATACCGAAGGTCTGCAAATACTTGGCGCTATCGAAGGTCACGGCCAACGAGTACGTCAACATCCCCTTCAGCAGCATGAGGAGATAAGCAATACTTAGAAAGAAGCCCCAGTTCTTACCCAGGTAATGGGTAATGATGCTGACATAGCTATCGCAGTCCGCGCTCTCCGACAGCGTCCTCAAATAAAGGTTCTGCATCATGTAGAGCGCGGGATAGGCCAGGATGACGGATGCGATGAATACCCACACTCCCATGATCCCGACCTGGACCGGCAAAAACACCACGCCGGCACCAATGGCCATCCCGATACACAGGATGACCCAGCCGAGGTCGTAGCGCGTAAACGGCACGCGCATCTCCTCAGCAGAAATGGTCAGTTGTCCCATTTCTCCTCCATAATTTCTCAAGCTATTTTTTAAAGCAGTTCGGCAGTCGGGCCTTCTTTGCTTTTCAGCACACCGACGCTTGCATACGGATTGGTGGTCCTCATTTCCTTTCGCCTTCGACCCCGATCCATTCTCAGGGACTTTCGACGATTCAGTTAGCGAATTCCCTTCAAACCATCTTTGATGGAAAGTCAAAGATGCCGGCGTCGCAGGGTAAGTGGCGCGAACCAAGTAGATGCGATGCGTCACGCTTCGGAATAGAATGATGCTGCCCTCAGCACTACAGGGGACGCGCATACGCTGCCAGGCCGGCGCCTCCGAAAATATGTCTAAAAGCTTCGCAACGTTCACACAGATCACTGTGTTTGTCAGGGTGGCCGAACTGGGCAGCTTGAGCGCAGCTGCGAGAGAACTCAATCTGTCGCCTTCAGCCGTGAGCAAGAGCCTTTCGCAGCTCGAAGACCGACTTGGCGTATTGCTGGTCAAGCGCACGACCCGCAGCATGACGCTGACGGATAGTGGTCGCATCATGCTGGAGCGGGCGAACGGAATTCTCTCCGACGTAGAGAGCACTCTTGATGCAACCAGACAGTCCCAGCGCCTTGAAGGGACACTGAGGGTGACTTGCTCCATTGCGTTCGGCAGCAAGCAACTCACCCCTATAGTGGGCAGGTACCTCGGCGCATATCCGGATGTGGACGCGCGCGTAACACTTGACGACCGGCTGGTAAATCTCGCTGAAGAGAACTTTGATGTCGCGGTGCGCATCACGGGCGACACCGACTCGGGCTACGCCGCTCGCAAGCTGGCACCCATACACTGGGTATATTGCGCTGCGCCAGCGTACCTGGCCAGGCATGAAGCGATTCTGGAACCTTCCGACCTGATGCGGCATCAATGCCTGGTTTATCCGGAAATGACCATGAATGGCGCATGGACGTTCCAGCGAGAAACGATGGTGCAGCACATCGGCATCGCATCCAGGCTGACCTCGAATTCCAGCCTGGCGCTGCGCGAGGCTGCGTTGCAAGGCTACGGTGTCGCTTGCCTGCCCACCTATCTGGTCTCCCACGATATCCTGTCGGGGCACCTGAAGCTTGTGGTCCCGGAATACCGGGCGGCGATCTCACATTCGCTGTACGCGATGTACTACCGCTCGCGTTATGCGCGCGCTGTCATTCGCAGCTTCATCGACTTCCTGGTTGCCGATATTGGCGAGGTGCCCGTCTGGGATCGCGCACTCAGTTCCTAGCCGTGGGCCAGGTCAGTCTGCGCTGAGCTGTTTCAGCTTGACGATTCGGGCCCACTTCTGCGATTCGGCTGCAATGATTGCCTTCATCTGCGACGCATCTTCACCCCCCGCACGCATACCCTGCGACATCAGTCTCGCCTTGAGTTCGTTGTCTTGCAGCGCCTTGACAGTGTCGGCCCGGATTTTGCGCTCAATGTCTGCTGGCGTACCCGCTGGAACTAGCAGCGCAAACCATGCCGAAATATCTTCCAGGCCCGGAACACCAGCTTCGGTTGCAGTAGGCACTTCCGGCAACATGGGAGAGCGGCTTTTATCGGTAATCGCCAGCGCCTTGATGCGGCCAGCGTTCACAAATGGAGATACGGCTGCGATGTTTCCAACCACAACCTGCACTTGCCCCCCCATCAGGTCATTCAACGCGGGAGCCTCGCCCTTATAGGGCACGTGCTTGAGATCGATCCTTGCGGCATCGGCAAACGCTTCTCCCGCCATGTGGACCTGGGTGCCATTGCCGGCAGATCCAAAATTCAGCTGGCCCGGTCTTGATCTGGCAAGCGCCACAAGGTCCTTCAGAGTCTGGGCGGGGACAGCGGACCCTACAGCAATCACCATGGGGCCTCTGGCTATATTGGCAATGATGGTGAAGTCTGAGGGGCTATACGGCAATTGCCGATAGATGTGCGGGTTCACCGTCAGCTGACTTCCGCCGACGAGGATCATCGTATACCCGTCTGCAGGAGACTTTGCCACCAGCGACGCCGCGACACCGCCCCCTGCGCCAGGCCTGTTATCCACTACGACGCTCTGCTTCCATATGTCGCCAAGCTTTTGCGCCAGAGATCGGGCAATGACATCCGTCGCGCCGCCTGCTGCGAAAGGCACAACAAGCCTGACGGGCTTCGTCGGCCATGACTGGGCGAACGCCGAGGAGGCCATCATGGCGCCAATGAAGACCAAGGCTGCTACGCGAAACTGGGGGAGGATACTCATCATTCGGGTATGCGCGAGCGAAAAAATGGCCTGCTACGGATGCCGAGCCACGCGAAGCCAAGCCATGCCATAAGCCAGCTTGCACTTCGCGGCCGTTTTTACAGTATCTCTCCGGCTGCGAGGAACGACGCTTCGATCCGGGCCGACACAGCCAGGTGAACCACCTGCGCAACCTGCGCTGGCACGATACCTAGCGCCCGCGCCGCATCAACATGACGCTCCATGCAATACACACACTGGGTAATAGTAGCGCAGCCGATAGCAAGCAATTCATAGTCGAGCCTGGACAGGGGCATCCCGTCCTTGTGCATCTCGCCGAGCATCTTCGTCAGCCGCTCGAAATCCGCTGGCGATGACTTGCGGAATTGGGTCATCAACTCACGATCTTTCTTGATTTCGGAAACAGCCGAAGAGACAGCGGCGGAGTCTTCATCGCCATTGAGGTACTTGTAGGCCAGCCTGCCGTAGGCGACCGCGGCACCGGCTCGCAAGGCCGTGGCAACACTGACTGCCTGCTCGATCTCCTCTCGCGCAACGATCCCCTCTGCTTCGTTCCTGCAGGTCCGCAACATTTCCGCGCAGGGAATTGCGACGGCAATGGCGATCCGGACCAGCGCCAGCTGGCGAGGGGTCAATCCCGCTTCTCCATCTTCTGCCGCATGCAAGTGGGACCGGTGCGTCTCAAATGCCTGCACATAGGTCGAAGCCGGGCCTTTTACCCCGGAGATGATTTCCTTGACACTTGCTGCCATAGTCTCTTCCTCGTTTTCATGGTGATACGCCCGCGCAAGGCTATCGCGCCGGAAAACCATGCTCAATTGAAATAAAACTCAATGGCGAATGGGATACTTCGCTGCAACCGCTGCGTGAGCCGCTATGGTGAGCGCTGTGCAGACAGGATGTCATCGCATCAGCAGGCCGCGGACCAGCACCGAAGCGCCACTGGCGCCGAGGAACACCAGCAGCGCACGGCGTACGGCATCTGCCGCGATGCGCCGGCGCAGGCAGGAGCCCACGGCCAACCCGGCCAGACTGAATGGCATGGCAAACGCGGCACTGCGCCATAGCTCGTCTTGTTGCAGGAGACCGCCGCCTGCAAACGCCAGCAGCCTAGCTACCGCACTGGACAGGATCACGGACGCAATGGTGGACCGGAACACGTCGATCTCAGGAAGACGGCTCGCCAGATACATCGTGTAGATTGGCCCGCCCGTGCCAAACAAGGCGCTGAATACGCCACCAATGACACCGGCCGGCACTGACCACCCCTTTGCGGCGGCAGCCATGCGCCCGGAGGAACCCATCAATGCGCGCGCCGTCATGGCCAGCACAAACAGGCCGAGCCCCACCAGCAGCCAGCGGGATTCGAGCTTTGCCAGCACGGTGGTGCCCAGCGCCACGCCGATCATCATGAACGGAAGCAATCGAAACAATTCGGTGTGCGACACCGAACTCCGGTTCCGCACACCCACCACGGCGGTCGCCACCAGATCGAGCAGCAGCAGCATTGGCACTACGAACTGCAGCGGAAGGAATTGCACCAGCACGGGTACCGCGACCATCGCCGCGCCAAAGCCTGTCAGGCCGAACACCGTGTAGGCGGCCGCAATGGTCGCAGCCAGGATTGCGTAATGTTCTGCCGCCATGGTCGCCGGTCGCCTTGTCGAAAGTGTTGCTGCCATGCCTGGCTATATCCTGGTCCGGGCGCGGTGGGCGGCGGATGAATAGATGCCGGGGTCATCCGCCTGCCCACAGGGCGCTGGTCCGCCCGTCATTGCAACCACTAGTTAGCAGCAATCTTCCGCTTCGCGACCAGGAGCTTCCAGCGCCCGGCTTCCTGGGCGATCTCTTCGGGGAGCCGCCCCTTCGGCGTGAGCGTCCTGGCCATGCCCTGGGATGCCAGGTAGCGTTGCATGCCAGGCTCCGACACCGCCTTCTCCAAGTCGGCATACATCTTCGCAGTCAACGCTCTGGGCGTACCGGCCGGTGCCATTAGCGCAAACCAGCCGTAGAACGTGAACCCCTGCAAGCCGGCTTCGGCGGCCGTCGGCACATCGGGCAGCAGCGTTGAGCGTTCTTTGCCGGTCACGGCAAGCGCGCGCAAGCGGCCGCCCTTGAGCAGCGGCGAGATCGCGTTGATATTGCCCACGGTCATGTTGACCGTACCGGCCATCAGGTCTGCGTAGGCCGGCCCCTCGCCCTTGTACGGCACATGGACCACATCGATGCCGGCAGCCTCTGCGAAGGCCTCGCTGGCCATGTGTACCTGGCTGCCATTACCGGCCGAGGCGAACGTGAGCTTTCCGGGGTTGGCCTTGGCATAGGCAATCAGCTCGGTCATGGTTTTTGCCGGCACTTGCGTATTGACGGTCACAACCATTGGCCCGCTGGCTACCTTGCTGATCATCTCGAAGCTCTCGGCGGAATACGGTAGCTTCTGATAGATGAACGGGTTGACCGTGAACATGCTGCCGGAAGCCAGCAGCAGCGTATAGCCATCAGGGCTTGCCTTGGCTACCATCTCCGCGCCGACGGCCCCGCCGGCGCCGGGCCGGTTGTCCACCACCACCGGCTGCTTCCACTGCTTGCCCAGTTCGAGAGCCACGGCACGCGCCAGCAGGTCAGTGGCGCCACCGGAGGCAAACGGCACCACCAGGCGCACCGGCTTCGCCGGCCATTCCTCGGCATGCGCTCCCGCCATGTACAGGGGAGCGATGGCAAACGCGAACATGGTCATTGCCACCGAAGTGCCGTGCCGTTTGGTGCGGGCGTGGCCAAATCCCGCTGTTGGAAGGCGATTCCGACGCATGCGGCGCAGCCATTGCTTGGCCTGACCGATCCATTGCCCAAACGCCTGTTCAGTACCTGATGCTTGCATCGCTGTCTCCTTTTGTGGCGCCGTCACGGCTTCGACGATCGCGTTTGAATGCTGCGGTTTCGATCCATCCTAATTTCGAACCTCATCGATACGAAACGGATTATTGCAATCAGCCTTATCAGTTAAATTTGTTATTGTTATTTTCGGAAATACGTCCCCCCTCGCATTTTCAAGAATGCGAATCCGCAATTGGCCCTGATGAGTTTTTGTTTTTAGGCTATTCCAGCGTCACGCCCAGCATCTGCTCAAGCTCGTTCACGGCGGAGCTGACCGCCGACTGCGACAGCGCCGTGGTCTCGCCCGCCGCCGCGGTCGAGCCTGTTCTGGCCACGGCCGAGAACAGTTCCAGTTGCCGCAGCGAGAATCGCAGCGCTGCCATGGCTAGCCCTTCCTGACCAGTTTCGGCCTGCCGTTGTCGGGCGTGCCAGCCGGCGTCGTGACCTCGGTCAGCGCGTCCAGCAACAGCTTCGACAGGTGCGCACGCGGATTGTCACGGGGCACCAGAATGCCAAGCCGGCGGGTCAGCGGCGGCGATCCGAACGGGATGGTGCGAATCGACGCCGGGAACTCGTTCTCGACGCCACGCGCCGGCACCACGGAAGAACCCAGGCCGTTGGCAACCATGGCGATAACGCCTTCGAGCGTGTCGATCTCCATGGTCGACCGGACCGCAATCTGCCGGCGCACCATTTCTTCCTGGACCAGTAGACCGACCCGCGCGGTACGGTTGAACCGGACATAGGGCGTGGTTTCAAGCACGCCTTTGTCCGAGTCGCCACGCGTCGTGGCATGGGTGATGACGACGAACTCCTCATTGAAGAACGGCATGAACTGAAGGTCCAGGCGCGGCACTTCGGGTTCCGTGACGACTGCGACATCGAGCTGGCGCCGGTACACCGCCCGTTCAAGATCGTGCGTGAGGCCGGTGGTCAGGTGGATGTCAATGCGATGCCCTTGCTGCTGGAGCCGCTTGAGCGCGAGCGGCAGTACGCCCGACACGCACGTATGAACCGAACCGAGCTTGAGCACGCCGCCCGCTGCTTCGCGCTTGAGCGCCGCGCTCATGCTCTCCCAGTGTGTCAGCAGGTCGCGGGCCCGGTTCGTGAACGCAAGCCCGGCGTCCGTCAGCACCGGCGGCCGCCGGCTACGATCGAAGATGGTCATGCCAAGCTCCTCTTCGAGCGAGCGCATTTGCATGCTCACGGCCGACAGTGACAGGCCGATCGCGTTGCCTGCTTCCGCAAAGCTGCCTCGGTCTGCGATCGCTACAAGCGTATAGAGTGCCTTAACGTCCATGTCTGACAAATCGATAGTTGGTTGACCCGCTGGCGCGGTGGCGACGTCATTCTGCCGCATGGACGTGCGCCGCGTGCCTACAGCTTCAACAGACGACGGGCGTTTGCGCCCATGATTTTTTCCAGATTGCCGGGGCGGATCGGCAGCGTTTCGAACCACTGCTTGTAATCGCGCACCGGGCAGAACGGGAACGAGCTTGCATACAGCATCCGGTCTGACAGGAAGGTATCGGCGGCCTTCACGTATTCCTCCCACCCCGGCATCCGCGAGAAGTACATGTCCGGGGACAAGTACAGGTTCGGACGTCGGAACGCAATGTGCAAAATCTCCGTGACCCAAGGCCAGCCACCGTGGACCACCACCACGCTCAGCCGCGGAAAGTCAGACAGCACACGATCGGTCCGCACAGGGTCCGAATAACTCAGGTCCGGCCCGGCCGTGCCGCCCACCATCAAGATGACCGGCACGTCCAGATCTTCGCAGTGGGCGTAGATCGGATACAGCCGTCTGTCATCCGCGTACATCGGTATGGGATAGGCGCCTGGTTCGATGTTGATGGCCTTGAAGCCTGCGGCAATGGCATCGGAGATGGTCTGGCACGCCGCCACGCGCTGGGTCGGGTCGATGGACGCCGCCCCGATGAAGCGCCCCGGGTATTCCCGCACGATCTGCTCCACATCGGCATTCGACACGCTCCCCAAGGTGCCGGCAAGGCGCCCCACCACGACGCCCTTGTCGACGCCGGCGCCGTCCATCTCCTGCATCAGCAGGTCCATCGACTGCTGCTGCGCGGCGGGCGACGGCTCGAAGCCGACGGTCCGGGTAAAGCCATCGCGGCGCTCTCCTGCCGAGTACATCAGGGTGTCAAGGAAGCCACCGAGCGGCGGGCGGAGACGGAAATCGATAATCATGTTCTGTTCCTCGTTGACTGGTGGAGAGCTTGCGTTACATCACTTCGTTCTTGCGGTCGTCGGTCTCGCCATAGCGGTGCAATGCCGGGGGCTTGAGGCCGGCGTATAGCTTCTCGATGCCGGCATTGATCACTTCGGCATGCTGCGCAAACAGCGAGTTACCCTCCAGGTCGCTTTCCACGATAAACGGGCCAAAGTTCTCGACTTCGAACATCCACATTGCCTGGGCAATGCCCAGCTCGTCGAGCCAGAACACATCCTTCACCCGCTTGATGCCCCGTCCCAGCAGCGCGCCGGTGCCATATCCCACTGTCGTCAGATAGATCGCCCCGCCGGGTGCCATGACCCGCTTGTAATCCTCGGCGGGCATGCCGCCCTTGCCGATAAAGATCCGGCAGTCGGTCTTCTCCAGCCATTTCGGAATCCACTTAGAAAACCGGAAACTGGCTGTCGCCGTCACTGCCCCGACGTTGTAGCCGCCGTCACCGGCCGGGGCCGCGGCCGGAGAGCAATGGAAATTGACATTGCTCAGGCCCCTGAGCTCAACCGGCAGGTCAAGGCCTTCATCCAGGACCTTCTTGTAGACGCCCTCTCGCGCGGTATAGACCAGGCCGCTCAAATAGACGGCCGCTCCCAGTTCAAGCCTGGCGATATCCGCCGTCGTGGCCGGCAAGTTGATGTGGAAGACTTTCAGTTCATCGTCCTTGGGGCTTACCATTCGACCGTCTCCCTGCGCAGGTATGGGGTGAACCACTGGGGGTCCGTGCGATATGCGATGTCGCCGTTGGCATGGATCCGTGCCGTCGCACGGCGCGACGACAGACAAAAGGTGTGCAGGCTGATCGGCATGCCGCCGGTATGGGTGTGGCCGACCTCGATATGGCAATCGACCACCATCGAAGAGCCGACGAAGCCCATGGCACCCATGCCGATTGAATTGCCAAGCTTCATCAGCTCCAGCTCCAGTTCGGCGATTTTCGGATCCGGATTGCGATTTCCGACCACGCGCAGGCATGCCGCCTGCTTGCCGAGCTGCATGCAGGTGTCCTTGGACCCGCCCAGCCCGATACCAACGATGGCCGGCTGGCATGCCAAGCCGCGTTTGCCGAAAGCGATCAGGGTATCGAGCACGAAGCGCTTGATGCCGTCGATTCCATCGCCGGGGAAGAGCATCCGGTAGTCGGTACCGAACAGACCGCCCTTGTGCACTGTCGTGATATCGACCCAGTCGGCATCCGGCTCGAAGGACCATTCGATCTCGGGCGCGTTGATGCCGACGTTGTTGTTGTTATCTGTGCGCCATAGCGGGTGTACGCGATTCGGGCGCAGCGGTACGGCCTGCGTCGCGTCCGCCGTGGCCTTGCGCAGGGCACGCTCGACCGCCACGAAGCCACGCTCCACGGTAGCGTTGTTGCCGACCTTGACGTAGTAGCGCGGCAGTCCGGTGTCAGCGCACATGGGCCGCCGGTCCTGGTCCGCGGCTTCCCAGTTGTCCTGCATCGCGTGAATGACAAAGCGCGGCAGCTTTCCGGTTTCCGTCTGCTGCAAGGCCTTGATGCCTTGCTTGTAGTCCTGGGGGATCTCGATCGCGGCGCGCTTCATGATCTCGAACGCGGCTTCCTCGACCCGGTCGATGGAAATGGTCATCGTAGCGGTCCTCTATGCTGCAACTTTGGTGAGTTGACCGGCCTCACCGGCAATCAGGGAGGTGCCGGGCCGGACGATGTCGAACTTCACAGGGACCATATCCAGGCGAAGGCCATCGCCGTCGGCCGTCACCCGGGTATAGCGGCTGCTATGCAGGTCGCCCGGCTCGGGGAAATCCTCGCGGAAATGCGCGCCACGACTGTTCTCGCGCGCCAGCGCGGACACCGTGATCACGCGGGAGATGTCCACCAGGCTTTGCAGGTTCATCCAGTCATGCCAGGTCACGTTGTAGCGGCGGTCGCCATCGGCAACCCCCATGGCCATCAATGCCTCGCCGTGCGATGCCAACGAATCCAGGCCGCGGCGCATGGCCGCTTCGTTGCGCAAGACCCCGACGTCGTCCCACATGGTCTGCGCCAGCGCGTCGCGCAGTTCGTGAATTGCTCCGGGCGATCTGGCGAACGGGTACTCCGCCCGCTCGATGCCGCTGGCAATGACGCGCTTGTCCGGTTCTTTCCAGTGCTGCACGCCCGAAGCATAGGCGGCCATAGAATCGCCGGCGATACCGCCGAAGACCGTCGAATTCGCCACGCCGTTGCCGCCCAGCCGGTTGGCGCCGTGGACGCCGCCACAATCCTCGCCCGCTGCAAACAGGCCTGGCGATGCCGTGCTGCCATCGACATTGAATTCCACGCCGCCCATCAGGTAGTGGGCGGTCGGAACGACCTCGACCCGGCCGCCGGCCAGATCGAAACCACAATCCTTGCAGCGATTGACCATCCCGGGGAATGTCGTGGCGACCTTCTCGGCGCCAAGGTGGCTCATCTGGATATATACGCCGCCCATCGGTCCAGTCCTGCCGGCACGCATTTCGGCATAGATGCCGCGACTCACCACATCGCGCGTGGCACGCTCGCCGCGCGCATCATAGCGAGTCATGAAGCGGTCGCCATCGCCGTTGAGCAGCCACCCCCCCGCACCACGCAAGCCCTCCTCCAGCACCGTGCCGGTCATGCGGGTGTCCGGTCCGCCCAGCAAGCCGGTGGGGTGAAATTGCACCATTTCCATGTCGCGCAGGCTCAGGCCGTAGCGCATTGCCATCGCCAGGCCATCACAGGTCTTGTCGCCGGACGGAGTGTGATAGCGGTACATGGTCGGGCCGGCGCCCGTGGCCAGCAACACTGCCTTGGCCTGCACGAAGCGGTAGCTGCCGCGTCGCATATCGATGAACAGCACGCCGGCGATGCCCGACCCATCCGCGGCGGGTATCAGCTCGATGGCCCGGTGCTCCTCCATCTCTTCCACATCGAGCGCACGCACCTGTTCCATCAGGCGGTTGATAATCTCGATGCCGGTCAGGTCGGCCTTGTGTACGGTGCGGTCGAAGCTCTGCCCGGCGAAAGCCTTCTGGTGCAGGGTGCCGTCCGGATTGCGGTCAAAGAAGCAACCGATCTCGTTCTCGAGCTCGCGCACCCGCTCGACCGCCCCTTCGACCAGCCGCCAGGCAAGGTCTTGGCGGGGCAGCCACTTGCCGCCTTCGATGGTATCCATGAAATGGCGCTCGACCGAGTCCCCGGCGGAAAGCGCCACGTTGTAGCCACCTTGGACCATGCGCGTGCACCCGCACTTGCCTAACAGACCCTTTACGGCCACGGATACCTTTAGCGCCGGATTCGCCTTCTTCGCGTGCAACGCGGCGAACAGGCCTGCTCCGCCAGTACCGAGGATCAGGATGTCCGTCTTGTGGTGTTCGATTTGCATTCAGATTACCCCCAGGGCAAAGATCACGCCGACCAGCAGGGACAGCGCACCACCCCAGCTGATCCAGGACAGGCGAGCGTCACGGGTCGAACTCCATGGCAGCAGTTCCAGTGCCAGCAGCCGCAGGCCAAAGCACATGTGCACGGACAGCAGCAGCACCAGCCCCCATTCGCCGAACTTCACCGCGCCCATGTCGGCAAACTTCAGGAAGGCGTCCATGCGCGCACGCTGGTCGAGGGCGAGGCCCAGAACGTAGAAGTGCGCCGGTAAAAAGATGCCCAGAGCGAGTCCGGACAGGCGATGCCCCAGAAAGGCCCAGTAGGCGCGGTGATTGCGCGGTGATTTCATGACAGCAAGCCTCCCACCGCCGCCACGGCACGCAGCCCCATCCACAACAGCAACAGTCCGAACAGCAGTCCAAGCGAGGACGCTGCGCCGCGACTGAGCCGCCCCCATTCGATCAGGATGTTGCGCATGCCGATCGGCACGTGAACCGCGACGCTCAGCACGAACAGCGAATAGAAAGGAATCCAGATCCAGCTTCCTTGCGTGCGTGACAGGATCTCGGCGGCGGTCAGTCCTCCCCGTACGGCATAGAGAATGACCGCCAGATGCACGAGCACGAACGGCGCCATGATCATGGCCGTCAGGCGCTGCAATGCAAACAGGCGCGACTCCATGGTCAGTCCCCTCCCTTCAGGAACTGCAGCAGTGCGTTCTTCTTGAGTCCGGCGATGCTGCCGGTCGGGCTCAGGCTGACCGGACAGTGCGTCATGCAGTTGCCTTGCGTGTGGCAGGAATGGCAACCGCTGCCCGAAGTCGCTTGCTTGAGCACGCCCTTCGGGTCGGCATGGCGTTCGTCGTTGAACAGCGTCCATGCCCGGTTCAGTGCCGCAGGGCCCAGGTATTCCTTGTCCCACGACACCACGTCGCAGGCGGCATAGCAAACACCGCAATTGATGCATTCAATGGCAGCATCGGCCATCTTGCGCTTGCGGCTGGCGGGCGAAACCGCGGCTGGGGGATCGTTGCGCGTGGCGGTCCCGACAAAGGTGTTACCCGCCTTCTTCCACTTGTCGAAGAACTCGGACATGTCTACCACCAGGTCCTTGATGCGAGGCATGTTGCGCAGCGGCTCGATCACGATCACGCCGTCCTCCTCCACGCGGCTCACATGGGTTCGGCAGGTCCAGCGTGGCCGCCCGTTCACCGTCATCGCGCACGATCCGCACACACCGACCCGGCATGCGAAGCGGTACGACAGTGTCGAATCCATGTGGCGCTGAACCTCGGTGACCACGTCGAGCACGGTCTGGTTCTCGCGCCACGGCACCTCATAGGTGGTGAGACTGCTCTCGTCGGTGCCACGCGCAATGCGTACCGTCAGCGTGCGTTTCGTGGCTGTTGTTGCCTCCATGCCTCTCTCCCGTTTCGACCGTGCCTGGCCGTTGCTCTGATGGATGGGTTGAGAGAAGTCTAAGTAATCGATATTTATGAAGCAATAATATTTAGCTTGATATTTTTTGAAGTAAATAGCAAAAAGCGGATAAAACCAGACCTGTTTTCCACAGGATCAGACCAGGGCAGGCGGCGTCGAGGTGAATCCCTTCGAAAAGCTCTCGCGTAGATAGTCGACGAAGACTTGCGAGACCCTCGATGCATGGGCGGAGTATGGCCGGATCGCATAGAGCCAATCACCGAAAGCCCCCGTTGCACGCCACTCGGGCAGCACCTCGATAAGCCGGCCAGTGTCGAGTGCCGACTGGGCACTGAAATCCGGCAGCAGCGCAATGCCAAGCCCTTCGATGGCGGCGTCACGCAAGGCCTCGCTGTTGTTGACCGCCAGCGGTCCGTTGACCGCCACGGTCACCGGATCGGCATGGGGGGAGGGTTCATCCGGGCCGGTCCGTACGAAGGTCCAGGTCGCGGTGCCATGCTGCCGGGGGTAATGCAGGCAGGCATGGTCAACGAGTGCCTCGGGGATTTCTGGCGTACCGTTGGCGCGCAGATAGGATCGGCTCGCCACCAGCACGATACGCGTGGCAGACAGGGTCCAGGCGACATGGGTTTCCGGTGGCGCGGTCGTGTGTCGCACCGCGATGTCATAACCTTCCTGAGCCAGCGAACGCAGGCGGTCCGACATATCCAGTTCGATCTGGATTTGCGGATACTGCCGCAGAAATTCCGGTAGCCGCGGCACCAATTGTTGCCTGGAAAACGCAACCGGCGCGGTCACTCTCAGAAGTCCGCGCGGAGCTCCGGCGAGGTCTCGCACGTTGGCAAAGCCAGCGGAGATCTGCTCGAACGCACCGCGCATCGAATCCACCAGTTGCCTGCCTGCATCGGTCAGCGTGGCGCTGCGTGTCGTGCGCTGAACCAGCATGATGCCTGCCGACCTTTCCAGGTCAGCAATATGCTGGCTCATGGACGCCTTGCTCACACCAAGGCGGGCCGCCGCCTTGCTGAAACTACCTTGTTGATGCAACACCATGAGCCAATGCAGGTGTTCCCAAAGGCCCTCTACATCACCCTGCCGCATAGTTGCTCCCTGTCCAGGCCATCCCGGCCTCATATTTCACAGCTATAACATGGGTGTAGGCAAATTTCCTGAACAGTGAGTTTGGGCCCGGGCCGCTACCCGGGCCAGATCCTGCTACCTACACTGCGGTCATCCTTCAACGCGGTGGATTTCGACCCACCCACGACGCCAGGAGATCCTTGTGACCGCTCCCTACAACTCATCCGCGGAAGTTATGCACTTTGTAGCCGGAGCGCCCTATGCCGGTGCCGGCACGCGCTCGCAGGCTGTGTTCAATCCCGCCACGGGCGCGGTCGCGCGCAGCGTTCGACTGGGCAGCCCTGGGGACGTGGATGCCGCCGTCGCCAGCGCGCTTGCCGCGTTCTCGAAGTGGGCTGACACGCCGCCGATCCGCCGCGCCCGCGTAATGCTGAAGTTCCTGGAGCTCATGAACCGTCACAAGGACGAACTGGCCGCCATCATCACCGCCGAGCACGGCAAGGTCTTCAGTGATGCCCAGGGTGAGGTCAGCCGTGGCATCGACATCATCGAGTTTGCCTGCGGCATCCCGCAGCTACTCAAAGGCGATTACACGGATCAGGTCTCGACCGGCATGGACAACTGGACGCTGCGCCAGCCGCTCGGCGTCGTCGCGGGAATCACGCCGTTCAACTTCCCATGCATGGTGCCGTGCTGGATGTTTCCGGTGGCCATCGCGGCGGGCAACTGCTTCGTGCTCAAGCCCAGCGAACGCGATCCGTCGGCATCGCTATTCATGGCCAGGCTGCTGCAGCAGGCGGGGCTACCCGATGGCGTGTTCAACGTGATCCAGGGCGACAAGGTCGTGGTCGACGCCCTGCTGCATCACGCCGACGTCAGGGCCGTCAGCTTCGTCGGCTCGACGCCGATCGCCAACTATATCTACGAGACCGGCGCCAAGCTCGGCAAGCGCGTACAGGCGCTGGGCGGCGCGAAGAACCATATGGTGGTGATGCCCGATGCGGACCTTGATCAAGCCGTGGATGGCCTGATCGGTGCCGCCTTTGGATCGGCCGGCGAGCGCTGCATGGCAATTTCCGTCGCTGTCCTGGTGGGTGACATCGCCGACAAGATCATGCCGAAGCTCGCGGCACGTACGCGCGAGCTGGTCATCAGGAACGGCATGGATCCTGATGCCGAGATGGGTCCGGTGATCACGGGCCAGGCGCTCGAGCGCATCGAGAACTACGTCGCGCTCGGGGTCGATGAAGGGGCCCGGCTGGTAGTCGATGGCCGCAACTGCAAGGTGACGGGACACGAGCAAGGCTTCTTCACAGGCGGCACCTTGTTCGATAACGTGTCCCCCGACATGCGAATCTACAAGGAAGAGATCTTCGGCCCGGTGCTGTCATGCGTGCGCGTGGACGACTTCGCCCAGGCGGTCAAGCTGGTCAATGCGCATGAATTCGGCAATGGCGTCGCCTGCTACACGCGCGACGGCCAGGTGGCCCGCGAGTTCGCACGCCGAATCGAGGTCGGCATGGTAGGCATCAACGTGCCGATCCCGGTGCCGATGGCCTGGCACGGTTTTGGCGGATGGAAGCGTTCGCTGTTCGGTGACATGCACGCGTACGGCGAGGAAGGCGTGCGCTTCTACACGCGCCAGAAGAGCGTGATGCAGCGATGGCCTGCCGATATGTCAGGGGGCGCTGAATTTGCTATGCCGACGGCGAAGTAAAAAAGGCAACTTGACGCGAACTCGGGACCAGCTCATATCGATGCGTGAATCAGGCTGGGCCTCCGTCGCGCTCCCTGTGACGATCCTGCCCGACTAACCCTCGGCGTCGCCGCCGATGGCATAGTGCTACGCCAGCGAGCGACTCCCTTGAAGGCCATGCCCTTTTAACGTCTTGCGCGGGCGTTCGTTGAGCCGCCTGGCAATGGAGGAAGCCGCCGTGGCCGCCGCCGAGGGCCGCTAAGGGCAGGACGGTTTCCGTTGTCGGGCGGGCATCCGACCGAGACCGGCCAGCAGCGGACATCGACCAGTCAGCGACGTTCACGCAGACGCCACTGCCCAATAGGTACGTGCATTGGTGAACTCGCGGATGCCCGCGGCGGCAAGCTCGCGGCCGTAGCCTGACTTCTTTGTGCCGCCAAACGGCACGCGCGCGTCGGAAGCGGTGATCGCGTTGATGAACGCGGCGCCGCTGGTGATGCCCTTCGCCACCGCCAGCGCCCGCTGGCTCGATCCGGCCCAAACGCTCACCGACAGGCCAAACGGCGTGGCGTTGGCCAGGCGTACGGCGTCAGCGTCGTCCTTAGCCACCGCGATGGCGGCCAGCGGACCAAACGTCTCTTCGTCGAAGGCAGCCATGCCTGGCTGCATATTGCCGAGCACGGTAGGCGCATAGAAATTGCCAGGGCCCTCGATGGCCTTGCCGCCCGCGAGCAGCACTGCGCCGGCTTCCAGCGACCGGCGCACCTGCTGGTCCAGCGCATCGCGCAGGTCAGGACGAGCCAGCGGCCCCATCTGCGTGGCGGACTTGTTGGGATTGCCGACGACAAGTGCCTGCGTGGCCAGTACAAACCGTTCGGTGAATGCCGTGGCGATGCGTTCCGAGACGATAAAACGCTTGGCGCAGACACAGCTTTGTCCGGCGTTATGGAAGCGCGCCTTGACGGCCGCCGCCACGGCCTTGTCGAGATCCGCATCGTCAAGCACGATAAACGCATCGGAGCCGCCCAGTTCCAGCACCGACTTCTTCGATGCCCGACCCGCCGCCGCGCCAACGGCGGCCCCAGCGCGGTTGGACCCTGTCAACGTCACGGCCGCAATACGGTCGTCCTGGATCAGGCCATCGATGACTCGCGGCACTTCGGGTTCGGCGACGACCAGCGTAGTCATGAGATGCTGCGGCAACCCGGCGTCGAGGAACAGCTTCTCCAGCGCCAGCGCACAACCCGTGACATTGGGCGAATGCTTCAGCAGTACACCGTTGCCTGCCGTAATCGCTGGGATCGCGAAGCGCATCACCTGCCACACCGGGAAATTCCAAGGCATCACGGCCAGCACCAGCCCGATCGGTTCGTAGCTGACCCACGCATCAACCCCCTCAATCTCGGCCTTTTCATCGGCGAGAATGCGCGCGGCGTTATCAGCATAGTAAAGCGCGGTGACCGCGGACTTCTCCAGTTCCCCAGCGGCCTCGGTTATCACCTTGCCCATCTCTGCAGCGATCAGCTCCGCAAATGGCGTAGCCTGGCGACGCAGTTCCTCAGCCAGGCGGCGCACCGCCGCAACGCGGTTCCCCAGTGGTTGCCGGCCCCAGGCTGTCGCGGCGGCATGGCCGGCGCTGACCGCCGCTTCAATCTGTTCCGCGGTCCAGCCTTCATAGGTCTTCAGCACGGCGCCCGTACTGGGGTCGTAA
The DNA here is from genome assembly GCF_057798955.1 of Cupriavidus sp. 207A1. Lineage (NCBI taxonomy): Bacteria > Pseudomonadati > Pseudomonadota > Betaproteobacteria > Burkholderiales > Burkholderiaceae > Cupriavidus > Cupriavidus sp. 207A1. The sequence continues at coordinate 133,319 of NZ_JBYOJO010000001.1, read as the reverse complement.
GTCGTAATGGTTTGGGTCATGGCTATCCTTCGGGAAGACCGGTGTTTCAAACAAAAACCTGCCCCTGGCGCACCGGGCCATCGCTCCGGTGCGCCAGAGGGTTGATGGACGGCCTAGTCGGCTGCCACGTTTGCCGTCTTCACGACGGCCGACCATCTGGCCGATTCGGCGCGCATGAAGCGGGCAAGATCCTCGGGCGATCCGCCTGCGGGCTCCGCGCCGAGTTGCGCAAGCCGCTGCCTCGTCGCAGGCTCCTTGAGGATTTCATTGACCTGTGTATTGAGGAACTGGATGGCCTGCTTCGGCGTGCCGGCCGGTGCCAGCAGCCCGTACCATGCCGGCGCGTCGAAACCGTTCAGGCCTGCCTCGGCAAAGGTCGGCACATCAGGCAGTTCCGGCAAGCGATGCGTGCCCGTGACGGCGATGGCGCGCAGCTTGCCGCCCTTGAGCTGGGGCAACGCGGATGCCGCGGTATCGAACATCATCTGCACCTGTCCGCCGATCAGGTCGGTCACGGCCGGGCCGCTGCCTTTGTACGGCACGTGGATCATCTCGGCGTGGGTCATGCTGCGGAACAGCTCACCGGCCAGATGCACCGAAGTGCCCTTGCCACCCGATGCAAAGTTCACCTTGCCGGGATTGGCCTTGATGTACCGGATCACACCTTTGAGGTCCTTTTCCGGAAAATCCCTGGTCACGACCAGCACCGTCGGAGACGTTGCGATCTGCACCACGGGCACGAAGTCCTTCTCCGTGTCGTAGCGCAGCTTCTTGTAGACGAACGGATTGATCGACAACGCCACCTGGCCGAACAACAACGTCTGGCCGTCTGGCGCCGCGCGCGCTGCCGCTTCATTGCCGATATTGGTGCCGGCACCGGGGCGGTTGTCGATCAGGAACTGCGCCTTCGTCTTTTCCGACAAGCGCGTGGCGATATATCTCGACACGTTGTCGCTGCCGCCGCCCGGTGCGAACGGCACGATGATGCTGACGGGTTTCGTCGGGTAGTTGCTGTTGGCGCTGGCGCTGCCGATGAACGCCACACTGGCGAGCGTCATCGCCAGCAATGACTTAAATGCGTGCATGCTGTCTCCGGATGTTCTCTTCGGTGGATGGGGCGCGGTGGCAGCCTTGGAGGCACCGCGCCGCTCATAAGGCGGGATTCAGCCCGCGATGATGCTTGCGGCAACGGCCTTGCCGAACGCCGCACAGCCCATGGCGCCGCCAAGGTCCGCCGTGCGCGTAGCAGGATTTGCCAGCACCCGGTCCACGGCGGCGTCGATGGCCCTGGCTGCCGCAACGAAGTTCGGCTTGCCACGGTGCTCACCGAGCCACTGCACGAGCATGGCGACGGACAGGATCATCGACGTCGGATTGGCCTTGTCCTGGCCCTGGATATCTGGGGCCGAACCATGCTGGGCCTGCGCACAGCACAGCGAATCGCCTGCCATGACAGAGCCGCCAAGACCCAGGCTGCCCGATAATTCGCTGGCCAGGTCCGACAGGATGTCGCCATAGAAATTGGTCGCCACGATCACGTCGAAGCGCGACGGGTCCCGCACCAGGTATGCCGTCGATGCATCCACCAGCAGGTCGTCGAGCTTCACTTCGGGGAATTCCGCCGCCACCTTGCGCACTTCGCGCAGGAACAGGCCGTCGGTCATATGGAAGCTGTTGGCCTTGTGGATCGCCGTCACGTGTTTCTTGCGCTTCATCGCCAGTTCGAACGAGCGACGGGCGATGCGCTCCGAGCAATGCGCGGTGATCTTGCGCACCGAGATCGCCATGTCCTTCGACGGCATCATCTCGCCCCAGCCTTCGTACATGTTGCGGTCGGGATAGAAGCCTTCGGTGGCCTCGCGCATGATGACGAGGTCCATGTTCTTTGCGCCCTTGCCCAGGAATTCCCGCGAACGCGACGGCCGCACGTTGGCGTACAGGTCCAGGTCGCAACGGAACGCTGCGGAAATATTGCGGCCGCCCTTGTCCGGCGCCGGATAGTCCGCGTGGGACTGGGTGCCCAGGATCAGGCCGTCATACGATGTAGCTTTCTCCAGCACTTCCTGGCGCAGTGTCGTGCCGTGCTTTTCCAGGCTGGCGAAGCCGACATCCTCATAGTCGAACTGCAGGTCCAGATCAAAGGCCTGGTCGGCCTGCTTCAGGACATCGACGGAGGCAGCAACGATTTCGGGGCCGATGCCGTCGCCCGGGAGAACAAGAATGCGCATGGTGGAAGTCTCTGTTAGGCCTTGGGGGTCTGGTGCTCGGCCGATACGGTCCGGGTTTCGCCGCTATCGACGAGGGTACGGGTGGCGTCGATGGTCGCGTAGATCCACAGGATCTTCATCGGCGCGGTCTTCGACAGGTTGCGGAAGCGGTGCGGCACGTTGGGTGGGATGAATGTGGTATCCAGCGGCTTCAAGCGGTACTCGATCCCGTCGATATCGAGCATGGCCTCACCTTCCACAAGCACAACGCTTTCCTGGCAGTTATGGCTGTGGAACGGAATTTCGACGCCGCCGGCAAACGACGTGTAGCCGGTAATAAGGCTGTCCGAACCGATGGACTTGCCTACCAGCGGAGTCGTGCTGGCGCCGCCGCCACGGTCATAGGCAGGCAATTGGTCGGGCTTGAGCAGCACCGCACCTGAAGGGGTCTTGATCGTCATGGGTAGTTCCTGCTGATTCACTGGTGTGTGGTCAGGCCGCGGCACGGTCAAAGCCGTAGAGCCGGGCCGGGTTGTCAACGAGAATGCCTTGCAGCAACGCGGGGGCGGTCGTCCAGCTCGCCAATTGGTTCAGCGCGCGCCCTGCATCCGTCTTGCGGAAGGGCTCGACCTCATCGAGGTTGCCCGTGCGGCTCGCGGAGCTGCCGGTGTGCGGCCAGTCGGACGCCCACACCAGGCGGTCTGAACGCGCCTGGATCAGCGCCATCGCAAATTCCGCAACGTCGTCGAAATCGGGCGCGTTACGCGACGCGCGATACGGCGCCGACAGCTTTACGTACGCGTTGCCGCGCCTCACCAACTCAACCACGCTGGCGAACGCGGCCTTCTGCTCTTCCTTCTTGTAAGCCTTGATGCCGGCGAAGTGGTCGAGCACCACGGGCACTTCTAGCGCCGCGATATCGACGGACAGTTCGGCGATTACATCGACATCCGCATAGACCTGTACCGCCCAGCCGAGAGGCCCGACCAATCCCTCCGCGCGCTTCAGCTGCTTCAGCGCGAAGCCATGGTCGCGTTGGCCGCTCACCTCTAGGTTGAGGCGGATGCCTCGGACGCCCCGGGCATGCATTGCCTGCAGCGCCGCCGGCGTGCTGGTCTCCAGGTCGATCACTGCCACACCGCGGGCCCGCTCGCCAAGCCGGCCCAACGCGTCGAGCAAGGCCGCGTTGTCGGAACCATAGACGCTGGGCTGTACCAGTACGACGCGATCGATACCGAGGCGCTGCTCAAACGCAACCAGGTCTTCGACGCGGGCCGCAGCCGGCGTGTACGAGCGCCTGGCCGCGAATGGGAAACGCGCGCCGTCGAAGATGTGGACGTGACAATCACAACTGCCGGGCGGCGGCCGAAAAGATGGCGCGCTGACGTGGGAGACGAGATCCGGGTTCACTGAAGATCCTTGTGTGGACACACCAGGTGCGTTAGCCGCCATGGCTTCAAAGAGGGAAAGTCCGCCGATGGCCGCCAGGCCTGCCTGAAGCACTTGTCTGCGATGCACTGCTGTCTCCTGTTGTTGTCGGTGCGCCGCCAAGGGGACGCGATGAATGGCATTTTATAAGCTCAAAGAACCATGTAAAGGGTTTTTTGGATTTACAAAGAACCGCCGTCGACCAACAGCGATCGCCAGCCCTTGCAGCACAAGGCACAGCAGGGGATTTTCATGGTATACCCGATGCCAGCTTGCCTGCCTGCGGAATTTGACGCCGCCCGCCGTCAATGTGCATGGCGTCATCGTTGGCCTTTTGATTTTCCAAAAGTCCAACATAGATGTGATAGCATCCGACAACCGGTTTGAACGCTTCCTCTCATGGCCCGCCAGCTCGCCGACGTCCTCGCGGCAAACATTCATCAGTACATCTCTGCTGCCGGGATGGCGCCGGGTACACGTCTGCCCGAGCGGGCGCTGGCCGAGCAGTTCCGCGTGTCGCGTTCGCCCGTGCGAGAGGCCTTGAGGCGCCTGGCGTCACAGTCAGTGGTTGCGGCGCATCCGGAAGGCGGTTATGCGGTGGCCGAAGGCAGCCTCGTGGTACCGGTGGATGGCCGGGAAGTGGATGGCAGCGAAGGCGACGGCGCAGAGGCCGTCTACTTCAGGATTGCGGAGGAGCGGCTCAATGGAGTATTGCCCGATCGCTTCACCGAAAACGAAATGATGCGCAGGTATGGCATCACGCGTGCGCAACTTGGCGCGATCCTGCGCCGAATGGCGCAGGAGGGATGGGTGGAACGACTGCCCGGCCACGGTTGGATGTTCCTGCCCGTGCTCACGTCCGCCGAGACCTACAAACAGGGCTACCGCTATCGCTTGCTGATTGAAGCCGCCGGCATCCTGGAACCGACCTTCGAGCTCGACCGGGAAGCGCTGTTGCGCTGCCGCGCCGAGCAAGAAGCGCTGGCAAACGGCGGTGTCTACTCCGCCTCCGCAGCCGCGCTGTTCGACGCAAACAGCCGCCTGCATGAAACCATTGCCGCTTGCTCAGGCAACGCGTTTATCCTCGAAGGCCTGCGGCGTCTTGACCGCTTGCGCCGACTCATGGAATACCGCAAGGCAGTAGACCGCGACCAGGCCGAACGGCGCTGCCGCGAACACCTAACGCTGATCGACATGCTGCTGAATGGCCAGCAAGAAGCGGCGGCGGATTTCATGCGCCTGCACCTGCGCAATGCTGTGCGCGAAAAGTCGGATAGCTAGTAGCATCGGTCATTCGGCGGATTCCGGGTCACCCGTGACCTCAATCGCATCATTCGGGGCTTGCAGCTGGAGCTTTTTGCATCTACTGCACGTCACAGCAGGGGTTCTGGTGTTGCGGTCCCTTCCAGGCCAGCCGGCCTTCGGCGGCAAGCTTTCGAAAGGCAAGGAGCGTGCGCATAGGGCGTTGCCTTCGAGCGTGAGGCCCAGTCGATCCCCATACTGAGCGTACCAGCGGAAGCCAGCGGTTACCTGGCCCGGCGCGATGCCGGCGTCATAGACTTCCAGCGGATCAAACTCGATCGGGGCAATCAGCAACGCCGCCTCTGCATCGACGAAGAACTGTTGAGCGGCAGGCAACGCCCAGACCACCCGCCCCTTGGCCTTCGCCTGCATGGCAGGATCGCAGGCGGTCAGCCGTGAAACTCTCCACGTAAGGATTTCGCAGGCCCGACCATTCCGCCAGCGCTGCGATATCGTCCCATTCCTTGCCAACGTGCAGGCAGCGCGCCGCGGGCCCGACGGTCTGCGGCACCTCAGGGAGGTCGTAGCGGATGCCTCGCAGCCGAATGTCGCGCCAGGCCCAGACAGCGAAGGATCTGGCGAGCCCCTTGAGCGTCTGCAGCGCGTCGACCGCAAGCCGCAGGTCCAGAGGTCGCAGTTCGACTTTCGGGCGTTTCACGAACCTAGCCGTTCAATATGTGGACGTCCACACCGCCACCCCGCCGTTACCCGCCACGGTGTTCCCACCACGTCCCATGCAGCTTGCAGGCACGAGGCACCGCTCCGCCGCACCTATCGCGCGCGGCACTTCCCCACTACCAATTCGCATCATTGTTTCCTTTTGACGGGGGAGAACGCGCCGCTTTTGCGACGGGCAAAACCTACCATGGATCGGACCCATAGTCATGGCAGCGCACCAGCCGCTTCGACCGGCGTATCCGTAGCGATCTGCCGAGCGGGTGCCACCGCAAGGCCACCGAGCGTTGCCTGAAACAATAAGAATTACCAGGCTTACCCACCCATGGAGGACGACAATCATGATCCGATCGATCACCCTAGCCACCTTGCTTTCGCTGTCTGCCGGCGTATCGCTCGCCCAGCAGAACTCAACGCCGGTGCGCCTTCTGGTCGGCTTCTCGGCGGGAGGCGCCATCGACTCCGTCGGCCGTGCGCTCGCCGAAAGTCTCCGCGTGACACTGAAGCAGCCGGTCATCGTAGAAAACAAGCCAGGCGCCAACCAGCGCCTGGCACTTGCCGAACTCAAGCGCTCGCCGCCCGATGGCCAGACCCTGGTGCTCGCAAACAGCGCACCGTTCACGATCTTTCCGCACGCCTTCAAGAAGCTCGAATTCGATGCGGTGAAGGACTTCACACCCGTTGGACGGGTGACGACGTACGAACTGTGCGTCGCGGCAGGACCGAAGGCGCCTCCCGGCGGGATCAAGGAAGTCCTGGTGTGGGCGAAAGCTCATCCATCCGAGGCTTCCTATGGCACGTCCGGGCCGGGCAACATCAGCCACTTCCTTGGCGGGATGATCGGCACCGCTAACGGGATGCAGCTTCAGCACGTGCCTTACAAAGGCGGCGCCCCCGCGCTTGTGGACCTGGCCGGGGGACAGATTCCCATGATCATCGATACGATCTATGAACCGATGGAAATGTCCAAGTCCGGCAAGGTACGGATCCTCGCCACAACCGGTGAGAGCCGCAGCCCTTTTCTTCCCAACGTCCCAACGCTACGTGAAGCGGGTATCAATGTCGCCGCTGATGCGTACGTGGCACTGTATGCGCCGGCTGGCCTGCCGGCCGACAAGGTAAAGCGTCTGAACAAGGCACTTGAGGAGGCGATGCGGTCGCATGAGTTGCAAGCGCGTATCAAGCAGTTCGCCATGTCGCCAGCGTTTTCCACGCCGTCGGAACTCGCCAGACTGCAGGCCACTACCGCGGCGAGCTGGGAAGGCCCGATCAAGGCCAGCGGGTTCTCGGCTGATTAGTTTCCGGACCCGTGGCCGTCCAGGAATGTCCGAATGCGGCAGGCATTCGCCAGCGCCTTCGCCCGAGCCCGCGCAGGCTCGGGCTTGTTGCGAACGGCTGTCCCGATTCGGGATGTCGTTGCATTTTCTACCGCCACTTCGCGGCACGTTTGCGCCCGGCGCCAGCTAGCATTCACTTGAGTGAGCCGACCGTGCTCGATCGCATCGGCAACGCGACTTGCGAACGGAAAACCGATGGCTTTTCCGCGCAACATTCATTAGCACATCCAATATAACGACACCGGAGACATGCCTCTTCTCGATCCCCCTCCCTACGCCAATTCAATGGCATTCCGGCAGACGCTGCCGGCGCATGAAGGGCCAGACGTGCCCTTTGCATCCTGAACTCTTCCGAAATCGATGTGATGGAATTCAGAACAACCACCGGCCAGCTCACCACTGGTCGCGGATGGACACGCCACGACACGCTGTGGGTGTTGGGCATCTACGGCAACGCGGTAGGAGGTGGCACGCTGTTCTGGCCCGTCAGCCTAGGGATGACAGGCTTTTGGCCCATGATCATTCTGTCGGTCCTGGCACTGCCGGTCACCTTCTTCCCCTACCTTGCCTTGGGACGCTTCGTGCTGTCCGGCACGACACGCGGCGGACGCGACGGCAACATCTTGGACGCCACGCAGGAACATCTTGGGGACGGTTGGAGCAAGGCACTGACGGCCTTGTATTTTTCGGCGGTCTTCCCGGGCATGACAATCTACACGATCACGCTCACCAATACGATTATTGATTTCGCTTGTACGCAACTGCACCTCGGCGGCATGTCGCGCTGGTATGTCGCGCCCATCAGTACCTTCGTGCTGATGATGATGGTGCGCTACGGCACGACTACCGTGGTGAGGATTATGGGCTATATCGTCCTGCCCTTCATTCTCTGCCTAATCCTGTTCGGCATCATGGCTGCACCACACTGGAACGCCTCGATGCTGGAGACAGCAACCCACTTCGGCGGCGTGTCCGGATTGGCCACGGAAACATGGAAGGGACTGCCGCTCGTGGTTTTTGCCTTCAGCTTTACTTCCATCGTGTCCAGCTTTGTGGTCGCCCAGCGACGCACCTATGGTGTCGAGGCGCCGTACAAGGTCAAGCAGGTCATGCTGGTGGCAGTCATGCTTGCGGTGTCGACCGTGCTGTTCTTCTCGTGGAGCACCATCTTCGCCCTTTCCCCGGCAGAACTGTCCGAGGCGAAGGCGAGCAACCTCACCATCCTGTCGTTCCTCGCACGCAAGTTCGACACTCCGGCGATGGCCATAGCCTCGCAAGCCATCGTGTTCGCCGCAGTGATCAAGTCCTTTCTGGCTCACTATCTTGCAACGGAAGAAAGCGCAAAGAGCTTCAGCCGAAGCCTCTTTGGCACGTCCGAAGCTACGCTGCGCAGTCCGGCATTCACGCGCCTGATAGCGCTGTTCGTTTATGCCGTGACCACGGCATGCGCTATCGCCAACCTGGATGTGCTCAACCTGATCAAGGTCGCCCTGGTTCCCGTCAGCGTCTTCGTGGTGTATTTCCTGCCGCTTTATGCATTCCGCAAGGTCCCTTCCTTGCACCGCTATCAGGGGCGCCCGATGAACCTGCTGATCGCTGCGGTCGGCATCGTATGCCTGGTCAGCGGTATTGGAACGATGATCGCGAAGTTCAGCCATTGAACGTCAAGTTGGTGCCCCCGCCGCTGGGCTAGCCGGCATGCGGCACTCCGTGCTTTTCCAAAGGAAATCAGAAATGCGTGAATTTGAAGTTCCGGGCCGCTCGGTGGCTCTTGGCTCCCAGGGCATGGTGGCCACCTCCAATCCACAGGCCGCGCTTGCCGGCCTGGACGTGCTGCGCTCGGGCGGCAATGCCATCGATGCGGCCATTGCCATCGCTGCCATGCTTGCGGTCGTCGAGCCGACGCAGACTGGTATCGGTGGGGATTGCTTCGTACTGCTGAAGAAGCCGGGGCAGCCGCCCGTCGCCCTGAACGGCGCGGGCTGGGCGCCCAAGGCAATACGCGTCGAAGCGCTGCGAGACGCCGGCATGAGCGCCATCCCCGCGGAGAGCGTGCATGCCGTCACCGTTCCCGGGTCGATCCGCGCGTGGGAGCGGTTGCTGGCCGACTACGGCACCCGCAGCTTCGCGTCGCTGCTGCTACCGGCCATTGCCGCGGCCGAGTCCGGTTACAACGTGACGGAGCGTCTCGCGCGCGACTGGGGGCGACAGACGGCAAAGATGTCGGCCACCCCGGAAGCCAAGGCAGTGTTCCTGGCAGACGGCAGTGCACCGCGGGTCGGGGACCGGCGGTCCAACCCCCGACTTGGCAAGGCCTTGCGAGCGATTGCCGCTGAGGGTGCCGATGCATTCTACGAAGGCTGGATCGCCGAAGACATCGTTGCCGCATTGAGGAGCCGGGGCAGTGCCATGTCGCTCGACGATTTTGCCGACTACCAACCGGAGTATGTGACGCCCATCTCGGCGGAATACCGCGGATACCAACTGTGGGAATGCCCGCCGAGCGGCCAAGGCATCGTCGCGCTGCAAATTGCATCGATGCTCAACCAGTTCCCACTGCACGAACTAGACCCGTTGAGCGCGGAGCGTTTTCACTTGCAGGCAGAGGTGTCCCGCGTGGCCTATGCCCAGCGCGATGCAATGCTGTGCGACCCCGCGTTCCACCCCGTCGATATCGACCGCCTGCTGTCCGCCCAGCATATTGCCGGACTGCTGGCGCAAGTCAATCCTGACCGCCGGATCTGCGACCGCCTGCCCGCGGACATGCCGGAGCACAAGGACACGGTCTTCATCTCCGTTGCGGATGCCGACGGCACTTTGGTGGCATTCATCAACTCCCTGTTCGACGACTTCGGCAGCGGCCTGGTCGCCCCCGGGTCCGGTGTACTGCTGCACAACCGCGGATGCGGCTTCGTGCTCGAGCCAGGCCATCCCAACGTGATTGCCAGCCGCAAGCGTCCGATGCACACCATCATCCCGGCGTTGCTGACAAAGGACGATGAGGCGGTCCTCTCGTTCGGCTGTACCGGGGGCCACTTCCAGCCTGCCGGCCAACTCCAGGTGCTGTCTAACATCCTGGACTATGGCATGTCAGTTCAGCAGGCGATCGAGCATCCCCGCATGTTCGCCAGGGGCGATAGCCTCGAACTGGAACAAACCGTGCCCCCATCGGTGTGGGAAGGCCTACGTCGCCGCGGTCACCGTCCCACCCGAACGGAAAATCCCCTCGGCACCTGCCATGCGATCTGGACCGATCGCCAGCGCGGCGTGCTGATGGGCGGCTCTGACGGCCGGCGCGACGGACTCGCGATCGGCTATTGAAGCGCTGGCCATCCCGCTTGCATGCTTGTCATAGCGGCACGGATTCCGCGCCAGAGAGAGACACCGCGCACAAGACCGCCCGTCACGCCCGACGACGCCCGCGCTTTCGAACCTGGTCTGCGGCAGCGACGATCCGCCGTCCAGCAATGCATCGACTCCCCCCGACGACGACGGTCACCCCGCAGTCGTCGTCCATTTGGCGTCATTGTCGCCGTTGATCCGTATGTCCTTGCCGGGGATCTCATCCAGACCTGATTCACGCTTGTTTTGATGGGCTGGCGTATTGCTACGCATCTCGCGTCCTATGTTTGCTGCGTGCGATCAGCTTACGTCCGTCGGGGGACGACAAATCGCTATCGCAGCAATTCTGCCGGATGCTGTTCCCTATCGCGGTTGTCCACAGCGACTTCGACTATTTCACTAGGGCTGTCCGACGCAGACCTTATACAGCACGAAGAAGTCGCGAACTAGACTGCAGGCATGTAGCCGCAAAGGCGGCAATCCTGCCGAACATTCACGTGGTATCGAGCGGGAACAAAGCGAAAGTCGAAGTGAAGCGTGGCACACAAGCTTGGCCGACTTACGACAGCCAGGATGCAGCAATTGTTGCCGGGACAGCTCTGGCAAAGAAGCTCCCGAGCGAGCTGATAGTGCAGGGCTCGGACGGAGCAATTCGTATGCGAAACTCCTACGGAAATGACCCGAGAGACGTCAAAGGGTAAAAGCAGGCCCAAGCTGAGCAAGAGGCCAGTTCTCAAACCCTACGCGCAAAAAAGGGATTTCAGCATCACTCCAGAGCCGTCGGGACAAACGAGGTATCGCAGAAGTCCGCAGTGCCTGCGCTTCGTCGTGCAGAAGCACTGGGCCAGGCGCCTGCACTATGACTTCCGGCTCGAGCTCGGCGGCGTGCTGCTCAGCTGGGCCGTGCCCAAGGGACCGTGCTACGACCCGGCCGAGAAGCGCATCGCCGTCCATGCCGAAGACCACCCGCTCGACTATGCCGGCTTCGAAGGCGAGATCCCGCCGAACCAGTATGGCGCCGGGTCGGTGATCGTCTGGGACCGCGGCACCTGGACGCCGGTGGGGGATCCGCATGACGGCATGGCCGCCGGCAAGCTCGTCTTCGATCTGCACGGCGAGAAGCTGGCAGGCCGCTGGGAACTAGTGCGCATCGCCAAGCCGGGGGACAAGTCCGAGCAGTGGATCCTCTTCAAGAAGTGTGATGCCTGGGCCCGGCCGCTGGCGGAGTTTGACGTGCTGGCCGCGCTGCCGGACAGCGTCATCTCCAGGCCGCTGGGCGCCTTGCGCGAGGCCCCCGGCGTCGCCGACGATGACGATCCGGCCCTGGCCATCCAGCGCTCGCCGCGCGCGCCCCTGCCGGCGAAGCTGCGGCCCCAGCTTGCCACGCTGTCGCCCACCCTCCCTTCCGGCACCGGCTGGATCATCGAAACCAAGTTCGACGGGTACCGGATCCTGGCAAGGATCGACGATGCCCGGGTGACGCTGTTCACCCGCAACGGGCATGACTGGACGCGCAGGCTGAGCTCGCTGGCGGCGGAAATCGAGAAGCTCGATATCTCGCAGGGTTGGCTGGATGGCGAGATCGTGGTGCTGCGCGACGACATGCCGGATTTCAACGCCTTGCAGAACGCCATCGACGGGCATCGCCACGAGGCGATCGTCTACTTCGCCTTCGACCTGCCGTACTGGGAAGGCCGCGACCTGCGCGAGCTGCCGCTGGTGCAGCGCCGGGCGAAGCTGGCCGGGCTGGTTGCCGACCGCTCGGAGCGGGTGCGCTTCAGCGAAGCCTTCGACGCGCCGCCGGCGCAGATGTTTCAGGCGGCATGCCGGCTCGGCCTGGAGGGGCTGATCTTCAAGCGCGCCGATTCCCCCTATGTCTCGGCACGGACGCCGAGCTGGCTGAAGGCCAAATGCAAGCTGCGCCAGGAGTTCGTCATCGGCGGCTTCTCCGACCGCGAAGGCGCCTCTGCCGAGGTGGGCAGGCTGTATCTGGGCGTCTACGCGGATGGGGCGCTGGTTTATGCGGGCGGCGTCGGCACCGGCTGGGACAGTGCCACCGCCACGGATTTGCGCAAGCGCCTGGCGGCACTGGAAGTCAAGGACAGTCCTTTCTCGACGGAGGCCCGCGGCAGCGGGCGCTGGGGCGGCCGGCGGCCTGCCGTGGTGCGCTGGGTCAAACCAAAGCTGGTCGCGGAGGTCGAGTTCACCGAGTGGACACCGGACGGACAGGTTCGCCACGCGTCATTCAAAGGGCTGCGCACGGACCATGTCGTCAAGTCGATCCGGCGCGAAGCCGTGCAGACCGCGGTCACGCCGCATGGCGTTGCCGCCATCAAGGTCACCAATCCGGAACGGGTGATCGACCAGTCCAGAGGCATCACCAAGGTGGAACTGGTGCGCTACTACGAGAGCGTCGCCGCGGTGATGCTGCCGCACCTGGCGGACCGCCCGCTCTCGCTGGTGCGCGCGCCGGAGGGCATCGACTCGCCCACGTTCTTCCAGAAGCATGCCGAGACGGCAATGCCCGGCCTTACCGAGCAGCCGGCTTCGCTGTGGCCCGGCCACGCGGCGTTGCTGACCGCCGACTCGCCCGAAGCCATTGTCGCGGCGGCCCAGATGAACGTGGTGGAGTTCCACACCTGGAATTCCACCGCGCGCGATATCGATCATCCTGACCGGGTCATCTTCGACCTGGACCCCGGCGAAGGCGTGGCGTGGGAGACCATGCAGGAAGCCGCCATGCTGGTGCGCACGCTGCTGGACGAGCTGGGCCTGCAGTGCTGGCTCAAGACCAGCGGCGGCAAGGGCCTGCATGTGGTGGTGCCGCTGGCACCGCGGCGGACCTACGATGAAGTGAAGGCGTTTTCACATGCGGCCGTCAGGCACCTGGCCACCACGCTGCCGCAGCGCTTTACCGCCCGCTCCGGCGCCGCCAACCGCAAGGGCCGCATCTTCGTGGATTACCTGCGCAACGGCTTTTCGCAGACCACCGCCGCCGCGTTCTCGGCACGCGCGCGGCCTGGCCTGGGCGTGTCCATGCCGGTGTCGTGGGAACAACTTTCCAGGCTGAAAAGCGGCGCGCAATGGACCATCCGCGATGCGCGCGAGTACCTGAGCTTCCAGCTGGCGGACCCCTGGCAGTCTTACTGGGACACACGCCAGACTTTGACGGAGGCCATCGAACGCTTAAGCTGAATCCAGGCGCAACCCAATGTGGAGTATCCAATGGCTGCCCGATCGCTCGCTTCCCTGTCGCTGTCGTTTGGCCTGGTGTCGATCCCGGTCAAGCTCTATACCGCCACCGAAAGCAGTTCCGCCGTGCGCTTCAACCTGTTGAGCAAGGATGGCTCGCGCGTGAGGCAGCAGTACATTTCCGAACAGACCCAGAAGGTTGTCGAGCGTGCCGACATGATCAAGGGCTACGAGTTCGAGAAAGGCCGCTTTGTCACGTTCGCACCCGACGAGCTCAAGGCACTGGAAGAAAGCGCCAGCCATATGGTCGATATCGTCGCGTTCATACCCGAGCAAAGCGTCGATCCGCTCTACTACGACAAGGCGTATTTCATCGCCCCCGACAAGCGTGGCGGCAAGCCCTACAGCCTGCTGCGCGAGGCCATGTCGCGGACCGGCCGCTGCGCCATCGCCAAATGGGCCTCCAAGGGCAAGTCGCACGTGGTCCAGATCCGCCCGGTGGAAGGCGGGCTGGTGTTCCAGCAGCTGCTGTTCGCGGATGAAGTGCGCAACATCGCCGAACTGAATATCGAAGAGGTGGCGGTGTCCGAGGCCGAGCTCAAGCTGGCGATCCAGCTGATCGAGCAGGCCTCCGAGGAAGAATACGACCCCAGCCAGTACAAGGACGAGGAGAAGGCCAGGATCCTGGCCGCCATCGATGCAAAGATTGCCGGCAAGCATATCGTCGCGCCCGAGCCGGTGGAAGCCGGCGCCGGCGGACAGGTGATCGACCTGATGGACGCGCTGCGCGCCAGCCTGTCGAAGAAGGGCACCGCGCCCGCCAAGGGCAAGGCTGCCGCAGCCGCACCACCGGCCCGCAAGTCTGCCCGGCGCGGCGCGGCGGCCGAGCCCACGCCGATCCGACGCACCACCAAGAAATCAGCGTGAAGCGCAACGGCGGTCTCAGTACGCGTGACCTCGAGGCGCGCCTGGGCGTGTCCAGGCGGCTGATCGCCAGCCTGGTCGCGGCCGGGCTGGTGCAGCCCACGCGCGGCCCGCGCGGCGAACACGTCTTTTCCTTCCAGGACGCCGTGCTGATCCGCACCGCCGACTCCCTGCACCGGGCGCATATCGGGCCCGCGCGCATCCTGCGCGCCCTGCGCCATCTCGAGCGGCTCAGGCCGGACCGGCACCTGTCCGCGGTACGCATTTCGGCGTGCAGCGGCAAGGTGTCGGCCCGGGACCGCCACGGCGACTGGATCGTGGAAACGGGCCAGCGGCTGATGGACTTCGGCACACAGGACGACGCCGGTGTCCGCGTCATGGCCCTGACCAGGGAAGCCTCAGCCTACGCCGCTGCCGACGAAGCGCTTGCCGAGGGCCTCAGGCTGGAACCGACAGATGCCCGCGGCGCCGAAGCGGCTTACCGGCGCGCGGTGGTTCATTATCCGGCGATGCTGGACGCCTATCTCAACCTCGGATGCATGCTGGCCGATCAGGAACGGCTGGACGAAGCCATCCTGCTCTATGAATCCGCGCTGGCCGTGCTGCCGGAGGAGCCCGAGCTGCACTTCAACCTGGGCGTCGCGCTGGAGGATACCGGGGCGACACAGGCTGCCCTGGCTGCCTATGAGCGCAGCATCGAACTTGCCCCGGGCGATGCCGACGCGCACTACAACGCCGCGCGCCTGCATCAGGAGCTGGGGCACATCCAGAACGCGCTTCGGCATTTCAACCAGTATCGGAAGCTGGATCGCTCGAGGTGAGCGTGCGCTGAAGCGGTTTGCGGTGAGGGTCGCAAAAGGCCGTTAGTTACCGGCCCCTCCCCTTACAAATACTTGAACAGATTCATCCCCTGGATCTGCATGAACGACTGCTGCGCCCCCTGCAGCGCCACCTGCCGCTGGTAATACTCGGTAATCGCCTTGGCGTAATCCAGGTCCTGTAGCCCCGACAACGTCTGCGAATACGTCAGGTCCCGGTTGGCACCCACGTCATCCAGCGCATCCAGCTCGTTCATGCGCGAGCCCACCGACGCGCGCACGGTCAGCACGTTGTCGAGCGAGTTGGAGAACTGGCGCACGGCGGTCGACAGCACGTTGCCCAGGTGGGCGCGGTCGTTGTCAGAGGCGTTGGGCTGGCGCAGCGTGTCGATCACGGTCTGCAGGTTGGCGAACATGTCGGTGCCGGCCTCGCTCGCCGGCTGCATGGTCAGGGTGTCGCCGGCCTTGGGGGTGCCGGTGACGTTGAAGCTGAAGCCCGCGACTTCGATCTGCGCCGGCGAGGTGTAGGGCACCGGGCCGGTCACCACCGGTGCGGGGGTGGTGCCGGTCGAGGTGTCGGTAATGGTGTATTCGATCTGGCCGGTGGCGTTGGCCGTGAACGACATCTGCAGCGCATGGCCGAACAGCGGGTGGCTCGGGTCGGTGGTGGACACCGTGCCGAAGGTGGCGGTGCCGGTGTTGGCGGGGTCGCCCTTGACCACATAGCCGGCGCCGCCGGTCACGCTCATGAAGACTTCGCGGCCGGTGTTGCCGGCGGGCATCTGGCGCGCCACGTCGACCTGCAGCAGTTGCTGGCCGTTGTCGCCGATGTAGGTGCTGGCCCCCGCGCTCTGCGTGAACGGCGCGCTGCCCGAGCGGGTGCCGCCGAACAGGAACTGGCCGTTGCCGTCGTCGGAGTTGGCCAGGCTCAGCAGCTGGTTGTACAGGCCTTCCAGCGCGGTCGCGAGCGAGCCGCGGTCGGCATCGCTCATGGTGCCGTTGCCGGCCTGCACCAGCAGGGTCTGGATGTTCTGCGTGATGGTGGTGACGGACTGCAGCGCGTTCTCTTCCGCGGCCAGCGCGATATTGGCCTGGTTGCGGGAGGTGGCGTACTGGCCGTTGACGGCCTGCGCCTGGCTGACGCCCAGCGCGCGGGTGGCGCCGACAGGATCGTCCGACGGGGTCAGGATGGAGCGGCCGGTGCCGAGCTGCTGCTGGATGTGCATCAGCGCGCCCTGCTGGTAGTTCATCGAAGCCAGGCCTTGCTGGTACAGGGTGGAGCTTGCAACGCGCATATTGGGTTACCTCTTCTGACGCGGGGTGGCGCGGCGCTTAGCGGCCGATGCCGATGATGGTGTCGAACAGCGTGCCGGCGGTCTGGATCACGCGCGCGTTGGCCTGGTACAGCTGCTGGAAGCGCAGCATCGACACGGTTTCCTCGTCCATGTTGACGCCCGACACCGATTGCTGCGCGGTCTTGATCTGCGTGGTGATGCTGTCCTGCGAGGTCGAGGCGATCTTGACCGACTTGGCGCGCGTGCCGACATCGTTGACCAGCTGCGCGTAGGCTTCGCTGAAGCTGGACACGCCGCCGATGGTCTTGGCGTTCTGCAGCTTGGCCAGCACCAGCATGTTGCCGTTGTCCTTGACCGCGCCGGCATTGCTGCCCAGCGTAAGGCTGTCGCCCGCGGCGGGCGTGCCGCCGAAGCTGAAGGTCAGGCCGTTGAGGGTGAAGTCGGTATTGCTGCCGTTGGGCACGCCCACCGGCTGCGGCGCCATGGCCACGCCGCCGACCTTGAAGATGTAATTGGTGCCGTCGAACTCGGCGGTGATCTTGCCGGCCGGCGGGGTGAACCCGGGCGCCACCTTGCTCAGCGACGCGGTGGCGTTGCCCTTGTTGCCGGCAGTTGCCTCGATGTAGGCGGGCGATGCCGCGGCGATCTTGGCGGGATCGCTGATCGCCATGTCGAAGCCGGTGGCGGCATTGCGGGTCGGCTGCACCGTGAACGAATCGTTGGTGCCCATCGGCGCGTTGATCTCGACGGTAAAGCCGTCGGCGCTGAACTGCAGCGGGTAGGTGGCGCCGCCCGCGGGCACGGGCGTGACCACCTGCTGGTTGTCGGACAGGCGCGTCAGCGTGTAGTTGGTGCCGTCGAAGTGGAGCTTGTAGTCGCTGGTGGTCAGCGCCGACGCATTGTCGATGGTGGCGGTGGCGACGGTGGTCTTGACGGTGTTGTTGGCGTTGGGGATGGTGGTGGCGCCGCCAAGCCGGAACATGTCGGTGCCGGCGGCGCCGTTCAGGTCGATGCCGAGCTGGTGCTGCGCATTGAAGCTCGCGCCGATCGCCAGCGACAGGCGGCCGATCGCGCTTTGCGCCGGATCCAGCGTCTCCGTACGGAACTGCAGCAGGCCACCCAGCGAGCCGCCGGTGAGCGCGCCCGGCTCGCTCTCGATCACGGCGCCGGAGGGCAGCGTGTAGGCCACCACGGTGCGGTTGGGGTCGGCCGCCGAGGCCACGGCCTTCAGTTCATAGGCGTCGTTGCCCATCACCAGCGGCTGGCCGTTGCCGACGAAGACGTTGTAGGTGCCGCTGTCCTGCACCACCACCTTGGCGCCGACCAGCTTGGTCAGCTCGGCCACGGCCTGGTCGCGCTGGTCGAGCAGGTCGTTGGGCGGCTGGCCGCCCGAGGCCGCTTTCAGGCGCGTGATTTCCTGGTTCAGGTTGGCAATCTGCTTGGTGTACGCGTTGACCTGCGTGACCGCGGTGCCGACCTGTTCGTTGACGCCGGCCTGCAGCTGCTTGAAGTAGTTGCTGGCCGAGCGCACCTGTCCCACCAGCGCCTGGCCCGCCGACAGCATGCCCTGGCGCGCGGCCGGATCGGCCGGGGTATCGGCCACGGCCTGCACCGCGGCAAAGAACTTCTGCATCAGCGGCGCCAGGCCGCCCTTCTGGTCGGCGAGCAGGTTGTCGATCTGGCTGATCTGGTCCGAGTACATCGACAGCGAGGCGCTGGCCGAGGTGGCGCCGCGCAGCTGGCCGGTCAGGAACTCGTCATAGACGCGGATCACCGTGGTGGTGTTCGAGCCGAAGCCGTAGAAGCCCTGGCTGGTGTACTGGCCGCCGGCGGACGCGACGATGGTGTTCTGGCGCGAATAGCCTTCGGTTGCCGAATTGGCAAAGTTGTGGCCCGTCGTCGTCAGCGCGTTCTGCGCGGTGTTCAGGCCGGAGAGGCCAATACTGAAGAGAGACATGGTGCTCTGGTCCGGGATTGGTGGGACTGCCGCGTTGAGGGGCGGCGGGGTGGTATTGGGAAGTTATCGGCTAGCGGGGGGTGGGACTTTAGGCTGGGAATGAAACGGAACGCACTGCCGCTTGCGGTGCGGCGGTTTGCTCCCCTCTCCCGCTTGCGGGAGAGGGGCGGGGGTGAGGGCCGGCGGCGGCAATAGCGACGGCCTGCACTTCGTAGATGCTCCCGCCCTCACCCCAACCCTCTCCCGCAAGCGGGAGAGGGAGTACACAAGCGGGAATTTGAAACGCCGAGGCGGCCGGCGGCTACAAGCAAAGCTTTGACCCTACGCCGCCACCTTCTTCATGATCTTCACCAGCTTGTGCCCGTACGCCGGATCCGTGGCATACCCCGCCCTTTGCAAACCATGCGCCGCGTCCTCGGCACTGGCCGCGCTGACCACGCCCGCGTAGCGCGGGTTGCTGGTCAGCAGGCGCGCGTAGTCGGCGCAAGCCTCGTCGTAGGACCCATAGGCGCGGAACTTGGCCCGCACCTTCTGCGGCTGGCCGTCGATGTATTCGGTGGTGGTGATTTCCGCGACGCGGCCCTTCCAGCTGGGGCCGGCCTTGATGCCGAAGACGTTGAACGTGGTCGAGCCATCGGCGTGCGTGATTTCGCGCTGGCCCCAGCCGGATTCCAGCGCGGCCTGGCCGACGATCAGCCGTGCCGGCACGCCGCTGGCGCGGGCAGCAGCTTCGGCCGGGCCGGCCATGCGGGCGACGAAGGCGCTGACGTGCGCGGGCGCATCGTCGGGCAGCCGGCCCAGCCGGTCTTCGCCCTGGCCGTGGTCCGCGTAGGACTGCGGCTGGTACTGACGCAGGCCCGCGGTGGGATTCCATTGCTGGCCCGCGACGATGGTGCCGATGGCGGGCAGGTCGGCCTGTTCGCCGGCGTCGGCGGGCATGGCGCCGGCGCCGCGGCTGTCGAGCAGCCTGGCCAGCTCGGCATCGGCGGCCTTGCCGGCCTCGGCCGGCGTCAGCGCGTTCATGCCGGCGGGCATCGCGGTGCCGGTGGCGCGCGCCAGCTGGCGCACCATCACGTCGGCCAGGCCGATGCCGCGCGACGACATCTGCTGCGCCAGCTGCTGGTCCATCATCGACAGGTAGAGCTTGCTCTGCTCGTTGTCGAACAGGCCGTCCTGCGGGGTGGCGTCGCGCATGCTCTTGAGCACCATCTGCGTGAACACCGCCTCGAACTGCTTGGCGACGGCCTGCAGCGTATTGGCGTCGGCGCCGCCGCGCGCGCTGTGCTTGAGCGCTTCGAAGCCCTGCGTGTCCAGCGCGAAGCGCTGGGTCAGGTCGGCGCCGGTCGCAGGCATCGCGCCACCGTTGATGCCGCTCATGGTCAGATCACTTCCAGTTCGGCGCGCAGCGCACCCGCCGCGCGCATCGCTTCCAGGATGGTCTGCAGGTCGGCCGGGGTCGCGCCCAGCGCGTTCAGCCCCTTGACCACGGCGGCCAGCGAGGCGCCCGCCTTGACGATCTGCAGCGAGCCGCCCTGCTGCCTCATGTCGATCTGCGACACCGGCGCCACCACGGTCTGCCCCTCGCTGAACGGCGCGGGCTGGCTGATCACCGGCTGCGTGTTGATGACCACCGACAGGTTGCCGTGCGCCACCGCGCAGTCTTCCACCGTCACCGCCTGGTTCATCACGATGGAGCCGGTGCGGGCGTTCAGGATCACCTTGGCCGCGGCCTTCGCCGGCGTCACGTCGAGATTCTCGATGCGGGCCAGGAAGCCCACGCGCGCCGCCGGCGACACCGGCGCGCGCACCTGCACCACGCGCCCGTCCAGCGCCGCGGCTACGCCGCCGCCCATGTTGCGGTTGATGGCTTCGACCACGCGCTCGGCGGTGCTGAAATCCGTGTCCTTCAGTTCCAGGTTGAGCACGCCGCCATCGGGCTGGAACGGCGCGACCGCGCGTTCAACGATGGCGCCGTTGGCGATGCGGCCCACCGCCAGCTGGTTGATCTGCACCTTGCTGCCGTTGGCCGACGCGCCGGCGCCGCCCACCAGCATGTTGCCCTGGGCGATGGCGTAGACCTGGCCGTCGGCGCCCTTGAGCGGCGTCATCAGCAGCGTGCCGCCGCGCAGGCTCTTGGCATTGCCCATCGACGACACCACCACGTCGAGCTGGCTGCCAGGCTGCGCGAACGCGGGCAGCGAGGCTGTGACCATCACCGCCGCCACGTTCTTGAGCTGCATGTTCTTGCCGGCCGGCAGCGTGATCCCCAGCTGCGAGAGCATGTTGGTCAGGCTCTGCGTGGTGAACGGCGTCTGCATGGTCTGGTCGCCGGTGTTGTCCAGCCCCACCACCAGGCCGTAGCCGACCAGCGGGTTGTCGCGCACGCCCTGGAAGGTGGCCAGGTTCTTCAGGCGCTCGGCCTTGGCACTGGTGGCAAAGGCGCCAAAGGCCACGCCCAGCGCCAGGCTGACCATGGTCAGCCGCAGCAGGCGGGACAGGAAACGAGCGAGCATCTGGGCAGACATGGCGCGGTCAGAACGGAGAAACATTGAGGAAGAAGCGCTGCAGCCAGCCCATGTTCTGCGCTTCGTCGATCACCCCCTTGGCGGTGTATTCGATGCGCGCATCGGCGACCTGCGTCGACAGCACGGCGTTGTCGCCGGTGATGGTGCGGGGATTGACCACGCCCGAGAAACGGATGAACTCGGCGCCCTGGTTGATGGCCATCTGCTTTTCGCCGGAGACCACCAGGTTGCCGTTGGCCAGCACTTCCAGCACGGTCACGGTGATGGTGCCGTTGAAGGTGTTGGCCGCGCTGGCGCCGCCGCTGGCCTTCATGGTGTTGGCGCCGTTGATGTTGGCGTTCTGGCTGGCGCCGAACAGGCCGCCCAGCGCGCGCGGCACGGACTCGAACGCCAGCGCGGCGTTGCCGGTGCGGCTGGTGTTGGTGCCGGAGTTCTTGCTGGCGTTGACGTTCTCGGTGATGAGGATGGTCAGGATGTCGCCCACGTTGCGCGGGCGGCGGTCCTCGAACAGCGGATTGCCGGCGTACGACGACTGGTAGATCGAGCCGGAAGCCGGGCCGATCGGGCGCGGCTCGGCGCGCGCCGTGGTCGGCATCTGCACCAGCGGCTCGCGCGGCATCAGCGCGCAGCCGCTGGCGGCCAGCATTGCCACGCCGGCCAGGCAAACCAGCGCACGCGCGCCCAGGCGGGAAAGCAAGGTGGCCATGTTCACACCAGTCAACCCAGTTGCGCCAGGCGCTGCAGCATCTGGTCGGAGGCCTGCACCGCCTTGCTGTTGATCTCGTACGCGCGCTGGGTCTGGATCATGCTGACCAGTTCCTCGACCACGTTGACGTTGGACGCCTCGACATAGTTCTGCTGCACCACGCCCGCGCCGTTCAGGCCCGGCACGGTGGTGTTGGGCGCGCCCGAGGCATCGGTCTGCACGTACAGGTTCTCGCCCATGCTCTCCAGGCCCGCCGGGTTCATGAAGGTGGCCAGCTGCAGCTGCCCCACCTGCACGTTGGCGCTGGAGCCCGGCTGCGTCACCGACACCGTGCCGTCGCGGCCGATGGTCATCGACAGCGTGTTGGCCGGGATGGTGATGGCGGGCTGGATCACGAAGCCGCTGGACGTGACCAGCTGGCCGTTCTGGTCCACCTGGAACGAGCCGTCGCGGGTATAGGCGGTGGTGCCGTCGGGCAGCGCCACCTGGAAGAAGCCCTGACCCAGGATGGCCACGTCCTTGGCATTGCCGGTCTGCTGCGGATTGCCCTGGGTGTGGATGCGCTCGGTCGCCACCGGGCGCACGCCGGTGCCCAGCTGCATGCCCGAGGGCAGCGTGGTCTGGTCCGACGACAGCGCACCGGGCTGGCGGATGGTCTGGTACATCAGTTCCTCGAACACCGCGCGGCCGCGCTTGAAGCCGTTGGTCGACACGTTGGCCAGGTTGTTCGAGATCACGTCCATCTGCGTCTGCTGCGCATCGAGGCCGGTCTTGGCAATCCAGAGAGAGCGGATCATGTGGGTCCTTGGTGGGTGCTGTGGGCCGGCACGACAGCGCCGTGCCGGCCGGTCATTCGGTTCAGTTGGTCGAGAGCAGCTGGTTGGCGCGCTGCTCGTTGCCGTCGGCGCCCTGGATCATCTTCATCTGCATCTCGAAGCGGCGCGCATTGGCGATCATCTCGACCATGGCTTCGGTCGGGTTGACGTTGCTGCCTTCGAGCGCGCCCGAGATCACGCGCACGGTGGGATCGGCCTCGAGCGGCTGCGCGCCGGGGCGCAGGCGGAACAGGCCGTCATCGCCGCGGGCGATGGCGTCGTTGGGCGGGTTGACCACGCGCAGCCGGCCCACCTGCGCCAGCCCGGCCGAGGCCTCGCCCGGGCCGCGCGCGGTAATGGTGCCGTCGGTGCCGATGGTCACCTGCGAGCCCGGCGGCACCGCCAGCGGACCGCCGTCGCCCATCACCGGCAGGCCGGAGAGGGTCTGCACCTGGCCGTCCTGCGCCACCTGCAGCGCGCCGGCGCGGGTATAGGCCTCGCTGCCGTCCGGCGCCTGCACCACCAGCCAGCCGTTGCCCTGCAGCGCCACGTCGAGCGCGCGGCCGGTGTAGGTCAGCGGCCCGGCGCGCATGTCGGCACGCGGCGTGGACGCCAGCGTGAAGGCGCGCGTGCCGGCCTCCGCCCCGACCACCGGCACCGCACGGTACAGGTTGACCTGGGCGCGGAACGCCGGCGTCGAGACGTTGGCGAGGTTGTTCGATACCGCCGCTTGCTGGTCGAGTATCTGCTTGGCGCCCGACAGGGCGGTGTAGATCATGCGGTCCATGGCGGCGGCTCAGCTCAGCGTGGCGGTCACAGGTTCACCAGGGTCTGCATGACCGTGTCCTGCGCCTTGATGGTCTGCGCGTTGGCCTGGTAGTTGCGCTGGGCCACGATCAGGTTGACCAGCTGGCCGGACAGGTCCACGTTGGAGGCTTCCACCGCGTTCGAGCGCAGCGTGCCCAGGCTGCCGCCGGCCACGCCGAGCAGCGGCTGGCCGGACGAGCCGGTGGCGGACCACACGTTGTCGCCCTCGGGCTTCAGGCCTTCGACGTTGCCGAACGCGGCCATCACGATCTGGCCCAGCGGCTTGGTCTGCTCGTTGGAATAGTTGCCGGTGATGGTGCCGTCGCCGTTGACCGAGAAGCCCAGCAGGCTGCCCGAGGTATAGCCGTTCTGGCTGAGCTGCTTGACGTCGTTGTCGGCGCCGAACTGGGTGGTGCCGGTCAGGTCCAGGCGCATGGCCATGGCCTGGGCACCGTTGGCCGCCGGCTGGGTCAGCGTGACCGCGCCCGCGCCCGGCGCCTGCAGCGCGCCGGCGTTGTCGAACGACAGCGTGACCGGCGCGCCGCCGACGGTGTTGCCGTTGACGTCGGTCACGTACATCTGCCAGTCGGTGCCGCCCGGCACGGTGGGCGCAGCGCCCGACTTGGCGAAGTACGCCATCAGCTGCTGCTTGTTGCCCAGCGAGTCATAGACGTTGATCGCCGTGCTGTAGTTGAACATGTTGCTGGTCGGCGGCACGCCGGGCGCGCTGGCAAACGCCTGCGTCGGCACGGTGGCGCGCGAATCGAGCTGGAACTTGGCGGTGATGCTGCTGGTGGCGCGCGGCTCCATCTGCGCGTTGCTGATCACCAGCGGCTGCGGCTGCACGCCCGCGCCGCCGGCCACGCCAGCCGGATAGCCCGTCACCTGCAAGCCCTGCATATTGGTGATGCGGCCGTCTTCCTGGCGCTGGAACTGGCCGTTGCGCGAGTAGTAGACCGCGCCTTCCGGGCTGGTCATGCGGAAGAAGCCGTTGCCGTTGGTGATGGCCACGTCCAGGGACCGGCCCGAGGCCTCGATATTGCCCTGGTTGAACGACTGCACCACCGAGTTCACGCGCACGCCCAGGCCGATCTTGGTGCCCGCGTAGACGTCGGCGAACTGCGCGGCCGATTGCTTGTAGCCAACCGTGTTGGCGTTGGCGATGTTGTTGCCGATCACGTCCAGGTTGGACGCGGCGGCGTTCAGGCCGCTTACCCCTTGACCGAAACCCATGATTGCTTCCTTTTATCTAGGCTGTGGTTGAAGCCGGCCTGGCGCCCGCGCGCTGCCGGCACCTGCGTATTAGAGAATGCGGCGCACGTCGTCGACGTTGGCGGTCTGGCCGTCGCCCAGGTCCACCAGCACGCCGCTGGCGTCGCCGCTGATGCTCTCGACCTTGCCGTACACCAGCGCCACCGGCTTCACCGAGGTGCCGTTGGCGGTGGCGCTCACCTTGAAGGTGTAGTCGCCGTCGGCCACCGCCACGCCGGCGTTGTTCTTGCCGTCCCACGCGATGTTGTGCACGCCCGCGGTCTGGCCCTTCATGTCGATGGTGCGCACCACGTTGCCGTCCTTGTCGAGCACGTCGACGGTGACCGCGTCCGCGGTCGACGGCAGGTCCACGCCGATCTTGCCCGGCACGCCGCCTTCCACCGAGACCTGCTTGCCCGGCACCATCACGGTACGGCCGATCAGCGCCGCGGAATCCATGGCGCGGCTGGCGCTGACCTGCCCCAGCAGCTGCGACAGCGTCGCGTTCATGGTCTGCATGCCGCTGACCGTGCTGATCTGCGCCAGCTGCGAGGTCAGCTGCGCGTTGTCCATCGGGTTGAGCGGATCCTGGTTGTTCATCTGCGTGACGAGCATGGTCAGGAAGTTGTTCTGCAGCTCGGACGCGCTGGCGCTGCCGCTCTTGAGCGCGTCGTTGATGCCTTGCGTGTTGCTGCCTACCGGCGGGGTGGTGGTCATGTCAGTTGCTTGTGTGCGAGGTGCGGATGGAGCCGTTGCCGTGATGGGCCGGCGCGTGTCACTGGCCGATCGTCAGCGTCTTGAGCATCATGTTCTTGGCGGTGTTGAGCACCTCCACGTTGGCCTGGTAGGAGCGCGAGGCCGAGATCATGTTGACCATCTCCTCCACCGGGTTGACGTTGGGCATCACCACATAGCCCTGCGCATTGGCCATCGGATGGGTGGGGTTGTGCACCATGCGCGGGGGCGACGGGTCCTCGCTCACGCCCTGCACCTGCACGCCGCCGATATCGGTCTGTCCCGGCGTGGGCGCCATGCCGAACACCACCTGCTTGGCGCGGTAGGCCTGGCCGTTGGGGCTGACCACGCTGTCGGCGTTGGCCAGGTTGGACGCGGTCACGTTCATGCGCTGCGACTGCGCGGCCATGGCCGAGCCCGCGACGTCGAAGATGTTCATTGCCGGCATGGGTTCGCTCCTGCGTTACTGCTGGATTGCCGCCAGCATGGTCTTGATCCTGGAATTCATCACCGTCAGGCCGGACTCGAAGTGCACGGCGTTGTCGGCAAAGGCCACGCGTTCGGTGTCCATTTCCACGGTGTTGCCGTCCACGCTGGACTGCAGCGGGATGCGGTAGGCCAGGTCGAATTCCTCGCGCCCGGGCGCCTGCGCGGGCAGGTGGCGCACCGACGTGGTCGACAGCGACATGCCCTCGTTGCGGTGGCCGCGCTCCACGGTCTGCGCCAGCGTGCTGGAGAAATCAAAGTCGCGCGCCTTGTAGCCGGGCGTGTCCGCGTGCGCGATGTTCGAGGCAATCACCGACTGCCGCTGGTTGCGCAGGCTCAGCGCTTCCTGCTGGAAGCGTAGCGCCGCGTCGAGTCTGTCAATCATCTGCATCTCCCTGCTGACAAGGCGCCCCCATAAGCGGGGCGAACCGGGGTTCTTCAGGGTTGGCATCTTAGGCGGGGACCTGTCACGCCAATCGGATGAATAAGGACGGGAAATCCGCGCATTTCGGCCCGCCCGCGCGCGAGGCGCTGCCTACAATGGGCCCCGATGACAGATGTATACGGCGCGCGCAGCCAGTCACGGGGCCGTGCGCCGTCCTTGCCGGGAAGTCCAGATGAAACAGCATTGCCGCAACGCGCGCCGCCTGGTGCAAGCCCCGCTGGGCGCTTGCCTGCTTGGCGCTTGCCTGCTTGGCCCTGGTGCCGCGGGCGCCGCGCCGGCCCAGATCACGCCGGTCGCCATGCAGGCGCCGGCCGCGCACGGTCCCGGCAGCCCCGCCCCCGCCGCGACCAGCCCCTTCACCGAAGACCCCGCGCGGGTGGCCGTCGAGCGCTTCCTGCAGCAGCAGGCCGCCGGCCTGCCAGGCAAGGTGAGCGTGCAGGTGGCGCCGCCGTCAGGCGGGCGCGCGCCCGAATGCATCGCGCCCGACCCGTTCCTGCCCGCCGGCGCTTCCCCGTGGGGACGCGTCTCGGTAGGCGTGCGCTGCGGCGGCGAGCGGCCCTGGGTGCGCTACATGCAGGCGCGCGTCTCCGTGCTGACCGACTATTACGTGGCCGCGCGCGCGCTGGGCCCGGGCGAGCCGGTCGGCCAGGCCGATGTGGAAATCCGCCAGGGTGACCTGGGCGCGCTGCCGCGCGCGGTGATCACCGATCCGGCGCAGCTTGCCGGGGCCGTCACCGCCAACCGCATCGCCGCCGGCTCGCCGCTGCGCACCGACCTGCTGCGCAAGGCCATCGCCGTGCGCCAGGGCCAGACCGTCACCGTGGCGGTCGAGGGCGAGGCCTTCCAGATCACCAGCGAAGGCAAGGTGCTGGCCGACGCCGCCACCGGCAATACCGTGCAGGTACGGCTGCGCAACGGCCAGGTGGTCAATGGCCTGGTGCGCAGCGGCGACACCGTGGTGCTGCAATGACCGTGCGCCAGGTGCTGTAATCGTGGCTGAGTTGACTGGAATCCCGGGGCAGGCGGCGTGCGAAAATGCCGCCCCAGCCGCCGTGCAGCGAATCCGGGCCAGGCGCCCTAAAGAATTCGCCGGCGCGTCCGTAATGCCATAGGAAACCAGCAAGGATCGCCCCGTGAAGATCAACCACTCCACCTCGTCCCGTCCGGCC
The DNA here is from genome assembly GCF_057798955.1 of Cupriavidus sp. 207A1. Taxonomy (NCBI): domain Bacteria; kingdom Pseudomonadati; phylum Pseudomonadota; class Betaproteobacteria; order Burkholderiales; family Burkholderiaceae; genus Cupriavidus; species Cupriavidus sp. 207A1. The sequence goes on along the minus strand of NZ_JBYOJO010000001.1, from coordinate 105,903 downwards.
GACGCCGCCGCTGGCGACGCCGCCCGGCCCCATGCCGCCCCGGCCGCCGCCGATGCGGCCGCGCCGTCCGCCGGCCTGAGCGTCAGCCCGCTGGCCGCCCAGGTGCGCGACATCAGCGCCCGCCTGGCCCAGCCGGCTGACGACGATATCGATACCGCCAAGGTCGAGGAGATCCGCCAGGCCATCGCCGAAGGCCGGATCCGCATCGACCCGGGCAAGATTGCCGATGGCCTGCTCGCCACCCTGCGCGAGCTCGGCCAGGCCGACCCCAAATAGCCACCATGAGCCAGAGCCTGATCCAGTCCCTGCAGCGCGAAACCGAAGGCATCCAGGCCTTCGGCCAACTCCTCGCCGAAGAGCGCGACGCCCTCAAGCGGGGCGACTTCCAGTCCCTGAGCGGGCTGCTGACGCGCAAGGTCGAACTGGGCCAGGCTTTGTCCCGCCAGCTCAAGGCCCGCGAAGCCCAGATGGGCGCGCTGGGCCTGCGCGCGGGCCCGCAAGGCCAGCTGCTCGGCCGCCAGGTCGAACCGGCCGTGGCCGATGCCTGGCGCGGGCTGATCTTTGCGGCCCGCACCGCGCGTGACGCCAATGCGCTCAACGGGGCGGTGGTGGACGCCCATCTCGACTTCACCCGTGAAGCCATCCAGGCGCTGCGCCAGCATAGTGGCGGGGATGCGGGGTTGTATGGGAAGGATGGGAAGGCGGCGGCGGGTGTGGGTGGGGTTAGTCTGGCGGCCGGGTAGGGGTTCGGTTGCTGTGCGCTTTCTGCAATGGCAATAGCGTGCGCGTTCACTTCGTTGATGCGCTCGCCCTCACCCCAACCCTCTCCCGCAAGCGGGAGAGGGAGTACACAAGCGGGAATTGGAAAGCTCGAGGCAATGATGACGCTGCAGGTTTTCCCCCTCTCCCGCTTGCGGGAGAGGGGCGGGGGTGAGGGCCGGCGGTGGTAATAGCGACGGCCTTCACTTCGTTGATATTCCCGCCCTCACCCCTAACCTCTCCCACAAGCGGGAGAGGGAGTACACAAATCGTGCGCGGGACCACGCCACCGTCGTGGTGGCAGATATGATTCGCAGCTCAAAGCGGTGGCTCAAATAGGTGGAAGTCCCAAATCCAACCCTCAACCGCCGGCTCTTCGCAGCGCACGCGCATAGTGTTGTGCTTGCTCCCGACCTTGGTTAGATAGCACTTGGTATTGACTGGCAACATCTGGAAGTTCTCGCTCTGAGCACTGGCATCCCTCTCGGTAGCGTAGAGCTTGACGGCAGTAATGGTCACGCTTGGCGTAAAACTAATGCGCACACCAGTGACAAATACGTATGCCGCAGCCATAAGGGCAAGCAATGCCAAGACAATAAATGCCTTCCTCATGATCTACCAGTTCGTGGATGCGCCATGCCTCCAGCCCTTCGGGTATAGCCTTCTTTCCACGACACGATTGGATTTACTAACCACCGATAGTAGCTCGGCGGGCGTAATGGGCGTCTGTATGTTGCGTGGGTCATGTGCCAGGATGCCGATGTTCTCCAATGCTTGAGCGGTGTTCGTCGAGCATGAATTCTTGAGAAGATCATATTTCATTGCCCGCTTTCACACGGCTTTCCCTGGATCGCCTGATGTTCCATTTTTTCGTCACTTGTTGATAAGTGACGAAAAAACGGAACATTCATCCCTACCTGAACCCCACCACCACCTCATTACTCCGCCCCTGCAACACCGGTACCAGGCTCCCCTGCCCCGGCACCCGGAACGCAAACACAAACCCCTTGGTGGCATCGTCGCCGAAGAACGCATCGGTCTTGCCCTCGGCCTGCGTCAGCAACACGCAGCGTTGCGCATTGCACAGGTAGGCCTGCAGTTCCGCCGGCGGCGTCTTGGCGAAGCTGTAGCGCCAGCGCACCGAGGTAATGACCCCTTCCGATTGCGGCAATACGCCAGTGGGCAGGATTGGCGGCGATACCGCGCGCTGGCCGCGGCCGTGCAAGGCCGGGCCGTTGACCGAGCCGGTCCAGGCGTGGCGGGTGCCGGCGTCGAACGCGGCCCACGCGCACGCCGATACCGCGGCCAGCAGCCAGCAAGCGCCACGCGCGGCGCGCGCCTTTGCTGGCATCACAGCAAGCCGCGCAACTGGCTGCGCAGCCGGTTGATGGCCTGCCCGCGGATCTGGCATACGCGCGACTCGGTCACCTCGAGCACGGCGCCGATTTCGCGCAGGTTCAGTTCCTGGTCGTAGCACAGCGACAGCACCAGCTTTTCCCGCTCGGGCAGGCGTTCGATGGCGCGGACCAGTGCCTCGCGCATGCCGCTTTCCATCAGCACGGTCAGCGGGTTGCCGTCGTCGCTGCCGCCGAGGTGGCGGTCGAGGAAGTCTTCTTCGCCGGAGCGCTCGAAGTCTTCATAGTGCAGCAGCTGGCAGCCATAGACCTCGTTGAGCAGCAGCTGGTATTCGTCCAGCGGCATCTCCATGGCCTCGGCCACTTCGGAGTCGATCGGCGTGCGGCCGAGCTTCTGTTCCAGGTTGCGCTGGGTGCGTTCGATGCGGCGGGTGAACTGGCGCAGGCTGCGCGATTGCCAGTCGTTGGCGCGCACCTCGTCGAGCATGGCGCCGCGGATGCGCTGGCTGGCGTAGGTCTCGAAGCGCGCACCGTGGGTGTCTTCATAGCGCTTGGCGGCGTCGAGCAGGCCGATCATGCCGGCCTGGATCAGGTCGTCGATCTGCACGCTGGCGGGCAGCCGCGCGGCGAGCTGCAGCGCGATGCGGCGCACCAGCTGGGCGTGCGCCTTGACCACATCGGCCTGTTCGAGCTTTCCCTGGATCGTGTACATGGTGCAATTCTCGTGACTGCTGGATGGCTGGACCGGTACCCCTTGGCGTGCCGGCTGGCTCAGGGTGTGGTGGTTTTAGGTGGCATGGCTGGCAGGCTCAGGCCATGGCGGGCGCGGCTGCTGGCGCGGCGGCATCCGCGCGCAACGGCCAGGCGCCGATACCGCCGGCGCTGCGGCGCAGGGCCGCGGTGGCCGGCGCGGCCGGGAAGGCATCGACCACGCAGCGGCCCAGTTGCGCAGCGCGCGCCACGAGCGGATCCGCCGGCAGCCAGCCCGCGCACAGCACTTCGACGCCGAGGTACTGGCTGGCGGTGCGCGCCAGGTTGCGAAGGATGGCCTGCACCGTGGCTTCGCTGCCCGCCAGGTTGACGATCAGGTGGAACTGGCGCCACGCATACAGGTGGTGCAGCCGCTTGATGCAGGCGTAGGCGGCGGTGATCGACGCCAGCTCAGGGCGCATCACCACCAGCACGTTGTGCGCATCGCCCGCAAGCGGCGACAGCGCGCCGTCTGCGTCAACGCCGGCATCGACCAGCACGCTGCGGAAATCGTTCGTCGCCGCCTGCGGCAAGGCAGTGCCCGGCACCGGCCGGCCCGCCGGCAGCACCGACAGCACGCCTTGCGGGCTCACGCCCGCCGCCGCATCGAGCGACAGCCGGCCCGCGTGGACGTCGGCCAGCGTGCCCGCCGGCCTGGCGCCGGACCAGCGCGTGGCAGGGGCGCTGGCGTCTTCGTCGACCAGCAGCACGCGCTCGCCCTGCATCGCCAGCGCATGCGACAAACCCAGCGCCACGGTGGTCGCGCCGGCGCCGCGTTCGCTGGCGAGCACGGCGATGCGGCGCGTGGTGCGCGGCGCCAGCATGCGGCGCAGGCTCGCGGCCTGGTCCATGGCGAGGGTGCTCACTGCAGGGCCTCCGCGGCGGCAGCGGGCGCGGCGTTGCCGCGGCCCGGATAGTTTTCCAGCACGTCGAGCAACGCCAGCATGCGGCCCATGCCTTCATTGAGCACGGTGCCCGGCACCGGCACGCCCGGGCGCACCGTACGGCCGGCCAGGCGCGCCAGGAACGCGGGCGCGGCCGCGGTGGGCGCGTGTTCCAGGCGCAGCACCGACAAGCCCAGCTGCAGTGCGGCCACGGCGGCGGCATCGGGCGCATCCCCTGCGTCCTGCGCGAAATGGTCGATGGCGTGGCGCAGCGTGCGCAGGCCGGCCTCGGCCGCGTCGGTCCACAAGGCCCAGCGGGCCACCTGCGCGGCATCCTGCGCCAGCGCCGGATCGCACAGCAGGTAGCGCGTATCGAGCAGCTCGCCGGTGGCGCGGTCGGCAAGGCGGGCCACCACCAGGCAGGCGTCGATGCCGCCGTCGGGCGTGCCCTTGCCGCGCACCGGGCTGTCCGGCACGCGCACCTCGGCGGTTGCCAGCCAGCGCACGGCATCGCGCTCGCGCACGGTGTCTTCGCCGACGGCATGGAAGGTCAGCGTATCCGCCAGCGCATCCAGCTTCCACGCGGTGCCGGCGCTGACCACGCGCGCGGTCTTGCGCGCGCTGGCCACCCAGCGCTCGCCGGCCAGCTGCCAGCGCGCCAGCGTGGCGGCGGACGGCACTGCCTCGATCAGGTTGACCACCTTGCGCGCGGCGCTCATCGCGGCGCGCAGGTTGGCGGCATCCGATTCGGCTTCACCCAGCGGCTGGCCGGCACGGCCAGTGGGCGTCACGGTGGCGGCCAGCGGCATGCCGTTGCGGTCGGCCAGCCACAGCGTGTGCTGGACCGGCTGGGGCGAGCGGCGCCCGGGCACGGCCACCTGCAGCGTGGCGGCGACGGCCAGCACGTACTGGTCGCACTGGCGCGTCACGTCACGGCACACCGCTTCGCGCACCTGCTGCGACATCGCGCGCAGGGCTGGCGCGCCGGCGCCGCGCTGCTGCCACAGCGAGCGGGCCAGGTCGAAGCCCAGGCCCGCGCCGTTGAGTTCGGCCACGCACTGGCCGAGCGCGTCGGCGCTATCGGTCAGCGAGCGCAGCACATCGGTGGCGCCACCGCGCGCGCTTGTCTCTTCACCCGCACCAGCTGCCGCACGGCGCGCCGCATCGGCATCGGCGAAAACAGAGCCGCGGCGCGGCGTCAGGAAAGCGCGCTCGACCAGCGCGGTGCTGTTGGCGAGCTCCAGATGCTCGGGCACGCGCTGGCCGGTGGAGGCATAGAACACCGGCAGCCGGTGGCGGATCACCACGTCCAGCACCGATCCCAGGTGCGTCGCTTCATCCAGCTTGCTGATGATGCAGCCGTCGATGCTGCCGCCATCCGGCGCGGCGTCGTGGCGGTAGGCGTGCACCACCTCGTTGAGGGTATCGCCATGGCTGGCGCCGTTGAGCAGCAGCACGCGCTGCACCGGCGCAGGCACGCCGGCCAGCATGGCGATCTGTTCCGACAGGCTGCGGTCGCGCTGGCTCATGCCGACGGTGTCGATGATCACCAAATGCTTGTCCTTCATCGCCGCCAGCGCGAAGCGCAGGTCGGCGGCGTCTTTCACGGCATGCACCGGCACGCCCAGGATGTCGCCGTAGATGCGCAGCTGCTCATGGGCGCCGATCCGGAAGCTGTCGGTGGTCAGCAGCGCCAGCTTGTCGGCGCCGTGGCGCAGCACGTAGCGCGCCGCCAGCTTGGCCGTGGTAGTAGTCTTTCCCACGCCGGTGGGGCCCACCAGCGCCAGCACGCCGCCCTGCGCGAACAGGTGGTCCTCGTCGCCCAGCACCGGCAGCTTGCTGGCCAGTTCGCCGCGGATCCAGCCCATGGCCGCGGGCCGGTCATAGCCCAGCGGCAGCCGCGCCAGCAGCGTGCGCGCCAGTTGCCCGGAGAAGCCTGCGCCGACCATCCATTCGAACAGCGATTCGCGCAGCGGGTCGCTCGCGGCCACGCCGTGCGCTGCCGCGCTCGGGGCCACGCCCGGCGCGGCGCCGATGCCGGCCAGCTGGCGCTCCAGCATCGCCCGCATCGATTGCAGCTCGCCGCGCAGGTCGCCGATGGCCGCGGGCTCCGGTGCCGGTACCTGCGCCGGTGCCGGCGGCACATACACCTGCGCGCCGGCCGACACGCTGCCCAGATCGGTATCGCGCATGGCGACGATCTCCACCCCGCCCTCGACGGTGCGGTTGGACAGCACCACGGCATCCGGGCCCATGGCTTCGCGCACCTGGCGCATGGCTTCGCGGCCGTTGGCCGCGACAAACTTGGCTACGCTCATCGTTGACTCCTCACGCGCCGATCATGGCGGTGATGCGGATATTGCGGTTGTCCGGCACCTCGGCGTGCGACAGCACGCGCAGCTGCGGCATGGTCCGGCGCAGGAAGCGCGCCATCAGCGGGCGCAGCTGCGACGGCACCAGCAGCACCGGGTCCATGCCCATCTGCTCCTGGCGCGTGACCGCGCCCTGGGTCTGCTGCAGCAGCGCGTCGGCCAGGCCCGGCTCGATGCCGCCGCCGTTGGTCAGCGCCTGCGACAGCACGCGCTCCAGGCCGGCGTCGAGGCCGATCACCTGCAGGTCGGCATTGTTCGGGAACAGCTGCTGCGTGATGGCGCGGCCCAGCGCCACGCGGACCATCGCGGTCAGCTCGTTCGGATCACTGATCTTGGGCGCGTGCTCGGCCACCACATCCAGGATGGTGCGCATGTCGCGGATCGGCACGCCTTCGTCCAGCAGGTTCTGCAGGATCTTCTGCAGCGCCGTGAGCGAAATCGTCTTCGGCACCAGGTCTTCGGTCAGCTTGGGCGAATCCTTGGCGATGCGGTCCAGCAGCGCCTGCACTTCCTGGCGGCCCAGCAGCTCGGCCGCGTGCATGTGGATCAGGTGGTTCAGGTGCGTGGCCACCACGGTGCTGGCATCGACCACGGTATAGCCGTACGCCTGCGCCTGTTCCTTGATGCCGGCATCGATCCACACCGCCGGCAGGCCGAAGGCCGGATCGCGCGTGGCCGCGCCGGGCAGCGTGCCGCTGACCTGGCCCGGGTTGATCGCCATCCACTGTCCGGGCATGGCCTCGCCGCGGCCGATCTCCACGCCCTTGAGCGTGATGCGGTAGGCGTTGGGCTTCAGTTCCAGGTTGTCGCGGATATGAACGACCGGGACCAGGAAGCCGATCTCCTGCGCCACCTTCTTGCGGATGCTCTTGATGCGGCCCAGCAGCTCGCCGTCCTGCGCGCGGTCCACCAGCGTGATCAGGCGGTAGCCCACCTCCATGCCGAGCGGGTCCACCAGCGTGACGTCGTCCCAGCTGGCTTCGGTCGATTCCGGCGCCACCGCCGGGGTGCGCTCCTCACGCTGCTTGGTCTGCGCCTGCGTGGCCGCGCGGCGCGCGATATAGCGCCCCATCCAAACCAGCGCGCCTGCCAGCAGCAGGAAGGCAAAGTGCGGCATGCCCGGGATGATGCCCATCAGGCCGATGATGCCCGCGGTCAGGTACAGCACGCGCGGGTTGGCGAAGAGCTGGCCGGTCAGCTGCTCGCCCACGTCCTGCTCGTTCGACACGCGCGACACGATCACGCCGGCCGCGGTGGAGATCACCAGCGCCGGAATCTGCGCCACCAGGCCATCGCCGATGGTCAGCAGCGTGTAGTTGTGCACGGCGGTGCCGAAGTCCAGGTCATGCTGGACCATGCCCACCACCATGCCCGCGGCCACGTTGATAAACATGATCAGCAGGCCCGCCACCGCATCGCCGCGCACGAACTTGCTGGCACCGTCCATGGCGCCGTAGAAGTCAGATTCCTGCGCCACCTCGGCGCGGCGCTTCTTGGCGGCGGCTTCGTCGATCAGGCCGGCGTTCAGGTCGGCGTCGATCGACATCTGCTTGCCCGGCATCGAATCCAGCATGAAGCGCGCGCCGACTTCCGCAATCCGCCCCGCGCCCTTGGTGATCACCATGAAGTTGATCACCACCAGGATGGCGAACACCACGATACCCACGGCAAAATTGCCGCCCACCAGGAAGTGGCCGAAGGCCTCCACCACCTTGCCGGCCGCGTCCGGGCCGGTATGGCCTTCCAGCAGCACTATGCGCGTGGACGCCACGTTCAGCGACAGCCGCAGCAGCGTGGTAAACAGCAGCACCGCCGGGAACGCCGCAAAGTCCAGCGGCTTCTGCGTATACATGCTGACCAGCAGCACCATGATCGCCAGCGCGATATTGAAGGTGAACAGCAGGTCCAGCACAAGGGCCGGCAGCGGCAGGATCATCATCCCCAGGATCATGATGATCAGCAGCGGCCCGGTCATGGCCTTGAACTGGCCGGCGGAGCGCAGGCCGGGCAGGTTGAAGAGGTTGCTCAGAGCATTCATTCGCGCATTTCCGGTACGGCGAGTTCATCGGGCACGTGCAGGTCCGCCGGCGCCTGCGGCTGCGGGCCCTGCGAGTAGTGCCAGTGCTTCAGTTGATAGACCCAGGCCAGCACTTCGGCCACGGCGGTATAGAGGCCGGCCGGGATTTCCTGGCCCAGCTCAACATGGCGGTGCAGCGCGCGCGCCAGCGGCGGCGCCGACATCAGCGGCACGCGGTGCTCCGCCGCCAGCGCGCGGATGCGCGCGGCCACGTCGCCGGTGCCCTTGGCCACCACGCGCGGCGCGCCCATGCGCCCTTCCTCATAGCGCAGCGCCACCGCAAAGTGGGTGGGGTTGGTCACCACCACATCGGCCTTGGGCACCTCTGTCATCATGCGGCGGCGCGCCATGGCGCGCTGCTGCTGGCGGATGCGGTTCTTGATATGGGGGTCGCCCTCGCTCTCCTTGAATTCCTGCTTGACCTCTTCCTTGGTCATGCGCAGCTTCTTGAAGAACTCCCAGTACTGCCACGGCACGTCGATGGCTGCCACCACCAGCAGCGACAGCGACACCACCAGGCAGCAGAACATCACCAGGTCCACCATGTGCAGCAGCGCCTCCTGCACCGGCGCATTCATCAGCGCGATGGCCTCGGGCAAGCGGCGCCACAGCACCCAGGCGCCGACCGCGCCCACCAGCAGCGACTTGGCCACAGCCTTGAGCAGCTCCACCAAGGAATGCGCCGAGAACATCCGCCCCAGCCCCGCAATCGGCGACAGCCGCGACAACTGCGGCGCGAACGACTTGGCCGAGAACACCCAGCCGCCCAGCAGCAGCGGCGCGGCCAGCGCGGCCACACCGAACAGCAGCAGCAACGGCAGAAAGGCCAGCAGGCTGTCCCACACCATCAGCGCAAAGCGCGACAGCATGCGCGACGGATCGAACGCCGTGGCCGGCTCAAAGCGCAACGCGCCCTGCATCACCTGGTTCAGGCTGCGGCCCAGGTGGCCGCCCAGCGTCCACAGGCCGGTCACGCCGGCAATCAGCATCACGAACGTGGCCAGCTCGCGCGAACGCACCACCTGCCCCTCCTCGCGCGCCTTTTCCAGGCGCCGGGGTGAGGCGGGTTCGGTTTTCTCGAGATCGCTTTCTTCGGACATCCACGCTCCGTGCGAAGCGGCAGGCCGCTATTCGTCAGCGGGGATTATCGAAGCGGGGTGGGATTCCCATTCGCGCGAAAAGGCGGGGGAATTGGGTGCTGTTTGGGAAATGAGGGACTGTTGGGGTTAACGGCGCAGGCGTCAGGAGTCTTTAGCGGGAAAGTGACGAAGCCGCCGAACCGGGGTGCGCCGAAGCGGCCTTTGCCCGCCTCACTGAAAGCACGTTTCACATCGTGGGATTTCGGCGTTGCGCAGCGCCGCATCCGCTTTCGTTCTGCGAAAAAACGTTCCGTATCGTGAAAATTGACATCTATCCCATTGAAAAATAAGGAAAAACAAAGTCTTATGTCTTATATAAGACATGGCCGCAACGGCGTTGGATCCCCCTACAATGAGGTCACGCTGTTTGCTTCGACCCACGGTCGGCACGCCAAACGATTTTTCTCAAACGCGCCTTATCTTAGGAAACTGACATGGCCCAGTATCAAGACGACATCAAGGCAGTGGCTGCTTTGAAAGAAACCCAGGGCAGCGCCTGGAATGCCATCAACCCCGAGTACGCTGCCCGCATGCGCGCGCAGAACAAGTTCAAGACGGGCCTGGACATCGCCAAGTACACCGCCAAGATCATGCGCGCCGACATGGCCGCCTACGATGCGGACTCGTCCAAGTACACCCAGTCGCTGGGCTGCTGGCACGGCTTTATCGGCCAGCAGAAGATGATTTCCATCAAGAAGCACTTCAACAGCACCGAGCGCCGCTACCTGTACCTGTCCGGCTGGATGGTCGCCGCGCTGCGCTCCGAGTTCGGCCCGCTGCCGGACCAGTCGATGCACGAAAAGACCTCGGTCAGCGCGCTGATCCGCGAGCTGTACACCTTCCTGCGCCAGGCCGACGCCCGTGAGCTGGGCGGCCTGTTCCGCCAGCTCGACGCCGCCACCGGCGCCGAAAAGGCCGCGATCCAGCAGAAGATCGACAACCACGTCACCCATGTCGTGCCCATCATCGCCGACATCGACGCCGGTTTCGGCAACGCCGAAGCGACCTACCTGCTGGCCAAGCAATTCATCGAAGCCGGCGCGTGCTGCATCCAGATCGAAAACCAGGTCTCCGACGAGAAGCAATGCGGCCACCAGGACGGCAAGGTCACCGTGCCGCATGAGGACTTCCTGGCCAAGATCCGCGCCATCCGCTACGCCTTCCTGGAACTGGGCGTGGACGACGGCATCATCGTCGCCCGCACCGACTCGCTGGGTGCCGGCCTGACCAAGCAGATCGCCGTGACCAACACGCCGGGTGACCTCGGCGACCAATACAACTCGTTCCTCGATTGCGAAGAACTGTCGGCCGACCAACTGGGCAATGGCGATGTCATCATCAAGCGCGACGGCAAGCTGCTGCGTCCCAAGCGCCTGCCCAGCAACCTGTTCCAGTTCCGCGCCGGCACGGGCGAAGCACGCTGCGTGCTGGACTGCGTGACCGCGCTGCAGAACGGCGCCGACCTGCTGTGGATCGAAACCGAAAAGCCGCATATCGCCCAGATCGGCGGCATGGTCAGCGAGATTCGCAAGGTCATCCCGAACGCCAAGCTGGTGTACAACAACAGCCCGTCGTTCAACTGGACCCTGAATTTCCGCCAGCAAGCGTATGACGCGATGAAGGCTGAGGGCAAGGACGTGTCGGCCTACGACCGCGCACAGCTGATGAGCGTGGAATACGACGACAGCGAACTGGCGAAGCTGGCCGACGAGAAGATTCGGACGTTCCAGGCTGATGCGTCGCGTGAGGCTGGGATCTTCCATCATCTGATTACGCTGCCGACGTATCACACTGCTGCCCTGTCGACGGATAACCTGGCTAAGGAATACTTTGGTGACCAGGGGATGCTGGGTTATGTGGCTGGGGTGCAGCGGAAGGAAATTCGGCAGGGCATTGCCTGCGTGAAGCACCAGAATATGTCTGGGTCGGATATTGGGGATGACCACAAGGAGTATTTCAGCGGGGAGGCTGCGCTGAAGGCGGCGGGGAAGGACAATACTATGAATCAGTTCTGATTCTGGTAGGGCTAAAGCAAGAGCGCCAACCCGGAGGGGTTGGCGTTTTTTTATGTGGCAGGACTTCTCGCAGAGTGCTTCTTTTGAAGGTTACCGAACAGGCCACCGATGCAGGCGCCTTGCACTGAGACTTCTCACAATCTATGAGAAGTCTTGATACAAGCCGCTCAGCGATGCGTAAAAGGCTGGCGTGCAGGCCATTGCTTCCATGGAACGGGCGGCAGTAACTGGCCAATTTCCGCCACTCGCCATCACCGTAGCACGGTCATCCGAGCGGCGGTTCTGGATCAAACAGCCGACTTCCACGGACGGACCACGCTGCTCTGCTCATCGGTCCGGTTCAGTTTAGAAATCGCAACTCGCTCGTCAGAGTGTCGAAACCCGGATAAAGGCTCCCAGATGAGATTGAGAAATCATAGGAATCGTGCTGGCTCACGGGGCTATAAGGACTCTGACCGTAAGATCACCTTGATTTGCATTTAAATCATTCTCGATTCCCCGGGGGTTCAAGATGCGACCGTCTGGATCGTACACAAAACAAAAAAGCGTCCGACAGTCTGGGTGCCTCCTATACTTCGCTATGTCCACAATTAGTTGCTCCCCTAGTTCACGTGCACTTAGACCTGAACGGGACTTCTTAATCTCCACCACTGCTTCAATTTCAGGTAGTAGAAAGTCCACCCTTGCTGCCCCACCTGCATAACTCGGGGTCCACTCCTCGGGGCGCACGTCATCAAAGGCTATCCTCAACAAAGCATGGAAAAGATCTTGGACGTCGTACTCGTCGTCCACGTCCAAAGTTGGACGACCCTGACGCCGAACACGCAACTGCCGAGCGACCAAATGAAACCGCTCACCGATTCGATACAACGCTTCAACACGTTGCGGCTCGCTTGGCGTTCCAACTTCGGCCTGGGCGTCTCGGAGAGCAGCTGGACTTCTACACACCCTAGAAAGCACGGCATTGACAACACCGCGCAGATTCTCCACCCCTCGATATGAAGGAGAACCTAGGTAGTTTTGCGTGCTGTCGTTGAAGTAATTTGCGACGATTCTTGCGTGATGGAGTCCATCCACGAGTTCATCTTTGAACAAGTCAATAAGTTCAAGAGCTATCTCCCTGAAGCGTCCCTCATCCCCATCGCCCATGTAAAGACCCTCACGAGTCTTTTTGAAGCGGGCTAGCATCTCGTTCAATTCTGAAGCATAAGCTTCTAGAGTCACTATGAATTGATCTTGTTTCATTGTGATTTATACATATCTTTTTATAAGGTGCCCGTCTCAGAACTCACTCATCTCACACACTTCGCCTATGTCTTCCAAAAGATCTCCTGGTAGACAAAGAAGGCGTAGTGAGAAGAAATTTCAAATCCGGTCTCAGACGATTCTCAACTTAGATGTAGCAGCTCTCCATGCAATGCAATGGGAAGCCCTATTTGCATAAGTACGGTGCGGCTTCCCAAGCTTAGAACGGAGGTAGACCGCGCGCTACGCGCCAACGGTCGAGTTCTTCCTCAAAATCCTTTACGAATGCGGCTGCCATGCCGCTATACGCTTGATCAGGCTCTGCATGGCTCACCAGGACCTTAACCTCCTCCATAATGTCGATTAACTCCTTTGGCGAACCGCTCCAATCTTCCAGGCGATTCATGATGTGGGTCCGTAACATCCTCATTGAGCGGAGCGCAGAAATGCGATCCAACACAAGCTCCGCTCGATTGAGCGCGCAGGTACGAATAGTGTAGTCTCCGTATGGACTAGGACCATTCCCCCCCTGCTTGGGCACCATCAGTATGAGCTCGCTCGAAAAGGTCCAACTTAATTCGTTCGCTGGATCGCGCCTGCATGGATCGATGAGAAGAGGATCTTCTGCCATGAGTGAGCAGGAGTCGCCTATCGCACGATTTCCGCGAATATCGAATTGCGTCGCTTTTCCGTAACTATCCTTCGGAGTCTTGCTGAGCAACTCCTCCACTTGAGACTTCGTCATCACTGGTGTGACAATATGTTGCCTCAGGCTCTTGTTGCAGTCTCGGCACGTCGGGAGTAGATTTTCCCAATCATGCGCCAGCCACCAATACCCGGGGTGGTTGGTCAAACCCTTGATACCACCTTTGGGACGATAATGCTCGACCTCTCGAGCCCCAACGCCACCGATTTTGCTTTCGCAATACGCGCAATTTCCTCCAGCCAATTTCCGCAGTGCAGCCTTAACGTCTCGTCCCTTGTAATGCTTAAAAGTAAAAGAACTGTAAGTTGCTTCCCAAGGGACTCGCGCGCCGTAATAGGTGACGGCATCGGCCTTTTCGGTACTCACAGCAGCATATGGCCTATTCAGAGAGTTCGGAACGCCTACGCTCCCCCGATCTAGCTTGCGCATGTTACCGACCAGCTCTTGAAGATCGGAGGGCCCTAAAGACCGCAGCTACGGCATCACTGCGCGCCCTCGACGAAAGGCCGTCAAGCGGCCGCTCGCGCTCGCGCAAGTATTTCGAGAGTGCTTCATGGATGATCTGTGCCGCGGCGCTGTCACCCACTGTGAGCTTGGACACTAGGGCCCTCGCTTCTTCACCAATGTCGTGCGTCAGCTCGGCTTCAGCTAAGCGCGCGATCTCGAGATGAACTTCCGGGTCTACAGTGCTAAACAGTCCAAAATACTCCGAAGTTAGTATCTGCTCTACGCTCATGCCTGATATGTCGGGAAGGTCATCGACAAGCTGCACTCCGCCCTGCTCGTTCCGAGCAAGTACTATCACCTCTCCGGCATCCATACCGCGAACACACAACGGGTCGTGCGTAGTCGCAACAAACTGCACGTTGGGGAATGCCTGTCGAAGTGATGACATCACTCGCATTTTCCACCTGGGATGTAGATGGGTCTCGATCTCATCGATCAAGACAACGCCCTGCGCCGTTTCCAGATTTCTCCAGTGATCGAGCAGAGAGCGACACATGTCCGCAACCATCGCGAAGATGGAACGATAGCCCTCACTGAGATGACTGACCGGCGTCAATTGCCCTTGGGCGAGGACGCATATCCCAGCCCTCCGGTCGTTGACTAAATGGTCGTCGTCTCCGGTCGGCAGAATGGTGCGGATGGTACGGGTAACCTCGTCGAACTGTCGACCCGACAATTCCTTCAGCCACTCTGAAGGATCGGGCAATGGCCTACTAGGATCGAAAAGACTGCGAACTCTCTCTGCTGATTTCGCGCCCCGTCGCCCTCGCGCGCTCGCGAAATAGCGGTGTGGGCCATAGCCAAGTACCACGGTAGACTGGTCCTCCGTGCCGTCGAGACGGCCTCTTACAGGATCGTAGGAAAAGACTGCGGCCTGGCGGCTATCATGGATTTCAACAACCACCTCAAGGCTTTCCTTTCCCCATACATTCCAGGCTTTTCGATCCGTACTCCGGGCAAGTTCGTGATAAGGCAGCTGCAGCTTTTGCGCTTGCTTGGTTCCGAGAAGAGCGAGTGCCATCGCCGATAGGCAGGTTGACTTTCCGACCGCATTCTCGCCAAGCAAAAGCAAGCATGGTGCTCCCGCCTTCGTCGACCTCAATCTCGGGAACGGTATTCGCGCATCATCGATCGCACGAAAGTTGGAAACGTGTACGGACTTGAGAACTCCCCTGGCCGACCATAATTCAACGGGTCGTACGCTTGGAGAAGACCGTGTCGTTGCATCAAGCGAATTTCTCTCACGCTTCTGATATGTGATTAGCCGCGCCTTATCGGACGTCTCCAACAATTCGATGGCGCCAATCAAGCGTTCGTGTTCGTTGCTGTCACCGTCGTCGATTAAAGTATGAAGATGGCTTCTGAGCGCCATTCCACGATTGATAGACAGGCTTTCTGTGCCGTACTCGCCCAATGTTCGCAATACCACCTCACGACGCGCGCCAAGAAACGATCCTCCCAACAAAAAACCTTCCGGAAGCGGAGAGCGAGTTTCCAATGACTTGCGCCAGACCTGCAATGCTTTCGCAATGGACCTGCGACGTTCAGCTACAAGATACTCGTCGTTTAAACGGAAAATATCTATCGTTGTAATAGATTTTCGTGTATTTCTCTTGGAGACACATTCCCCCGTCGCCAAGTAGGAAATATGCGTCGATGGGTTGTCGATAGTTGGATCGATTAGGTACGGCCTTTCTTCACTTCTCGCCTCGTCGAGTGTTGCGAGATGGGGTGCACGGCGGCCGCCCATGACGGGAAAGTGGTCGGCCTTCGCCTTCTGACAGCGCTGACAAATTAGGAATAGGTTAAGCCACTCAAAGGCAAGCCACGCATAGTGGTCGGCGAAGTTATCTTCGCCGGCTTCGTAGGCGATACTAAGAGGTCGATAGTGACCAATTCCCTCAGACGTCCCTATTTCCTTTTCACAATATGCGCAGCGCCCCTCGAAATCCGACACTACCGCGTCAACGACATGCCCAGATCGGAAGATGTCATGATCGATCGGAGCGCGGCGTTGCCTACGCTCGTCCGAGGCTCGACTAGCCCATCGCAATAGCTTGTCCCGAGCGGGTTCAATCACTTCAAAGAAGCGATGGTCTGGTCTTTTTCTTCTGATCCTTAACACTTTCCATCCTTCTTTCTCATATCCCTTGGATAGGGAATTTCAAGCAAATTACTTGAAGGCTACCAGACCGTTTGTCACCCATTAAACGGGGAACCTTGGTCAACGCTCTGAGCCCATCCCGCCGGTCGCTATCGAACTAAGAACCGCCCTCACGAGCGGCCGTTCATCGGTGCCAGAGGGGCCGTTCGTCTCGCACCAACTGGATGTCAGTTGCTGCATCGCTGGCTAGCTGTGCTGGGACGAATCGAGCATTTCGAGCCAACTTTAAAACTTGGGGCTAAATGGGGGTCACCGGGTACCCCTTCGTAGATGATTCCAACTGGAGTCATGCATCCATCGCTATGAAGGCAGTATACTGCGGAGCCACTGAGTCCACTAAAAGACATGCCCACAGACTTTGGAAGGCTGGATGCCCGTAAGAACTCATCGCGATCAAAGGACATAGGTTGAGATTGAAGCGCAAGTATCGTCGTCCACAGTTTAGCGCTTACGACCGCCCCAGAAGAGGACTTCTGCCGAGTTGGAAACCCCCAAGTGGCCCATGTTCTAAACTGAACTCTAGTCCAGTTCTTCCCATTTATCCAAATTAAGAGGAACCTTACCCTTCGTCCGCATATGCAGATGAATGAAGACATCACTTAGCGGTGCAATAGCGATATCTAGGGGTCGGTTCCCAAGGCGACGCTGCCCCAAAGATAGAAACTCACCCGCCAACGAATTTTCAGAGCCAATTCGAAAGGAAAAGCTATTTCCTGAAGGTCCCCAAACCGTTAGAACCAAGTAAGGTGCTACTCTAAGTCCACCCTCACGGTCATCAGCGACGTGCGCACATGTTAGAGCGTAGTATTTCCCGTCGAACTTGACATAGGTGATCGTCGCGCTTTCCTTGTCTTCATCGTGTCTCTCGTTCCACGATCGAATCCCCCATGCGTCCAGATAGCACGGCAGCCAATTTCACGGCTGCCGTCTCGCCCAACGTCACTCCACCTCCAACTCCTGCCCCTCCACCACCGCCAGTTCACTCAAAACCTGCGTCTCATGCGCCAGCGTAGCCGCGAGGGAAAGCAAGCCCTCCCAAACCCCCTGCTCCAAATCCACCGCCTCAAAACTAACAGCCCCATGCTCACTAGCCATAAGCAATAGCCCATGAAGCTGCGCCGCCCGTTGCACCGCAAGACTCAACGGATTCTCCCCTGGGCTGTGGGCGGTGACGAGCATATCGACACCATTGTGTTCCGCCGTAATACCGTGATGACTATGGCTATACATGGCACACCTCCACATACGCGTTTCGCGTGCGCTGCTGATTTGTGTAGGTACTAGAGATTGCCAATCGCCCAGAACGGGCAAGTAAGAACTGAAGCATGGGAATGCCCCCTAACCATACAGGTTCAGTCCCGCTCCCCGGTTGCTGATAGGGGTGGGCGGGCGCAAGGCAGGGTTAGCAGACCGGGAAAGAGCCGAAAGCCGGCGAGCCCGAAGGCTCCCCTGCCAGGGCCCGCCCAAAGAAGGGGCGTGCGCAGGCACAGCGGACGTAAGGATACCGCCAGAAGGCAAACGTTCGGCTCTCTCTCCGGGCTGCTAAACCCGATCGCCACGACGCAGCGACGAACCCAGTATGAAGAGGGGCAGCAAGGGCGAGTATGGGCAAACTCTTAAAAAGCGTTCAGCGACGGATTGCCGGGATGAAGCGGTGCGCATGTTCATGCGGTTGACTTCGTGGATGCGCTGGCCCTCACCCCCGCCCCTCTCCCGCAGGCGGGAGAGGGGAGAAGACACGTGGCACAGCGAAATGCCGCAGGCTATTCAAGCCCCGATTGCGTGCTCCCTCTCCCGCCCGCGGGAGAGGGTTGGGGTGAGGGCCGGAACATCTACGAAGTGAAGGCTGTCGCTATTGCCAGCGCCGGCCCTCACCCCCGCCCCTCTCCCGCAAGCGGGAGAGGGGAGCAAACACGCGGCATCGCGAAATGCCGCAGGCTATTCAAACCCTCAAAACCCCAAACTAGCCAACAAATCATCCACCTGCGCCTGGTCCGACACCACATCCGGTTTCCCTTCCGGATTCACCTGCGGCCCATTCATCAGCGTCGACGGCGCCTGCACTTCCACCCGCCGCTCGGACGGCACGTTGTCGATCAGCACCTGCAGCAGTTCCTGCTCCAGCGTGCGGATCATGTCCATCATCTTCTTGATGACCTGGCCGGTCAGGTCCTGGAAGTCCTGCGCCATCATGATGTCGAGCAGGTGGCTGTTGGTGGCGCGGGCCTGGCCGGGCACCTCGGACAGGAAGGCGCGGGTGTCCAGTACCAGCGAGCGGGCGTCGGCCAGTTCCACCGGCTTTTCAAACCAGGCGGCCCAGCGCTTATCCAGCGTTTCGGCCTGCTGTTCGATGTCGGACTGGATCGGCTGGGCCAGTTCGACCGCGTTGAGCGTGCGTTCGGCGGCCTGCTCGGTCATCGCGGCGATGTAGTTCAGGCGGTCGCGCGCGTCGGGGATGGCCTGCGCGGCGCGCTCGATTTCCTTGTCCAGGCCGAGCTCGCGCATGTTGTCGCGCAGCATGCGCGTCAGGTTGCCGATGCGCAGGATCAGTTGTTCGGCGGAATCGTTGCTCAGGGTGGGGGTCATGACAAACGCGCCTCCGCCTCAGCCGCCGAGCTTCTCGAAGATCTTGGTGATCTTCTCGTCCAGCGTGGCGGCCGTGAACGGCTTGACCACGTAGCCGTTGGCGCCGGCCTGGGCCGCGGCGATGATGTTTTCCTTCTTGGCCTCGGCGGTGACCATCAGCACCGGGATCTTGCCGATGTTGGCGTCGGCGCGGATGGCCTGCAGCATCGACAGGCCGTCCATGTTGGGCATGTTCCAGTCCGAGATCACGAACTGGAAGCTGCCGTCCTTGGCTTTTTCCAGGCCGGCGGCGCCGTCCTCGGCTTCCTCGACGTTGACGAAACCCAGCTCCTTGAGCAGGTTGCGGATGATCCGGCGCATGGTCGGGAAATCGTCCACGACCAGGATCTTGATGTTCTTGTCCACTTTAAGGGCTCCAGGTAAATGCAGTAATGACTTGTTGGTCCGGCTTTGTTGTTTGGGCTTGCCGGCTCGACTAAACGCGTTGCGCGCGCGTGCCGTACGTGGCCAGGCGCGCCATCACGCGCTGGGTCATCGCCGGCAAGGGCACGACTTCATGCACGCCGCCGGCGGCGATCGCCTCCTTCGGCATGCCAAACACGATGCAGGTTTGCTCGTCCTGCGCCAGGTTGTAGGCGCCGGCGTCGCGCATGCGCAGCATGCCGCGCGCGCCGTCGCGGCCCATGCCGGTCAGGATCACGCCGATCACGTTCTTGCCGCCGTGCTGCGCGGCCGAATCGAACAGCACGTCCACCGACGGGCGATGGCGGTTGACCGGCGCCTCCTGCGACAGGTGCGCGACGTAGTTGGCGCCGCTGCGTGCCAGCAGCAGATGCGAGTCGCCCGGCGCGATATACGCGTGGCCCGGCAGCACGCGCTCGCCGTGCTCGGCTTCCTTCACGGTGATGCGGCACAGGCCGTCCAGCCGCTGCGCGAACGAGCGCGTGAAGCCGGCCGGCATATGCTGCACGATCATCACCGCGGGGCTGTCGGGCGGCAGCGGCATCAGGAATTCCTTGATCGCCTCGGTGCCGCCGGTGGAGGCGCCCAGGATGATCAGCTTTTCGGTCGACAGCAGCGGGCTGCGCAGCATCGGCACGGGCGCGGTGCCGGTGGCTGCGGGCGCGGCCGCTGGCGTGGCCGCGCGCACGCGGGCGCGCGATGCGGCGCGCAGCTTGTCGGCAATGGTGTCGGTGTATTCAAGCAGGCCGTCGCGGATGCCCAGCTTGGGCTTGGTGACGAAGTCCACCGCGCCCAGCTCCAGCGCGCGCATGGTGATTTCGGAGCCGCGCTCGGTTAGCGACGACACCATCAGCACCGGCATCGGCCGCAGCCGCATCAGCCGCTCCAGGAAGTCGAGGCCGTCCATGCGCGGCATTTCGACATCGAGCGTCAGCACGTCGGGGTTCAGGCGCTTGATCAGGTCGCGCGCGACCAGCGGGTCGGGAGCGGTGCCGACCACTTCCATGTCGGGCTGGCTGTTGATGATCTCCGTCATCAGGCTGCGGATCAGCGCGGAGTCATCCACGCACAGCACCTTGATCTTGGCGGCAGTCATGATTGGTCGTGCTTGTAGGGGTTCAGGGAAGCTGGCGCGAAGGCACCTGCCGCGCAAACAGTTCCGGCGAGCGCGACGGTTCGCGCGCCGACGTGGCAATGGCCCGCGCCAGCGCGCGTTCGTCG
The DNA here is from genome assembly GCF_057798955.1 of Cupriavidus sp. 207A1. Lineage (NCBI taxonomy): Bacteria > Pseudomonadati > Pseudomonadota > Betaproteobacteria > Burkholderiales > Burkholderiaceae > Cupriavidus > Cupriavidus sp. 207A1. Next base: position 85,661 of record NZ_JBYOJO010000001.1, on the reverse strand, counting down.
CGCGCCACCGAAACCTGGTCGTCCTGCCTTGTCAGGCGGCGCACCAGCGCCAGCCCGCCGATCGGGAAATAGCTGACGCGGCGCGCATGCGGGCCGCGCAGGTCCTGCGCCGCCACGCGTACCTCTTCCGCCTTCAAATAGCGCAGCACGAAGTCCGCGTTGCGGTCGCCGATGTTCAGCGTGGTCATGTTGGCCAGCACCGCGCCGCCGCCGAAGACCTTGGCCTCGAGCCGCTCGCGGCGCGCGCCCATCTTGAGCAGTTCGTTGATCAGCACTTCCAGCGCGTAGCTGCCATAGCGCATCGATGCGGACAGCATGCGATCGGCGCTGCCGTCGTCGTCCGGCAGCATGAAGTGGTTCATGCCGCCGACGCCGGCCACCTCGTCGCGGATGCAGGCGGCCACGCAAGATCCCAGCACGGTGGTCAGCACCACGTCGTCGCGCGTCACGTAGTACTCGTTGGGCAGCAGCTTGATGGCCTGCTTGCCGAACTCGCGGTCGAAGTAGGTGCGCGTGGCCAGCGCTTCGGGCAGGTGGGGCGTGCGCATTACGGCCTGCCCCGGCCGGCCGCGGACAGCGCGCCCGGTGCCAGTTCATAGACGGTCTGCCCGCGCAGCTGGAACGCGCGCGTGACGTAGGAGAAGTTCTCCGAATGGCCGGCGAACAGCAGCCCGTGCGGCTTGAGCAGCGGCACGAAGCGCTCCAGGATGCGCCCCTGGGTCGGCTTGTCGAAGTAGATCATCACGTTGCGGCAAAAGATGGCGTCGAACTGCTCGCGGATGCCCCAGTCGGGCGCGAGCAGGTTCAGCGGCTCGAACGCGATGGTGGCGGCCAGTTCGGGCTTGACCTTGACCGAGCCGGTGCGCGGGCCGGTGCCCTTCAGGAAGAAGCGCTTGAGCCGTTCCGGCGACAGCCGCGCCACCTGCTCGGCCGAATAGACGCCGCTGCGGGCCTTGGCCAGTACCTGGGTGTCGATGTCGGTGGCCAGCACGGTGCCGGCGCGGTCGCCCAGCGCCTCGGCCAGGGTGATGGCGATCGAGTACGGTTCCTCGCCGGTGGACGCGGCCGAGCACCAGACGCTGTACGGCCGGCCAACCTGCTTGGCATGCTCCGCCAGCAGCGGGAAGTGGTGCGCCTCGCGGAAGAACGAGGTCAGGTTGGTGGTCAGCGCGTTGGTGAAGAACTCCCACTCCGCCGAGCGGTCGTCCGCTTCAAGCAGCGCCAGGTATGAGGCAAAGTCGGTCAGCTGCAGCGTGCGCAGCCGGCGCGCAAGCCGGCTGTAGACCATCTCGCGCTTGTGGCTGCCCAGCGAGATGCCGGCGCGCCGGTGGATCAGCGTGCGGATCTGCTCGAAGTCGCGCTCGGTCAGCAAAAAGTCGCGCGCGTCGTCGCGCCGCAGCAGGGCGGCCGGCGCGGCGACCGGGCCGGTGTGCGCGGGGGCGGCGTTGCGGAACGGCGTCATGGGCTGTTGCTTCGGCAGTGCGGAAATCAGGCGTACTCGGCTTCGACCAGTGCCATCTCGGGGCTGGTCATCAGCTTCTCGATGTCGATCAGCACCAGCATGCGGCCGTCGATGGTGCCCAGGCCGGTCAGGTGCTCGGTCGAGATCGACACGCCGAACTCCGGCGCGGGCTTGATCGCGTCGCCGGTCAGCGTGAGCACGTCCGACACGCCATCCACCACGATGCCGACCACGCGGCCGGCCACGTTGAGGATGATCACCACGGTCTGGTGGTCGTAGCGCACGTTACCCAGGCGGAACTTCAGGCGCAGGTCGACGATGGGCACGATCACGCCGCGCAGGTTGGTCACGCCCTTGATGAAGTCAGGCGCGCTGGAGATGCGCGTGACGGTCTCGTAGCTGCGGATCTCCTGCACCTTGAGGATGTCGATGCCGTATTCCTCCGACCCCAGCGTGAAGACCAGGAACTCCTGGCCCGAAGCGTCGCTTCCGGGGGTATCGATGTGTCCGATGCCGGCCATGATGGCTTGTTCTCCTGTGATCGATTACTGCTGCAGCGCCGGTTCCTGCCGGCGCACGCCGGTGCGCTGCAGCGCGCCGACATCGACGATCAGCGCCACGCTGCCGTCGCCAAGGATGGTTGCCGCCGAAATGCACGGCACCTTGCGGTAGTTGGTTTCCAGGTTCTTCAGCACCACCTGGTGCTGGCCGATCAGCTGGTCCACCAGCAGCGCGAAGCGCTTGCCTTCGGCCTGCAGGATCACGGCGATGCCCTGCGTCGGCTCCTGCAGCGCGTTGGCGACGTTGAACACGCGGTGCATCTCCAGCAGCGGCAGGTACTCGCCGCGCACGTGCATGACGCGGTCGGAGTTGGCGGCGGTATGCACGTCCTCGGCCTTGGGCTGCAGCGACTCCATCACGCAGTTCAGCGGCAGGATGAAGGTCTCCTCGCCCACCTTGACCGACATGCCGTCCAGGATCGCCAGCGTCAGCGGCAGCACGATGCGGATGGTGGTGCCCAGGCCCGGGCGCGAGCTGATCTGCACGTGCCCGCCCATCTCCTGGATGTTGCGCTTGACCACGTCCATGCCCACGCCGCGGCCGGAGACGTCGGTGACGACCTCGGCAGTGGAGAAGCCTGGCGCGAAGATCAGCTGCCAGACTTCCTCGTCGGTGATGGTCTCGGACACCGGCAGGCCGTTCTGGATGGCCTTGGCCAGGATGCGCTCGCGGTTCAGGCCGCCGCCGTCGTCGCTGACTTCGATGACGATATTGCCGCCATGGTGCTGCGCGGACAGGATCAGCTGGCCGGTCGCGTCCTTGCCGGCGGCGACGCGCTTGTCCGGGGTTTCGATGCCGTGGTCCAGGCTGTTGCGCACCAGGTGCGTCAGCGGATCGATGATGCGTTCGATCAGGCTCTTGTCGAGCTCGGTGGCCTTGCCGAACGTGACCAGGTCGATCTGCTTGCCGAGCTTGCTGGCCAGGTCGCGCACCAGCCGCGGGAAGCGCGAGAACACATAGTCCATCGGCATCATGCGGATCGACATCACCGCTTCCTGCAGGTCGCGCGCATTGCGCTCGAGCTGGCCCATGCCCGAGAACAACCGGTCGAACAGCACCGGGTCCAGCGACGAGGCGGTCTGCGCCAGCATCGACTGCGTGATCACCAGCTCGCCTACCAGGTTGATGATCTGGTCGACCTTCTCGGTGGGCACGCGGATCGAGCCTTCGCCGTGCGCGGGTGCGGGGGCCGGGGCGGCTTTGGCCTTCTCGCGGGCGGCGGGGGCCGGTGCGGGCGCAGCAGCCACTGGCGCGGGCGCGGCAACCTCTGCCGGGGCCGGCGCCGGCGCCGGCGCATCGGCCGCGGCTTCGATCACGATCTGGTCGCCATCGATCACGAAGCAGCACACCGCGATGATGTCGTCGGCGCTGCATTGGGTGTTGAGCCACACCACCAGTTCGCCATTGGTTTCCTGCTGGCCGGTGATCTCGCCCAGGTTGGCCAGTTCTTCTCGCAGCAGCGCCTGGTCGGACGCCGAGACCTTGATCAGGCGGATCTTCAGACCGCCGCCGGCGGGCGCGGCTGCGGCGGCCGCGACAGGCGCGGGCACCGGCGCCGCTACGGGTGCCGGGGCCGCGTCATGGCCGGCGGCTTCCTGCGCCAGCTGCTGCAGCACGGCGCAGATGCGCGCCAGCGTTTCCGGATCGGGTTCGGTGCCGTTGCGGTAGGCGTTGAGCTGGTCTTGCAACACGTCCTTGGTTTCCAGAAAGGTGTCGATGATGGTCCTGGTCAACGCCAGCTCCTGCCGGCGCGTGCGGTCCAGCAGGTTCTCGAAGATGTGGGTGGTCTCGGTCAGCGCGGCGAAGCCGAAGGTGGCGGCGCCGCCCTTGATCGAATGCGCGGCACGGAAGATCGCGTTCAGGTGCTCGGCATCGGGCGCCTCGATGTCCAGGCCGAGCAGCAGCTGCTCCATTTCAACGAGCAGCTCTTCCGCTTCCTCGAAGAAGGTCTGGTAAAACTGAGTGATATCGATATCGACAGACATGGCGTCCTGAGTCACTTGGTTACGGCGCACGGCACGCTGCGGCAGCGGCCCTGCGTCATGGTTTGCTGCCCGATGCCGGCGCTGCCGGTGCCGCGGCCGGTGCCGACGCCGCCAGCCCTGCCTGCATTTCCTGCGCGGCCTTGCCGGCCTGCGCCGCCACCGTGACCTCGGCGGCACTGGCGTTCTCGGCCTCGAAGCGGGCCTGCGCCTTCTGGTTCAGCACCACGATGCTGATGCGGCGGTTGACCGGCGCGAGCAGGTCTTGCTTGTCCAGCGGCATGGTCGCGGCCAGGCCCAGCACGCGCAGCACCTTGCCCTCCTGCATGCCGCCCGCGATCAGCTCGCGGCGCGAGGCGTTGGCGCGGTCGCCGGACAGCTCCCAGTTGCTGTAGGTGCGCTCGCCGTTGGAATAGTTGGCCGCATCGGTATGGCCGGACAGGCTGACCTTGTTGGGCAGCTCGTTCAGCACCGGGCCGATCTCGCGCAGGATGGTGCGCATATAGCTTTCGACGATGGCGCTGCCGGTGCGGAACATGGGCCGGTTCTGCGTATCCAGGATCTGGATGCGCAGGCCTTCGCTGGTGATGTCCAGCAGCAACTGCGGGCGGAACTGGCGCAGCACCGGGTTGTTCTCGATGATCTGTTCCAGGCGCTGCTTGAGCGCGCGCAGCCGCTGCGCTTCCTGCTGCTCGTTGCGGCGCTGTTCGTCGCTGGGGTCGTTGTCATGCGCGCGCATGATCTCGCCGTCCTTGCGCATCACGTCCATGCCGCCGCCCGGGATCACGCTGGGCGACTGGCTGCTCTTCTCGCCGCCGACGATGGCGACCTTGAGCGGCATGCGGAAGTACTCGGCAATGCCTTCCAGCGTTTTCTTGTTGGCGCTGGACAGCAGCCACAGCACCAGGAACAGCGCCATCATCGCCGTCATGAAGTCGGCGTAGGCAATCTTCCAGCTGTGGTTGCCGTGCGGCCTGGCGTGCGATTTCGCCCGGCGGACGATGATCGGACGCATATCGTGTGCGCTGCTCATGTGGTGCCCCTTGCTGCGTGCGTTGCCGGCTGCTTAGTTCAGGCTCTTCACTTCACGCACGTGGTCGTCGAGCTCCAGGAACGACGGTCGCACCGTGGAGTACAGCACCTTGCGGCCGAACTCCACCGCCACCAGCGGCGCATAGCCGTTCAGGGAGGCCAGCAGCACCACCTTGATGCACTCGTAGACCTTGACGTTCTCGGACACCTGCAGCTCGATGCGCGCGGCCAGCGGCGAGATAAAGCCGTAGGCCAGCAGGATGCCGAGGAAGGTGCCGACCATGGCGTGCGCGATCAGCGCGCCCAGCTCGGCCGGCGGCAGGTCGGCCGAACCCAGCGCGTGCACCACGCCCATCACCGCGGCGACGATGCCGAACGCGGGCAGGCCATCGCCGACGCGCGACAGCGCATGGGCGGGGATCTCGGCTTCATGGCGGAAGGTCTCGATCTCGTGGTCCATCAGGGCCTCGATCTCGAACGCATTCATGTTGCCGTTGACCATCATGCGCAGGTAGTCGGTGAGGAATTCCATCACCACCGGATCTGACAGGATGCGCGGGTACTGGCTGAACACGCTGCTGGCGGCGGGGTCGGCGATTTCCTTTTCCAGGAACAGGATGCCCTCGCGCCGTGCCTTGGACAGCAGCACGTACAGCAGCGACATGACGTCCAGGTACAGCTCTTTCTTGTACTTGGAACTCTTGAACAGGCCCGGCAGCGCGCGCGCGGTGGCCTTGATGGCCTTGCCGGTATTGGTGGCGATGAAGGCGCCGATGGCGGCGCCCGCGATGATCACCACTTCGGCAGGTTGATACAGCGCGCCCATATGGCCGCCGGTCATGGCGTAACCGCCAAGCACCGCCGCTACCACGACGACATAGCCAAGAACTACTAGCACGATCGGATCCCCGTCTAAAAACGCGCGTCAGCCACGCTCATTGGCCCGCGGCACGGGCGCACGGAGAGAATCCGTCCGCCAGCGCAGCAAGCTTGCCAGCCGGCGGACCTTGACCAGGATCAGGCGTTGGTCTGCACGGCGGCGGCGTCTTTCGAGAGCTTCTTCACTTTCCCTGCGCGCGACGGCGGACGGCACAGGCTGCACACGAAGTTCGCGTGCGGCTCATACGCGTGCGTGACAAACTGTCCGCCGCAACACGTGCACCGGGACAGCTGCAGCATGTTGCTCTCGAAGAACCGTACTAACGTCCAGGCCCGCGTGAAACTTAAGACAATTTCACCGCCGAGCAGCGAAACATGCTCGAGGTACAGGCGGTAGGCGGCCACCACCGCGCGGATGCCCACGGTCTCGCCTTCCTGCACCATGAACTGGTAGGCAGAGAAGAACAGCGACGAGTGGATATTCGGCAGCCAGGTGGTGAACCAGTCGGTCGAGAACGGCAGCATGCCCTTGGGGGGCGAGACCCCGCGCAGCTCCTTGTACAGGCGGATCAGCCGGTCACGCGACAGCGTGGTCTCGGCTTCAAGCACCTGCAGGCGCGCGCCCAGGCCGATCAGCTCGATCGCGAGCTGGGTCTGGTTGGCGTCCTGGAGCACGCTCTTGCGGCTGGGAACGGAGGTGGCCGTGTAGCTCCGGTTTGGCTCGGCCTGCAGGAGCGCGGTCAATTGAGCGACTCCACAGGCTGACGTGCGAGCAGGATCGCGGCGTGGATCTGCTGCATGTCATGGCTCTTGGCCGTGTGGGTGAGAGTAGACAGAAGTGCATGGTCGTCGAAGCGGAACCTGCACAGCACCATGTTGGATGCCGCGAGCTTGACGAGTTGCGCCGAGGTCAGCTTGGCAAGGATATCCGCGATTTCCTTGCTGACCCCGAGCCTGAACATGGCTTCGACCTGGTTTTCGCGCACAAGGCGTTGCGCGAGCAGCAGATAGGCGAGGTTAACCTCCCTGATCTCCTGGAGAACTTCACTGCTTTCCAATTTATCCCCGCTACCAAAAACCCACCGTGGCCGCTTGTCCGGCGCTTACCGTTGCCCTGCGGGCCCGGCGACCAGATCGTTTGTTTGCGGCTGGGCGGGTACAACGTACGACTAAGGAACTACGCCCAAGTCCAACTGTAATCAACTCCGTTACAAGTGTTACAGAGTGTAAGCAAGACCGTTACGTTTATATCGGCAATCGCCCCGCAATGCCAATCCCTACTTACGCGGGGGGGAAGCAAATGTCGCATGAAACAGACATTGGCGCCGCACATTTTGTAACAAGTCACACGTTTGACGTTTGATTTGGTTCAAGACGGCACGAGCAAATGCCCTCTGCATCAAACGCGCGGGCACGACGTTGGTAGCCTGCTGGATTCCTCTATTGACGACAGCCGCGCGGAGTGTATCGCCGCGCGCGGTGTGCGTAATACTGTCCAAAATATCCGGCGTGAATCGGCGTGAACCGGCGCAAGGCGGCGGTGCCAGCGTCAATGTCCGAACAATCGGCGCAGCCAGTTCGCGAGCCGCGCGAACACGTCGTCGGGCGCTTCGCGAAACAATGCGGGGCGCACGCGCTCCACCTGCTCCAGCACGCGCGAAGCCTCTTCCGGCTGCACCGAGCCGTATTCCAGCGCCAGCCCCAGCATGCCGCGCAACTCGCCCACGCGCGCGCGGCCGGCGGCTTCGTTGTCTTCGGTCTGCAGCGCGTACATCAGGTCGTAGGCGCGCTGGCGCAGGCTTTCAGCCAGGCGCCATGCCGGCGTGCGCATGCGCTCTTCCAGCGCGCGCAAATCTTCCGCCGAGGCCGCCACCTGGGTGGCAAGGGCCTCGGTATAGGCGGTATCGGCGCCGCACTCGGCCAGCACCTGCGCCGCCCATTCGCGCGCATGCGCCAGGCGCTGTTCGCCACTCCAGCCCGGCTGCACCGCCAGGCCGAAGCCGAAGCGCTGGGCGTCGCGCATCAGCGCCGCGAGCGCATTGGGCAACTGCTTGTCGAACACGCGGCGCGCCCACCCGTACTCACCCCCGGACAGGAGTCGCGAGACCGCGCGCTCGGTCAGCGGGCCGTCATGCTGCAGCAACCGCGCACGCAGGAAGTCATGGAACTCTGGCGGCAGGAACTCGCGGTCCAGCCCGGTCGAGACTCCGATGAACTGGTCGAATTCCTTGCGCAGCCTGGCCGCTTCCTCTTGCGGCAAGGCCAGGGTGATATCGGTCGTCATGGCAACACTCAGAACGCGCTCCAGTCGCCGTTATCGGCCGCGGCAAGCGCGGGTCGCGGCGTCATGGCCGCGGCGCGCGGCGCCGGCTTTGCTGGCGCCGGCTCGGCCGCGTCGTGCGGGGCTTCATCGGCGCTGGCGGCTTCCGCCTTGGCCATGGGCAGCTTGGCCGCACGCTTGCTTGCGGCGATGGCACGCACCGTGCCCGCGGTGCGCTGGGCCTTGGCGGGCACGGCCGGCATTACCTCGAAGCGCTCCGCGCGCTCGTCCTCCGCGGCCAGGCGGAAGGTCGCCACCGCGGACTGCAGGCGGCCGGCCTGCTCTTCGAGCGCGCCCGCTGCGGCGGCAGCTTCTTCCACCAGTGCCGCGTTCTGCTGCGTCACCTCGTCCATCTGCGCCACCGCCTGGTTCACCTGCTCGATGCCCGAGCTCTGCTCGGCCGACGCCGCGCTGATCTCGCCCATGATGTCGGTCACGCGCTTGACCGCCTGCACGATCTCGTCCATGGTCTTGCCGGCCTGGCCGACCAGCGCCGAGCCGTTGTCCACGCGCGCCACCGTATCGCCGATCAGGCCCTTGATCTCCTTGGCCGCGTTGGCGCTGCGCTGCGCCAGGCTGCGCACCTCGCCCGCCACCACCGCGAAGCCGCGGCCCTGCTCGCCGGCGCGCGCCGCTTCCACCGCCGCGTTCAGCGCCAGGATGTTGGTCTGGAACGCAATGCCCTCGATCACGCCGATGATGTCGACGATCTTCTTCGACGCATCGTTGATCTCGTCCATGGTCTGCACCACCCGGCCCACCACTTCGCCACCGCGCAATGCCGTGTCCGAAGCATTGGCCGCCAGCCCGCTGGCCTGGCGCGCGTTGTCCGCGTTCTGGCGCACCGTGCTGGTCAGCTCTTCCATGCTCGACGCGGTCTGCTCCAGCGACGCCGCCTGCTGCTCGGTGCGCTGCGACAGGTCGTTGTTGCCCGCGGCAATCTCGCGCGAGGCGCTGCCGATGGATTCGGCCGAGGCCTTGAAATCCCGCACCATGCGCGACAGCTGCTGCTGCATCTGCTGCATCGCAAAGACCAGGCTGCCCTTGTCGCCGGCGCGCGTGGCCACCGGCTGCGAGAAATCGCCCTCGGCAATGCGCGCGGCGATGGCCGCGGCATACGCCGGCTCGCCGCCCAGCTGGCGCGACAGCGCGCGTGCCAGCAGCACCCCCAGCAGCACCGACAGCGCCAGCCCGCCCAGCACCAGGCCCAGCATCCACAGGCGCGTTTCATCGTAGACGCTGCGCGCTTCTTCCATGTTGTTGCGGGCGCGGTCGTCGCGGCGCTTGACCATCTGCAGCATCACGGCTTCCAGCGCGTGGCTGTCCTTGAGCAGGTCGGCGCTTTCGGAGAACACCTGGCTCTCGAACTGCGAGGTATCGAGCGGCTGCTTGCTGACCAGCTCGACGTACTTTTCCATGCGCGCGCGGAACGCCGGCGACAGGTCCTGGTACTGCTTGACCAGCGCCTTGCCCTCGGGCTTCTCGAAGGCGCCGGCCACCTGGCGGATGCGTTCGTCCATCGCGGCCAGCGACTTGGCGATCTGCTCCTTCTCGATCGTGCGCTCGCCCATGGTCGATGCCGACAGCAGCGCGATCTGCGAGCGGCTGGCGTAGACCAGGTTGATGTTGGCGTCCTGCACCGCCTTGAGCGCGCGCAGGTCGTCGTTGTAGATCTTGCCGGTCCAGTCGGCCATGCGGCCCATGTTGACGACGCCCAGCAGCCCCATCACGGCGCCGATCACGGCAACGACCAGGAATCCGGCAACCAGCCTGGTCGTGACGCGCAATTGATTGAACCAATGCATAGCAACTCCCCCTTGTAACTGAAGCCTCGGGCACGGCCTGCCGCACCCTGTGTACGCTGGCGGCGCGGCATGCCGCGCCCGCCTTCACTTCGATCCCGACCGTGCGGCTACCGCGCCGCCCCCGGGTCTAGGCCCGTGCCGGCACCGCATCGCCGCGCGCCTGCGCAGGCTGGCGCTGCGGCCGCACCTCCGCCTGCATGCTGACGCGGAAGGTGGACACGGCATCGCGCAGCCGCAGCGCCTGCTCTTCGAGCGCGCCGGCCGCCGCGGCGGCTTCTTCCACCAGCGCCGCGTTCTGCTGCGTGCCCTCGTCCATCTGCGCCACCGCCTGGTTCACCTGCTCGATGCCCGAGCTCTGCTCGGCCGACGCCGCGCTGATCTCGGCCATGATGTCGGTGACGGACTTGACCGCCTGCACGATCTCTTCCATGGTCTGGCCGGCCTGGCCGACCAGTGCCGAGCCGTTGTCCACGCGCGCCACCGTGTCGCCGATCAGGCCCTTGATCTCCTTGGCCGCGTTGGCGCTGCGCTGGGCCAGGCTGCGCACCTCGCCCGCCACCACCGCGAAGCCGCGGCCCTGCTCGCCGGCGCGCGCGGCTTCCACCGCGGCGTTCAGCGCCAGGATATTGGTCTGGAACGCGATGCCTTCGATCACGCCGATGATGTCGACGATCTTCTTCGACGCATCGTTGATCTCGTCCATGGTCTGCACCACCCGGCCCACCACTTCGCCACCGCGCAATGCCGTGTCCGAAGCATTGGCCGCCAGCCCGCTGGCCTGGCGCGCGTTGTCCGCGTTCTGGCGCACCGTGCTGGTCAGCTCTTCCATGCTCGACGCGGTCTGCTCCAGCGATGCCGCCTGCTGCTCGGTGCGCTGCGACAGGTCGTTGTTGCCCGCCGCCACTTGGCGCGTGGCCGTCGAGATGCTGGCCATGCCTTCCTGGATCTCATGCACTACCGACAGCAGGCTGCGCTGCATGGTCTGCATCGCCTGCGCCAGCGCGCCGATCTCGTCGGCGCTGCGGTGCTCGAAGCGCGTGGTCAGGTCGCCCGCGCCCATGCGCAGCGCGAAGTCCAGCATGTCGCGCACCGGCCGCTCCACGCGCGCCAGCAGCATGGTGCCGGCGGCGAAGGACGAGGCCAGCGCCAGCGCAAAGCCGCCCCACAGCCACGGGCGCAAGCTCGCGGCAGCCGTGCCGCCCAGCGCCTCCACCGCGACCAGCGCGGCCAGGAACCACGCCAGGCCGCCGGCCTGCGCCCACAGGATGCGGCGCTTCAGGTTCAGCCGCAGCAGTCCCTGCACCAGGCCGCGCAGGCCGGTGCGCACCACCGCGCCGTGGCGGATCGCCAGCCCGTCGGCACGTCCCGCGCGAAAGCGCGCATAGGCGGCGCCGGCGGCCTGCACCTGCTCGCGCGTGGCCATCGAGCGCACCGAGGTGTAGCCCACCACGCGGCCGTCGACGCGCGTCGGCGTCACGGTCGCATTGACCCAGTAGAAGTCGCCGTTCTTGCGGCGGTTCTTGACCACGCCCATCCACGTGCGTCCGGCCTGCAGGTCTTGCCACAAGTCCGCGAACGCCTCTGGCGGCATGTCGGGGTGGCGCACCAGGTTATGCGGCGCGCCCAGCAATTCCTCCGCCGCAAAGCCGCTGGCCTCGATAAAGGTGCGGTTGGCAAAGGTGATACGGCCCTTGAGGTCGGTGCGCGAGATCAGGTAGTCGGAAGGAGACAGCGGGTACTCGCGCTGCGTGACGGGTTGGTTGTTTCGCATCTAAGTCTGCACTGCTTGCCTGTGGCGCGCCGCATGGGTCCATGCGGCCGCACCGCGGGCGGGTTCGGTCCGGCGCGCGGGTGGCGCGTGGCGGACGGCGGGGGGCGCTACTGCAGGATCAGGACACCGCTTCCAGCGCGGCCAGTTCTTCGGTATTGAGCAGCTTCTCGATGTCGACCAGGATCAGCATGCGCTGTTCGACCGAGCCCAGGCCGCGGATGTAGTCGGTCGCCAGTTCGCCGGAGAAGTGCGGGGTGGGCTTGATCTGCGCGGCGCTCAGCGTCAGCACGTCGGAAACGCCGTCCACCACGATGCCGGTGGTGCGGTCGTTGAGGTCGACGATGATCACGACCGTGTACTGGTCGTAGCTGACATTGGGCTGGCGGAACTTGATGCGCAGGTCGATGATCGGCACGATGATGCCGCGCAGGTTGACCACGCCCTTGATGTAGTCGGGCGCATTCGCGATCTGGGTGACCGACTCGTAGCCGCGGATCTCCTGCACCTTCAGGATATCGACGCCGTATTCCTCGCGGCCCAGGGTAAAGGCCAGGAACTCCTCGCCCGCGCCGTCTGCCTTGTCGATGTGCTGCATCGTCTAGCCCCCCAAGTTTGGCTCATGCTGGTTTCTCTGGCGCCGCAGCGGCCGGGGCCGCTGGCTGCGCCGGGGCATGACATCGCCCACCAGTGTTTACGGCAGCATCCGGGGGTGACTGAAGGGCGACGCCGGGTCTTTCCTTACCCTTCCGACGTAGGGGGTGCCGCGTCCAGCAGCGCGGCCACGGCCTGCATCAGCCCGTCCGGGTCGAACGGCTTGGGCAGGAAGCCCGACGCGCCGGCGGCGCGGGCCTGTTCGCGGATGCTGCCGTCCTGCTCGGTGGTCAGCATCAAAATCGGCATGCGCGCGTAGCGCGGCGTGGCGCGCAGGCTGCGGATCAGCGTCAGGCCGTCCATGCCGGGCATGACCTGGTCGGTGACCAGCATGCCGAAGCTGCCGGCGACGGCCAGCGCATGCGCCTGGTCGCCGTCCGCGGCCTCGGTCACGTCGAAGCCGCCGGCGCGCAGGCAGGCGCCGATCATGCGGCGTAGCGAGGGCGAATCGTCGACGACGAGGATGCTGGGCAATGACATGGGCGCCTCCGGAGGTGCGGGAACGGGTTGGGTCCGCCAGGAACATCGATGGCATCGGCCACGCGGCCGGCGACGGACGGGCCGGCACAGGGCCGGGCCCACGCGGGCCAGCCTGCCAGATCGGTTATCGGCGGCGCGGCGGCCGGGCTTTAGGCGTCAGGCGACGGACTGCGCGCGCAGGGTATCGCCGAAACCGGCGGCGTCCAGCGGCAGCGACAGCAGGTAGCCCTGCACTTCGTCGCAACCCATCTGGTTGAGGATGTCCAGCTGCGAGGCCGATTCCACCCCTTCGGCCACCACCTTCATGCGCAGCTCGTGCGCCAGCGCCACCATCGAGCCGACGATGGCGCGGCCCTGCGCATCGGTATCGAGCCCGCCGATCAGCGTGCGGTCGATCTTGAGCGTGCCCACGCGCAGCCGCTTGAGGTAGCCCAGGCTGGAATAGCCGCTGCCAAAGTCGTCCAGCGCCACCTGGATCCCGAGCGACTGCAGCTCGGCCAGCGTTTCCAGCGACTTGCCGATGTCCTTCATCGCCGCGGTCTCGGTGATTTCCAGCGTGATCGCCGAGGGCGGGATGTCGTGCTGGTGGATCTGCTCCAGCAGGTATTGCGGGAAGTTGCGGCTGGCAAAGCGCAGCCCCGAGACATTGATCGCCACCGGCACGGTCGGCACGCCGGCGTCGCGCCACTGGCGCACCTGGCGGCACACGCTCGTCAACACCCAGTCGTCGAGCTTGTCGATCTGCCCGGACTGTTCGGCCACGGCGATGAACTCGGCCGGGCTGACCTGCCCCAGCGCGGGATGGCGCCAACGGCAGAGGGCCTCGGCGCCGACCACGGTGCGGCGGCGCGCGTCGTACTTGGGCTGGAACTGCAGCGACAGCGTATCGTCCTGGATCGCCACCCACAGGTCGCGCCGGATCACGCGGGTGCGGCGCGCACGTTCGCCGGCGGCGCTGTTGAACAGGCGCACCTGGTTCGAGCCGCTCTGGCGGGCTTCGGCCAGGCTGACGCGGGCCGCCTGCATCAGCGCCTCCGAGGTCTGCGCGTCGCGCGGATAGATGGCGATGCCGATGTTCACGCCGATCTGCATCTGCAGCCCGCGCGCGGCAATGAACTCCGCCAGCGAGCCCAGCATGCGCGAGCCCAGTTCCTGCGCGCGCCCGTGGTGGACCAGTTCGGGCACGCCCACGGCAAATTCGTCGCGCGCCAGCCGCGCCAGGAAGTCGTGCGGTTCCAGCACGGCCTGCGCCAGCGCGCCGGCGTCCTGGGCCAGGATATCGTCGGCACGGACCTCGAACACCTCGTCGACTTCGCGGTAATCGGCGATATGGATCAGCAGCACGGCGCAACCGGTCTCGGCCAGCCGGGCCTGGCTGATGGCCTGGTCCAGCCAGCGGCCGAACGCCACGCGGTCCGGCATCACCGTCGCCACGCTGTACTCGCCCACCGTGTCCTGGCCGCGCGCGGCGGCACGCACGGTCAGCCGGCCCGGGCGCCCGGGGATGCGCGCGCCGCGCCGCGCCAGCCGCGGCTCGGCGCCGCGGTGCAGCACCGGCAGGTCATCGGCAAGTTCGTCGGCCAGCGTGGCGTCGGCGCGCGCCGGCGCCGGCAGCCAGCCGCGCGACTGCGCCCGGTGGACGGCGAACAGCAGCGCGCACAGCGCGGTCAGGCCGCCTGCCAGCCAGGCCGGGTGCGGCAGCCCGGCGGCGTCGATGCACTCGCGCGCGGTCACGGTGCCGGCGCCGCACGAGCGGCCCAGGTGCGTGCCGGCGGCCGCGACCAGCCCCGCCCCGGCCACCACCGCCAGCAGAGCCGCGCCGCGCCACAGGCGCGCGCCCTGGCGCAGCCACTGCACCAGCAGCTTGACTGCCGTGGTGGCCGCCGCCGCGGCGGCAAAGCTGGCCGCCAGCTGCGCGGTGTCGTTGACGGCCGGTACGCTGCCCGACAAGCCCACCACCAGCACCGGCATGCCGATGCTCAATTGCGACAGCAGCGCCGCCGACCACGTCAGCACGCGCAGCGACCGGCTGCCGGCCGGCTGGTCCGCGCGCCCGGCGCGAACGCCGAGGGCGGCGGCTACACCCAGCAGGGCGGCCAGCAGCAACAGGACGGAACTCAGGGCAATCATTGGGCTGCGCGATGATGATGAAGATGCGCGAAGACGGTCAGGACGCGGGGCAAACCCCGCATCATGTCATCTTGCAGTCGCCGTGTGAACAAGGCAATGACTCCAACGCAGGGGTCAGAACGCGCTCCAGTCATCGTCACCGCCGGCCGCGGTCACGGCCGGACGCGCCGCGGAGCGCGCCGCAGGGGGGATTGCCGGGCTGCTCGCCGGCCTGGCCGCGGCCCGCGCCGTCGTGGCAACCGGCACCTTACGCACCGTCGTGGTGCGCGTGGCCAGGCTGTCGCTGGCGACGGCGGGGATCGCCGGCGTGGCGGGTGCCACCGCCTTTGCCGCCGTCTTTGCTGCGGCGCTTCCACCGACACGGGCCGTGATGGCCGGCGCCGCCGCGGTGTTGACGGTGAACACCGAGACCACGTTCTTCAGCTTCTGCGCCTGCTCTTCCAGCGCACCCGCCGCCGCCGCGGCCTCTTCGACCAGCGCGGCGTTCTGCTGCGTGACCTGGTCCATCTGGGTCACAGCCTGGCTGACCTGATCTATGCCGCTGGTCTGCTCCTGCGACGCCGCGCCGATCTCGTTCATGATGTCCGTGACGCGGCGCACGGCCTGCACGATCTCGCCCATGGTCTGGCCGGCTTCGGCCACCAGCCGGGTGCCGCTCTCCACGCGCTGGCCCGACTCGCTGATCAGCGCCTCGATCTCCTTGGCGGCCGACGCCGAGCGCTGCGCCAGGCTGCGCACCTCGCCCGCCACCACGGCAAAGCCGCGTCCCTGTTCGCCGGCGCGCGCGGCTTCCACCGCGGCATTGAGCGCCAGGATATTGGTCTGGAAGGCGATGCCCTCGATCACGCTGATGATTTCCACCACCTTGCGCGAGGCGCCGTTGATCTCGTTCATGGTATCGACCACGCGGCCCACCACCTCGCCGCCCTTGAGCGCGATCTGCGAGGCCTCGCCCGCCAGCACGCCGGCCTGGCGCGCATTGTCGGCGTTCTGGCGCACCACCGTGGTCAGTTCTTCCATGCTCGCGGCGGTTTCCTCCAGCGACGAGGCCTGTTCCTCGGTGCGCTGCGACAGGTCCAGGTTGCCGGTGGAAATCTGCTGCGTGGCCGACGCCATCGAATCCGCGCCGCTGCGCACTTCGGCGACGATGCCCGACAGGCTCGACTGCATCGCGGCCAGGGCCTGCATCATGCGCCCGATCTCGTTCTTCGAGATGCTGGTGATGCGCGCGGTCAGGTCGCCGCGGGCAATGCGCTCGAACACCGCCAGTGCCTCTTGCACCGGCGCGACGATGGCGCGGTTGAGCGTGACCGTGCACAGCGCGGCAATCGCCAGGCCCAGCACGATCATCACGATCGACAGCATGCGGATGCGGGCAAAACTTGCCTGTGCCGTGCCGAAGTTGGCCTCGCCCGCCGCCATCTGGAATTTCTGCAGTTTTTCATGCGCGCTCGACATGCTGCGCTGCAGGTCGGGCAGCACCTTCTTCGCCAGCCGCACCGCCTCTTCCTGGTTGCCCGCCAGCGACGCCGCCTGCAGCGGCAGCACGCCCTGCTCCATGAAAGCCTGGCGCTGCTTGCCCAGTTCCGCCGCCAGGGCCTGTTCCTCGGCATTCTGCGGCAAGCTCATATAGCGCTTCCAGGCCGCGTCCGACGCCTCCACGAACACCCGCGAGCGATCCACGTTGACCTTGGGATCGTCCTGCTCGCCCTGCATCACGTTGCGGTCCAGCGCCAGGCGCATGCGCGTGGTGGCCAGCATCGCATCGCTGAGCGCGACGGTCGAGCCAAGCTGGTTGGCATAAGTATCCTTGAGCGCGTCGTTGCTCTGCGAGATGCCGTACAGGCCGGCGCCGCCGACCAGCAACAGCAGCAGCGACAGGATTCCCATGGCGCCCCGTAGCAGGGTCTTGATCTGAATATTGTTGTGGAAGGACATGATGAATTAAGACACTGGCAATCCGCGGGACACACCCCTTGCCCCGGTCCGGCAGGATCGTTACCGCATTGATCCGCCCTGCCCGGATAACGGCGCGCCCCCTTCATCCTTGAGTCGCCGTCCGGCGCGCACGGTTATGGTGAATCGGCGATAAACGCCATGTCGGATATCAGCCACGTAGAGGGGTTGCGTGGGCGGGGATGGCCTGAAACGGGGGTGGCGGCCTGTCCGTAAATGCCGGCGCGATTAATGTCATGGCCGGTATCCGCACACAACGACGACAGCCCGGTGCGGTCGGGAATACCGCCGGGATTTCGGCACTGCCGCCCTCACTCGCAATACCGCTGGGACGCGGAAAAATCCGCGGTGACTCGCCCTGACACTGAAAGTTCACACAATTATCAGCAGCAAGAATTTTCGCAAAAACCGTCCGGGATTACGCGACCAGGATTTGCAGCCGGCAGCCGGCCCGTTATAATTGTTTTCAGCATTTTCCCCGCCCACCAGCGCACCCAGCGCAATTCAATCACCGGAAACCGAGGACGCAATGGCGACGTATCAGGAAATCGTTCAGAAAATCAGCGAACTGCAGAAGCAAGCCGAGGAAATCAAGGCGCGCGAACAATCCGCCGTGATCGCGGATATTCGCGAGAAAATCGAGCAATATGGCCTGACCGCGGAAGACCTGGGTTTTGGCGCGAAGGCCCCGGCCGGCAAGAAGGCGGCCAACCGCAAGGTGCCGGTACGTTATCGCGACAACGCCGGCAATACCTGGACCGGCCGCGGCAAGCGCCCGGGCTGGCTGACCCAGGCCCTGGCCCAGGGCAAATCGGTCGAGGACTTCCTGATCCGCTGAAGCGCGCGATCCGGCCGACGGCAAAACGCCACGGAGACTTCCGTGGCGTTTTTGTTTTGCGTGGCGGAAAACCGGCCGGGTCAGGCGTCGAAGCCGTGCGGGTTCATCGACTGCCAGCGCCACGAGTCCTGGCACATGCGGTCGAGGTCATGCTGCGCGCGCCAGCCCAGCAGCTCATGGGCCAGTGCCGGGTCGGCATAACAGGCGGCAATATCGCCGGGGCGGCGGTCCACGATCTGGTACGGCACCGGCTTGCCGCTGGCGCGCTGGTAGGCCTGCACGACTTCCAGCACGCTGTAGCCACGCCCGGTGCCCAGGTTCACGGTCATGCCGCGGCCCTGCCGGCCAAGATAATTGAGCGCCGCCAGGTGGCCGTCGGCCAGGTCGCAGACATGGATATAGTCGCGCACGCCGGTGCCGTCGACGGTCGGGTAATCGCCACCGAATACCATCAACTGGTCGCGGCGCCCGCCCGCCACCTGCGCTACATAAGGCATCAGGTTGTTGGGAATGCCGCGCGGGTCTTCGCCGATCAGGCCGCTTTCATGCGCGCCGACCGGATTGAAATAACGCAGATAGGCAATGCGCCAGGCCGGATCGGATTTTTCCAGGTCGCGCAGGATTTGCTCGCCCATCAGCTTGGTCTGGCCATAGGGGTTGGTCGCCGACAGCGGGAAATCCTCCAGGATCGGCACGGTGTGCGGATTGCCATAAACCGTGGCCGAGGAACTGAACACCAGCTGTTTCACCCCGGCCGCGCCCATGGCGGCACACACCGTCAGCAGGCCATCAAGGTTGTTGCTGTAATAGGCCAGCGGCTGGCTGACCGATTCGCCCACCGCCTTGAGCGCGGCAAAATGAATCACCGCACTGATGCGGTGCTCGGCAAAGAGCCGGTCCAGCAGCGCGCGGTCGCGCACGTCGCCCTGCACGAAATGCGGGGCCTGGCCGGTAATGGTGGCGAGCCGGTCGATCACGGCCGGGCTGCTGTTGCACAGATTATCCAGGCCGATCACGTGGTAGCCGGCATTGAGCAGCGCGACCCAGGTATGCGAGGCGATATAGCCGGTGGCACCGGTCAGCAGCAAGGTTTCAGGCATGGGTATTGGCGTCGATCGATTCGGTTCAGCGTTGTGCGGAGGGCAGCCGGTGCGCTGTGTGCGCGATAAATAACTTGACGGCCATGCCGGGCACGGGAAGGTAGCTATTATCCACGATGCACCATGGCGCCCTGACAGCCGCCCCAGTCACGGCTTTCAGTCAGAAGCCGCGGAAGCCGGCGCCACCAGCCCTGCCCGCGCCTGCCAGGCCTCATACGCCGCCCGCAGCCGCCAGCCCGATTCCAGGTCGCGCATGCCCAGGCACTGCGCCACCTCGGCGGGCGCCGTGCCGGCCTCGAAATGCATGGCTGCGCAGGTATTGCGCAAGGTCTGCGGCGACGCACGCTCGCTGCGCCCGGCCAGCACGCCGGCTTCGTCCAGCAGGATTTCCACGCGCCGGTAGACCGACGCCGCATGCATCGGCCGCCCCGTCGGCATGGCCGGAAACACCAGGCTGCCGAGCGTGCCGGAGGCCTCGCGCAACGCCAGCCAGGCGCGCAGCGGCGCATGCGCCAGCGGGAACAGCGGCACGGTGTAGGCGCGGCCGTTGTCCGGGCGCACCATGCGCAGCGCCATCCGTCCAGGCGCGCCGTCGGCGATGACGTCGGTGCGCAGCGCGCGCGCCTCCGCCACCTTCAGGCCGCCGCCCAGCAGCACGGCCAGCAGCGCCGCGTCGCGGGCACGCTTCCATTGCGTCGGCGACGCCGCGGCGGCGGTGTCGCCAGCCGGGGCGCCGGCCGGGCCGAGGATGCGCGCCACCAGCAGGTCGCGCTCGCCCGGCAGCAGGAAGGCGGTGGGGTCGTTTTCACCTTCGGCCAGGTGAGCGCGCACCGCCTGGCTGCCCGGGTTGTGCATGCCCTCGCGCAAGCGCGACAGGTGATGAAAGACCCGCTCGATCAGCCGCGCATAGCGGTAGCGGTGCGACTTGTGCAGCTGCTGCGCGTCCAGGAATTCGCCGATCTGCTCGGCGGACCAGCTCAGCGGCGGCAGGCCGCGTTCGGCCGACCAGCGCAGCAGCTTGCCCCACATGGCACGGTACACCACGCTGGTGCCGTGGCGAAAACCGTGCTGCGCCAGCCAGCCGTCGAACGCGCGCTCGGGGTGGTCGCGCCAGGCGGCCAGGTCGGCATCGAACAAGGCCGCCTGCTCGAGCTGGGCGGCGCTGGGCTTGGTGGTCACGGATTCTCCTGCTGTGCCGCATCAGGCCGGCGGCCAGCGGACGATCCCGACTATTGTAGACAACGCGTCACTGCGCGCCGCCATGCACGCGCCGAGCTTGCAGCGGACCACGCGGCGTGCTACCTTTCGACGCACTATGCAACTGGTTGCATAAATCCGGAAAGAGATCGCAGCAAACCTATAGCGCCCGTCAGGAGACCTCCCGTGACCACTGCCCTGCTCCCCGCCGCCCAGGCTTCGCTCGACGCCTGGCACCAGATGATCGCCACCCACTCCATGGCCGGGCTCGATGCCATCGTCGCCGACGACGTGGTGTTCCGCTCGCCGGTCGCGCACACGCCGTATCCCGGCCGCGCCGCCATCGCGCTGGTGCTGACCACGGTGAACCAGGTGTTCCAGGACTTCCGCTATCACCGCAGCTTTGTCAGCGACGACGGCCACAGCGTGGTGCTGGAGTTCAGCGCCAGCGTCGACGGCAAGGCGCTCAAGGGCATCGACATGATCCGCTTCGACGACGCCGGCCGCATTGCCGAGTTCGAGGTCATGGTGCGCCCGCGCTCCGGCCTGGAGGCGCTGGCCGCCGCCATGGCCGCGCGCCTGGCCAGCCAGAAAGATGTGCTGACCGGCGCCGCCTGACTCGCGCCGGACGACAGCGCCACCGCATCGCTACACCGAATCCATCGACATTACCAAGGAGACTTCCCCATGGCCCTTCCCGCCCAGCTGCAGAACCGGCTTTCGCTGCCGGTGGTCTGCTCGCCGCTGTTCATCATCTCCAACCCGGACCTGGTCATCGCCCAGTGCAAGGCCGGCGTGGTCGGCTCGTTCCCCGCGCTGAACGCGCGCCCCGCGCCCAAGCTGGAGGAATGGCTGGACCGCATCACCACCGAACTGGCGGAACACGACGCGAAGCACCCGGAGCGCCCGTCGGCGCCGTTCGCGGTCAACCAGATCGTGCACAAGTCCAACGACCGGCTCGAGCATGACCTGGAGCTGTGCGTGCGCTACAAGGTGCCGATCGTGATCACGTCGCTGGGGGCGCGCAAGGAAGTCAACGACGCGGTCCACTCGTACGGCGGCATCGTGCTGCATGACGTCATCAACAACGCCTTCGCGCGCAAGGCGATCGAAAAAGGCGCGGACGGCCTGGTGGCGGTGGCTGCCGGTGCCGGCGGCCATGCCGGCACGCTGTCGCCGTTCGCGCTGCTGCACGAGATCCGCGAGTGGTTCGACGGCCCGCTGCTGCTGTCGGGCGCGATCTCCAGCGGCGACGCCATCCTGGCCGCGCAGGCCGCGGGCGCCGACCTGGCCTATATCGGCTCGGCCTTCATCGCCACGCAGGAAGCCAACGCGCAGGACGGCTACAAGCAGATGATCGTCGACAGCAGCGCCAACGATATCGTCTATTCCAACCTGTTCACGGGCGTGCACGGCAACTACCTGCGCGGCAGCATCGAGCGCGCCGGGCTGGACCCGAACGCGCTGCCGGAATCGGACCCGTCGAAGATGAACTTCGGCTCGACCAGCGTGAAGGCGTGGAAAGACATCTGGGGCGCCGGCCAGGGCGTCGGCGCGATCAAGCGCGTGGTGCCGGCCGCCGAACTGGTGCGCCGCTTTGCCGAGGAGTACGCGCTGGCGCGCCGCCGCCTGGGACTGGGCGAAGCCAGCCCGGCCGGCGCGCGCGCCGTCGACCTGGCCTGAGCACGCGCCCGTGCTGCCGCTACAGTAGCGGCAGCAAGGCCTCGCCCCAGTTTACCCAGTCGGTCTCGAAGCGGATCCCGCGCTGCAGCAGCGCATAGCGCAGTTGCTGCGCGCGGTCCATGTCCGGCGCCGAGAAATCGCGCCGCTCGATCGCCAGGTAAGTCTCGAGGCGAGCGCGGTGCAGCGCGATCAGCCGCCGCATCTCGTCGCCCAGCCCAAGCGGGCCGATCACCGCATCGGCGCGCAGCTTGACCAGGATCTCCTCGCGCTGGTCCAGCCCCGCGCCCGGCGCCAGCACCCAGCGCGCCAGTTCTTCACGGCCCGCCGGCAATACCCGGTAAACCTTCTTGCGGTTGCGCCGGTCGGCGTTGCCCTCGCCTTCCGACGCGTCGCTTTCATCGGCGGCAATCCAGCCGCTGTCCGCCATGCGGCCCAGTTCGCGATAGATCTGCTGGTGCGTGGCATGCCAGAAATAGCCGATGGAGCGGTCGAAGCGCCGGGCCAGGTCGTAGCCGGACGAGGGCTTTTCGATCAGGGAGATCAACAAGGCGTGCTGGGTCGACATGCGTCTGCTGGGCGCGGGGATGATGGGAGTGGATTCGGACAGCACAGCGTGCCGGCAGGCGCGCCGGTCACCGCACTTTCAAAAACTGGCGCTATGGTAGCGCAATGCCGGCCGGTGCCTGAAAGAGGCCGCGCGATATGGCGCAAAGCGATATATTCGTCGATTTTGTCAGTTAAGAAATTTCCCGCCAGACAGAATTAAAAAATGCTGAATGGCATTTCCGGCCGCTGTGCCATACATTCCATACATTGAAGCTGTGCGAGCAAAAACGATCCGCCCCCGGCCGCACCATGCAGAACTTTGGAGTGTGTCCATGACCGGAAGAATCCTGCTTGCCGAAGACCGCGACGTGCCCTGGGAGGCCGACGCGCGACCGCTCGGCCTGCTGGCGCCAGTGCACGACAAGGCGCCAGTCTATTACCGCCTGCCCGATACGCCTGACGGGCACCATATCAAGGAATATCCCAGCGGCCTGCGCCAGCTGGTACGTTTTGTCGGCGTCGAGGAACAGGTCGTCAAATACAACCTGAGCTGATCCCGCGCCACCGTTTTCCCTGTGGTTGTCTCCTCCAAGCCCGATCCTGCGGGCAGGGACTTGAACCCGCGAGCTTCGCGGGTTTTTTCTTGCCATGACCGTACCCGGTGCGCGCGCCTCAGAGCTGCGGCGCGCGGCAGGCCGCGCCGCCAGCATTGGCCGCCTCCGGCATGCCAAACACGGCCTGCGCCCCGCATTGCGAACCGAACATGCGGGCCTGGTCGTGCCCCACGCCCACCACTTCATAAGCCTGGTGGCGGATTACCAAGCCCGGGCCGGCGAGGTAGCGCTCGTAGCGCAGGTAGCCGCGCGCACGCTGCAGCCGCGTCGGGCCCTCGGCCTCGGCGCCGCAGGATTTATCGAGCACGCGATGGTTCGGATCGTTGTCCTCGGTGCCGGCCAGATACGTCACCTGGCGTCCGGCATAGCGCCGGTACAGCGCCATGCCGTCGGCGCCTTTCGCATACGGCACCATGTCCTGCATGCCGTAGCGGTATTTGTCGTAGTCGGGGCAACGGGTGCTGTCATACGGCGCGAACGACTTGCCATCGGCGCCAGCCGGCCGCACCGGCGTGAAATACAGGTACGACGAGGGATTGGCCACGACGTAGCGCAGGTCGATGCCGCCCGCGCGGATGCGTTCGTCGACATGGTTCAGCGCCGCGTAGCGGTGCACGATCTGCCCGCCGCCGGAATGGCCGGCCACCGTCACCTTGCGCACCAGCGGCAGCCGCGCCTTGTCGGTGAAGCGTGCGAGCAGGTCGTCCAGCACCTGCAATGAGCTGACGCGCGCCGGGCCCTCGACCGCATCCTCGCCGCTGAGCCAGCCCTGCACCGACCAGTGCGGCATGCCGGTAAAGCCCTTCTTCTGGTCGGGCGTGCCGGGGAAATTGGGCGCAACCAGCAGCACCTCGTCCGGGTTGCGGCCGCTGGCCTTCAGCAGTTCGGCGCCCGCGGCATAGTAGTCATCGCCGTTGCGCTGCAGGCCATGCTGGACGAACACCACTTCGCGAATGCGCGACAGGTCGCCGTCGAGCCGGTGGTTGGCATAGACCGGGAAGTCATAGCCGGCGCCCGCGCCTAGATGCACGCGCTGCCAGTGCGGCGCGGCAGCCGTGGGGCCGGCGGGGTTGCCGGCGGCAGGCGGCACGGCCGGCGTGCCGGCGCAGCCCGCCAATACCGCGAGGCTGGCGGCAGCAAGGGCGCGCACCAGGTGCGAACGGGCGGGCTGCGGCAGGCGAGCGATCGATAGGGTCATGGCGGGTGGTCTCCGGTTGGCATGCCGGCGATGGTAGGGCAGTGGCGCGGGGCATGGCAACGCCTGCCGCGCCGCCATGCAGTTCTACGCCAGCCGCCTTGCCAGCGCCGCCACGTCTGGCCACGTCACGCGCCGCACCATCACGCGCAGGTCGGGCCCATGGAAATCGTCCTCGAACGGCTCAGAGGCCTCGCCGCCCAGCCGCTGGTAGAACTCGCACGCCTGCGTATTGGCCTCGAGTACGTAGAGGAACAGCGGCTGCCCTGGCCAGCCCTGCATGACACGTTGCGCGCAATGGGCCAGCAGCCGCTTGCCCAGCCCCTGGCCATGGAAAGCGGGCAGGACATGCAGGTTGTCCAGGTAGATGCCGAAGCGCGGGTCGGCCTGCGGCAGCAGGCAGGCAAAGCCGGCGGCCTCGCCGTCGACCAGCGCCAGCGTGACCTCGGCCGGGCCATCGGCGCCGTCGTGCATGCGCGCGCGCCAGGCTGCCAGCCGTTCGGGGTAGGCCTGATCGCGCAGGTAAGCGTCCGGCAGCATGCCGGGATAGGTGTGCTGCCAGCTGGCAGCGTGCATGGCGGCGAGCCGGTCGGCATCGGCGGCGGTGGCGGGTATCAGCGCAAGTTCGGGCATGGGAACGAGACGGGAACGGCACAGAGGCGCAGGCGCATGGGGCAAGCGCCCATTGTGCCCGCGCCATGCCAAAGCTTGCAAAAGGCGGAGGAAGGGTTTGCAATCGTGGTCCCCGGCACACCCGGCCTTCCCTTGCGCGCCGCCGCGGCAGCGGGAACGAAGGTTGCAGCAGCCCTGGCACACCCCCGCGCAAGCAAAGGAAGCCTTATGTACATGGTCTACTGGTCCGAAGCCCTCGGCACAGGACTGACGCCGCATGCGCAGTCGTTCCCCAGCGACGCGATGCGCGAGGCGCTGCGCTTTACCGAAGCGCTGCGCCAGCGCCAGCACGCGGGCGAGGCGGTCAGCTTTGTCACGCTGTGCTCGGAAAACCCCGACTCGGTCGGCCGCGCCGGCGCGGCCGATCCGCCGCCCGACTACGAGTGGAAGAAGCGGCGGCCATGATCCGGCGCGTTGTGTCCGGGCCGGTCATGCCAGCGCCGGCTCATCCCTGTCCGGTCTGGCGCGCCGCGATCCGGCGGGTCACGGCCTGGTCGAACCAGCGGTCCATCATTGCCTTTTCGTAGCGCAGCCGGTCGGAGGGATCGTAGATGTTGATGCCGAAATTGAACGTCGGGTCGGCGATACGCTGCTCGCCGCTGCCGATCACGGCACCGTCGCTGCCGCGCAGTTCGTAGCGCAGCGTCATGTGCGGCCAGGTGACATCGCGCACGATGCGCACATTGTAGGCTTGCCTGTGCCACGGCTCGAAATGCCCGGCCAGGTCGACGTCGAGCACTTCGATGCTCAGCGCATAGCCCTCCGGCAGGTAACGCGCCGCCAGCTTGTCGAAGTGGCGGCGGATATCGTTCATCACCTGCGCCCGCTCCTTCTCGCTGCCGTAGTCGCTGCGGTAAGCGGCGTCGGTGTAGGTCTCCGGATGAACGAAGGTGAGCGACAGGGTGCCGGCGGGCGGCGCGGCAACGGCGCCCAGGGCGAGCGATGCCGCGCAGGCGGCCAGCAGACGCAGGGATCTGGCCATGGCGAACTCCAGGACAAGCGTTTTTCGCCTCTTGATTCTAGGCCGGCAAAGGCCGGCGGGCGCGGGTTGCCAAGGCTGGAAGATGCCGCATCCGGTACAAACGGGCGCCGGCGCGAGCCGGCGCCCGTTGCCGCCCAATCAGCCGATGATGTCGAACTGGCTGAAATATTCCTCGTTCAGTTCCAGCCCCAGCCCCGGCAGGTTGTCGTCAAGCTGCAGGTAGCCGTTGTCCGGCGCCGGATCGCCCTTGAAGATGTAGTAGAACAGTTCGTTGCCGACCTCGACGTCGTGCACCGGGAAGTACTCCGACATCGGCGACGCGGTCGACGCCATGGTCAGGTGGTAGTTGTGCATCTGGCCGGCGTGCGGGATCACCGGCACCGACCAGGCCTCGGCCATGGCGTTGATCTTCTGCGCCGCGGTGATGCCGCCGACGCGGTTGGTGTCGTACTGGATCACATCGACCGCGCGGCGCTCCAGCAGGTCCTTGAAGCCGTACGAGGTGAACTCGTGCTCGCCGCCGGAGATCGGGAACGGGCTCGCCTTCTTCAGTTCGACATAGCCTTCGATATCGTCGGCGATCACCGGCTCTTCGAGCCAGCGCGGGTTGAACTCGGCCAGGCGCGGCAGCATGCGGCGCGCGTATTCCAGGGTCCAGCCCATGTAGCACTCCAGCATGATGTCGACGCCGTCGCCGACCAGCTCGCGCAGCAGCCGCACCTGCTCGATGTTCTTCTGCATGCCGGCGGGGCCGTCCTTGGGGCCGTAGCCGAAGCGCATCTTCAGCGCGGTGAAGCCCTGGTCGAGGTAGCCTTGCGCTTCGGCCAGGAAGGCATCGCGGTCGTCGTTGTTGTAGAGCTTGGAGGCATAGCACCAGATCTTTTCCTTGGTGCGCCCGCCCAGCAGCTTGAACACCGGCTTGCCCACGGCCTTGCCCATCAGGTCCCACAGCGCGATATCGACCGCCGAGATCGCCGCCATGCCGATGCCCTTGCGGCCCCAGGCATGGGTGCGGCGGTACATCTTCTGCCACAGGTATTCGTTGTCGAACGGATCCTGGCCGATCACCACCGGCGCCAGGTATTCGTCGACGATCTGCTTGGCCACGCGCGGGGCCAGCGCGCAGTTGCCGATGCCGACCAGGCCGGTATCGGTCTCGATCTCGACCACCATCCAGCCGTGGAAGCGGAACGAGCCCATGGCGTCGCCGCGCTCGAACAGGATGTCGGTGGCGTTGGTGCAGAAATGCGCCTGCGGCGGCACGGTCTTGCCCTTCCACTCAAAGACGCGGGCGCGGACGTTGGTGATCTTCATGTTCAGCTCCTGATGGCAATGCGTTGGCGCGAACGCACCCCGGCCGCGCCGGGGGCGGTCATGCTGGATCCGGTATGGATTGACGAGTGGCTAGGCGTTTGCGGCGGCGCGCCGTTGCGCCCCCATGCGGCAGGCAAGCTGGAACGCCTGCAGCGTGGCGCCGGGATCGGCACGGCCCTGCTGCGTGATATCGAAGGCAGTGCCGTGCGCCGGCGTGGTGATCGGCACCGGCAACCCGCCCTGCACCGTCACGCCGCGCGAGAAGCCCATCAGCTTGATGCCGATCTGCCCCTGGTCGTGGTACATGGTGACGATGGCGTCGAACTGGCGCTGCGACGGCCCACCCTGCACCTTCAGGAAGATGGTGTCGGCCGGGAACGGGCCCTGCGCATTGACGCCGCGTTCGCGCGCCGCCACCACGGCGGGTGCGATCACGTCGATCTCTTCGCGGCCGAAGGCGCCGTTGTCGCCGTTGTGCGGGTTCAGGCCGCATACCGCGATGCGCGGGCTGGCCATGCCGGCGCGGCGCAGCGCCTGGTCGATCAGGTCGATCGCGCCGCCGACGCGCGCCGGGGTGATCAGCGCCGGCACGTCCTTGAGCGCGACGTGCGAGGTCACGCGCGAGGTCCACAGGCCGTCCAGCACGTTGAACTCGCAGAAATCGCCGTGGTAGCCGAGCTGCTCGGCGAACCAGTGCAGCTCGTCGCTGTGGCTCATGCCGGCGGCGTGCAGCGAGCTCTTGTTCAGCGGCCCGAACAGGATCGCATCGGCCTGTCCGGCCTGCGCCAGCTCCAGTGCCAGCGTCAGCGTGCCCAGGCTGTAGCGGCCGCCTTCGGCGCTGGCCACGCCGCGCGCATAGGCCGGGCTTTCGGGCAGCTGCCAGTGGTACAGGCGCGGCTGGCCATCGGCGGCGAAGGCGGGCGCATCGGTCTCGGCCAGCGCCAGCTCGACCCCGGCGAGCTGCATGCCGTGGCGCCATTCGGCGCGGTCGGCGATCAGCAGGATCTCGGCCTGCGCGGCGGTGCCGGCATCGGCCAGCAGCCGGGCGATCAGTTCGGGACCGATGCCGGCGGGGTCGCCCAGCACCATGGCGATTCTTGGACGGGGATGCATGAGGCTTCCGAAAGGTTATTGGTCGAGCTTGACGCCCAGTTCTGCGATCAGCTTGCCGTAGCGCACATATTCGGCACGCGAGAAGGCATCGAATTGCGCGGCGCTCAGCGCGCCTGGCACCGCGCCCACGTCGGCCAGCCGGCGCACGGTGTCGGGGTCCTTGAGCACCGTCGCCAGCGCGCCGCCCAGCTTCTGCAGTGTCGCGGGCGGCGTGCCGGCCGGGGCATAGACCCCGTACCACGCGCTCATCTGGATCCCCGGCACGCCGGCTTCGGCCAGCGTGGGCACGTTGGGCAGCAGCGCCGAGCGCTGGTCGGCGGTCACCGCCAGCGCGCGCAGCTTGCCGGCCTTGATATGGCCGATGACCGAGGGCATGGTCTCGAAGCTCATGTCCACCTGCCCGCCCATCAGGTCTACCAGCGCGCTGCTGCTGCTCTTGTACGGCACATGCAGCAGCTTGCCCTTGACCTGGCGGGCAAAGGCGGCGCCGGCCAGGTGCTGGGTGCTGCCGACCCCCGACGAGCTGTAGCGGAACTTGTCCGGATTCGCCTGGATCTGCGCCACCAGCGCCTTGACGTCGCGCGCCGTCACCTGGCTGTTGACCACCAGCACATTGGACACGGTCGACACCAGCGCCACCGGCGCCAGGTCCTTGAGCGGATCGAACTGCAGCTTGAGCAGGTGCGGCGCGATCGCCTGCGAGGTGACCACGCCCATCAGCAGCGTATTGCCGTCCGCCGGCGCCTTGGCGGTGATGTCCGCGGCAATGGTATTGGACGCGCCCGGGCGGTTGTCCACCACCACCGGCTGCTTCAGTTGCGCGGCGAGCTTGTCGGAGACGATACGCGCCATCACGTCGGTACCGCCGCCCGGCGCGGCGCCCACCATCAGCCGCACCGGCCGCGTGTCCTGGGCCCATGCCGCGCCCGTTGCCGCGGCCATCGTGGCGAGGCCGGCGAGCGTGCCGGCGATCCATGTCTTCATTGCTGTCTCCGTCGTTTGCTGTCCGGCTCTGCGGCGCGGATGGCCAGACTATAGGAGCATCAGCGATTCGCTACTACTGACGTTTTTTGAACTGGCGATCACCTGACGTTATACCTTGGCCTCCCCCGCACCGGGTCCGCGCGGGCCCGCTTTCAGGATAGCCACCAGCTGCCGCGCCGCCGCCGACAGGCCGCCGCCGCGCCGCGTGACGATGCCGAAGGTCTGCTGGCGCGACTGCAGCCGCACCGGCAGGATGCGCAGCATCTTCTGGCGCGCGAACATGGCGGCGACGCCCGCGGGCAGCAGCGATACCAGCCGGGGATCGTCCTGCAGCATCGCCACCGTGACGAACGCCGACGAGGTCGACACCGCATTGGCCGGGAAGCTCATGCCGGCCAGGTCCAGTTCGCGCTGCAGCAGCGCATGCATCGGCATATGGCCGGCATACGTGATCCAGCGATATCCCGCGAGGTCGGCAAACCCCATCGGGGCCGCGCGCGGCGCGGGATGCGAGCGCCCCACCACCACCGCCACCTGCTCGTCGCCAAGCGCGTGGTAGTGGTAGCGCGCCGGCTCGTCGCTGACCAGCGAGCGGCCGATCACCAGGTCCAGGTGGCCGTCGTCGAGCAGTTCGAGCAGGCGACGGCTGGTGTCCTCGATGACTTCCAGCGCCAGCTCCGGGTGCGCCTGGCGCAACTGCGCCAGTGCCGGCACCAGCACCTCGGGCACCGCGCCCATGATGGTGCCGACGGCGACACGGCCGCCGCTGCCGGCGCGGATGCCGGCCACCTCGTCGCACATCGCGCCCAGGTCCGCCACCAGCTGGCGCGCGTGCCGGATCACGCAATGGCCGAAGGCGTTGGGCCGCATGCCACGCCTCGAGCGCTCGAACAACGGTGCCTCCAGCATGCTTTCCAGCTCCTGCAGCGACTTGCTCGCCGCGGACTGGGTCATCGCCATGGCCGCGGCCGCCTGGTGCAGCGAGGCATGCTCGTCGAGCGCGATCAGCAGTTGCAGCTGCTTCACGCGCAGGCGGCCCATGACGGTCTCGAGGGTGGATTTCATGACAGGTCGGTGAGTCGCAAAAGCGATCACCAGATGGAAAGGTTTCAATATACAGCCCGCCGGGCGGCTCGTATATTGGCCCCGACCATTTGACTGACAGCCCGGAGACAGACCAATGACCCGCAGCCCAACCCCCACCGTCTACCGCGGCGTATTCCCGGTGGCGCCCACCATCTTCGACGCGCACGGCGGGCTCGACCTGGACGGCCAGCGCCGCTGCATCGACTTCATGATCGATGCCGGCTCGCACGGCCTGTGCATCCTGGCCAATTTCTCCGAGCAGTTCGTGCTCAGCGACGACGAGCGCAACGTGCTGATGAAGACCGTGCTGGAGCACGTGGACGGGCGCGTGCCGGTGATCGTCACCACCACGCATTTCAGCTCGCGCCTGTGCGCCGAGCGCAGTCGCGCGGCGCAGGACGCCGGCGCCGCCATGGTGATGGTGATGCCGCCCTACCACGGCGCCACCATCCGCATGCCCGAGCGCAGCATCCATGAGTTCTTTGCCACGGTCTCGGACGCGATCGACATCCCCATCATGATCCAGGACGCGCCGGTCAGCGGCACCACCCTGAGCGCGCCGTTCCTGGCGCGCATGGCGCGCGAGATCGGCAATGTGTCGTACTTCAAGATCGAGGTGCCGCAGGCCGCGGCCAAGCTGCGCGAGCTGATCGAACTGGGCGGCGACGCCATCGTCGGCCCGTGGGACGGCGAAGAGGCCATCACGCTGATGGCCGACCTGGAAGCTGGCGCCACCGGCGCCATGACCGGCGCGGGCTTTCCCGACGGCATCCGCCAGATCCTCGATGCCTGGCAGGCCGGCGACGCCGAACTGGCCGCGCAGCGCTACCAGCAATGGCTGCCGCTGATCAACTACGAAAACCGCCAGGGCTGGCTGGCCACCAGCAAGGTGCTGATGCAGGAAGGCGGCGTGATCGCGTCGGACGCGGTGCGCCACCCGCTGCAGCCGATGCACCCGGCCACGCGCGAAGGGCTGATGCGGATCGCGCGGCGGCTGGATCCGATGGTGTTGCGGTGGGGGCGGTGAGACTCTTGGCCTTGATGTGCTGGCGCCTCGCATCGAGCAGCGCTGACCCTCACCCCAGCCCTCTCCCGCGAGCGGGAGAGGGAGCACCCAGAACGCATTTGCCACGCCCGCGGTTTGCTCCCCTCTCCCGCCTTGCGGGAGAGGGGCGGGGGTGAGGGCCGGCGCATACACGAAGCGCTATCCCTGACGATGCCTCCGACTGTCGCAGATACGAAGTCCGCTCCATCTTTCACAAATCCCACCATGACCCTCACCGGCAACCTCTTGATCGGCCGCGAATCCCCCCGCGGCACCCACGGCACCCTCCACGCCATCGACGCCGCCACCGGCACCCGACTGGAGCCCGCCTTCGGCGGCGCCACACTCCAGCAGCTCGACCACGCCTGCGCCCTCGCCTGGCAGGCGTTCGACACCTACCGCGAAACCGCCCCCGAGCGCCGCGCCGATTTCCTTGAAGCCATCGCCGCCAATATCCTGGCGCTGGGCGATGCGCTGGTCGACCGCTGCGTCGCCGAATCCGGCCTGCCGCGAGCCCGCATCGAAGGCGAGCGCGGCCGCACCGTGGGCCAGCTGCGGCTGTTCGCCAGCCTGCTGCGCCAGGGCGATTTCCTGGAACTCCGCGTGGATCCGGCCCAGCCCGAACGCAAGCCGCTGCCGCGCCCGGACCTGCGCCTGCGCCAGATCCCGCTGGGACCGGTGGCGGTATTCGGCGCCAGCAACTTTCCGCTGGCATTCTCGGTCGCCGGCGGCGATACCGCATCGGCGCTGGCCGCGGGCTGTCCCGTCATCGTCAAGGCGCATCCGGCGCATCCCGGCACCTCCGAGCTGGTCGGCCGCGCCATCCAACAGGCCGTGGCCGGCATGGACCTGCCCGAAGGGACGTTCTCGCTGCTGTTCGACGCAGGGCTGGAAATCGGCCAGGGGCTGGTGCGCGATCCGCGCATCAAGGCGGTGGGCTTCACCGGCTCGCGCGCGGGCGGCATGGCGCTGATGGCGCTGGCTGCAGCGCGGCCGGAGCCCATCCCGGTGTTTGCCGAGATGAGCAGCGTCAACCCGGTGCTGCTGTTTCCGCATGCGCTGGCCAGCCGCGCCGAAGCCATCGGCACCGCCTTCGCCGATTCGCTGACGCTGGGCGCGGGGCAGTTCTGCACCAATCCCGGCCTGGTGCTGGCCGTTGCAGGGGACGACCTCGACCGCTTCCTGCAGGCTGCCTCGGCACGGCTGGCCACACTGCCCGCGGCGACCATGCTGACCCCCGGCATCCATCGCGCCTATTGCGCCGGCGTCGCGTCGCTGGCCGGACACGCCCAGGTGCAGACCGTCGCGCGCGGCGCGGCAGGATCTGCCACGCAGGGGCAGGCCGCACTGTTCGCCACCGACGCCGCCGCCTTCCTCGCCGACCCGGCGCTGCGCCACGAAGTCTTCGGCGCCGCCGCGCTGGTGGTGCGCTGCCGTGACCTTGCCGAAATGCGGGGCGTCATCGACGCACTGGAAGGCCAGCTGACCGCCGCGCTGCATCTGGACGACGCCGACCATGACGCCGCCCGCGCGTTCCTGCCCGCGCTGGAACGGCTGGCGGGGCGCATCCTGGTCAACGGTTTCGGCACCGGCGTGGAAGTCGGCCATGCGATGGTGCACGGCGGCCCGTGGCCGGCGACCTCCGACGGCCGCAGCACCTCGGTGGGCAGCCTGGCGATCGCGCGCTTCGTGCGCCCGGTCAGCTACCAGGACATGCCGGCCGGGCTGCTGCCCGCGTCGCTGCGCCCGGACAGCCCGCAGCGGCAGCACTGGCGCGTCGACGGCAAGCTGCCTGGCAGCGCCGACTAAACACCAGCGCGCTAGCGCGACAGCGCCCGCAATGCATCGATCAGCAGGCTCATCGATGCGGTCGGCGGGCGGCCGCGCCGCGTGACGATGCCATACGGCCCCAGCTTGCGCGGCAGCGGCAAGGGCAACACCGCCAGCGCGCCCAGCCGGCCGTAGTAGGCCGCCACCGACTCCGGCAACACCGCGATCAGCTCGCTGTCCGCCAGCAACGAGGTAGTCATCAGCACCGCCGCGGTCTCGATGGTCGACGGCGGCGCCGGCACGCCGGCATCCTCGAACGAGCGGTCGATCAGCGCGCGCATCGGGCTGGGGCGCGGCTGCATGATCCACGGGTAGCGGGTCAGCTCCGCGAACGTCAGCTTGCGCCGCCGCGCCAGCGGGTGCTGCGGCCCGACCACGATCGCCAGCCCCTCGTCGCCCAGCTGCTCGAACTCCAGCCCGCTGCTGTCCCAGCCATCCGGCACCCGGCCCAGCACAACGTCGAGCTGGTCGCGCTCGAGCTGCGGCATCAGCACGTCGCTGGTTTCCACATGCACCGCCACCTCCAGCCGCGGATGATCGCGGTTCAGTTGCCGGATCACGTCGGCAAGCAGCCCCGGCGTCGGCGCCATCACCGCGCCAACGCGCACGCGGCCGATCTTGCCGGATTCCAGCGCCACCAGCTCGTCGCGCAAGCCGCCCATATCCGCGAACACCAGCCGCGCATAACGCGTCGCCGCCAGCCCGAAGCGCGTCGGCCGCAGCCCGCGCGCATGGCGCTCGAACAGCGGCACGCCGAGCAGGTCTTCCATGTCCTGCAGCATCTTGCTGACCGCGGGCTGCGTCAGCGTCAGCGCTTCCGCGGCCTGGCGCAGCGAGCCGCGCTCTTCCACGGCAAGCAGCAGGCGCAGGTGCTGCATCTTGAGGCGGCCGTGCAGGGTGCTGACGGGTGGGATCATGGGAGCGGTGAAGGCGCGGAGGCAAGGACAGGCTCGCGCCCGTGAGCGCAAATTCTTATCGCTTTGCCCGGGATGGTCAACCTGCGGAGATTGCGCCACCGGTGGCTGGCCCCGCTGCCATGCCCGCCCTATAGTGGAATGCGAGGCGGCCGGTTGTCACCTACGGTGCTTCGGGGCCGCATCCGATACATCCCAGGGGAGGCCAGCGTTATGCATGGCGATGCCAACACCACCGAGGTGACGATCCCGGCCGCCGGCGTGATCTTGCAAGGCGTGCTCGCGCTGCCCCCGGGCGCCACGGCACTGGTGCTGTTCGCGCACGGCACCGGCAGTTCGCGCCATAGCCCGCGCAATCGCTACGTGGCAGCCGAACTCAATCGCTGCGGCATGGGAACCTTGCTGATGGACCTGCTGCTGCCCGACGAAGACCAGGTGCAGGCGATCCGCTTCGACGTCGCGTTGCTGGCCGAGCGGCTTGCCCATGCCACCAGCTGGGTCACGCAGCAGGCCGGCATGCCAGCTCAGCTGGGCTACTTCGGCGCCAGCATCGGCGCCGCCGCATCGATTCGCGCCGCCAGCATGTCGCCGACCCCGATCGGCGCCATCGTCTCTCGCGGCGGCAGGGTCGACCTGGCAGGCGCCGACGCCCTTGCCACCCTGCCGACACCGACCATGCTGATCGTCGGCGGGCTCGATGTCAGCGTGCTGGAACGGAACGAGTCCGCCTTCGCCCAGCTGTCATGTCCGAAGAAGCTGGTGATCGTGCCCGGCGCTTCCCATCTGTTCGAAGAGCCCGGCGCGCTGCAGTCGGTGGCCCGCCTGGCGGCGCAATGGTTCGAGCGCTATCTGTGCAAGGCATCGTCCTGAGCCACGTGCTGGCCTGCAATAAGCCGAACGCCGAAGCGTCCGCGGATTGACCGACCTGCAGGAGACAGCGCACCACGTTGTCACCCGTTCTCCATCAGCCATGACGGATCGCCGGCGCTCGTCCTTCGCGACGATGAAATCATCTGTCCCGGTGCAACGTTCCGCTTTTCCTTGCATGCCCCGGACTTTCCCCTTGGTGACAAGGCGCGAGCGACGCCGCAGGTACAATGTGCCGGCCCGCGGGCTTGCCGAGCGGGCGCATCCACGCCAATTTCTCAAGGAACAGGTCACCACCGATGCGCGACACCAGCCGGGCATTCCTCCTCGGTCCGCTGCTCAAAGGCGTGTCGCGTTCGTTCTACCTGACGCTGCGCGTGCTGCCCGCGCGCATGCGGGATCCGGTGGGGCTGGCCTATCTGCTTGCACGCGCCGCGGACACCATTGCGGATACCGCGCTGATCGCGCCGGAAAGGCGGCTGGCATTGCTGCTGTCGCTGCGCGAGCAGGTCAACGGCGTGAATGCCGGGGTGGCGTCGACGCCCGACTTCGCGGCGGAAGTGGCAAGCCGCCAGGAGCAGTCCGACGAACGCGTCCTGCTCGCGTCGCTTGAACACGCGCTGGCGGTGCTGGCGCAACTGGAGCCGGCAGACCGCAGCGCGGTACGGCAGATCGTGTCGACGCTGACCGAAGGGATGGAATTCGACCTGCGCACGTTCCCTGATGAACGCGCCGGGCGCATCGTCGCGCTGCGCGAAGTGGAAGCGCTGGACCGCTATACCTACCTGGTCGCCGGCTGCGTGGGCGAGTTCTGGACCCGCATGGCCGCCGCCCACATGCCCGGCGCGATCGGCGACACCGGGACCATGCTGCGCCGTGGGATTCGCTTTGGCAAAGCCCTGCAGATGACCAATGTGCTGCGCGACTGCGGCAAGGATCTGCGCATCGGCCGCTGCTATTTGCCGGAGACGATGCTGGAGCGGCACGGTCTGCAAGCGCAGGACCTGCTGCGCCCGGACGCCTCCGCGCTCGCGCGCCCGCTGATGTTAGAGCTGGTCCGCATCACGCTGGCACACTTCGAGCAAGCGCTAGCCTATACGCTGGCCATCCCGGCGCGCTTCGTCAGGCTGCGGCTGGCCTGCCTGTGGCCGGTGCTGATCGGCATGGAGACGCTGAAGCGCCTGGTGCGCAATGACGACTGGCTCGATCCCGCCAGGGCGTCGCGGCTGCCCCGTAGCGGGGTTTACCGGATCCTGGCGGGCTCGTTGCCGGCGGTGCTGTCGAACCGGCTGTTGCGCTTCTGGTTTGCACGCCAGAAGCGCGATATCTCCGCCATCATCCGCTGAGGCGGGCACCGCCGGTGCCACCCCGGCGGGACGACCTTAGTCGGACTGGTACTTCGGCGAGCGCGGCCCATACAGCAGGCCGCCGGGCTGTCCCGCCGCCAGCAGCCGGTAGCTGGTGCTGCCCGCCACGGTATAGCTGGCGTCCATGGTGTGGTTCATCGCCTGCGTGATGGCCGCACTGATCAGCATGCCGATCAGCCCGCCGCCGCTGCTGGAGCTGTCGGTGGCAGCCACCGCGGTGCCGGACCACAGGACGTCGCCGTTCCTCAGGTCGACCAGCTTGGCGTTGGCCGCGACCCGGGTCACGCTGCTGAGGATCTGGTAGCGCGAGCCATACTCGGTCACGGTGACGTACAGCGCCGCGTCCGCGCCGAAGATCTCGTGCAGCTTGGCCAACGGCACGGCATGGATGTCGTCCGGCACGGTCAGGCCGTTCTGCCGGAAGGTTTCGTCGACCACGGCCACGGGCAGCACGTAGTAGCCCGATTCCGCCAGCGGGAAGGTGGCTTGCGACAGCATGGCATAGGTGGCCTTGATGTCGGGCGACGTGTTCTGCGGCGGCAAGACCACGATCGAGCGCGGCCGGCTGGCCTTGAAGGCGGCGTAATCCACCTGCTTGGTCGGCACGGCACAGCCGGCGAACAGCATGGCCATGGCCACGCCAGCGACATAGGTGAGGAGCCGGCGCATCATTGGGGATTCCTTGCGGTGGTGGCAGTGGCGGTGGCGGTGGCGGTGGCGATGCCACTATCCTTGCCGGCGGCGGCGCCGGTCTTGATCTCGGTGCGGGTGTCGCTCTTCACGTTCCGGAGCAGGAAATCCATATAAGGCGCCGATTCCGGAAACAGCGTCTTCTCGGTCTGGAATTCCTTGATCATCTGGTCGCCCTTGCCGATGTTCAGGTACAGCAAGCCAAGCTGGGCGTGATAGCCCGGCGGCACCGACCCGCTCTGCGCCTGGATCTTCTGCAGCCCGCTTTCCAGGGCCGTGATCTGCGCTTCCCTGGATTCGCCCTTGAAATATTCGTAGACCTGCGTCTGGTAGCCCTCCCACTGGTACATGGGCTTGGGCGCCGCGCAGCCGGCAAGCAGGAGGCTGCCGGCGGCCGACAATAATGCTGCGCGATGCAGCATGACCGTGTTCATCATTGTTGTTCTCGTTGCGTTGGATTCAGCGCCGCGACCGGGCGCTTACTGCTGCGCCGGCTTCCAGGCGCCGCTCTCGATGGCGCTGACCAGGTTGTTCACGGCCTCGCGCATGGCCAGGTCCATGACCTTGCCGTTGAGCGTCGAGTCATAGCTTGCCGTGCCGCCAAACCCGATCACCTCGCGGTTCGACAGCTTGTATTCGCCCGCGCCTTGCGTGGCATATACGACTTCCGAGGTACTGATGTTGACGATGTTAAGGTTGACCTTGGCATAGGCCACCTGTTCGCGGCCGCGGCCGAGGATGCCGAACAGCTGCACGTCGCCGACTTCCTTGCGCCCGAACTCGGTGATATCGCCGGTCACCACATAGTCGGCGCCCTTGAGGCGTTGCGCCTGGTTCTTGATCGCTGCCTCGCGCCTGATCTCTTCCAGGTTCTCGCGCTCCAGCACATTGAAGCGGTTGGTCTGCTGCAGATGGGTCACCAGGCTGGTCTTGGCCTGCCCGCTCAGGCGGTCGATGCCGTCCGAGAACACGCCGCGCATGTAGTTGGAGCGGTTGTCGAACTTGCCGACGGCAATTGGCGTGCGCACGCCGTTATAGGGCCGGCTGGCGCTTTCCACCTTCTGCACCGGCAAGGCGGTCGAGGTCTCGGTGGCGCAGCCTGCCAGCAGCAGCGCGGCGGCGGCCGCGCCGAGCAGGCCGCACGATTTCATGATCTTCACTTGGTTTTCTCCCTGTTGTGATTGAGCGGATGCCATGGTCCGGGAACGCCATGGCGGCCCGCGGCGCGCCATGCTACACCGAGTCCTGCGAGGGTAAGTCAACCTGGATCAACAGGCTGGCGCGGCGGGGCGCACGGATCGCTGTTCTGTCTTACGGCAGGCTTTGGCAAATCCTTAGCCACGCGCAGTGACGAAGCAAAAAAAAACCGGCCCAACGGGCCGGTTCGATGCTGCGGACAGCAAGCGCCAGGCGGATGCTCAATCCACCGTCGCCCCCGAAGCCTTCACCACCTTCGCCCACTTGGCCGTTTCCGACTTCATGAACGCGGCCAGCTGGGCCGGCTTTTCCGGGTTGGGCTCGGCGCCCTGGTCGGCCATCTGCTTCTTCACGTCCGGCATGGCCAGGATCTTCACCACTTCGGCGTTGAGGCGGTCGACGATGGCCTGCGGCGTGCCGCCGGTGGCGTATAGCGCAAACCACGAGGTGGCTTCATAGCCGGGCACGCCCGATTCGGCCACGGTCGGCACGTTGGGCAGCGCCGGCGAGCGCTTGGCCGAGGTCACCGCCAGCGCGCGCAGCTTGCCCGCCTTCACGTGCGGGTACGACGACGGCATGTTGTCGAACATCAGGCCGATCTGGTTGCCCAGCAGGTCGTTCACGGCGGGGGCGCTGCCCTTGTACGGGATGTGCTGGATATGCAGGCCGGTCATCGAGTTGAACAGTTCGCCCGACAGGTGCATCGACGAGCCGCTGCCCGACGAGCCGTACGACAG
Source organism: Cupriavidus sp. 207A1 (assembly GCF_057798955.1). Lineage (NCBI taxonomy): Bacteria > Pseudomonadati > Pseudomonadota > Betaproteobacteria > Burkholderiales > Burkholderiaceae > Cupriavidus > Cupriavidus sp. 207A1. The sequence goes on along the minus strand of NZ_JBYOJO010000001.1, from coordinate 46,661 downwards.
CTTGTCCGGGTTGGCCTTGACGTAGGCGATCAGTTCCTTGATGTTGTTGACCGGCACCTTGGGGTTGGCGACCACCAGGTTCGGCACCATCGCCACGCGGCTGATCGGCGCGAAGTCCTTGACCGGGTCGTACGGCAGCTTGGAGTACAGCGACTGGTTGATGGCGTGCGTGCCGATGGTGCCCATGAACAGCGTGTAGCCGTCGCCCGGGGCCTTGGCGGCCAGCGACGCGCCGATGTTGCCGCCCGCGCCCGGACGGTTGTCGATCACCACCGGCTGGCCGAGGGCCTTGCCCAGCTGCAGGCCGACGATGCGGGCCAGGATGTCGGTGGTGCCGCCGGCCGAGAACGGCACGATCAGCGTGATCGGCTTGGTCGGATAGCCGCCCTGTGCATGGGCCGCGCCGGCAAAGCCGGCGAGGGTGGTGGCCAGTGCCACGCCGGCGGCAAGCAGGCGGCGGCGCGTGGTGGAGGTCTGGGAATCTTGTCTCATCGGTAATGCTCCGGTGCTATGTCATTCCGGCGGTGATCGGTACCGCGGGAGGTTGTGCTGAATGGCGTGATTGCCGTTCCCGAACGGAGCGCGCACACGCGCGCTGCCGGTGGGCGGCCCGCTTATGGGCCGCCATGCGTGACGCTTGGTTAACGTCTCTTCTTGTTGAATGCTTGAGTCGCGCAGGCGCGCCGGTCCTTACACCGGCGCAACGCCCAGCGTGGTGCCGCCGCACACGTACATCACCTGGCCGGTGACGAAGCCGTTGTCGGGCGACAGGAAGAACAGCGCGGCGCGTGCCACGTCTTCCGGGGTGCCCATGCGCTTGACGGTGATGCTGGCAAGGATGCGCCTGGTTTGCTCCGCGCCGTCGGGATTGCTCTTGCGGAACAGCTCGGTGGCGATCGGTCCCGGGGCCACGGCGTTGACGGTAATGCCGTCGCCGCCCAGCTCCATCGCCAGCGTGCGGGTCATGCCGATCAGGCCGGCCTTGGTGGCCGAGTACACCACGCGCTCCGGCTTGCCCAGCGCGGCGCGCGAGGCCATGTTGACGATGCGGCCGAAACCCGCGGCACGCATCGCGGGCAGGCAGGCTTGCAACAGCAGCAGCGGGGCTTGCAGGTGCAGGCCGGTGACGTAGTCCAGGTCGGCAACGGTGGCGCTGTCGGCGGTGCCGGGGCGGGTGGCGCCGGCATTGTTCACCAGGCGCGTGACGGCAAAGCGCGACGTGACCTGCTCCGCCACGGCGCGGGTCGCCTCGGCATCGGTCAGGTCGGCCTGGAAGAAGGTCAGGTTGGGATGCGACCACGCCGGCGCGGCGTAATCGACATTGACCACCTGGGTCACGCCATCGGCCAGCAGCATTTCACAGATGGCGCGGCCGATGCCGGAACTGCCGCCGGTGACGAGGGTGGCTACGGGGAGGGACATCTTTGACTCACTTTCAAAACGACTGCGGACTGCGGTCTTGCTCCCCTCTCCCGCATGCGGGAGAGGGGCCGGGGGTGAGGGCAGGACTTTGCATACCAGCGCGACTGACTTCGTCGATGCGCCCACCCTCACCCCAACCCTCTCCCGCCAGCGGGAGAGGGAGCCAACAAGCGGTAGAACTGACCGCCGCGCTTAAACGCGCTCGATCACCATCGCGATACCCTGGCCCACGCCGATGCACATCGTGCACAGCGCGAAGCGGCCGCCGGTGCGGTGCAGCTGGTACATCGCGGTGGTGACCAGGCGCGCGCCGCTCATGCCGAGCGGGTGGCCCAGCGCGATCGCGCCGCCGTTGGGGTTGACGCGCTGGTCGTCGTCGGCGATGCCCAGTTCACGCAGCACGGCCAGGCCTTGCGCGGCAAACGCTTCGTTCAGTTCGATCACGTCGATCTGGTCCAGCGTCATGCCCAGTTGCTTCATCAGCTTCTGCGTGGCCGGTGCCGGACCGATGCCCATCACGCGCGGCGCCACGCCGGCGGTGGCCATGCCGACGATGCGCGCACGCGGGGTCAGGCCGTGTTGCTTGATGCCGGCTTCGCTCGCCAGCAGGATCGCGCAGGCGCCGTCGTTCACGCCCGAGGCATTGCCGGCGGTCACCGTGCCGTCAGGACGGACCACGCCGCGCAGCTTGGCCAGCGCTTCCATGCTGGTGGCGCGCGGGTGTTCGTCGCGTTCGACCACGATGGCATCGCCCTTCTTCTGCGGGATCGTGACCGCGGTGATTTCCTGGGCCAGCGTGCCGTCGGCCTGCGCGCGCGAGGCCTTTTCCTGGCTGCGCAGCGCCATCAGGTCCTGGTCTTCGCGGCTGATCTTGTAGTCGGTGGCGACGTTCTCGGCGGTCTCGGGCATCGAGTCCACGCCGTAGGCGGCGCGCATGGCCGGGTTGATGAAGCGCCAGCCGATGGTGGTGTCGAAGATCTGCGCATCGCGCGAGAACGCGCTGGTGGCCTTGCCCATCACGAACGGGGCGCGGCTCATGCTTTCCACGCCGCCGGCGATCATCAGGTTGGCCTCGCCCGCCTTGATCGCGCGCGCGGCGGTGCCGGTGGCGTCCATGCCGGACCCGCACAGGCGGTTGATGGTGGCACCCGGCACGTCCTGCGGCAGGCCCGCCAGCAGCGACGACATGCGCGCCACGTTGCGGTTGTCTTCGCCGGCCTGGTTGGCATTGCCGTAGATCACGTCGTCGATGGCCTTCCAGTCGACGTTGGCGTTGCGGGCCATCAGCGCCTTCAGCGGCACCGCGCCGAGGTCGTCCGCGCGCACCGCGGACAGGCTGCCGCCGTAGCGGCCGATGGGGGTGCGGATGGCGTCGCAGATAAAGGCTTCGGTCATGGTGCGTCTCTCTCTCTTTGTGATGGATATCGATGCGGGCGCTCAGGCCTGCTTCAGGGGCACGCCGGTCAGGCGCTGCAGTTCGTCAAAGCCCAGGCCTTCCACCAGGTCGCGCGCGACCAGCCCGTCGGGGGTCACGTCGATGGTGGCAAGGTCAGTGTAGATGCGCGTCACGCAGCCGATGCCGGTCAGCGGATAGGTGCATTGCGGCACGATCTTGCTTTCGCCCTGCTTGGTCAGGTGCTCCATCATCACGAACACCTGCTTGGCGCCGATCGCCAGGTCCATCGCGCCGCCCACGGCGGGGATGGCGCCCGGTGCGCCGGTGTGCCAGTTGGCCAGGTCGCCCTGCTGCGACACCTGGAACGCGCCCAGCACGCAGAAGTCGAGATGGCCGCCGCGCATCATCGCGAACGAATCGGCGTGGTGGAAGTACGAGCCGCCCGGCTTGATCGTCACCGGCTGCTTGCCGGCGTTGATCAGGTCGCCGTCCTCTTCACCGGCGGCGGGCGCGGGGCCCATGCCGAGCAGGCCGTTCTCGCTGTGCAGCAGGATTTCCTTGTCCGCCGGCAGGTGGTTGCCGACCAGGGTAGGCAGGCCGATGCCGAGATTGACCACGGCACCGTCGGGAATGTCTTTGGCCACGCGGGCGGCCATCTGATCGCGGGTCAGGCGTTGCATGCTGTTTCTCCTGTATTCGCGCTCAGGCGACCTTGACGACACGCTTGACGAACAGGCCCGGCGTGACGATGTGCTCGGGGTCCATCTCGCCCAGCTCGACCACGCGGCTGACCTGCACGATGGCGCATTTGGCGGCCATCGCCATGATCGGGCCGAAGTTGCGCGCGGTCTTGCGGTAGGTCAGGTTGCCCCAGCGGTCGGCGGTATCGGCCTTGATCAGTGCGAAGTCGGCGTGGATCGGGGTTTCGAACACATAGCCCTGGCCGTCGATGATGCGCGTTTCCTTGCCTTCGGCCAGCGGCGTGCCGTAGGCGGTGCGGGTGAAGAAGCCGCCGATGCCGGCCCCGGCGGCGCGGATGCGCTCGGCCAGGTTGCCCTGCGGCACCAGCTCCAGCTCGATCTCGCCGGCGTGGTAGAGCGAATCGAACACGTAGGAATCCGCCTGGCGCGGGAACGAGCAGATGATCTTGCGCACGCGCTTGGTCTTGAGCAGCGCGGCCAGCCCGGTGTCGCCGTTGCCGGCGTTGTTGTTGACGATGGTGAGGTCGCGCGCGCCTTGCGCGATCAGCGCGTCGATCAGTTCCGCGGGCATGCCTGCCAGGCCGAAGCCGCCGGTCAGGATGGTGGCGCCGTCGTGGATGCCGGCAACCGCCGCTTCCACCGAGTCGTATAGCTTGTTGATCACTTGCGTTCCAGGTCGGAAGATCCGCCAGGCTACCGGAGCGGGCCGCAAGCCGCGGCGCATGAAAGACGGTCTCCGGTAATCCTGCCGGAAGGATGTTCGTTGCGGCGGGCGGCGTGGCCGCCCGGTGAACGAGTCCAGCAGTCTGCGCGTGCTCTGCATCGGTCGAAGTGGACCAGGCACTCGTCGCTCGAACCTACGGATAGACCGGGGATAAATCCGGGACAAACCGAGATGTTCGATATACGAACTCGAATTCGCAGAATGAACAGGTTACACCTGGCCCTCGGCGACGGTCAAGCCGACCGGGCGGTCGGCCAACCAGTTTGTGCGATCAGCGCGCAAGGTGATCCAGACACCCTCTATGTAGGACTGAGCCGACATCACAATCGGCTCGCACGGGATAGGGCGCAACGCCAGCCGGGCCTATCGTTGAAGCAGAACAAGGCAGCGCCGCACAGCAGCCTCCGGACCACCCGGCTGAGCCGGCCTCGCCTGGCAACACACAAGAACGAGGAGCCCGTCATCATGGCCACCGCCAACATCCCGTTTTCTTCCACGCCCCATGCAGCAGCGCTCGCGCGCATCCTGCATGTCACCCGCAATGCCTGGGCAATGGATCGTCACCCGATGCCAGCCACGATGGCGCCCGTCACAACCGGCGCCGCCACGCCGTTGCTATCGTGCCGCGCGCGCCTGGCCCGTGCGGCCGCCCGCGCCTTTGAAGCACAGGTGATGGCGATTCGCTGCCGCCAGGCCGTCGTCGCCTGATCCTGCCCTTCCCCGTCTAGGCCGCCACCGGCACACCGGTCAGCAGCACGCGGCTGCCGCCCGTGCCGGGCCGCACCTCCAGCCGCACGTCGATGCGCTCGCGCAACTCCGTCACGTGCGAAATGATCCCGACCAGGCGCCCGGCCTGCTGCAAATCGAGCAGCGTGCGCAGGGCAAAGTCGAGGCTTTCTGGATCGAGCGTGCCGAAGCCTTCGTCGACGAAAAGCGTGTCGAGCTGGATGCCGCCCGCGCGCGACTGCACCACGTCGGCCAGGCCCAGCGCCAGCGACAACGACGCCAGAAAGCCTTCGCCCCCTGACAGCGTATTGGCCGGGCGCGCCGCGCCGGTATCGTGGTCGAACACTTCGATATCGAGCCCGCCCGCGCTGCGCTGGTCGGCCTGCTCGCGCACGCGCTGCAGCACATAGCGGCCGCGGCTCATCGCCAGCAAGCGCGTGGAGGCGGCCTCCAGCACCTCGTCGAGCAGCGTGGCCAGCACGAAGCGCTGGAACGTCATGCGGCGCGGGTTGTTGCCGTTGGCCACTTCGGCCAGCCGGCCCAGCACGGCAAAGCGGGCTTCGATGTCGCGGCCTGCCTGGTCCAGCTGCTGCAGCCGCTGCTGGCATTGCAGCAGCGCGTCGCGGGAACGGCCGCGTTCAGCCTGCTGCCGCACCAGGTCCTCCACCGTCGCCGCCGCAGCGCCGAGTGCCGCGCGCAGGCCGTCCAGGTCGGGCGCATCGAGCGCTTGCGCGGCAGCTTCCGCGCGCTCGCGCCGGTCGGCGGCGGCCGCCAGCTGGCTATCGAACGTGCGCAGCGTGGCGTCCAGCGCTTGCATCGCGTCGTCGTCCAGGCAGGCGTCGGCGTGCGCGCGGGCATCGGCAAAGCCGTGCTGCGCGAGCGCCTGCGCCAATGCCGCTTCGGCGTTGGCCAGCCGTTCAGTGATCTGCGCGTGCGCCTGCCGTGCCGACACCAGCGCGGCCTGCGCACCGGCATCTTCCGCGGCAGCCTGGCGCTCTGCCGCCTGCGCCGCGGCCAGCGCCTGCTCCAGTCCAGCAAGCGCCGCCTGCGCCTGGCGCAGTGCCTCGCCCAGGGCCACCGGATCGCGCGAATCTTCAGGAATCTGCGCGCTCTCCGCCTGCCACTCGCCGCGGCAATGCGCCAATGCGTGAGCGGCGGCATCGGCAGCAACCACGGCATCGCGGTGCACGGCTTCGGCGCTGTCGCGCGCCGCGCGCGACGTCGCGATCGCGGCTTCGCGTTGCGCCAGGCTTGCCGAAGCCTGCCGCTGCTGCGCCAGCGCCGCTTGCTGCGCTTCGATGTCAGCGTTGACGCTGGCGGCCGCTGCCGCGCTGGCATCGCCCAGTGCCGCGGCCAGTTCTTCCAGCCGCTCGCGTGCCTGTGCGATCGCCAGTTGCGCGGCCTGGTGCTGGCCGGCGCAGCGCACCGCATCGGATTCCGCTTCCAGCAGTGCCTGGCGCGCGGCCTCCAGCGCCAGGTCGGACAGCGGCTGCGCTACGCGCCGTGCCGGCTCGGGATGCGCGGTGCTGCCGCACACCGGGCAGGCATCGCCTGACGCCAGTGTCTGCGCCAGGCGCGCGGCCTGGCCGGCGCGCCACGCGGCTTCAGCTTCGGCCAGCGCGGTGCGGCAGCGGTCGCGCTGATGCAGCGCCTGCTGTTCGGCCTGCGCATGCCCGACGGCCTGCGCCTTCGCGGCGTCCAGCGAACGCGCCGCCTGCCGGTACCGTTCGAATTGCCGCGCGCGCTCCTGCAGCGCGGCCAGCTGCAAGGCGCTCGCCTGTGCCTGCGCCGCGGCAAGCTGCGCCTGTCCCAATGCCGATTCAGCGGTCACGGCGGCGGCGCGGCATGTCTCGACTTGCCCCAAGGCGCGATCGCGTGCGGTGGTAGCAGTGACCTGCCTGGCTTCGGCCTCGAGCAAGGCGCGCTGCAACGCCCCCAGCCGCTGCGCGCGCGGCAGCATCGCGTCCAGCTGCGTAACGCGGCGCTGCGCGGCCTGGCGGACTTCGGCCTGCTGCACTTGCGCCTGCAAGGCCGCGGCGGCCTGTGTGGCCCGTTGCCCGGCGCGGGCCGCTTGCTCGGTCGCCTGCGCCAATGCCGCGGCGCCGGCAGCGTGATCGCGCTGCGCGGCCTGTGCGGCCGCCACCGCCGGCATCACACGCGCGGCACGCTGCGCCGCCTGCAAGCGGCCACGCTGTTCATCGATGGCGGGCTGCCGCGCCAGCAGCGCGGTATGGGCGGCCTGCGCCTGCTGGCGCTCCTGCAGGCGCGCCGACACCTGCTCGCCGGCCGCGAGCGCGGCCTGCGCGGCGGCTTGCGCGGCGCGTGCGCCTTGCTCCTGGCCTTGCAGCGCCTGCAGCTCGGCCTGCATGGCCGCGATGCTGTCCGCCAACGCCTGTGCCGATTCCGCGCCGGCCTGCCGCAAGGCTTCGTCGCGCTGGATCGTGATGCGCTCGGCGTCGCGCCGGATGCCGGCGGCTTCGGTCTTCAGCAGCTCTTCCACGCGGCGGTACAGCTCGGTGCGGAACAGCCGCTCAAGGATGGCCTGCCGCGCCTGCGAACTGGCGGTCAGCAATTCGCGGAAGCGCCCCTGCGGCAGCACGATGACCTGGCGGAACTGCGCGCTGTCGAAACCCAGCAGGTCGCGCACGGCATCGCTGACCTTGCCAGGCTGGCTGGCCTTGCTGACCCAGCCATTGCCGTCGTGCAGGTCCAGCTGCGCCCTGGCCGGCTCGGTGACCCAGCCCTCGCCGCGCTGTTTGGGCCGCTCCTGCACGGGCGAGCGCACCACGCGCCAGCGCTGCGCGCCCAGGCTGAAGGTCAGCGTCACCTCGGTGCGCAAGCCCGCTGCCGCATTGGCGCTGCGCATGGCTTGCGCGCTGCGCTCGCCGCCGGAGGTGTCGCCGTACAGCGCAAAGCAGATGGCATCGAGCAGCGTGGTCTTGCCCGCACCGGTGGGGCCATGGATCAGCACGAAGGCCTGCTCGCCCAGCCGCGTGAAATCGATCTCCTCGGTCGCGGCAAAGGGGCCGAACGCCTGCAGCGTCAGATGCAGCGGTCTCATGCCGACTCCCGTTCCGACGCGGCGATACCCGCCAGCACCTGGTCGAGCGCGGCACGCTGGTCCGGGTCCAGCTCGGCATCGGCCACCTCGCGGAAGAAACTGGCGAACAGCTCGCCGGTGCCCAACTGGCGCAGCTTGCGGCCCGCCTCCGACGCCATGCCGGTGCGCGCCAGCACGGTGCGCTCGATCGCAAGCGCGTTGGGATAGACCTGGCGCAACCGCGCCATCGGGTCCAGCAGCGCGCCGGTGTCGGTCAGGCGCGCATGGATGTAGTCATCGCGCCGCGGATCGTCGGTGCCGGCGGTCAGCAACTGTGCCAGCTCGCCCTCGAGCACGCGCACGTCGCGCAGCGGCTGCAGCGTCAGCGGCGTGATGGCGACGGTCCCGTCCGCGTCCAGTTCGATGCGCGATACCGACTTCTGGTGCGCGCATTCCGACAGCGAGTATTTCAGCAGCGAGCCTGCATAGTGGATGCGTCCGCCGCCCAGCGTCTGCGGCCGGTGCAGGTGGCCCAGCGCGACCAGGTCGAAGCCGGCGAACAGTTCCGCCGCCACGGCACCGCTGCCGCCCACCGACAGCGGCCGTTCCGATTCGCTGGCCGCGCCGCCCACCACGAAGGCATGGCCCACCACCACCGCGCGCACGCCCGGCGGATGCACCGCGCGGATGGCATCGAGCTGCGCGCGCAAGGCGGCTTCGTGCGACGGCATGTCGGTGCCGGTCGCATCGCGCACCACGGCGGGTTCGGCATACGGCAGCGCATAGACGCGGACTTCGCCGTGCGCATCATGCAGGCTCACGCAACTGGCCTCGGGCAGCGTGCGGCCAGCCACGTGCAGCCCCTGCGCGCGCATCAGGCGCGCGCCGAATTCCAGCCGCTGCGCGCTGTCGTGGTTGCCCGCGATCATCACTACCGGCACGCCGGCATCGACCACGATGCGGCCGAGCACGTCGTCGAGCAAGGCCACCGCCTCGGGCGGCGGCACGGCGCGGTCATAGACGTCGCCGGCAATCAGCACCGCATCCGGGCGCTCGTTGCGGACCAGTTCGACAAACTGGTCGAGGAGATAGGCCTGGTCTTCCAGCAGGCTGCGCGCATGGAAGAGGCGGCCGAGATGCCAGTCGGCGGTGTGAAGGAAACGCAATCCGGGGTCCGTTGAAGAATCGGCGAAACCCGCATCATAATGCGTCGCAGGCCGCCACCTGTTCAGCACAGGTTCAGGCGGACTCGCGCATCATGGCCGCAGTCGCCCCTCGATCCCTCTCAACGGAGAACGCACATGAAACGCATCCTGACCACCACCACCCTCGCACTGGCGCTGGGCCTGGGCGCAGCTGGCGCCAGCGCCCAGTACACCGGGCCCTCCACGGTGCCCGTGATGACCGTCAAGGCGCTGCAGGCCGACGGCAAGGACGACCAGCAGGCCGTGCTGCGCGGCAAGATCGTCAGCAGCGTCGGCGACGAGCGCTATCTGTTCTCGGACGGCACCGGCCAGATCAAGGTGAAGATCAAGGCCAGGACCTGGCCCGCGCAGAAGCCGGTGGATGCGCAGACCACGGTGGAACTGGTCGGCGAATACGACAAGGAACTGATCGGCGAATCGCACTTCGACGTGAAGGAGATCCGCCTGCCCTGATGCAGGCAACGCTCAGACCGGCTCGGCCTCGCTGTCGGCGATCTGGTACTTGCGCATTTTTTCCCAAAGCACCTTCCGGCTGATGCCCAGGCTGGCCGCCGTGTCCTGCCGCCGCCAGCCGTTGGCGTCGAGCGCGGCCAGGATGCGGCGGCGTTCTTCCATGTCGCCGCGCAGGTCGGCGCGCTCGCCGCCATCGAACGCGCCCGGATGCAGCGCGCGGAACAGTGGCCGGATGCGCTCTTCGTCCCAATGGCCGGTCTGCTGCACCGTGATGCCGACGCGCTCGGCCAGGTTGCGCAGTTCGCGCACGTTGCCGGTGAAGTAGGCGGTGCCGACCGCGCCCTTGAGCCAGTCCGGCATCGGCGGCAAGGCGTCATAGCCGGAGGCGCCCAGCATATGGCGCAGGAACGACTGCAGCAGCGCCACCTTGTCGGCCGGGCCGCGCTCTTCCAGGCTGGGGATGCGCATTTCGATCACCGCCAGGCGGAAGAACAGGTCGGCGCGGAAGCGCCCCTGCCGCACGGCGTCGCGCAGGTCCTTGTTGGTCGCGGCCACCAGCCGGAAGTCCAGCTTGACCGCCAGCGTCGAGCCCAGCCGGGTGATCACGTTCTCTTCCAGCACGCGCAGCAGCTTGACCTGCTGGAACAGTGGGAGGTCGCCGATCTCGTCGAGAAACAGCGTGCCGCCGTTGGCCTGCTCGAAGTAGCCGCGATGCGCGAACGATGCCCCGGTAAACGCGCCCTTGGCGTGGCCGAAGAACTGCGACTCGAACAGCCCGTCGGGAATCGCGCCGCAGTTGACCGCGACGAACGGGCCCTTGCCGTAGGTGCTGTTGCGCTCATGGAACAGGCGCGCGATGCGCTCCTTGCCCGCGCCGGTTTCGCCGTACAGCATCACGTTGCTGCCGAAGTCGGCAAAGGTCTCCACGTGCTGCAGCAGCTGGCGCATCGCCGGCGAGCCGGCCACCAGGTCGGCCTCGCGCTCGCCGGTGGCCTCGGTGGCGAGCAGCTGCGGCAGCAGCTTGCCGATCTGGCTGCGCAGGTCGGCGCCGGTAAAGTCATCGGCCAGGATATGCGCGTACTCCGGCGGGAAGCGACCGGGATCGGTCTCGCGCCCCGGCCCCGCCACCCAGATCACCGGCATGCCATGCGCGGCCTCCCAGTCCAGCGAAAAGCGCGCGGCGCCGATCACCGACACGCTGATCACCGCGATGCACGGCTTCAGGCGCGGCTCGGCCGGCAAGGCCTCGAGCGCGCCGGCGCGAATCACGTCCACGCCCAGCGGCGCCAGGAAACGCGTGACGCGGTCGGCAATCTCGTACTTGCCTTCCCACACGTAGACTTCAAGGTTTTCGTAAGCCCAGCGGTCTGTCTTCATTCTGTTTCTGCCATCAGGCGGTTTGGCGCGATCATGGCTCAGTACACCAGTTCAGCGTTGTTGCAATCGATGCTGTGGACCCAGAGGTCGCTGTTGCCAAGCTGGATGCCCAGGCTGTTGAGCAGCGGCGGGACCAGCGCGTCGAGCGTGGCCCCCAGCGGCGCCAGCAGCGGGCCCAGATCCAGGGGCACACCGATGAATCCCAGCAATTTGGTCCGCACCTTCAGCGACAGCACCTGCGAGAACAAGCCGCCGAACGGATCTGCCATACCCGCTTGCGCATGGCCACCGGGCGCCAGGGTAATTTCCTGGCCAACCGTGTTGCCGTAGCGCGGTACGTCGGCGGCGACCACGTCTGCGAGGCCGACCCCAAGTACTTCGGCCTTGCCGAGCACCACCTCGCCGCCCGTGCAGCCGTCGGTCAGGCACGCCGTGGCCAGGCCGCTCTTCACTTGCATCGTGGCCCGACGGTCCGCGGGATTGGCCGCGCATTGCAGCCGGGTGAGGTCGGCCGTGGCAGCGGCGACATCGAGGTAGAGCGGCACGTTCAGGCTGGCGTCCAGAATCGGCTTCAGGATGTCGGCCTTGATCTGGAGCGCCAGCGTCAGCCTGAGCTGCGAGGAGGTGGCGCTGGTCTGCCAGGTGTCGGGCTTGCTGGACAGCTGCTGCGCCGGACCGGCCGCCGTGACCGGCGGCTCGATCACGCGCAGGTTGGCGCTGATGCCGCCCAGGCCAAACGGTAGCTTCGGAATGTTCAACGGCAGCGCGACCGCGGTGTCGCCGCGCGCGACCTGCGCGCCGGCGAGCAGCAACTGCGCGACATTCAGGCCAACTTCCACCGCCGACGATGCCGCGGGTGCCATCAGGCCCAGGTCGAGCAGCCTGGCCAGCGACACCGACGCGGCCGCTCCGCTCGCGCCCAGCGTGGTAGGCGGGCTGCCCAGCATGGTGGTAAGCAGCGTGTCGCGCCCGGCCGCGCCGAGCACCAGCGCATAGAAATCGCGCAGGTTCAGCGACGCATTCAGCAGTTGTTCCACGGTGCCGACGTCCGCCTCTAGCCGCAGCTGGTCCAGCGTCACCGTGGTATTGACCAGTCCCTGCCAATCCGCCAACGACAGGTTCACCGCATTGCCCAGCAGCACGCTCAGCATGCTGTTGGCGGTCGAGACGTCCAGCAAACCCGTGCCCAGTGAAAACGCCGCCACCGGCGGGCTGCCGCTCGCAATCGATTCCGCGAACAGCTGCCTGCCGCTGCCGCCGCTGAACACGAACAGGATCGGCACCGTCTGCGTGGCCTGCACGCGCACGGCATTGGGCGAGACCGTGGCGGCGTTGTACACGGCGCTGAAATGCCGCGGGCCGGCGGTTGCCGGATCCCATACGCCGACACAGGCTGTCATTGCATCCGCGCCACCCCCGGCAGCCTGCGCGCAGCCCATGGCAATGCCCGACGGATAGCCGTTCTTCGCGCCGATATTGCTGACCGTTCCCAGCACCGCGGCGTTGAGATTGGCCGCGCTGTCCGCCCGCTTGAGCTGCTGCGCCGCCGACATCGCCGCCAGGTCCACCATGTTCTGCAGCTGCCGCTGGCGCATGAACACATGGCCGACGTCGATCGACACCAGCGCGGCGATAGCGACGGTGGCGATCAGCACCGCCGCCATCACGCTGACGGCGCCACGTGCGGCGCGGCGGGTGCGGGGCACCGGCGGCTGGCGCAGGCTCATTTTCCGCCCAGCATCTGCCCGGCCGAGCCGGCGCGCGTGGTGCTGGCGTTGGCCTGGCCGGTGTAGAACTCGGGCAGCGCGAAGCGGAAGCTGTTCAGGTAGCGCTCATAGCCCAGCGCGGCCTGTTCGCCGTGCATCGGCAACATCGGCCCGGCCTGCGTGCCCTCGCGCTGGATCGCCAGGATCGTGCGCGTGTCGGCGCCGATCTCGCGCTGCGCGGACCGCGCCGGCGGCATGCCGGCGGCGGCCGCTTCGGTCATCGCGGCATCGCCCTGCGCGTGCGCCAGCGGGGCCAGCGCCCCCAGGCCGAGCGCCACGCATGCGGCGCGCTTTTGGATGGCAACGAGAAGATTGGCTGTCATGGTGTAGCGCCGGCTTGCGCGGCGATGGCGATTGGCTTGGCCACGACCGCCACGGCGGCGGGCGCGGATGTCGGCTTGGGCTGCGCCTGGCGTGCCGACGCGCGGTCGCGCGCGGCGGCGGCGCGCGCGATGCGGTCGGCTTCCTTGCGGATCGCGCCGCGGGTGGGCTCGGGCAACGCGGCCTTCTGCATCATGGCGTTGGCCTGGGCGCGCTTGCCATCGGCCATCAGCCAGACCACCGCATTGCTGATCACGCGCGGATTGCGCGCATCCAGCTCCAGCGCCTGCATCACCGGCACGCGTGCTTCCTGCAGCGCGCCGGCGCGCATCAGCGCATAGCCCAGGTCGCTGGCAATGCGCGCGTTGACCGGATCCAGCGCGGCGGCGGCGCGCAACTCCGTCACTGCGCGCGCAAAGTCGTCCTGCCGCCCCGCCAGCAGTCCGAGCCCGTGATGCGCGTGCGCGGCCTCCGCCCCCTTGGCGGTGGCGGCCAACTGCTGGTACGCCTCGATGGCAGCCTGGTCCTGTCCGGTTTCGCGCAGCGCATCGGCGCGCATCACCTGGATCTCCGGGCCGGCGCCGAAGCGCTGCACATAGACCTCGATATGCGCGAGCGAGGCAAAGTAGAGCCCGTCCTGCTGCATCTTGCGGATCAGGCCCAGGTAGACCGCCTGTTCGCTGTACTCCGCGCGCGCGGTCTTGTCGCGCAGCCTGGCCAGTTCCACCTGGGCCTCGGCTTGCTCGTGCATGGCCGTGGCGCCGTTGTTGCCGGCGGCGCAGCCGGACAGCGCGGCCACCAGCACACACGCCGCCGCGGCCGGGCGCGCCATGAAACCCATCATCGCGTTCCTCCCATGTTTGCCAGCATGCGGATCACCCCGAGAAAGCCAGGGCCCGCGGTCAGGATCAGCAGCACCGGCAACAGGCTGACCACCATCACCGCGGTCATCTTGACCGTGAGGCGGCCGATCTCGTCCTTCATGCGCGACTTGCGCGCCTCCTGCATGCGCAGCCCGAACTGGCGCAGCGGCTCCTGCACCGCGCCGCCATGCTTGTCGACCTGCGTCAGCAGCGTGATCAGGCTCTTCAGGTCTTCGCTGTCGAACAGCCGGCCGATGCGCAGCAGGGTCTGCTCGCGCGAGCGGCCCGACGCGAACTGCTGGTTGGCGCGCGCCAGCTCCGGCCCCAGCACGCGCAGCATGCTGCCGAACTCGGCCACGATCACCTGCAGGCTCTGGTCGATCGACAAACCCACGCCCTGCAGCAGCCGCAGCATGTCGATCAGCACCGGCAGCTCGTCGTCGACCATGCGCAGGCGCTCGGCGGCGCGCCGGCGCAGGTACCACTTGGGCGCCAGGTAGGCCACGGCGAAGGTGCCGAAGCCCCATGCCACCACCATGAAGGCACTGGCGCCGAGATGCCACAGCATCGCCAGCACCGACAAGGCCAGCGGCAGGCCCAGCCGCAGCACGCCGAACAGCACGCGCGCCTGCAGGCCATACCAGCCGCATTGCTCCAGCAACTGCTGGTCCTCCGGCGTCACCACCGCGCGACCGAGGCGCGATTCCAGCCAGTGGGCATCGAAGCGCTCGCCCACGCGCGCACCCAGCTGGGCGCCGAGCGCGGTGGCGACGCCGGACGCTGCCGCAGGGGTCGCAGCATGGGCCGCCGCGCGCGCGCCCGCGGTACCCGGGGCGCCGGGCACGCCCTGCGCACGCGGTGCGGTAGCGGGCGCGGCCTGGGCGGTCTGTGCGTTCTGCGCGCCTTCCATTGCGCGCTGGCGCGCCAGCGCGGCGTCGATGGTGCGGGCCGACAGCCGGCGCTGGCGCCAGTCGCGCAGCAACGGCAAGGCCAGTACGCCGAGGCCGCATGCGGCGGCCAGCAGGCTCAGCGAGATCAGCGTCAGGCGGTCCATGGGGGCGATGTCATCGTTGCCTTCAGATCGACTTGGCCAGGCGGTACAGCATCAGCGCGCCGGCAACTTCCAGCGCCGCGGCCGACAGCAGCATGGTCTTGCCGGTGGGGTCTTTCCACATCATCAGGATGTAGCCCGCGTTCAGCGTGAACAGGCCGCCGGCCACCACCAGCGGCAACAGGCCCAGCACCCAGGCCGACAGCCGGGTCTCGGCCGACAGTGCCATCAGCTCGCGCTGCGCCTGCTCGCGGTCGCGCATGAAGGTGGCGGTGCGCTCCATCACCACGTCGGCGCGGCCGCCGTAGCGCACCGACAGGCGCAGCACCGAAGCCACCAGCACCAGTTCCTCGACCTTGTAGGCGCGCCCCACCTGCAGCACCGCCTGGTCCAGCTCCTTGCCGGCGCGCTGCAGGTGCACCGCCTGCACCAGGCACTGGCGCAGCGGCGCCTCGGTATTGGCGATGGAGTTCTGGAACGCGGCCGGCACGCTGCTGCCGATGGTCATCAGCCGCACCACGCCATCCAGGAAACCGGGCAGCTGCGACAGCAGCTTCTTGTGCAGCCGGCGCACGCGGTGCCACGCCGCGCACGCCGTCACCGCGAGCGCCACGACCAGCGCCGACACCGCGCCCAGCCATAGCCCCGCAACCGCGCCGGCCAGCGTGCACAGCACCAGCGGAGACAGCCACAGCAGCGCGGTGCGGCGGGTCGGCGCCAGGTCGGCACGCCGCAGGAAGTCGTCCCAGCGGCGGCGCAGGTCGCGCGCCGGCAGCTGCAGCGACGGATCTGGCGCCTGCGTGTAGCGCATCCGCACCTGCTCGGTCTGCGCCTGCAGGAAGGCCTGTTGCTGTTCGCGGCGCGCGCGTGACTGCGCACCGGCGAGCAGCAGCAGCCCCAGGCCGGTGATGACCAGCGCGAGCGCGGCGAGCAGCAGCGTGGCGCTAGACATCGAAGCGGTCGTCCAGCATGAAGCCCGGGCCGCGCATGCGTGCGAGCTTGGGCGAGTGCGGCAACAGGCCCAGCGAGAGCCAGCGGTCGGTCTCGGTGCCGTCGGGGTTCACGAACGGCTCATGCCGGTACAGCTCCTGGGTCGAGATGATGTTGTCGCCCAGGCCGGTGACCTCGGTGATCGACACGATGCGGCGCTTGCCGTTGGACAGCCGCGCGATCTGCACGATGAAGTCGATGGCATTGGCGATCTGGCGCCGCAGGCTCATCTCGCTGCCCTGGAAGCCGGCGAAGCCGGCCAGCATCTCCAGCCGGTACAGGCATTCGCGCGGGCTGCTGGCGTGGATGGTGCCCATCGAGCCGTCGTGGCCGGTGCTCATGGCCTGCAGCATCTCCAGCACCTCGCCGCCGCGCACTTCGCCCACGATGATGCGGTCCGGGCGCATGCGCAGGCTGTTGCGCAGCAGGTCGCGGATCGACACCACGCCGGTGCCCTCGAAGCCGCCGGGCCGGCTTTCCAGCCGCACCACATGCGGATGGTTCAGCGCCAGCTCGGCGGTATCCTCGATGGTGATGACGCGTTCGGTGGGCGGCACGAAGGTGGCCAGCGCATTGAGCAGCGAGGTCTTGCCGGAACTGGTGCCGCCGCTCACCAGGATATTGCAGCGCGCCTGCACCGCGGCCTGCAGCAGGTCGCAGATCTCGGGGCTCATGGTGCCCAGCGCCTGCAGGTCGGCCGGCGTCATCGGGTCCTTGCGGAACTTGCGGATCGACACCACCGGCCCTTCCAGCGCCAGCGGCGGGATCACCACGTTGATGCGGCCGCCGTCGGGCAGGCGCGCGTCGACCATCGGGTTGGATTCGTCCAGGCGCCGGCCGATCGGCGCCAGGATGCGGCGCACGATGCGCAGCAGGTGCCCGCTGTCGGCAAAGCGCACCGGGATGCGCTCGAGCACGCCATGGCGCGACACGTACACGTCCAGGTGGCCATTGACCAGGATGTCTTCGACCGCGGGATCGTTGAGCAGGTCCTCGATCGGGCCAAAGCCGGCCAGCTCCTTGGTCAGCGCCTCGGCGATCTGGCGCAGCTCGGCCTCATTGATGGGGATGCGCCGCAGCCGCGTAAAGCTCTCCAGCTCCAGGTCGACGAAGCGCTGGATCGCGGTGCGCGACCAGCGGCCGAACTCGGCACCCAGCTCTTCGATGCGCGTCAGCAGGTGCTCGTGCGCGGCTTCCTTGATGTTGTGGAACTCCTGCGACACCGGGAACGGCGCGGGGGTGTTGTCCGAGAATTCGATCGCTTGGGTCATGTCAGCTTCCAGTGCGTGCCGAGCGCGCGCCGCGCGCTACCAGCGCTGCGCGCAGCGCCCCGGGCAGTTTGTCCTTGAGCCGCGCCAGCAGCGTGGTGTCCCGGGCGGCGGCAGTGCGATAGCCCAGCCGAGCCAGCAGCTCGGCCAGCGCGCGCACATAGGGACAGTGGGGATCGTCATCGGCCAGCACCGCGCCGCGGTTCATCGCCAGCACCAGCGCCTCGCGGCTGTCCGGCAGCGTCGCCACCGACTCCACGCCCACGCGCCGCGCGATCTGCGCGGCATCGACGCCCAGGCGCGCATCGAAGCGCGACACCAGCAGGTGCAGGTCGTCGCGCTCCACTTCGCGCGCGCGCAGTTCATGCACCAGCTCCGCCGCCGACACGATCGCACCGACGCTCTGGTCCGCCACCAGCACCACGCTGTCGGCGGCCTTGACGATCTGCGCGGTGAACTCGGCATTGCCGAAGCCGCCCAGGTCGACGATCTGCAGGTCGAAGAACGCGCGCAGGCGCTCGAGCAGGCCGATCGCATCGGCGTACGAGATGTCACGCAGCTCGCTCAGCGCGGCCGGCAGCGGCAGCACGCACACGCCGTTGGCGTGGCGCGTCAGCGCGGTCTGCACGAAGACCTGGTCGAAGCGGCGCAGGTTGCGCACCGCCTCGACGAAATGGAAACCCGGACTCAGGTTCAGGTAGAGCGCACCGTCGCGCGCCGGCAGGCCCAGGTCGGTCAGCAGCACTTCGGCGCGGGCATCGGTCTTGGCATGGCGCGGCAGGTGGCGGCGCGCCGCCGCCGCCAGGTTGACCGCCAGGCTGGTCACGCCCACGCCGGCGCGCGCGCCCAGCAGCGCCACGATCTTGCCCTGGCGCGCGGCCTCGGCCGGGCGCACCTGCTCGCTCGGCACGGCCAGGCGCTTGACCACGGCCTCGGCCTCGGCCGGCGCATCGCGCAGGTCGATGAAATCCTTTACGCCCGCGCGCAGCGCGGCCAGCATCACGCCGGGCTCGCCGGCCTGGCCCACGGCCACCAGCGGCAGGCCGGGGAAGAGCCGCTGCAGCTGCTCGGCCAGCCGCGCCGACGGCGCCGCGAGTTCCGCCGAGAAATGCAGGAACACCAGGCCCGGGCGCAGCTCGGAGACGCGCTCGATAAAGCCTTCGTGGGCGCCGCCGTCGGCCACCAGCGTGCCCAGCGCGCCGATGACCTTGCCCAGCCAGTCCCTGACTTCGCCCTGCGTTGCGTGCAACAGAAAATAGTCCATCTCTCCGCCTCAAAGCTGTTGGCCATGCCAGCCGGCATGGCCGGCGGCTATTTCGAGAAACCCGGCAAAGTCGGGTCCGCGTATTCGCCCAACATGTACCAGCCCCACACATTGGGGCTGGCACTGGTGCGGCCGTCGGCACCGACGGCCTGCGCCGCCGGCGAATTCTTCGCCATCGGCTTCACCAGGCGCGGCGTGACGACGATCATCAGCTCGCGGTCTTCCTGATGGAAGTTCAGGTTCTTGAAGAACACGCCGATCACCGGCAGGTCGCCCAGCACCGGCACCTTGTTGACGTTGCTGACGGTGTTGCGGCTGACCAGCCCGCCGATCACGAAGCTCTCGCCATCGCCCAGCTCGACCGTGGTGTCGGCGCGGCGCGTGACGATGGCCGGCACCACCGCGCCGTTGATCGAGATGCCGCGCGAGGGGTCGAGGTCGCTGGCCTCGGGCGCCACCTTCAGTGCGATGCGGTCGGCCGACAGCACCGTGGGCGACACCGTCAGCCCGATGCCGAACGGCTTGAACTGGATCGTGGTGGTGCCCAGCGCCTGCGGCACCGGGATCGGGATCTCGCCGCCGGCCAGGAAGCTGGCGCTCTGCCCCGACAGCGCCACCAGGCTGGGCTCTGCCAGCACGCGTGCCAGGCCGTTGGCCTCCAGCAGGCTGATGTTGGCGAAGATGCCGTGCGTGAGCGACGCCGCCACCAGGTTGAAGGCATTGCTCATCGGCGATGCGATATCGGCGGTGAAGCTGCCGGGCGCGCCGCCGCTGCCCGGCGTGAAGGTGAACTTGTTCAGCGTCGACGGCGAGAACGTGCCGAAGGCAAAGCCCGAGTTGTTGCGGAAGAAGTTGATGCCGACTTCCTTGAGCACGGTCTTGCTGATCTCCACCACCTTGACGTCGACCTGCACGGTGCCGCTCAGCGGCACGGTGGAGCGGTCCACCACCAGGCCGGGCTTGCCGTCGGTCTTGCCGGCCGTGGCCGCTCGCGCCGCGGCTTGGGCGCGCGCGGCGCCATAGGCGTCGGGCGACTGCCCGGTGATGGTGGCGCCGGCTGCCGAGTAGCCCAGCTGCGCGCCGTTGGCATCGGGCGCGATGGCATCGACCTGCACGCTGTAGTTCTGCGGCTCGGCGCTGCCGCGCGTCCACACCATCACGTCGGTCACGCCAGGCTGTTTGGCCACCAGCAGCACGCTGGGCGCGCCGCGGGTGCGCAGGATCAGCGCATCGGCCACCGCGGGGTTGCCCACGGCGACGCGCTCCACCGGCTGTGCGCTGCGCAGTTCCTTCTGCGCGCCGGCCATCAGGTGCAATGGCCGCGCGGTGGCGGCGTCCTGCGCCTGCGCGCGCGGTGCCAGCGCGCACCATGCCGTGGTGGCGATGATGGCGGCAAGCGTGAGCTGCATCAGCCGGCGGCGCAGCGTCACGGCATGGGCGGGTGTGTTCTGGATTGGCATGCGATGGGCGCCCACGTTCTTATTCGATCTCGCGCTTGCCGGCGCGGATCACTTCCACGCCAGCGCGTTCCCTGGCTTGTGCCGGTGCCGGCGGCGCGGCCACCTGCAGCGGCCGCGGCGCCGGCGCTGCCGCCGGTGCGCGCGCAGCCGGCGCGCCGTTGGTGGCGGCCAGCCCGGACAGCAGCACGCCCGCGGTGGCCTTGTCGGTGGCGGCGCGCGGTGCGTCGGCGGGAATGCCGGCGCGCGCGGCCAATGCGGGCGGGAGTTCGGCGTACATGCCGTCGCTCGGCATGGCCGGGTCTTGCGGATTGCGCAGCGCCAGCATCAGGCGCCCGGAGTGCTGCGCCATCGCCAGCCGGCTGACCTGTTCCAGCGGCACCGACAGCACCGCGGTCTTGGCGCCTTCCTGGCGTGCCATCATCTGTTCCGGCTTGGCCGCCTGCGGCCGGTTGACCGAGGCCACGCCGTAGGCCAGCACGCGCAGGCGCGACAGCAGCATGCGCGCCTGGCTGTCCGGGATTTCCTGCTGGTCGCGCCGCAGCACCAGGAACACATCGACATAGTCGCCCGGCTGCACCTGGTTGCCGACGCCGACGACCTCATCGACCGACACCGCCACCGCGCGCTCGCCCTCCGGCACCTGCGCAGCCAGGCCGGACAGCAGCTGGCTTTCCAGCACCGGCACGTTGGCGCCCAGCGCCACCAGCGGCACCTGCCCGGTCACGCGCGCCACGTCGCGGTAGGCGCCGGCGGGATCGATCGGCAGCATCTCCACCTTGAGCGCCTCGGCATCGAGCGGCTTGCCGGCTTCGGCGGGGCGCGTGGTGACTACCACCGGATGCAGCGGCCTGGCGCCTGCCGATGCCTCGGGCTGAGTTGGCTGGCGTCCTACCTGCCACGCCAGCAGTGCGAGCAGCAAGGCCAGGCCCAGCAGCACGACGGCCAATAATCGGATCTGCTTGCTGGTCATGCGGAAATCCTGGGTTCGGGCATGGGGCGATTCGTCATGCGCATCAGATATCGGGAGAGAGCTGGACCATGGCCGAGCCCGACAGCGAAGCCGGCAGCGGCACCATCGGCACCGCGGGCATGATGTTGGTGGTGGTCAGGGTCAGCGTGACCTGTACGCAGACGTCGGCCGAGCCGGCCGCGCAGGGCACGGCCGCGGCGACGCCGGCGGGCGGGATCAGGTCACGGAGGGATGCGGGTAAGGTGCCGCGCGCCATCGCGGCCGCGGCATTGACGCGTGCCTGCTGGGTGGCCGCGAGGCCGGTGCCGGCGACGCCTGCGGGATAGCGCAGCGCGGCGCGCGCGCCTTCCTCGGCGGCCAGCGTCAGCACCTGCTGCAGCGCCAGCATCACGCCGTAGTACACGATGCCGATCACGATGGTGATCAGCACCGGCGCCACGATCGCAAACTCGATTGCGGCGCTGCCGGCGCCCTGGGAGCGCCGCCTGATCTTCCTGTTGACCCTTGCGTGCAGCAACATCTGAAACCCCGGTCTCTTGGTGTTCCGCCGCGCCGACCGGCGGCGCGGCCTGCTGGCCTCAAGCCATTCCGGCTATTGGCCCGCAGCCATCCAGACCAGCACGCCCACGGCCAGGTACGCCGCATACGGGATGCCGCGCGCCAGCGAAAACTGCGCCGTTGGAAGGGACTGGTCCTGGGAATGCAAAGCGTGATCCGCGGCCGGCGTGCGGCGCGCCAGTGCCAGCGCCAGCAGCGCGTGCACCAGCCCGAGCAGGCTGCCGACGACCCATGCCACCACCAGCCCCTGCGGACCGGTGAACAACCCCGCCACCGTCAGGAACTTGACATCGCCCGCGGCCATGCGCCCGAGGGCGTAGACCGGCAAGGTGACAGCAAGACCCAGCCCGGCGCCGATCAGGCGCGCGGCCAGCGGCGGTTCCGCGGCCTGTCCGGCGATCAGTGCCAGCCCGAGGGCCAGCACGGCAATCGCCAGCAGGAGGTTCGGAACCCGCCGGTAAGCGAAGTCTGTGTAGAGGGTCGCCGCGCAGAGGAGCGCGGCAATCACGCTAGTCTCGTTAGAGAAGCCGGTTTCTCATTATGTCGTGAACCAGCCCTTGACCTTGACGGAGAGCCGTTCAAAGCTCGCGTCGAGCTCAGTGCCAAGCTTTCCGGCGCCAACGGTAATAGCTAAAGCGACGAGCCCCACGATCAGCCCATATTCAATAGCCGTCGCCCCGCGCTCATCTTTAATAAAGCGTGCAATGAGTCGTTTCATGATTTCTGACACTCCCGAGTGATCTGATGCCGCGATCACGCTTCCCCCGTTCGATTATCACGGTGCTCTGTGGCCCGCTCTTTTATCGACTATTCACGCTTGCTGAGCTTTTTTTATAAGACATGGTATGTCTCAACCATACCCCTCCCTCGGGTGATAGTAATGACCCGAAGGGGTTAAAGCACGCGTTTGAAACGCGCCGGCTCGCAGCTTGTTAAAGAACAGGCGGGCCGGTGCAAACCGGCCCGCAGCCTGGCCATGCCGGCATTTCAGCCGCGTGGCCAGGCGGAATAAAAAGATGCGCTGCGACGGGGTGATGAGCGACAGCGCACCGTGAAAACACCTATGCGGGTTGATACATTTCAGTGGAGCAGTCCGCCCAGGATCGGCAGTTGCGGCTTGCTGTCGCCACCGCCCGAGCCGCCGCCGGCGCTGCCGCCGACACCGCTCTTGATGCCGCCGACAAGACCCGTGACCGGCGCCAGCAGCGCACCGACCGGGCCCAGCGCACCGCCACCCCCGGCACCGCCATCGCCGCTGCCGAGCTTGACCAGCGGCAGGCTGCCGAGCAGGCCGCCGAGCGCATTGCCGCCGTGGCTGCCATCGCTGCCCTGGCCGTTGCCGGCGCCGGCCAGCGGCAGGTTGTTCAACAAGCCGCCCAGCGGGTTGCCGCCGGCCTGGCCGTTGCCGTTGACCAGCACGCCGACCGCGGCAACGGTCTTGCCGGCCTCAGTCACCACGCCGCCGAGCGGCGCGACCACCGGGGCCTGCGTATTGCCGAGCATGCTGCCGCCGGTGGCGACCGTATTGCCGACCTTGTAGAGCAGACCGTCGGCCGGTCCGCCGAGGTGCGTGGTCGCGCCCAGCGTCTGGGTACCGTCGGTGACCTTGCTGGTCAGCGGCACGATCACCTTGCTGAGCGAGTTGGTGACCTGCGCGACGGCGCCATCGGACAGCACCGTCTGCAGCTTGTCGCCGCCGCCCTGCATCGCCGTGCCAACCTTCTTGACCAGGCCGCCCACCGGCGTGGTCAGCGGTGCCAGCGGCGCCAGCTTCTCGGTGCCCAGGCCCTGCACCAGCGCGCCGCCGCTGACCGCGGCGTCGCCCACTTCGCGCACCACGTTGCCGGTGCTGGACACCGTCACGCCCACCGGGTTGTCGACCGAGCCCATCTGCCCGAGCCCGTCGCGCACGCCGGCGCCGAGCGCGCCGACCGCTTCGCCCGCATTGACCACCACCCCACCGGCGCCCTTGCGTGCGTCAGTAGGCAGCAGCGGCAGCGGCGCGTCCTGGATCGACTTGCCGATCTCGCTGACGGCATTGCCCGCCGACACCACGGTGTTGCCCGCGCCTTCGGTGGCCTTGGCGGTCGGCGTGGTCTGCGCCCCGGCCGGCGGCGGCGGCGTGACCGGCGTATCGGCGCCGCCGCCGCTGGGCTGCGGATTGGCGCCGCTGCCGCCGCCGCTCGACGAGCAGCCCGACATCAGCAAGGCAAGGGCGGCGACGCCGGCCGCGGCCAGCGAGGTCATGGAAAGCGGTGCGGGATGCTTGGTCTTCATTGTGCTTCTCCTGTCTGGTTGGCCACGGCGCTGCCGGGCCGTCTTTTCTTGTGAACCGCCGCATGGAATGCCGACGAGCGCTCGTTGTTGTCCCGCTTTGTTCGACCTGCCCGCCATCCCCATCAGTCATGGCAACACGGTGGAACGCGAAATCGTCGGCGCGTCGGGATCGGGAATGGCAAGGCGCGTGCCAGCCCGGCAAGGTGGACTGGCGCACAGACCGGCGAACTGCCTGCATGCCTTGCGCGGCGCGGCCTGCAGGGCGGACCGACGTGGCGGCGAAGCGCGCGCGGACGGTGCCGCGGCAGGGCGAAACGCGTTACGTGCTACGTAACGTGTTCCGTGCACGCGGGAACACGCAGCGGCGGCGTGGCAGGACCCGCGGCGGCTGGCCGCGCCCGCTTCGCCGATGCTGCCTTGTTCCCCGCGCACGACACACGTTACGTAACGCGTAACGCGCCACGCTCTCCATGCCAACGCGCCGGCGGACCTCGCGGCGCTTCCCGCGGACACCGCGCAGGCCGCATGCCGCAAGGCTTCGCGGGTACCACACCCGACTTCGGCGGGGTCTGTGCGGTAGCGCGCCAAACGGCTGGCATACCGATTGCGCCATCACCGTCACCGCCGCACGCAGCAGACAAACGCGTTGCGCGGCCGAGCGATTGAAACGACGGGAATGAAGGAACAGACCATGCGCAAACAACAACTCGCCGTAACGGCACTCCTGGCAACCCTGCTGGCCCTGGGTGGCTGCGCCAGCGGCAGCGGCTCGACCTCGATGGGCACCAGCGATACCGCAGGAACCAATGGAAGCACCAATGGCGGCACGAATGCAGGCACCGGCGGAACCGGTGGCGGCACCGACCTGGCCGGTGGCGGTACCGGAGGCACGGGCGGCACCGGCGGCGGCAGCGGCGGCACGGGCGGTGGCAATGGCGGCAACACCGGCGGCAATACCGGTGGTGGCGAGACGCCCACCGCGCTGACCCCGACCGCCACGGTGATCGACAACGCCGGCACGGTGCTGGGCAATACGGGCAGCACCGTCGGCGACCTCGGCAACCAGCTTGGCAACGCCAACCTGCCGCTGCTGCCGGGCCAGACCCAAAGCGGGCTGGGCGGCGTGGTGGCCGCGACCGGCGATGCCGTCGGCGCACTGGCCACTGGCCTGCAATCCGGGCTGGGCAGCATGCCCAATTCGACCAACCCGGTCGGCACCACCGTCGCCAGCACCGGCAACGTGGTGACCGAACTGGGCAAGGCGGTGACCAGCGCCGGCACCGCGGTGAGCGGCCTGGGCACCGGCCAGCTGGCACCGCTGGCGCCGCTGACGTCGCCGCTGGGCGCGGTGGTCGGCACGCTGGGCAATACCGTCGGCAACACCGGCGGGACGCTGACCTCGGTGTTGTCGAGCGGCGCGGTCGAGCAGGTGACCATCACCACCAGCAAGCTGATCGTGCCGATCACCTCGCAACTGACCAGCACCACGCAGGCACTGGGCGCGGCCACCGGCCTGGGCGCCCCGACCAGCAGCCTGCTCGCGACCGTGGGCGGCGCGCTGGCCACCGCCGGCACCAAGCTGCAACAGACCAACACGCCGGTGGTCGCGGGCGTCGGCGGCGTGGTCAACGCCACCGGCACCACGGTGGCCTCACTCGGCGGCGCGGTCAACGGCCCCGCCAGCGGCGGCGGGCTGGGCGCGCTGGGTCCGGTACTGGCACCGGTTACCACGCTGGCCGGGGGGCTGGCAGGCGGGGCAGGCGCCGGCGGCACGGGTTCGCCGCTGGCGCCTGTCACCGGCCTGGTCGGCAGCGTCACCGGAGGGCTGGCCACCGCCACCGCCAACACGCCGCTGGCTCCGGTCACGT
The DNA here is from genome assembly GCF_057798955.1 of Cupriavidus sp. 207A1. NCBI lineage: Bacteria > Pseudomonadati > Pseudomonadota > Betaproteobacteria > Burkholderiales > Burkholderiaceae > Cupriavidus > Cupriavidus sp. 207A1. The sequence continues at coordinate 20,961 of NZ_JBYOJO010000001.1, read as the reverse complement.
CGCTGGTCAGTGGCGCGGTGGGCGGCCTGGGCAGCGCCACTGGCGGAGCCGGTGGTTCGCCGCTGGCGCCCGTCACCAGCCTGGTCAGCACCGTCACCGGCGGCCTGGCCTCGGCCACGGCCAGCACGCCGCTGGCCCCGGTCACCGGCGCGGTGAGCGGCGTGGTGAATGGCGTGGTCGGTGGCGTGGTCGGCAGCGTTGGCGGCGCAACCGGCGGCACTGGCACCACCAGCCCGCTGGCGCCCGTCACCAATGTCGTCTCCGCCGTGACCGGCGGCGCCACCACTACCGCGGGCAGCACCACCACCAAGGGCTCGACCACCGGCCCCGTCGGTGGCCTGGTCGGCGGCTTGCTCGGCGGCCTGACCGGCGCGCTCGGACAGAAGTAATCCTGCCTTGGCCGCTGCCCCGGCGATCGTTTGATCACGGGCAGCGGTGCTCACCTGATTCAACGTAGCGGCCACGCGCTGGACCGGCAGTATCGGCCAGCAGGCGCCCGGGGGTAGCGGCAATCCCCACGCCGGTGGCACGCGACGTCAATAGCCGCAGTGTTTCTTACAGGGGTTTTGCCATGCGTGCACGTCATCGCGTTGCCGCGCTGCTGGTCGGCGTCGGCGCGTTCCATCACGGCCTGGTCCAGGCCGATCCGCGCAGCCCGGTCCAGGGCGATCCGACCCAGACGCTTCCCAAGATTGCGCCGGCCCGGCCCGACAGCCGCGTGACCGTGCAGGTAGAGCGGCCGCAGCCCGCCATGCAGGACCTGCTCAGCGCGCGCCTGACGCCGCGGCGCTTTCGCATCGAGGGCGCGAAGACGCTGCCGTTCGAGGAGGTGGCCGCGCAGTTCCAGCCGCTGGCCAACCGCGAGATCACGGTGGCGCAGCTGCTGGAAGCCGCCAATGCGGTGACGCAGATGTACAAGGCGCGCGGCTACCCGCTGTCGTTCGCGTTCGTGCCGGCGCAGGACTTTGCCAACGGCGATGTGCTGGTCACGGTGGTGGAAGGCTACGTCGCCAAGGTAACGGTGACCGGCAAGGCGGGCCCGACCGAGCGCCGCCTGCGCGCCATCGCCGAGAAGCTGCAGCAGGACCGCCCGCTGCGCCAGGACCGCTTCGAGCACTACGTCAACGCGCTGGCGCTGCAGCCCGGGCTGCAGGTGGCGGCCACGGTGCAGCCGCCCACCACCACCGACGGCGCCTGCGAGATGGTGCTCGAAGTCAAGCGCAAGCCCTTCACCTTCGGCACCGGCATCGAATACATGTCGCCGGGCCTGCGCGCCATCGCCACGGCCACCACCAACAGCCTGACGCCGCTGGGCGAGCAGATCTCGGTGTCGGCGCTGTTCCCGAAGGGCCGCGACAGCGAGGAATACTACGCCGCCAGCTATGCGCAGCCGATCGGCACCGAAGGGATGGTGGCGCGGCTCAATGCCTCGCACTACCGCGGCGTACCGCAGAATGCGACGCTGGCGCCGATCGGCTTCAACCCGCGCTATGTCAACGACACCAAGCGCATCGGCGGCACCCTGAGCTATCCGCTGCTGCTGTCCAACGCGCATACGCTGACACTGACCGGCGGCGTCTACGGCGCCGACCAGTTCGAGCGCTATACCCATACCGCCACCGGCACGCGCGTCACGCTCGGCACCAACGTGCGCGTGGCCACCGCGGAGCTGACCTATGTGCAACGCGGCGAAGGCGTCAGCCGCAACGCCACGCTGGGCCTGTACAAGGGCTTCGATGCGCTCGGCGCGAGCCGCCAGAACAACGGCAACGACCTGAGCTTCTTCCGCACGCGGCTGCTGCTGTCGCAATCGAAGGACCTGCCCGCGGGCTTCGGCCTGACCGTGGCCGCCGCCGGCCAGTACAGCGGCGACCGGCTGGCCTCGGGCGAGCAGATCAGCTTTGGCGGACGCTTCTTCGGCCTGGGCTACCCCGCGGGCGAAGTCGCGGGCGACAAGGGCTGGGGCGCGTCGGCCGAAATCAGCCGGCTATTTCTGCCGGACCTGACCTACCTGCGCACGATCCAGCCCTATGTGTCGGCCGACGTGGCGCGCGTGTATTCCAACAGCGTGTCGCTGTCGCACCGCAGCCTGTCGTCGGTGGCGCTGGGCGCGCGCTTCTCGGACCGGCGCTACTACACGCTGGACCTGTCGCTGGCGCAGCCGGTCGGGGACAAGCCGACCAATGCCAGCCGCCGCTCGCCGCGCATCAACATGATCTATTCCTACCAGTTCGACTGAATCCCGGTTTTTCGAAGGTTCCCTGCACGGCCGGCGGCAGTTCAGCGCCGGCCGATTTTTCTCGCGAGGGCCGCGTCGCAGCATTTTCGTCAGCCATCGCCGACGGTCACGCGGTTCAGGCTTGACCAGTCAATCCATGCGCGCATGCTGGCGCTGGCCGGGCGCGAGACCGAAGCGCAGCAATGGATCCGGCGGGTGCCGCAGACCGCCACCGGGCCCTTTATCGACAAGATGCTCGCGTTACTGCGCGACGCGCCGCAGCAGGCGCTGCAGCGTCTGTACGCGCATGCCTGCGAGGCCGCGAGGATGGTGCCGCAGGCCGCTGCCGCGGCCTGAACACAGCGAGGGCTCAGGTCACGCGGAAACCCACCTTCAACGTGACCTGGTAGTGCGCGATCTTGCCATTCTGGATATGGCCGCGCGTTTCCACCACTTCGAACCAGTCGATGTTCTTGATGGTCTCGCCGGCCTTGGCGATGGCGCTCTGGATGGCCTGGTCGCAGCCGTCGGGGGAAGAGCCGACGATCTCGACCAGCTTGTAGGTGTGGTTGGTCATTGCCTCTCCTTGGCGGCCGCGGCCGCACGGGTTGCATCCATCATAGGCGCCGGCCGCGGATAGTCCCAAGGCTGCGGCGCGACGCCATGCACACCGCAACACCGGCCACAGATCCTGTTACACAATCCCGCTTTGCCAGTGGCGTATGCGCCTGCTACGCTGCGTTCCCGCCCCGGACAGGTGCGGCGCGCGGCGCGCGCACGCTGTCCTTCACCGACGCCAAGATCCGCCGTGACTTATCGCTTCATTCGCCGGGCCGCGCTGGGCCTGGGCCTGGCCGCCGCCGTGTCGGCCTTCACTTCGTTCAGTCCCTTCGCGCTGCTGGCCCATGCCCGTTCGGCATCGACCTTCGATCAGGTGTCCGAGACCATCGCCGACAGCATCAGCGAGACCTTCAACGAGGCCATCGCCAATCACTTCCCCTCGCGCGCCGGCAAGCCCGCGCAACCGGCCCAGCCGCCCGACGCCAGGCCGCTGCCCGCCAAGCCCTTTGCCGATGGCAGCGGCTACACGCTGTGCTTCGTGCCGGATGGCGCGAGTTGCCAGGCGCTGCTGATCAATGCCATCCGCAGCACCCGCCAGCGCCTGCTGATCCAGGCCTATTCGTTCACCAGCGCGCCGATTGCCGAGGCCGTGGCGCAGGCGCACCGGCGCGGCGTCGACGTGCGCGTGATCCTGGACAAGAGCCAGCAGAGCGAGCGCTATACCAGCGCCACCTTCCTCAAGCACGCCGGCGTGCCGGTGGTGATCGACAACAAGCCCGCGATCGCCCATAACAAGGTGATGGTGTTCGACGACCAGGCGGTCTTCACCGGCTCCTTCAACTTCACCAAGTCGGCGCAGGAGCGCAATGCCGAGAACGGCATGCTGATCCGCGGCGACGCGGCGGTGGTCAAGGCCTATACCGACAACTGGCACAAGCGCTACCGGCAGTCGCGCGCGTACTGAAGGCAGCTCGACGGCCGCCTGCACGATGCGGCGCGTGGTGGCACACTGGCGGGCTGACATTGCGGCAACCCCTGCCAAGTCCTTTCCGGAGAATCCTTCGCCATGACAGCCATTCCCGACAGCCAGTGGATCCGCGTCGACACCGCCGCGGGCAGCTTCGATGCCTACCTGAGCCTGCCGCCGGCGGGCGTGCAGCCCGGTGCGCCGGGCATCGTGCTGCTGCAGGAAATCTTCGGCGTGAACGAGCATATCCGCGCGGTGGCCGACCAGTACGCCGCCGACGGCTATGCCGTGCTGGCGCCGGACGTGTTCTGGCGCCAGGCCCCGCGCGTGCAGCTGGGCTACGAGGGCGACGACATGGCGCGCGCCATGGCCTTGCGCAAGGCCGTGGACGTGTCCGCCGCGCTCGACGACATCGCGGCCACGGTGCAGGTGCTGCGCCAGCATACCGGCGCCGGCAAGGTGGCCGCGGTGGGCTACTGCTTCGGCGGCCTGCTGTCGTACCTGAGCGCGGCACGCGGTCTGGTGGATGCGGCCGTGCCTTACTACGGCGGCGGCATCCAGAACCAGCTGCAGGAAGCCGCCAACATCCGCGTGCCGGTGCAGTTCCACTACGGCGCGCTCGACGCGCATATCCCGTCCGACGCCGTGCAGGCCGTGCGCGATGCGATGGCCGGCAAACCCGCCACCGAGATCCACGTCTACCCGCAGGCCGACCACGGCTTCAACTGCTGGGCGCGCGGCTCCTACCACCAGCCCAGCGCCGCCCTGGCGCACGGCCGCGCGCTGGTGTTCCTGTCGGCATCGCTGTAGTCCCGTGAAAGGGCTGCCGGCTTGCCATGGCGAGGCGGCAGCCCTTATCCTCGGCGCCTGGCTTCAAGACTTGCTGGACCCCAACCATAACAACGGAGACCACCATGCAGTCAGAGCAGCAGCGCGCCCTGCGCAACACCATCCCCGACGCCATGGCCCGCGCGGTGCGGCGCAGTCCGGACAAGACCGCGATCCGATTCGGCGAACGGTCCTGGACCTACCGCCAGCTCGATGAAGCCACGGCGCGCATCGCCGGCGCGCTGGCGCAGTGGGGCCTGCGTCCCGGCGACCGGGTTGCCGCCTTTGGCAAGAACTCCGACGCCTATGTGCTGTTGTGGCTGGCCTGCCTGCGCAGCGGCCTGATCCATGTGCCGGTGAATTTCTCGATGACGCGCGCCGAGGCCGAGTACCTCGTCACGCAGTCGGGCGCCAGCGCGATCTTTGCGGATCCGGCGCTGGCCGACCGCGTCGACGGGCTGCCCTGCAAGGTCCGCGGTACCCTGCATGGCGGCGATGGTCGCACCGATATTCTCGCCGCTGCCGCCGACGGCCCCGCCGTGCCGGTGTCCGAAGCCCTTGCCGACACCACGCCCGCGCAGATCCTTTACACCTCCGGCACCACCTCCGCGCCCAAGGGGGCGGTGCTGACGCATCGTGCGCTGCTGGCCGAGTACGTCAGCACCATCGCCGCCTGCGATATCCGCGCGTCGGACTATTCGCTGGCCGCGCTGCCGCTGTACCACTCGGCGCAGATGCATGTGTTCCTGATGCCGCTGCTGCTGTGCGGCGGCACCACGCTGATCGCCGACAGCCCGGAAGCCGGCTATTGCCTGCGCACCATCCACGCCGAGCGCATCACCAGCTTCTTTGCGCCGCCGACGGTCTGGATCGCGCTGCTGCGCCATGCGGAGTTCGATCCGGCCCGGCTGGGCGCGCTGACCAAGGCCTACTACGGCGCCTCGATCATGCCGGTGCCGGTGCTGCTGGAGCTGCAGCAGAAACTGCCCGCGCTGCGCTTCTACAACTGCTACGGGCAAAGCGAGATCGGGCCGCTGGCCACGGTGCTGGGACCCGCCGAGCACGCCGCGCGTCCGGCCTCGGCGGGGCGGCCGGTACTGAACGTCGAGACCCGCATCGTCGATGAAACCCTGCAGGACGTGCCGCCGGGCGAGCTGGGCGAGATCGTGCATCGCTCGCCGCAGTTGCTGACGCATTACTGGGACAAGCCGGAGCAGACCGCCGAAGCCTTCGCCGGCGGCTGGTTCCATTCCGGCGACCTCGGCTGCATGGATGCCGAGGGCTACCTGTATGTGGTGGACCGGATCAAGGACGTGATCAACTCGGGCGGCGTGCTGGTGTCGAGCCGCGAAGTGGAAGAGTGCCTGTACACCCATGGCGCGGTGGCCGAGGCAGCGGTGTTTGCGCTGCCGCACCCGAAGTGGGTCGAGGCGGTGACGGCGTGCGTGGTGCGCAAGCGCGGCCACGAGGCCGCCACCGAGGAGGAACTGGTCGCGCATGCGCGCCAGGCACTGGCACCCTTCAAGGTGCCCAAGCGCATCGTGTTCGTCGCGGACCTGCCGCGCAATACCGCCGGCAAACTGCTCAAGCGCCAGCTGCGCGAGGATTACGCGCAGCTGTTCGGCGCAGACTGACGCCCTCAGTACGGCACGGCAACGCCGTTCTCGATCCTGACGCGGTCGCCGATACGCATCTGGTAGGCGTTGGACTGGGTCAGCGTCAGGTAGCCGTTGTCGCTGGTGCGCACGCGCACGCGGTAGGCCGGGGCACTGGTGCCGGTGCGCTTCTCGACCTCGTTGCCGGCCACCGCGCCCGCCACGGCGCCGCCGATGGTCGCCACGGTATTGCCGCGGCCGCCGCCCACCTGGTGGCCCAGCAGCCCGCCGACGATGCCGCCCACCACCGCGCCCGCGCCGCTGGTCGACGGCGGCTGGCCCGGCACCACCTCGATGCCCTCGACCCAGCCGTAGCGCACGCCGTAGGCCTGGTTGCCGTAGCCGTTGCCATAGCTGCCGTCCTGGTACGACGGCTGCGGATACGAAGACTGCGGGTAGTCCTGCTGCGGATAGCCTTGCTGCGGATAGCCTTGCTGGGGGTAACCCTGTTGCGGATAGCCCTGCTGCGGGTAACCGCTGATGGTGGTGCCGCTGCCGTAGCCGGTGTTGCCATAGCCGCCGCCGTAGCCCCCGCCATACCCCCCGCCATACCCCGCGCCATAGCCGTTGTCGTAGCCGTACGGCGTGGCACACCCGGCCAGCGCACCGGCGCCAAGCACCGCAAGCACAACCGAACGAAAGGGGATGGACATGTCAGGACTCCTGCGCGCTGCGCGTGTTGGGGAATGCGCGCGAGTCTAGGGCCGCCGCGGGCCAGCGGGTGTCACCGGAGCTTGTGATTGGTAACCGCCTGTAACGGCCGCTGGTGCCGGCGTGGCAACGCTCAGCCGCGCTCCGCGCCGTCGTCGTTGAACTGCGTGATGCGGGCCACGCGGAACGCGCCGCGCAGCGATTCCAGTTCGGTCCGGTGCAGCATGGCGAGCCGGTTCAGGTAGCGTTCTCCCTTGGCGGTCAGGTGCACCTGCACCACGCGCCGGTCTTCGGGATTGAGGCGCCGCTTGACCAGCCCGGCGGCCTCGCAGCGATTGACCAGCGCCACCACGCCATGCTGCTTGGCCTGCAGGCGCTCGGCCAGTTCGCCGATCGAGGCCCAGTCCTTGTCGGCGCAGCCGCGGATGTGCAGCAGCAACAGGTATTGCTGCACCGTCAGCCCCTCCTCGCGCGCCGCGTCTTCGGAGAACCGCAGGAAGCGGCGCAGCTGGTAGCGGAAGTCGGACAGTGCCTCGAAGTCGGCCTGGGTAAGCGGGGCGGGTTGCGGCGACGAGGCGGACTTGCTGGGCATGGGCGGCAAAAAACGCGAAAGGGAATGAAGGCGCGGCAATCCGCGCAAGCCCGCGGCGGGGCGCTCGCAATTATAGGGGCCGCGCGGCACAGCGGTAGCCGACCCCGGTTTGCGCCGTGCGCGCGCCCGGCTATGGCAGAATCTGTGCGGTTGCAGACACCTTCACCCGTCACCGGAAAACGCACCGATGTTCTCGGAAATCGCTCTCTTCCTGCTGGATACCGTCTTTACCCTGTTCGGCATGGCGCTGCTGCTGCGCGTCTGGATGCAGCTGACGCGGCTGCCGACGCGCAATCCGGTCTCGCAGGGCGTGTTCCAGATCACCGACTGGCTGGTGCGGCCGCTGCGCCGGATCATCCCGGGCGTGGGCGGCATCGACTGGGCCACGATCCTGGCCGCATGGCTGACCGCGGTGGTGTTTCTGGCTTTGGTCGCGCTGATCAGCGGCATCGACCTGCCCGGCTTCGTGCCCGCCATGCTGCTGACCGCCGTGCTTTATGTGCTGAAGTGGTCCATCAGCCTGGTGATGTGGGTCACGCTGCTGATGGCGATCCTGTCGTGGGTCAACCCGCATTCGCCGATCACGCCGGCCATCGACCACCTGACCGCGCCGGTGCTGCGCCCGATCCAGCGCGTGGTGCCGCGCCTGGGCGGCTTCGATATCTCGCCGCTGGTGCTGTTCGTGATTGCGCAGATTCTGCTGATGGTCCTCGCCCGGGTCGGCGCTGGCATCATCGGGCTGCACTGACGGCATCCGGCGCGCAGGGCCGGCGCAACGCCTTCAGCCGCTGCGCCCTCAGCCCGCGGTGCGGGCCTCTCCCGGTGCCGGCCCGCCCGCGGCGGCATCCAGCCCGGCATCCCGCGCCGTCTCGGCATCCCCTTCCGGCGGCAGCTCCGACACCATCATCGATTCGATCGCCTCCATGAAGGCGCGCACCTTGCGCGGCTGCAGGCGCCGGTCCGGCAGCAGCGCGAACACGCGCAGCGGCGGCAGCGGGTAGTCGGGCAGCACGCGCACCAGCCGCCCCTGTGCGACCTCGGCCTCGCAATAGATTACCGACAGCCGCGCGATGCCCAGGCCCGCCAGCGCGCCCTGCAGGCGCAGCTCGGCGTTGTGGGTCTGCATGCGCGGGCGGATCGGCACCGAGACGGTCTGGTCGTCGCGGGTGAATTCCCAGACGGTGTCGCCGGGCGTGGTCAGCGTCGGCATATTGGCCAGGTCTTCCGGGCGCAGTTGCGCCGGCAGGCTGGCCGCCAACGCCGGCGCGGCGAACAGGCCGCGTTCGACGTGGTAGATCCGGCGCGCCACCGTGCCGGAGTCTGGCAGGTCGGCGTCGACGATGACAAAGGCCACGTCGAAGCCGTCGCGGATCGGATCGACCAGGCCCTGGGTGATTTCCACTGCCACATCCAGCGCGGGGTGTGCCGCCAGCGTGCGGCAGATCACGCCGCCCAGCTGCTGCGCGCCGAATTCATAGGGAGTGGCGATGCGCAGCACGCCCTGCACGCGTTCCTCGCGCGCCAGCGTTTCCTGGCGGATCTCGCGCAGCCGCGCAAACAGCGGCGCGACGTCGCGATAGACCGCCTTGCCGGCATCGGTGAGTCGCATGCGCCGCGTGGTGCGCTCCAGCAACTTGGCGCCGATGGCGGTTTCCAGCCGCGCCACGGCGGCCGACACGCGCGACTTGGGACAGTCGAGCTGCTCCGCCGCGGCCGTGAACGTGCCCTGCTCGACCACGCAGCAGAACGCCTCCCAGTCATTCCATTGGATTGTTTCGTTCACCGGACAATGTTTCCCTGACAACCTGTAGTTCTCGACGCTGGGCCTACATTATGCTTGAGCGATGCAACAAACGCCTGTCCAGGCTGGATCGGACGCGCTAGCCCCCGCCGTTCCAGCCATCCCCGCCCCCGCCGCCCCCGGCATCGATACCTTCCAGCGCCCGCGCATGCAGATCGCCAGTCACCCCGAGATGGGTCACTGGCGTCTTTCATTGTTCGGCCTGACGCTGGGTCTGGTGACCGGCATCGACTTCTCTTCCACGCTGATGATGGGCGTGGCCAGCCAGCATATCCAGGGCGGCGTCGGTGCCGCGCCGGAAGACTACCTGTACGCGGTCTCGGCCTACGCCGCCACCGCGGTGCTGATGAACATGGTGCTGGACCAGGTCGCGCGCCGCATCACGTACAAGCGCTTCACCATGGTGTCGCTGCTGGTGTTCATCGCCGGCTCGCTGATCTGCGCGGAATTTGCCAGCCCGGCCGGGCTGATCGGCGGCAAGGCGGTGCAGGGACTGGGCGCGGGCGGCCTGTTCGCGGCGTCGCGCATCCTGGTCCAGCTGGTGTCGACGCCGGCCGAGCGCGCCCCGCTGATGCTGCGCTTCGGTGGCGGCGCGTTCTCGATGCTGGCGATCACGCCCTGGTTGACCAGCATTTTCCTGGACGATATCGGCTGGCGCGCGGTGTTCCTGTTCCAGGCCGGCATTGCGCTGCCGGTGCTGCTGTCGGTCGTGCTGACCTACCCCACGCGCGCGCCGCGCGATCCGCACCCGCCGGTGTCGACGCTGGACTGGCCCGCCGCCATCGCCGCAGCGCTGGGCGCGCTGGTGTTCCTGCATACGCTGCAGGAAATGCGCTACACGCGCTTCTTCAGTTCGCTGGAAATGCCGCTGGCCGCGCTGTGCGGCGTGGCGCTGTTTGCCTTCAGCGGCTGGCGGCTGTATCGCCATCCGGACCCATGGATCGACTTCTCGCGCCTGGCCGGGCGCCAGTACCTGTACGGGCTGGGCTTCTACACGCTGTACTACCTGCTGTCGTCGGCGTGGTCGTTCCTGCTGCCGACGCTGACGCAGACCGGGCTGGGGCTGACCTTCCGCACCACCTGCATGCTGCTGTCGACCAGCGGCACGGTCTCCGCCATCGGCGCCATCGTGATCACGCTGGGGATGGCGCTGGTGTTCCGCAAGCGGCGCGTGATCGCGGCCGGCTTTATCGTCTACGCGTGCGCGGCGATGCTGCTGTCGACCCAGCTGATGCCGGGCGCGCCGGACTACGCGCTGGTGCCAGTGGTGCTGCTCGAAGGGCTGACGCCGGTGCTGCTGATGGTGCAGGTGGCGTCGATGACCTACCTGGAAGTGCCGGTCGAGGATTTCTCGCACGCCTACCAGTTCAAGAACGTGTGCAAGCAGATCGCCTCGGCGATGGGCACCGGGCTGGCGAGCGTGTTCATGCAGGACGGCCTGGCGCAGCATCGCACCCACCTGGTCGAGCACATCACCCGCTTCAACCCGGCGCTGCAGGTACCTGACGCGCTGTCCGCGGCCGGCCTGGCCAAGCTGTCGCAGGAAGTCGACCGGCAGGCCACGCTGCTCGCCGGCATGGACCTGCTGCATGGCTTTGCCGCGCTGTGCGTGGCGGGGGCGGTGTTCGTGCTGGTGCAGCGCAGCTTCCGCTAAGATCAGGGCTGGCCGCGGCGGGCCCGTCCTGGCCCTTCCTGGCCCGGCACTGGCGCAATGCCGGCATTTCCTCTACCCTTTCGGCCTTTCCGTGCCAATCCGGCGAACCGCGCCGGGCTACGCAGATGGCCAGTCCCACCGATTCCCGCCAGACCCCGCCGCCAGCATCGCCGACCGCCGACAGCGCCGCCGCGCCCGAAAAGCCGAGCGACAGCTATGTGCAGTCCTTTGCACGCGGGCTGTCGGTGATCCGCGCCTTCAACGCGCAGCACCCGGCCCAGACCCTGACCGAAATCGCCCAGGCCAGCGGCCTGACACGCGCCGGCGCGCGCCGCATCCTGCTGACGCTGGTGGGGCTGGGCTATGTGCAGGCAGACGGGCGCCTGTTCCGGCTCACGCCCAAGATCCTGGACCTGGGCTTCGCCTACCTGACCTCGATGCCGTTCTGGAACCTGGCCGAGCCAATCATGGAGACGCTGTCGCAGCAGGTCCATGAAAGCTGCTCGATCTCGGTGCTGGACGGCACCGAGATCGTCTACGTGCTGCGCGTGCCGGCGCGCAAGATCATGACCATCAACCTGTCGATCGGCAGCCGCCTGCCGGCGTATTGCTCTTCGATGGGACGGGTGCTCTTGGCCGGGCTGAGCGAGCCCGAGCTCGACAGCGTGCTGCGCGCCACCGACCTGCGCGCGCGCACCGGGCGCACCGTGACCGACGTGGACGCGCTCAAGGCCATCGTCGCCGATATCCGCCAGCGCGGCTGGGCCCTGAACGACCAGGAGCTGGAAGAGGGGCTGGTATCGCTGGCCGCGCCGATCCGCAACCGCGCCGGCCACACCATCGCCGCCATCAACATCAGCGGCCAGGCCAACCGCACCAGCGCGCAGGAGATGCTGGAGCGCTTCCTGCCGCCGCTGCTAGAAGCTTCCGAGAAGATTTCCGGGCTGGTCGGACTGCGCACCTGAGCGCGCGCCGCGCCGGCTCAGACCCCAGGCAACTCCACGCTGCCGAACTCGGCCGAGCGCGTGCCATCCAGCGGCCGGTTGCTGGCGCCGAAATACGCGAACGCCACCGACAGCTTGACCGCGTTGGACGCATTGCGGCCGGCCGCGTGGAACAGCCGGCTGTCGAAACACAGCACATCGCCACGATGCAGCACCAGCGGCTGCGCGGCATCCAGCAGCGGCTGGCTGGCCGGGTGGGCTTCGATCAGGAATTCGGCTGGGTCCAGCTGGCCGGGCTCGAGCCTGGCCTGGTGCGAACCCGGGATGACGCGCAGCACGCCATTGCGCTCGTCCTCGTCGCCCAGCGCCAGCCACACCGTCACCAGTTCCGGCCGCGCAAACGACCAGTAGCGGGTATCGCGGTGCCAGCCGGTCTGGCTGCCGTAGTGCGGGTGCTTGGTCATCACGCAGTTGTGATGCGCCAGCGTGATGCGCGCAGGCTCGCCGAGCAAGGCCTGCACCACCGCCACCAGCTTGGGATCGCTGGCCCAGCGGCGGAACACCGCATCGCGCCCGTAGGCCTGGCGCAGGCGCCTGACCGTGCCGCCGCCGGCGGCATCGCGCGTGGCCGGGGCGCCCGGATAGCCGAGGTCGGCCTCGAACTCCACCGGCGGCACCGCCGCGGCGAGATGCTGGCGCGTCACCGCCTCCAGTGCCGCGCACGCCGGCTCGTCGGCAAAGCCGCGCAGGATCACGAAACCGTTGGCATGGAAGGCCTGCACCAGGCGCGGCAGCGCGCCGGCGTCGGCGGACAGGGTGGAAGCGGGCAGGTCGGCGCAGGGATCCAGCGAGGTCATTGCAGCAGGCGCGGCGCACGGCCGCGCGAAGAGGCGGAAACAGGAACAGGGGCCGCGGTGGCCCGACAGGCTCATGATGCCAGAACCGGCGCCATCTGGCGCAGGCGCCGCATCCGCAGCCTGCGCGTCGGGCCGGGCCAGCGGCCGCCTGCGTACGGCAGCAGACGGTCGCGCATGCCGTGCGCGCCGCTACAATGCGCTGGTCTTTGCCCGATAATTCCTGCATCCACCGCGATTTTTTCAGGCTCCGCGCCGAGGTCCCACGTGACTGCACGCCCCCGCATCGTCGCTTCGCTGGCCGAGGCCCAGGCCCAGCTGGGCCGCATTGTCCTTGGCAAGCCACAACAGGTGCGGCTGGCGCTGGCCTGCATGCTGGCACGCGGCCACCTGCTGCTGGAAGACGTGCCGGGTGTGGGCAAGACCACGCTGGCGCACGCGCTGGCGCGCACGCTGGGGCTGCACTACCAGCGTGTGCAGTTCACCAGCGACCTGTTGCCGGCCGACCTGATCGGGGTTTCGGTCTTTGTCCGCGACGCCGGCGAATTCCGCTTCCACCGCGGCCCCGTGTTCGCGCAGGTGGTGCTGGCCGACGAGATCAACCGCGCGCCGCCCAAGACCCAGAGCGCGCTGCTCGAGGCAATGGCCGAGCGGCAGGTGACCCATGACGGCGCCACGCATCCGCTGCCGTCGCCGTTTTTCGTCATCGCCACGCAGAACCCGCTGGAGCAGATCGGCACCCATGCGCTGCCCGAATCCCAGCTGGACCGCTTCACCATGCGGCTGTCGCTGGGCTACCCGGACCCCGCCTTCGAGCGCGTGCTGTACCTGGGCGGCGCCAGCGCGGCGGAACTGCCGCCGGTGATGGATGGCAGCCAGGTGCTGGCGCTGCAGGAAGCGGCCGCGCAGGTGTACGCCAGCCCGGCGCTGGTCGATTACGTGCTGGCGCTGGTGCAGGCCACGCGCAGCCACGGCGGCTTTGCCGCGGGACTGTCGCCGCGCGCCGGGCTGGCGCTGCTGGCCTGCGCGCGCGCCTGGGCCCTGCTGGCGCAGCGCGACCTGGTGCTGCCCGAAGACGTGCAGGCGGTGTTCATGGCCGTGGCCGCGCACCGCCTGTTGCCGGCCGGCGCCGGCGGCCACGCCGCCGTCGATGGCCAGCTGGCCGCGCTGCTGGCCGGCGTGGCGATTCCCTGAGCGCCATGGCGGCGCGCAAGGGCGTGCTCGGCGGCACGCCACGCCTCGCACCGCGCCGCGCCGCAAGCCGGCGTCCTGCTGGTGGCGCTGGCGGCGTGGTGCTGCTGGACCGCCGCCATCTCTATATCCTGCCCACGCGCGGCGGGGTCGGCTTTGCGGTGGTGCTGGCCGCGATGCTGATGACCTCGCTGAACTACAACATCAGCCTGGGTTTTGCGCTGACCTTCATGCTCGCGGGCATCGGCATGTCATGCATGTGGCTGGCCTACCGCAACCTGCTCGATCTCGCCGTCGCCGCGGGGCCGGTGGCGGCGGTCCATGCCGGGGAGGACGCGATCTTCCAGGTGCGCGTCGACAGCCGCGGTGGCGACGCGCGCGTGGGCATCGAAGCGCGCCTGCCCGCCATGCCGGAAGTCGCCGCCGCGACGCTGACGCTCGATGCCAATGCCAGCGGCATGCTGGCACTGCACGTGCCGGCGTCACGCCGGGGCCGCCTGGCGCTGCCGCGCGTGACGATCGCCAGCCGCTTTCCGTTCGGCCTGTTCCATGTCTGGAGCCATGCGGACCTGGAAATGTCGACGCTGGTCTACCCCGCGCCGGAAGCCGACGCACCACCACCGCCGCCCGCGCACCGCCCCGACGATGGCGACGACGCGCACGCTGCCGCCAGCACCACGCACAGCGAAGACGGCATCGACCAGCTGCGCCGCTACCGCAGCGGCGACCCGCTGCACCGCATCGCCTGGAAGCACAGCGCGCGCACCGGCCGCTGGCTCAGCCGCGCCGGCGATCCGCCGCGGCAGCCGGCGCGCTGGCTGGACTGGCACGCGCTGCCCGCCGGCATGGAGGCCGAGGCCCGGCTGTCGCGGCTGTGCGCATGGCTGCTTGCCGCCGGCGACGAAGTCGAGATCGGCCTGCGCCTGCCCGGCATCGAACTGCCGCCGGCGCGCGGCGCCAGCCACCGGCGCGCGTGCCTCGAGGCACTGGCCTTGTGGCCGCAGCGTCCTGGCACAGCGCGCGCTGCGGAACCCGCATGAAACCCGCGCCCCGGCCGCTGCGGCATGAAGACCACGGCCTGCTGCTAGGACAGCTGGCACTGGTGCTGGCGCCGCAGGCGCGCACGCTGCCGGTGGCGGTCAGCCTGCTGCTGGTGCTGTTGCTGGCGTGGCGCTGGCTGCTGTGGCGGCGGCGCGCGCCGCTGCCGTCGCGCTGGATGCTCGGCACCACCGCGATGCTGGTGCTGCTGGTGGCGTGCGCGCTGGTGTGGCAGGACGGGGGAGGCATCGGGCGCGAGCTGGCGGTGGCGTTGCTTGGCGCCTTTGTCATCCTCAAGCTGCTGGAATGCCGCGCGCTGTCGGACGCAACCCTGGTCACGCAGCTGTCGTTCTACCTGCTGCTGACGCTGTACCTGTCCGATCAGCCGTTCTGGCTGGCGCTGTACAGCCTGGCCATCGGCGCCTGGGTCCTGCGCAACTGGCTGTTGCTGCATCACCCCGAGGCGCGCAGCCGGCTGGCGATCTGGCCGCTGCTGGGCCGCATGGCGCTGCTGGGCCTGCCGTGGGCGCTGGCGCTGTTCGTGCTGTTCCCGCGCCTGGAGCACCCGCTGTGGCAGCTGCCGCAATCGGTGCAGAGCGGCACCACCGGCATCAGCGACACCATGCGCCCGGGCAGCGTGGGGCAACTGATCCGTTCGTCCGAAATCGCCCTGCGTGCGGAAATTGCCGGCCCGCCATTGCCCGTGTCGGCGCTGTACTGGCGCGCGCTGGTGCTGTGGGAATACGACGGCACCACCTGGCATCCGTCGCGGCTGCGGCGGCAGCAACTGGCGCCGGCGGCCAGTACCGGCGGCACGGCCGACATCGACATCAGCATCACGCTGGAACCCAGCCGGCAACGCTGGCTGTTCGTGCTCGACCGCGGCCAGGCGCTGTCCGCCGGCGCGGATGCCGCGATCACGCCAGACGGCGAGTTCATGGCACGCCGGGCCGTGGACCAGCGCGTCCGCTATCGCACGCATTCCACGTTGTCGCCGCCGGCGGAAGCGCTGCCGCCGGCCACGCTGCGGCTGGCGCTGAGCCTGCCCGCCGGCAATCCGCGCGCCCGCGCTCTGGGCGCGCAATGGGCACAGCGCCATGCCGATCCTGCGGCGCGCGTGCAGGCCGCGCTGCGGCTGTTCGCGGCGGCGCCGTTCGCTTATACGCTCGCCCCGCCGCCGCTGGGAGCCGAACAGATCGACAGCTTTGTGTTCGACACCCGGCGCGGCTTCTGCGAGCACTACGCCAGCAGCTTCGTGTTCCTGATGCGCGCCGCCGGCGTGCCGGCGCGCGTGGTCACGGGCTACCAGGGCGGCGAGTACAACCCCATGGCCAACCACTACGTGGTGCGCCAGTCCGACGCGCATGCGTGGGCCGAGGTCTGGCTGGATGGCCGCGGCTGGATACGCGTGGACCCGACCAGCGCGGTCGCGCCCAGCCGCATCGAGCAGGGGCTGGATGCGGTGGTCGGCAACGAAGCCGCCGACTGGCGTCCGTCGCGGCAACCGGGATGGCTCAAGGATTTGCGCTGGGCCTATGAGGGCATGGTCTACACCTGGCAGCGCTGGGTGCTGCAGTACGACCATGCGCGACAGCAGCGGCTGCTGCAGGCGCTCGGCACCAGTGCCGGTGCCGGACCGCTGCTAGCCGCCGTGCTCGGCATGCTGTGCCTGCTGGCGCTGGTGCCGCTGTGGCGGCGTCGCGCGCCCGCGGATCCGGTCGGCGCGGCCTATGCGCGCTTCTGCGCCGTGCTCGCCCGCCATGGCTGCACGCGCGCGCCGGCCGAAGGCCCGCAGGATTTTGCGGCGCGGGCCAGCGAGCAGCTGCCGCGCGCCCGCGCGGCGATCGCCGCAGTCAGCGCCGCCTATGTCAGCCTGCGCTACGGCAACCTGCCGGCCGAAACGCAGGCGCAGGTTCTGGCGTCGATGCGGGCGGGCATCCGCGGGATCTCTGCGGCATTGCGTCGGTAGCGGGCGCGTGCATGTTGGGCGCGCCGATCACGCAACAGGCCACACCGATCGCTGGCGAGGATATCTATCGGCTGCTTGCCGCTTGCCAGAACTGCGCCGGCCGCAGGCTACGCCAGGGGACTACAGAAACTACCGGGAAGATCAGGGAGAAGCGAAGGCGCCGCGCGCGAAGGGTGGGCGCGGACGGGTCGCAGTGCCGGCGAACGCGGCACCGGCGAAGATCCTGCTCAGAACAGCGACAGCTGGCGCATGCCGAAACCGATGGTCTCTTCCACGCGCGCACGGGCGTGGGCCAGCGAGCCTTCCGCGCCGGAGTAGTTGCCGGCGGCCCAGTGGTAGACCACCGGCAGCTCGCCGCGCTCGGACAGGCGCACTTCGCCAAGCTTGTCGCCACGCTCGTTGCGGTAGAAGTGCGAACGGTAGCCGCGCTCCCAGTGCGGGGCGACCTCTTTCTTGCGCCGCCGGGGCTTCGGCGCGGAGCCGGTGGCAGACGTCGTGGACGTCAGCCGCCGCGCTCTATCGGTACCCGGCATCGGGGCACGGGTGAAATCCAACTGCATAGACTTCCTCTTTGTCGATTCAGCAGAACCAGGGCCGGCGGGGGCTGCCGCCGCATGCTTCGTGCATCGCAGTCGAGATGATACCTGCTGGCGCGCTTTCTGTAAGCAGTTCGTTGCGCTGAATCCCGCCTCCGGTAAGGCTTAGCGGGCCGTATACCCGCACGTATACCCACTCGTAAACGTGCTGGTATACGTGCGGGTATACGGCCCGCGAGGACGTCAAAGCCTTGCTGGTTAACGACTTGCGGGCACGCAGCGGTGCCCGCAAGGATCAACCCAGATCGAGCGGAATGAAAATGCGCGCATCATCGCGCTGCACCAGCAGCGCCACCTGCTTGCCCGATTTGCCCACCAGCGCCCGCAGTTGATCGACCGATGCAATCGGCGTGCCGTTGAGCGACAGGATCACGTCGCCGGGCTGGATGCCCACGCGCGCGGCGGGACCGGTCACGTCCTCGACCACCAGGCCGCCTTCGATACCGCTTTCGCGCTTCTCCGCCGGCGACAACGGGCGCACCGCCAGCCCGAGCCGGCCATTGGCCTCCTTGCCGCCCGCTTTTTGCGCCACCGCCTGGTCACGCGCGGTGCCGACCGTCACCGACAATGTCAACGGCTGCCCCTTGCGGATGATCTTCAGCGAGCTCTGCGTGCCCGGCTTGATGTCGGCCACATGCTCAGGCAGGTCGCCCGAATGATCGATCACGTCGTTGTCCAGCTGCACGATGACGTCGCCGGGCTTCAGTCCCGCGCGCGCGGCGGGACTGTCAGGCTCGACCGAGTTGACCAGCGCCCCGGTCGGCTTGGGCAGGCCGAACGACTGCGCCAGCGCCTGGTTGACCTCCTGCACGCTGATGCCGAGGCGCCCGCGCGTGACCTTGCCGTGCGCCACCAGTTGCTGCTGCACCTTGGTCGCCACGTCGATCGGGATCGCGAACGAGAGGCCCTGGTAGCCGCCGGTCTGGCTGTAGATCTGCGAGTTGATGCCGACCACCTCGCCGCGCTGGTTGAACAGCGGACCGCCCGAGTTGCCGGGATTGACGGCCACGTCGGTCTGGATGAACGGCACGTAGGTGTCGTCAGGCAGCGAGCGCGACTTCGCGCTGACGATACCCGCGGTCACCGTGTTCTCGAAGCCGTAAGGCGAGCCGATCGCCAGCACCGGCTCGCCTACCCGCACCTGCGACGGGTCGCCCAGGCGCACGGTCGGCAGATCCTTCGCATCGATGCGGATCACCGCCACGTCGGTCTGCGGATCGGTCCCGAGCACCTTGGCCTTGAACTCGCGGCGGTCGGTCAGCTTGACGGTCACTTCCTGCGCCCCGTCGACGACGTGCGCATTGGTCAGGATCAGGCCGTCCGGGCTGACGATAAAGCCGGAGCCCTGCCCGCGCACCAGTTGCTGCGGGCCGCCCTGCGGCCCCTGGAACTGCGGCCCGAAGCGCTTGAAGAACTGGAACAGCGGATCGTCCGGATCGATGCCGGGCGGCATCTGCACCGCCGTGCGCTGGGCGCGCGCTGTCACGCTGATATTGACCACGGCGGGTCCGTACTGGGCGACGATGCCGGAAAAGTCCATCGGCCTGGCCACGGCATCCGCCGGCTGGGCGGCTGCCACCACGGGCGCGGGAGCCGCGTACCCCGGGGGGATGACTTCTCGCTGCAGATAGGCATAGCCGCCGCCGAGCGCGGCCAGGGCTGCGATACCAACGGCGGTGCGAGCAATGGTCTGGCGCATCATAGGTGTTCCTTTCCTTTTAGCATCTGGCGTCGGCACGATGCGACGCAACACCGTCATGCTAGCGACCAAGACTTAAAACAGACTTAAGGCCAAGGCCGTCATCCAGCGTGCCCCTCCCATCCGGCTCATGTCCCGAAAATTTATCTTGCACACAATCTAATTGTGTCTAATATATCGGTATGGAACGCGACAACGAACCCGTCACCGACTGGCTTTTGCTGGATCACCAACTATGCTTTGCGCTGTATTCGAGCTCGCTGGCGATGACCAAGCTGTACAAACCATTGCTAAGTGAGCTTGGGCTTACTTATCCGCAGTATCTCGTCATGCTGGTCTTGTGGGAGACGGAAACGTTGTCGGTCTCGGAACTCGGCAACCGCCTGGCGCTGGATTCGGGCACGCTGACGCCACTGCTGAAGCGGCTCGCCGCAACGGGGCTGGTCGAGCGCACGCGGGACGCAGCGGACGAACGCCGGGTCCTGGTCAGCCTGACCGACACCGGCCGGGCACTGCGTCAGCGCGCCGAGAAAATTCCTGAACAGATGTTATGTGCCACGCAATGCCCGGTCGAAGAGATCCAGGCGCTGACGCGGCGCTTGCATGCACTGCGGTCGACGCTCGAACAAGCGCGGACCGATTCCAGCCTGCCGGACTGACGGCAGGTATTGATACCGCCCCTGCGGGCAACCAAACCGGAGCCTTAGATGAAACTCGAGAAAGTCGTATATACCGCCCATGCCACTGCCACCGGCGGCCGCGATGGCCGTGCCACCACGTCCGACGGCCAGCTCGACGCCAAGCTCGCCGTGCCCAAGGAGATGGGTGGCGCGGGTAACGGCCTGAATCCCGAGCAGCTGTTTGCAGCCGGCTATTCGGCTTGCTTCCTCGGTGCGATGCGCTATGTCGCCAGCCAGCAGAAGATCAACGTGCCTGCCGATGCATCGATCCAGGGCGCGGTCGGCATTGGCCCGATCCCCCAGGGCTTCGGTATCCAGGTCGAGCTGAAGATCTCCCTGCCGGGCTTCGAGCGCGAAGCGGCCGAGAAGCTGGTCGAGCAGGCGCACCAGGTGTGCCCATACTCGAACGCAACGCGCGGCAATATCGACGTCACGCTGACCGTGGTCTGAAGCAAGCCACGAAGAAAAAGGCCCGCATCGCGCTTGCGATGCGGGCCTTTTTTGCTTGATCTCACGCTGTCTGCTGGTCCACGTCGAGGGTCGGCAGCTGCGCGCAAAATGACCGCTTCTGCGCGGAACTCATGCGTTTGATTTCGATTTCCGCCTTCAACGCCTCAGATTTAGTGGCGAAGCGCAACTGGCCGAGCACGCGGATGGGCTTGCGCGAGCGCGTATATTTGGCGCCTTTTCCGGACTGGTGTTCGGCGAAGCGGCGCGCCACATCCGTGGTAATGCCGGTGTAAATCGAATCGCCGGTGCATTCGAGCAGATAGAGATACCAGGCGCAGTCAGCAGACATGATGGAAATGGAGGACTGCGGTAATGGTATTACGGCTTCGCGACGACGGCGAGCGCAGCGTTTTTCCGCCGCGCCAAAGACAAAACCCCTCGCAGCACACGCTGTCGAGGGGTTTTGCACAATAAGAGCCTGGCGATGACCTACTTTCACACGGGAATCCGCACTATCATCGGCGCGGAGCTGTTTCACGGTCCTGTTCGGGATGGGAAGGGGTGGTTCCAGCTCGCTATGGTCACCAGGCATGAGGGGTTGTGGCGCTGTCGG